>CALUWA010000006.1 GCA_944324365.1 Candidatus Gastranaerophilales bacterium
GTCCTGGCGAGAGCTGCGTTGAGCCGGTCGAGCCGCCAATAATCCAAGAAGCGTCATGTTGATGTACCTCAGGCACTTGTTCACTTTTGTTTGTTATATAATAAGTTCCGAGAGGTGTTTATGATTGCTGAATTTTTAGAAAATATGGGAATGGTTGAATGGGCTGCAGATGCAATTGGTGACAGTTTTGCTGTATTGCCGTTTTTATTTGTTATCTTTTTGCTTGTTGAGTTTTTCGAATTTTATTTTTCGGATAAAGTAAACACTTTTATGAAATCTGCCAGAAAATCCGGACCTGTTATCGGAAGTTTGGCTTCAATTATTCCGCAATGCGGATTTTCTGTTATTGCAAGTACTTTATATGTAAGGCGTTTTATAACCCGCGGAACCCTTCTTGCTATATATTTGGCGACATCGGACGAGGCAATTCCTGTTTTGCTTGCTAATCCCGCAAGCTATCATTATGTAGTTCCGGTAATTGTTATAAAACTTTTGGTTGCAATTCCTGCCGGGTATTTGGTAGATTTTATATTTAAGCAAAATGAAACCTCTTTTCCTGAACATGAAGATGCTGACGAGCATATCGAGGCTGGATGCTGTCACCATGAAATTATGAAAGGGCGAAAACGCGATTTATTGATTCATCCTGTTAAGCACACTATTCATACTTTCGCATTCATTCTTGTAATAACATTAATTCTCAATTATTTTATCAATGTAGATGTAATAAGCAGTTTTTATTCAAATGATATGACGGCTTATAAAATTCTTCAGCCTGTTATAACTGCAATAGTCGGCTTAATTCCAAACTGTGCGGTATCTATTGCGATTACTTTAATGCTTATAAAGGGGACGATTTCATTTGGGGCGGCTATGGCGGGTTTAATGTCGAATGCCGGGCTTGGGTTACTTGTTTTGCTTAGGATGAATAATATTAAAGATACGATTAAAACTATTTTAATCTTGCTTGTGATAAGCATTATCAGCGGAATAATTTTGCAATTTGCAGTTTAGATGTTTGCGCCGCCGGATGTCATTTTGCCGAAAACATTTGCGCCGCCGTCTTTTTCTCTGATTAAATCCATAACAAATTCATTCGCTTCTTTGTCGCGTGCTATTGCTTCTTTAATTTTCAGCATTTCTGAGTAATGAAGTCCTTTGAAGGATGCATTTTGGCTGTTTTTAATATACTTTTTAAACTTCTCCTGTGTTTTGAAATCAAAACCGGGAAGCTTCATATTCATTGAATACCAAAGATAAAATTCCCTAAGCAGCATATAGTAATCTGTTTGTTTGTCGCTTATGATGAACATCGGTTTGCTTTTAAATCCTATTCCTTGTCCGGTAAGAACATTTACGTAAATAGCTTTTATGCCGCAAAGTTCTGTGATAAATCCTGTGTGTTCGTTTATTTTTTGTAAAATTGTGTTTGCATTTTTTATTTTATAAACCTTTGTTCCTTGTGCTTCAATGTAATCAATTAATTTTTGCGGGTTGTTGCCTGTTGTTTTTGTAATGTCTTTTACATTGTTTTTTATATTTTCTATGATCTCCAGGGTTTTGGAGTTTAAAGTCATTGTTTCCGTAGACGAGATAATTGTTTTTGATGTTGAATTTGTAAACGTTTTTTTCAACATCTTTTCAAGAGTTTTAGCTCTCATTTTTAATGCAATTTTTATAAAGTATTCTTTCAGCTTTTTCATAAGACCCAGTATAAACCATTCCGGCACAAAAGTTTTCATACGTTGGATGTAATTTTAAATATTAAATTTGTATAAAGATTGTAAAAAATACACTTGCTTTTTGACAACGTTTGCGCTAAAATGTGATTGTGAAATAATTCACGAATTTACATTTGTATATAAAATCCCCTGAAAGTATGGAATAGCAAAAGTTTTAATGATATAATCAATTTGTTATAAAAAGGAGAAAAATTATGACAACAAAAAACAAAAAGACGGTCGATAATTTGGAAAAGGCTTTGAAAAGCTCTTCAAATTCCGTAGAGACTGCCGAACAATTAGAGTTGCTTATTGAAAGAGTTAAGAAAGCTCAAAAGATTTATTCAACTTATACACAAGAACAGGTTGATGCGATATTCAAAGCTGCAGCAACTGCGGCTGATAAAGCTCGTATCCCGCTTGCAAGAATGGCTGTTGAAGAAACTGGTATGGGTGTTCTTGAAGATAAAATTATTAAGAACCACTTTGCATCAGAATATATTTACAATAAACATAAACACGCTAAAACTTGCGGTATCATTAAAGAAGATAAAACAAACGGTATTAAAATTGTTGCTGAACCTCTCGGAGTTCTTGCAGGTATTGTTCCTACAACTAACCCGACTTCAACTGCAATTTTCAAAGCTTTAATTGCTTTAAAAACAAGAAACGCAATTATCTTTTCACCACACCCAAGAGCAAAAAAATGTACAATTGAAGCTGCAAAAATAGTTTTAGAAGCTGCTGTAAAAGCAGGTGCTCCTGAAGATATTATCGGCTGGATTGACGTTCCTTCTATTGAGTTGTCAAGCCAGTTAATGCAGCACCCTTCAATTGCTTGTATCGTTGCTACAGGCGGCCCTGGAATGGTTAAGGCTGCTTATTCATCAGGCAACCCGGCACTTGGTGTAGGCCCTGGTAATGCTGCTGCTGTTATTGATGAAACCGCAGATATTAAAATGGCTGTTTCTTCAATTATTATGTCAAAAACTTTTGATAACGGTATGATTTGTGCTTCAGAACAATCAGTTGTTGTTGTAGATAAAGTTTATGAAGAAGTTAAAAAAGAATTTATCTACAGAGGAGCTCACTTGTTAACTCAGGCTGATGAAAAGAAATTAATTGCTCTTCCTTTCATTGACCCTAAACGCGGCACTGCTCATCCTGATATCGTTGGACAGACTGCTCACAGAATTGCAGAACTTGCAGGATTTGATGTTCCTCAAACTGCTAAACTTCTTCTTGCGGAAAGACCTTCAGTAGATTGGGAAGATCCGTTCTCAAGAGAAAAATTGTCTCCGATATTGACGATGTATAAAGCAAAAGACTTTGAAGAAGCTGCAGAAATGGCTTATGAACTTGTTTCCAAAGGCGGTGCAGGCCATACAGCTGACTTGTATACTGATACACGTCGTCAGGAAAGAATTGACAGATATGCTGAAAAAATGCCGACTTGCAGAGTGTTGATTAACTCTCCATCTGCACAGGGCGGTATCGGTGATTTATATAACTTTAAACTTGAACCGTCACTTTCACTCGGCTGCGGTTCTTGGGGTAAAAACGCTGTTTCTGGTAACATCGGCGTTGAAAACTTATTAAACTACAAGACAGTTGCAGAAAGGAGAGAAAATATGCTCTGGTTTAAGGTTCCGCCTAAAGTTTACTTCAAGAGAGGTTCAGTTGATTTAGCTCTCCGTGAACTTGAAGGCAAAAAACGTGCATTTATTGTAACCGACAGATTCTTATTTAACTCCGGTGCAGTTGATAGTATTGTTAATGTATTGGATGATATCGGTATTGATCACCAAATCTTCTTTGATGTTAAACCGGATCCTACATTGTCTACAATCAGACAGGCTATGGAAATAATCAAACCGTACGAACCTGATGTAATTATCGCATTGGGCGGCGGTTCTCCGATGGATGCTGCTAAGATTATGTGGTTGATGTATGAACAGCCTGATACAGACTTCTCTGATATTTCTATGAGATTTATGGATATCAGAAAGAGAATCTGCAGAATTCCTGAATTGGGTAAGAAGGCAACAATGGTTGCAATTCCTACAACATCAGGTACAGGTTCAGAAGTTACTCCGTTTGCAATTATTACAGATGATGAAACTCACGTAAAATATGCAATCGCTGATTATGCATTAACTCCTAACATGGCTATCATTGACCCTAACTATGTTGATGGTATGCCAAAAGGATTAACAGCAGCTTCCGGTATTGATGCATTGGTTCACTCAACTGAAGCTTATGTATCATCAATGGCTACAAACTTTACAAATTCAAATGCTTTGGAAGCTACAAAGTTAATCTTCAGATATCTTGAAAGATCATACAATGAAGGAGCTAACGATCCTGTTGCAAGAGAAAAAATGCATTACGCAGCAACAATAGCTGGTATGGCATTTGCAAACGCATTCTTGGGATTGTGCCACTCTATGGCTCACAAACTTGGTGCAATGTTCCACGTACCGCACGGTGTAGCTAACGCATTGTTATTCAGACAGGTTATCAAGTACAACGCTGTTGATTGTCCGAAAAAACAGGCAATCTTCCCGCAGTACAGATTCCCTAACGCTAAAGCTAAATATGCTCAAATCGCAGATGAGCTTGGTTTGGGCGGTAAGAATGATGATGAAAAAGTTGAATTATTCATAAAAGCTATTGAAGATTTAATGAAGAATATCAACTTGCCATTCTCAATTAAAGAATTTGGTATTTCAGAAGCTGAATTCAATGAAAAATTGGATGAAATGGTTGAACTTGCATTTGACGATCAATGTACAGGTGCAAACCCGGCTTATCCGTTGATGGAAGATATTAAAGCTATCTACATCGATGCTTACAACGGTGTTGTAAGAGATTATTACAAGACTACAAAATAGTTAATGTAAATAATAAGAAAAACCGCTCCGTATTCGGGGCGGTTTTCTTTTTACGGATATTATTTCCAAGGATAGTCGTCTTTGAATGTCCAGCCGTCACCGGTGAATATTAGGAAACATAATGTAGGAAAGCCTCCGCCATAACTGGACTCTTTGCACATCTCTATAATATCATTTCTTGAAGATATATACATTCTTGGTAATCTCGGAATCTCAAATTTGCGATTTCCGGTGTTAAATACTGTGGCAATGTCAAAGACGTCACGGCCTACAATATTTGGGGCTTTTTGGCAATTAACATCGGTTGTAAATGTTGCAAATTGGTTATTAGACCATAAAGTGATACAAGAGCCGTCTGCCAGTCTAAAGAATGCTCCTCTGGTAATTGAGCCGTCATGAAAATATGCATCTTGCCCGTTAAAATTATATGCATGGTATGTATCTGTAAATTTATGAGCTCTGGCTCCGGATGTTCTCAGATACGGCATATAATATTTTTCTACAAATTCTGTTTGTGTAATTTTGGCCGGTATAGATTCGCCTGTATCCGGATCTGATGATGATATAGGCATATCCCAATATTCCATATCTCCGAAATCTTTTACTGCCATTAAATGTGCGTTATATAAAAGAGAATATGTTCTTTTAAGTTGAGTAGCGGTAACAATTTTCTGGTACTTTGCTATAAGCATTGGCATTGTCATAGCAGCGACAATACCGATAATGCCAAGGGTAATAAGAACTTCCGCAAGTGTGAAGGCTGCTTTTTCTTTTAGATCGCGGACAGGCTTACGCCTTCCGCGATGACATGCGGCAGGCAAGATGTACCATAGTTTGTCATCGCGTACTTCGTTGTGCGATCTTTTCTTCTGGATTGCTTCGCTAACTATCGGATTATTCGGGTTGTCGCCGGAGTGACGTCCGGCTCCAACTTGCGGGCTGGGGCACTTCGTGCCACGGCACCCTTCCGAAAATCCGACCTCGCAATGACGCCTAATGTCATCCTGAACTTGTTTCAGGATCTTACTACCATCGCAATGTGACAATTTGCTTTGGATACTCTTTTCCCGGATTGCTTCACTTCGTTCGCAATGACGTATGGTGTCATCCTTACAAAGCGAACCGCTGGTTACATTGTCATCCTGAGCGATAGCGAAGGATCTCTTATTTAATGAGATTCTTCGGGCTAAAGCCCTCAGAATGACAAAAGGCGTCATTGCGAAACGCGAAGCGTTGAAGCAATCCAGAAAATTGCAATACCGGGTTTTAAAAGTGTCTAAAAGGCTGAAACTATCTCCAAAAGCGGAGAGTCTAGCCCCACCCCCCCTGGAGAATATAGGTATAATCAGTGTTTTCAGATTTTAACATTTGATATATCCTCCATAAATTCAAGTATCTGTTAATATTTTAACGTGTGTTTCTACATTTTTCAATATTAGATTTTTAATTAGCTCTCCAGATGTGTAATTGTATTTATAAAGTTTTGGTTTATGATAATATTGTTTTTAAGATAAGGGAGAAATTTTATGAAAAAAAATATTATCATAGTTTTGCTTGTATTGATTTTGCCGATTTTGGCATATATGTTCTTAAGTGCCGGGTCTGGCAGTGACATGGGGAGTGTAGATGCAAAAACTACAAAACCGCAGATTATAAAATTTACTTCTGCGATGTGTTTAGATTGCCAGACTATGAATAAAATAATGAAAGAAATTTATCCGCAGTATCAGGATAGAATTGCCCTAACGGAAATCCATGTTCAGGATAATAAGCCGGAAACTCAGGATTGGATAAAAAAATACAATGTAACGCTTGTCCCTACGATTATTCTGATGAATTC
Organism: Candidatus Gastranaerophilales bacterium; assembly: GCA_944324365.1. Lineage (GTDB taxonomy): Bacteria > Cyanobacteriota > Vampirovibrionia > Gastranaerophilales > Gastranaerophilaceae > UBA1221. The sequence goes on from CALUWA010000006.1 coordinate 6,456, forward strand.
ACAAGGACAGCAGGTGCGTCGTATTGAAGGGGCTGTTGACAGAAATGTTTTTGAAGGATACTTAAAGGAGCTTAAGTAATGCTGAATTATGCGGATTTATTTACGGACGGAGCCAGTATTCCGCTTTTATATCTGATTTCTTTTCTCGGAGGCCTTGTCGCTTCAATATCGCCGTGTTCATTGGCTATGCTGCCTATAATTATAGGTTATGTAGGCGGATATTCCGATGCAAAGCCCTCAAAAACTTTTATGCAGCTTTTCTTTTTCATAATCGGTTCTGCAATTGTGTTTTCCGTGATTGGGATAATTTGTGCCGTGACCGGGAAAGTTTTTGTGTCATTTGCAGGAGGGTATTTTAGTGTAATTATCGCAAGTATTGTTTTAATTATGGGCTTAAAACTTGTCGGTGTGCTTGATTTTGAACTGCCTGTTTTAATAAAGGAAATGCCGAAAAACGATGGTACCAGTAATTTTCTTTATCCGATTCTTTTAGGCGGTGTGGTGGCACTTGCGGGTACTCCCTGCTCAACTCCGATATTAGCTGCAATTATGGCTTTTGCCTCGCTTTCCGCAAGTCTGACCCAATCTGTCATTATGCTGTTTTTGTTCTCTTTGGGACAGGGTTTGATATTGGTGTTTGCCGGTGTTTTAACTTCGAAACTTAAAACCTGGAAAAATTTTTATAAGATTTCCGATTTGCTTTTGAAATTCAGCGGGATTTTATTAATATTAACGGCATTTTATATTTTTTATAAGATTTTTGCGCCTCTGCTTGTAAAATAGTTCTCTATGTTGTAAAATAGGAATAGATTACAGGATATGTGGAGAAAATAAATGAAAACTTATGAAGGTCAACTTGTTGTTAGTGATGAAAAATTTTGTATCGTAATTTCAAGATTTAACGATTTTATAGGGTCAAAACTATTGTCCGGAGCTGTTGATGAACTAAGACGCCACGGTGTTAATCCGGATAATATTGATATAGTAAAGGTTCCTGGAGCTTTTGAAATTCCTCTTGCGGCATTGAAATTTGCAAAAACCGGCAGGTATAATGCAATTATTACGCTTGGAGCAATTATAAAAGGTGCAACAGCTCATTTTGATTATGTAAGTGCGGAGTTGTCAAAAGGAATTGCACAAGTTGGGCTGCAGTGTGAAATCCCTGTTATCTTCGGGGTATTGACAACCGAAAATATTGAACAGGCTATTGAAAGAGCCGGAACAAAAGCCGGAAACAAAGGCTCAGAAGCTGCTAAAGCTGCGATTGAAATGGCTAATTTGATGAAATTATAAATAGTTTTCTGCAAGTAATTGGTGTTTATAAGTTATAAGGAGGTAGCGGCATGAGTGACATTATTACGGAATACAGAAATGAAAACACGAAGGATATTGATATCCTTCCTACTATTGAAATTGTCAGAAAGATGAACAATGAGGACAAACTTGTTGCTCTTGCTGTTGAGGATGAAGCGGAGCATATCGCTGATGCTATAGATTTAATCGCAAAGCAGTTTTTAAAAGGCGGCAGACTTTTCTATTTTGGAGCCGGAACATCTGGTCGTCTTGGTATTTTGGATGCTTCCGAATGTCCTCCGACATTCAGCGTTTCTCCGGATATGGTTCAGGGGATTATTGCAGGCGGTGACAGAGCAATGAGAAAGTCTGTTGAAGGTGCCGAGGATGATTTTGATCTTGGAAAAGAAGATGCAAAAGTTTTGACTGATAAAGATGTAGCGGTTGTGATTTCTGCAAGCGGCAACCCTAAATATTTGCTTGGCGTTCTTGCGCAGGCAGATGAAGTTAACTGTAAAACTATAGCTGTTACGTGTAATTCTAAAGGAAGGGTTGCGGAAGAAGCCGGGCTGGTGATTTGCGCAGAAGTAGGGCCGGAAGTTATCGCGGGCTCCAGCAGGCTGAAAGCCGGTACTGCACAAAAGATGATTTTGAATATGCTTACAACCGGTTCTATGATAAAAATCGGTAAGACTTACGAAAACTTTATGATAGATTTGCAAGCAGTAAATGAAAAGCTAAAAGACAGAGCAATAAGAATTGTAGCACAGATTGCAGATGTAACACATAGTGAGGCCCTTGCAGCACTTTTGAAATGCAATTGGGAAATTAAAACTGCAATTGTTTCTATTATAATGAAAATGGATGTTGATACCGCCAGGTCAGAATTAAAAAAACACGGCGGAGTATTAAGAAAATTGATTAAGACAAAACTTGCGGTATAGGGAGAGAGAGAATGAAATTAACGGTATTAGGTGCAGGATGCTGGGGGCTGACATTAGCCTGGCTTTTGACTGATAATTTTGATGAAGTTACGGTTTGGGGCAGAGCGCAGGACTTGTCTGAAGATTTGATAAACAACAAACACGCCTCTAAGCCGCTTGAAGTTCAGTTGTCTGAGCATGTTGAGGTTACATCAAACCTTGAAAAAGCAATAGAAGGTGCTGATATTATATTATCGGTTGTAGCAACCTCAGGTGTAAGAGATGTTTGCGAGCACTTGAAAACAGCCGGAATTAAGCCAAATCAAATTCTGGTAAATGCCTCAAAGGGTATAGAACTTCCTTCCTTGATGAGAATGTCGGAAGTTATTAAAGAGGTTTTGCCTGAACAGAAGCTTGCAATTCTTTCGGGGCCTACATTGGCTAAAGAAGTTTTGGCGGGTAAACCTACTGCGGCTTGTGTTGCAAGTGATGATATGGCGGCTGCGGAATTCGTTCAGCATGCCTGCAATGTTCCAAACCGGTTCAGGTTGTATACAAACAGCGATGTTATAGGGGTTGAACTTGGCGGAAGTTTAAAAAACGTTATTGCTATTGCCTCCGGCTTTGCGCATGAGATGAATTTAGGCGACAACTGCGCAGGAACCCTTCTTACACGCGGGATGGCTGAGATTGTGAGAGTCAGTATAAACCTTGGAGCGAATCCTTCGACATTATACGGGCTTTCCGGCATGGGTGATTTGATTGCGACTTGTTCCAGCCCGATGTCAAGAAATTATACAGTCGGTTCAATGCTTGCTAAGGGTAAGAAAGTCGATGATATATTAAAAGAGTTAGGCTCTGTGGCGGAAGGTGTAAAAACATCTAAAGCGATCTGTGAACTTGCAAAAAAACTCGGGATTGAGGTGCCGGTGTCGAATGCAATATATGAAGCCGTTTACACGGATATTACACCGCAGGAGCTTTTGTCAAAATTAATGAACAGAAAGTTGAAAGAAGAAGAAAGATACGTTTAAATGAAATATGCTGTCAAATATTTAAAAAATACATTTCATCCTATTACCGTGCCTGATAATATTAAGGTTGAAGAGGGGCAGATGGTTCTTGTAAGAACCGAAAAAGGAGAAGAGGCTTTAAAAGTTGAGCTTGTAAATTCAAAAGTTGCGGAGCAATGGGCTATGACAAAGGCTGAGCCGCAGGCTTTTCCCGTAATTCGTGTAATGAACCAGCATGATCTTCAGGTGCTGGAAGATATAAAAAAAGAAGAAGTGGAATCTTTTTTTAAATGTCAGGCGCTTATTGCACAGCATAAACTTGTTATGAATCTTGTTCAGTGCAGGATTACTTTTGACAGACGTAAAATTACGTTTTATTATACAGCACCTGAAAGAGTTGATTTCAGAGCACTGCTGAAAGATTTGACGCAGGTATTTACACGAGTACGAATTGATTTGAGGCATATAGGAGTGCGTGATGAAACCTCGATACTTGACGGGGTTGGTATTTGCGGCAGACCGTTCTGCTGTTCTTCGTGTTTGAGAAAGTTTGCCACTATTAACGTTAAGTTAGCAAAAGATCAAGGGATGCCGATTGCTCCCGGTAAGATTTCCGGAACTTGCGGCAGGTTGTTGTGCTGTCTTACTTATGAATACGCAAATTACATTGATGCTGCAAAAGGTATGCCTCCTATAGGTTCTTCTGTAATGACATCGGAAGGTTTAGGAAAGGTTTGCTATCTGCAATTCTTAAGTGGTACCGTTGCGGTTAAGATGGAGGACGGAAAAATCAAAGAATTTCCTAAATCCGATATCGAAATGGTTGATGCGGATGTTAATGTTGATATTGATATTCCGGCGATTAATGACGCATACGCTGATGATTCAAGCGATATTGATATCAAACAGCTTGAAGATGATAAGAACAGCTCTACCGGGAATGTGTAATTACACATCTTCCGGAATATAGAATTCCGCATTGTTTAAAAGTTCCCGAATGTGCTCGTAGCAGCAGGCATTGTGCGTTATCTGCTGGTATTCTCTTACAATGTTTAATACATCATCAACCGACATTTTGATAATTCTGCGCTGACCTTCTATTATTCTAGCCATATATACTTCCTTTCTGTTCAAAAATTTTAACGGCAGAAAATTCAAGAAGCTTTTGCAAAATCAAATATACGGTTTAGAAATTTCTTTTGTGATAATAATGCTAATTTTAAACAATTGACGCGTGTTTTAGTATATGGTATAATAACCTTTGTAAGAGAGATAGGAGTTTTAATTATGGCTTTGTGGCAAATTTTTTCAATAATTGCTGTTATTGCAGTGATATTGGAAATTATTATTCCGTCCGCATTTTTTCTTAATTTCGCGGTTGCGGGTATTTTGACGGCTTTGTTGTCGTTGTTTGTAAACAGCTGGAATGCGTTAATTATAGATTTTATTATCTTGTCTTTGCTTTCAATTTGGCTTATTCGTCCTCTGTTATTAAGGCATCGGGATACTAAGGATAATCAAACCGGACTTGACGGAAAATATATAGGAAAAACCGCTAAGGTTACGGAAACTGTTACTAAGAATTCAGGTGCGGTCACTATTTATGATGAGAGATGGGATGCAAGGATTCAGGATGGCGAAGATATTCCTGCCGGAAGTGAAGTTAGAATTGTAAGAAATGACAGTTTGATTTTATATGTAGAGAGAATTTAAAAGAAAGGATAATTGGTGTTTATGCTGATTTTAATTTTATTGATTGCGGTCGTAATTTATGTATTTAAGGGTATAATCATTGTTCAGCAGCAGCAGGAAGTGATTATTGAGCGTATGGGACGTTATGAAAGAACACTTACTGCAGGGCTGAATTTCATTTTTCCTATTTTGGAAGCACCGCGTGGTATTTTGACAAAGGTTAGCCAAAGAGGTTTTGACGGGCAGACATATTATTTGTTAAAACAGGCAGATAGGATTGATAAACGTGAGCAGATGTATGATTTTCCTCGTCAGAATGTAATTACGGAAGATAACGTTTCGATTACTATTAATGCGTTAATTTATTTCCAAATTATTGACTCAAAAAGTGCGGTATATGAGATCGCGAATTTGCCGGAAGCTATTGAAAAGCTTACCCAGACAAATTTAAGAAACCTTGTAGGTCAAATGGATTTGCAAAAAACATTGACTTCCCGTAATACGATTAATACGGAACTTCGCACAATTCTTGATGAAGCAACAAACAAATGGGGTGTAAAAGTTAACCGTGTAGAAATTCAAGATATTTTCCCTCCTGCTGATATCCAAGCTTCAATGGATAAATTGATGAAAGCAGACAGAGAAAAAACCGCAACAATTACGGAAGCTGAAGGTTTGAAAGAAGCCGCAATAAGAAAAGCAGAAGGTGAAAAAGAAGCTGCTATTCGTTCTGCAGAAGGCGAAAAGCAGGCAGAAATTCTGCGAGCCGAAGGTGTTGCTCAAGCTCGTATTATTGAAGCCGAAGCGGAAAAAGAAGCTATTAATAAAATTATTGAGGCTTTTGCGGATAAAGGACAGCCTGATAAATACCTGATTGCAATGAAATATCTCGAAACTCTTGGTGATATCTCAAAAGGCCAGAATAACAAAGTTGTTTATATGCCTTACGAAGCGTCAGGAATTCTGGCTTCAGTTGATGGTATCAAGCAAATGTTTGATAAACCGGCAAAATAAACAAATAAATAATATCATATCCAAAAACAAGCGGGATTTATATATTTCCCGCTTGTTTTGTCTTTATTTCTTCTGCTAATGATTGCAGGTTCCATTATACTCCCAAGCTCCATAACCAGATGAGACCCACCATCCCCCGGCATTGACACAGGACTCATAATCCGTACAAAACTGCGGGGTTTCAGCAGAGCATTCCTGAACATCCGCGAGTTCCTCAGAAATATCGTAAAGCTGTCCTCCTTCGCCTGCGAACCTGAATTTAAGAAGGTCTTTGGTCGCAATGTTAGGGTTATTTTTTCCGTTAACATCGACAACAACATCGAAGGACGAGAAGGTATCATCTGGAATAACGCCGAAAATCATGCCGTCACCTGTTGTGAACATATAGAGCACATCATCCCAATTAAACGGCGACGGAGAGGCTTTGCCTTCGACGGCGTACGAGTCCGGGAGTCTTTCAGGCTGGAGCCCGTTAACAGAGTCGTTGATAACATTAAATGCATCTTTGTGTTCCTTAGAAACGCAGTCTTTGTCTTCCATTTCGTTACACTTAGCCAAGAAAGGAAGATTAGCAACGTTAAAGATTTCGTAGTGCGCCATCATTAATTTATATCCGTTAGCGACAATATTTTTGGCTTTTTTAGCCTGAGCCTCGAGAATAAGCTCCTGGACTTTGGTTTGGAGCATAGGCATGGTAAGTGCAGCGACAACACCAATAACGCCGAGAGTAATCAAAACTTCGGCTAAAGTGAATGCAGTCACATTGTTACGAGGAGCGGCCCCGAAGATATCTTCATACGCAATGTTATCGGATACAGGGTGAAAACGCTTGCCTAGCTTATGATTAAGTCCCCCCCCCCCCCCGGAGAAATCAGCTATAATTGAGTTTTTCATAAGTCCTCCTTTGAGAATTACAGTATACATTATAATTTTAACATATTTTAAAAATTTTTCAAGATTGCTTTTAAGTTCAGTGTTTTACAGAACAGTCTTTGCATTCTCCGTAAAGTTCAAACTTATGACCGGTGATATTAAAGCCTGTTTCATCTGCCAATTTATTTTCCAATTCTTCCAGCGGGCAGCAGTCTATCGGAATCATTTTATGGCATTTTGTACAAATCATATAATGCTTATGGGTTTCACGTACAAGTTCATATCTGGCTCTGTTATCATTCAGTGTTGTAGCTTTATTTACAATACCGAGAGTTACAAGTTTTTCAATAATTCTGTATATTGTGGACAGCGAAATTTTTGGGATTTCTTCTTTTGCCATATTATAAATTTCTTCTGTCGTTATTGGACAATTCTGATGTTCAAGAATTTGCAATACCTTATCTCTGTTTTTTGACGCTCTGCAACCTTCTAATTTCTGCCGCATAATTAACCCTTTCACGATTATTTTAACATAATTTTTAAAAAATATAGCAAAATAACTTGATTATTTTTATTTAAGTTGTCTAATTATAAATGCAAATGCAAATCATTTGCAATAATAAAAATTGGAGATAAAATTATGCCGATTCCGAAAATAAGTTCAATAAAAGCAGGTGCTTATGCACAGAGGATAACGTATCTATCACAATTAATGCTTTAATATATTTTCAGATAATTGATTCAAAAAGTGCGGTTTATGAGATTGCTAATTTGCCGGAAGCCATTGAAAAACTTACACAGACAAACTTAAGAAACCTTGTTGGTCAGATGGATTTGCAAAAGACACTGACTTCACGTAACACAATTAATACGGAACTTCGTACAATCCTTGATGAAGCTACAAACAAATGGGGCGTAAAAGTCAACCGTGTAGAAATTCAAGATATTTTCCCTCCTGCTGATATCCAAGCTTCAATGGATAAATTGATGAAAGCAGACAGAGAAAAAACCGCAACAATTACGGAAGCTGAAGGTTTGAAAGAAGCCGCAATAAGAAAAGCAGAAGGTGAAAAAGAAGCTGCTATTCGTTCTGCAGAAGGCGAAAAGCAGGCTGAAATCTTAAGAGCGGAAGGTGTAGCGCAAGCTCGTATTATCGAAGCTGAGGCAGAAAAAGAAGCTATTAACAGAATAATTGAAGCTTTCGCTGATAAAGGCCAGCCGGACAAATATTTGATTGCAATGAAATACCTTGAAACACTTGGTGATATTTCAAAGGGTCAAAATAACAAAGTTGTTTATATGCCGTATGAAGCATCCGGAATTTTGGCATCTGTCGACGGTATTAAGCAGATGTTTGATAAACCTGCAAAGTAGGTTGATAGTATTTATAAGTAAAGATCGGGGTGCACTTATAGGTGCATCCCGTTTTTTACATACAAGTTGCTTGATAAATATAAAAAAAATGTTATAATAATTCCTATGAGAAGGATTTTATTTACTTTAACTTTAGGGTTGGGCATATTTTTCCACGGAGCTTCGTATGCAGAAGAGCTGATTGTTCCTGTGCAAATTGATATAAGGTCGTATGACGGAGTTGAAGTTCCGGCAGGGACTTTTATTCCGGTTGCAAGTGCGCAGGAAATTTCAACCCAGTATTGCCAGGATGGTTATAAAGTTCGTTTCACTTCAACAAATGACCTTTATATGCATGAAACAAATATTATACCTATTAATACCGCATTTTTAGGCTATGTGGAAGAAGTTCACGATCCTGTTGTCGGGACAAATGCTTCGATGAAGGTTAAAATCACGAAAATGGTATTGCCTGATGGTTTTGAAATTCCTGTTCAGGGTTACATTTATACTTCTAATAATAATATGATTGGCGGTGAAATGTCAGCTCCTGCCGAATGGATTAAAATGCCGCATTACCAGGGTAATATCGGTATAAATACCACTTTACAGGTTAGACCCGGCCGGACAAGAAAAATGGGAAGTCATGCCGTTATCACATCAGGGGAAGACAGAATTATAATTTTGACGGATCCTGTGACTGTGACCCATACTTTAACAAATTGACAAATATTCTATATTTATTAAAATATTGTTATTGATGTGTACTATCAGATATGGGTATTTTATCAGAAAGGGAAGCTTTATGAGCAAAAAATTATTTATATCACTTGCTGTTTTAATGCTTAGTGCTGGAATTTCTTATTCCGCAGAAAATTATAACTATAGTCAAAATGCAGTAACTCCGGCATATCAGCCTGCAAATTATAACGGGCTGAACCAGTATGCAAACGGAACTTTAAAGGGGAGTGTTATAACCGTTCCGGCAGGTCAAAGTTTTCCTGCGGTGGTTACTGTTCCGCTGAATTCCGCTAATTTAACTCTTGGACAAAATGTAACATTGGCATTGGGTTCGGATTTTTATTATAATAATAATTTAATTGCTCCTGCAGGAAGTTCTATTACCGGAAGTGTATTGGAAGTTTCCAAAGCGAAGCGCGGTAGCATGAACGGAAAATTGTTGATAAGATTTACCCAGATTGTGACTCCTTATGGAATACAAATTCCTATTTCTGCTGTAATTAAGACCAGTGATAATACGGGAGTACTTATTGGCGGAACTAAAATGGATGTTACAAAAGAATATACAAAGGATTTAACGGTAGGTTCCGCTGCCGGAGCTGTGTCAGGTGTTGTATTTGGCGCACTTGCCGGCGGTGATATCGGCAGAGGTGCAGCACTCGGAACTGCTGTCGGTGCCGGAGGCGGATTGGTTAAATCTCTATGGGATAAAGGAAACGATGTTGATATCCCTGTAAATTCACAGGTTGAAATTACCTTAACCCAGCCGATTACTGTAAACCCGGCAATATATAATTCTAATTATTAGTAATTAGGGTAATAATTTTATTTTTGATTTAGAATAGAATTATAACGGAAATTGATTAGGGGAAATTTTAATAAGGAAAAACAATGTCAATCTTAGGTAAATACATAGATAACGTAGAAGAGAGAGAACTAGATGATAATAAAGGGTATACATTGCCAGCTGTTATGCGTGAGGACCGTGACAGTATTTCAATGGAAAAAGCCTTTGTATTATCAGTTGTTTTGCATATTGTATTTATTATAGCGGCAGTTAGTCTTTCGTTTTTGTTGACATGGCTCGGAATTATTATTCCGATTTCAAAAAGACCTCAGCCAAAACTTAATGATATTGAATTTGTCTTGGTTGAAAAAGAAGATACTCCTATAAATAAAAACACTCCATACAGAGCACATATAAATTCACGTGCCGGAGGGCACCACGATCCGAAACAAAAAGTTTCGCTTCCTTCACCAAGTCCTTCGACTCCGTCTAAGCCGCAGGCAGCTTCTGCTCCTGCCGCACCAAAAAAATCACCAACTCCGGCTCAAAAGCCTAAGACTACAGCAAAGCCGAAGGCTCAGCAGTCGATATTTGATAAAATTACAAAACCTGTTCAGAAACCAGTTGAAAAGCCTGCACCTGCGCCAAAGGCGCCGCAGGTTGCCAAGCCGAATCCTCCAACTGCAAGACCTTCGGTTAAGCCTCCAATGACACCAAAAACTGTTCAAAAACCATCATCTGCGTTTAAAGTGCCGGTTCCTTCAGGCGGAACAAAAAGCGGTACTTATGCTACAGGCCCTGTAAGCGGTTCGGGAACTGCAAACAAGGGAGGTTCTACAGGCGGCTCTTCAACAGGTTCGGGTAAATTTACACCGGCTCCGGCTTTGGCTCCTACAGGCAATAGTGCCGGCGGAAGCGGAACTAAGCTTGGGCATGGCGGCGGCGGTTCCGGAGGCTCAGGAAATCCCGGCCCGGGTAATCCTAATGGCAGACCGGGTATTGATGCAATAAGAGAACCGGATTTCGGACCTTATATGAGAGATTTACAGCGCAGAATTAAACAAAACTGGAACCCTCCTAAAGGAAATGAAAGTAAACGTGTAGTTTTATTGTTCAAGATTGCAAAAGACGGCAGACTGCTTTCATGTTCGGTATTCAAGTCTTCCGGATTGCCAAACGCGGATAAGGCAGCTTTGGATGCAGTTAAATTAACCGCTCCGTTTAAACCGCTCCCGGTTGAATATAAGGGCGCAAGTATAGATATCCAGTTTACGTTTGACTATAACGTATTTGGCGCTACAGGTTACTAAAAAATGTATTAGATTAAATAATGAGGATTAAACACTATGGAACTTTTATGGAACTCAATTAAAATGGATTGGCCGGTATTATTACCGATTCTTATCTGTGCATTGCTTGTTGTACAGGTAGTTATTCAAAGGATGTCTGTTTATAACAAAAACAGACGTGATATAAACAAGCTTATCCCGCGTGTACAAAAAAAATTAGCTGCTAATGATCTGCAAGGTGTGCAAGATATTGCTGTTCAATGTGGGGGGGTAATCGGTGAAGTTTTGGAAGAATCTGTCAGAATTTTTTCAGATCAAAGAGAAGGGTTTTCACGTTCTTTCGATATTTCGGCAATGCTTGCGACAAGAAAATTAGAAAAACATTTGACAATATTAGGTACTATAGGCGGTGTTGCTCCGTTCTTAGGTTTGTTTGGTACTGTTGTCAGAATTTTGTACACATTCCAAGATCTTGCAACTCAGGGTAACCAGTCAGCAGCTGTTGCAATGGGTATCGGTTCTGCGTTGATTGCAACGGCTTTTGGTTTGATTGTTGCGATTGTTGCAGTTGTGTTTTTCAACTCTTTCCAGTCTGTTGTTAAACATTATGAGTATGATTTCCAATTGATAAAACTTTTGTTCTTGAGTTTTGTTGATTCGGAAGAAGCAGCATCTGCAAAATCTGCTTCAAATGTGTAGTTAATTTAGAGGAATAATTTAGAACAATGGCAATGAGTTCAAAACAGGGTAAACTTTTTACCGAAATAAATATAACACCTTTGACAGATATCTTTTTAGTACTGTTGATTATAATGATGGTAATTGCGCCGACCTTTCAGTCTATGGATAACTCAATCTCCATTCCTGAGATAAACAGCGGTATTGCAATAGAGCAGAAGAACGCAATAATTTCCATCACAAAGACAGGACTTATGTATGTAAATGGCAGAGAGATTAATCCGGAAACTCTTGTTGATGAGTTAACGGCACTCAGACCTACACTCGAAAAACCGGAAGTTGTTGTTAAAGCTGACGAGTCAGTAAAAAGTGCCGAAATTCTAAGAGTTATGGATGCAGCTCAGGAAGCTGAATTTAAGAAGCTTATTGTTGCGGGTGAACCGTTGAGTAAAAAAGAACAAAAAAATCTTGAAACAGAATCTCTAAAACACAAGAAGGGGGCGTAAATTATGCCTGGAGAAAGAAAAACTTTTAACGAAATAAATATTACACCTCTTACAGATATCTTTTTGGTATTGCTGATTATAATGATGGTAATTGCGCCGTTGTTAGACCAGCAGGGGCTTAATTTGACTGTGCCTGAAAATGTTGCCCAGGAGCAAATGGATGATAAAGAGTCTAAAATTTTGACTGTAAGTATTACTGCAGACAACAAATATTATATCCAGGGCGAAGAAATCCAGACTTCTGAATTGGAAACAATATTAAAAACACAGGCTAAAGATTACCCGGATGGTATGCTGATTCAAACAGACGGTGATGCAACGCATGGTGCGGTTGTTAAAGTTATGGATTCTGCCAGAAATTCCGGTATTACGAGTATATCAGTTTCAGCGATGTAAAATTCTCAAAATTTAATACTATGAAATCAGCATTTGGCTAATTCAAATGCTGATTTTGTTATATATCTTTATGAAAATTAAAGTTTTTGTAATATTATGCCGTTGTACTGGAAAAATCAGTGTTTTTTAGCTTTAATAGATAGAGGAGGGCTAGTAATGTAGCTGGTTTTAAATAGTAAATTGTTAATAATTGTTTACAAATTAGCAATTTTTTATATATTTTATTGTTTATATTATTATACGTATACAAATAAAAATAGTGAGGGATATTTATGTCTAAAAAATTATCGAAGATGAGTATCGCAGCTTTAGTTATTGCTTTTTCTGTAGCTACAAGTGCCAGAGCTGGTGATATTACTGGAATTACCGGAGTTGGTGGTGTGTTTGATATTAGTCCTTCAAGGATTAATGGAGAAGCTGGTCTTAGAGAATATACAAATTTTAGATTAGATCAAGGTGAGGTTGCAAACCTGATTTTTAAATACGGCAATCAAGATATTTCAAAATTCGTAAACCTTGTCGATAATCAAATTAATATTAACGGTTTGGTCAACACTGTAAGAAACGGACAATTTTATCCTGGCGAAGCAATATTTGTATCTCCAAATGGTATGGTTGTAGGTGAATCAGGTGTTTTGAATGTTGGTTCATTATCTGTTTTGACTCCGACTGCACCGGGTATGAAAATGTTTAAAGATGGTAAAGCTACATTAGAAGAACTTGGTTACCATGGTAATTCGAATATAACAGTTAACGGTATGGTTCTTGCCCGTAATAATATAGGAATGGTCGCAAGAGATTTGACCGTAGGGCCTAATGCTGCTTTAGTTGCCGGCATGGGTACAGGCTATAATACTTTGGTAAATAATTCCCAGCAAGCTTCCGATTTATTTAATCAGCTTGTAAATACTGGTAAAAATTCAAGCAGTGCAAATATTGAGTTAAGAACATATAACAGAGACGGCGCAGGTACTAACGGTATGAATATCCAAGGCGATGTTATAAATCATGGTACCGGCGATATTGTTATGATAAACCGCGGCGCAGGATTTAATACATCAGGCGGTCATATAACAGCTCATGGCGGTGATGTTTATCTTACTAATGGCAATGGAGCAATGAATGTTAACAGTACAGTTTCTGCGGATAGCATTTATATTGCTGGTGGTTCTAATGCCGGTGGTATAAATATTGATTCGGATTTGTCCGGAAAAGATTTAGTTCAAATTGTTCATAATGGTTCAGGTAATACCTCTGTGGATGGTGATATTTCAGGACAAGGTAACGTTTATATAACAGAACGTAGTGGAAATTTGGCTATTAACGGTGATATTACAAATGCTAATGGTAATGTTGTTATTGCAAGTAACGGTACAGGTTTGACTATCGGAGATAGTTCAGTTATTTCAAATAATAATAAAATTCAAATTGCAAATACCGGTAGAAATGGTATTACATTAGATGGCCAGGTTAAAAATTCAGGTAGTACCGCAATTACAAACCGTTCCGGTAATTTCAACATAAACGGTTCTGTGGAAAACACATCCGGAAAAATGAATATTACAAATACAGGTAATAAACTTACTTTAGGCACTTCTTCGTCAATTGTCGGCGGCGGAGATGAGTTATTAATCCAAAATACAGGTGCCGGCGGTTTTGAGGCTAACGGTACAATTCAAAATACAGCATCAACCTTCCTTCAAAATACCAATGGTGCGATGAATGTTAACGGCACAATTACAAATTCCGGCGACGTTCTTTATATAGCAAATACCAGAAACGGTTCAGGTTTAACTATTGGACAGAATGCCAATATATCAAATGATAATTCTCTCCAAATCCTGAATACAGGTGCTAACGGTATGACAATCGGCGGTACAATTTATAATGACCATAATTATGAAAGAGGTACCGCGATTACAAATCGTGCCGGTAATATGGTTGTTAATGCCAAAATAACAAGCAAAGATGGTAATATAAATCTTACCAATGTCGGTAATGGCGGTCTGACAATTGGTAACAGTGCAGAAATCGGTTCTGGTAACGGTGAATTGACTGTTCAAAATACTGGTAACGGCGGTTTGACTGTAAACGGTACTGTTAATAATAAAGGTACTGCATTTGTATACAATAAGACCGGCGATATGAACGTTAATGGTAAGATTGTTAATTCCCAGGGCGGTCTTTACATTACAAATGATGGTAATGCAATGAATCTTAATGAAGGTTCTGCAGTCAGAGTAGCCGGCCAAGGTGCAAAACTTAATATTCTTAACCGAGGCGATGGCGGTATGAAGATTAGCGGCAATGTTGCAGATACCGGTAAAACTCTTATTACAAACGTAAAAGGTGATTTCGATATTGATGGTGTTATCAGCAACAAATCAGGTCAGTTAAATATTACCAATAACGGTAATAAGTTGACCATAGCAGAAGGTGCCAGCATATCAAACGATACAAACAGAATTTATATAACAAATAAAGGTGCCGGTGGTATGGATGTAAACGGCCAGGTTGTTGGTCAGGGGCATATACTTCTTACTAACAGAAATGGCGGCATGAAAGTATCTTCAAATGTTACATCCGGTAAGGCAAATGTTGTATTAACAAATACCGGGAATGAAGATATGGTTGTCAATGGTACAGTTACCGGACAAAAGGTTACAGCAACAAGTAAAGGCAATGATATGATTCTTGGCAACACTGAAACTGATCAGGTTGCGATAAACGGTACTCAAAAAGTTGCAATTACTGTTGAAAACGGCAGCCTGAAAAATGCCGGCAGCGAAGCTGATTTAATTAAATCTAATGGAAATTTGTTTGTAAATGTTACAAACGGTACAATTGGCGAAGAATCCGCAACCAAAGATTTGACAAAATCAGTAAATGTTAACATTGGCGGTAGAATTAAAGCCTTTACAAATAACCGTGATGGTTCAAACAATGACTACAGCATAAATATGGCAAGCCAAAATGCCGATATGAATGTTGACAGAATCAAAGCTGACGGTACATTAAGATTGGATACAACCGGCTCAATCTTAAATGCATCAACTGATCTTGCAAACTATGCAAACGTTAAAGGTACAACACTTCAATTATATGCTGATCAATACATCGGTACCGCAGATAATGCATTGCATTTCCGTCAAACAGATGCGTCTCAGAAATCAAATGTGGTTGCAGGCAGAGATGTTAACCTTCACCATCGTGGCGAAGCTGTTGGTGAAAATGTTAACTTTGATACTATCGGCTCTAAAACCGGTAATGTCACTGCAGATATCATCAAAGACGGTGTAATTGATAATGTAATTGCTCCGGGATCTATTAATGTTACATCCCGTAGACAGGATGCTAATCTTGAGATTAAAAATCAATCAAATGATACATCATTAATCAAAGATTACTAATAGTGCTAACAGTCAATAGCAATAAAAAAGGCGGATTTAAAAAATCCGCCTTTAACTTTTTTATATAGAAAAGTTATTATGAAAAATATCTTTTCAATAATCCGTCAAAACCTTTTCCGTGACGAGCTTCATCTTTTGCCATTTCGTGAACTGTGTCATGAATTGCATCGTAACCCAATTCTTTAGCGCGTTTTGCGATAGCTAATTTACCTTCGCAAGCGCCGTGTTCAGCTTCAGCTCTAAGTTCAAGGTTTTTCTTAGTTGAATTTGTTACAACTTCACCGAGTAATTCTGCAAATTTTGCAGCATGTTCAGCTTCTTCGTAAGAATATCTTTTATAAGCTTCTGCAACTTCAGGGTATCCTTCTCTTTCAGCTACTCTTGCCATTGCAAGATACATGCCAACTTCGGTACATTCACCTGTAAAGTGAGCTCTCAAACCTTCCATTACTTCTTTATCTTCAACTTTACCGTCGCCTACATTATGCTCGCATGCATAAACCTTTTCGCCGCCGCCAACTTCTTTAAAAGTTGTTGCACCGCATAAAGGGCATTTTTCCGGAGCTTTATCAGCTTCTGTAGACCAACCGCATACTGTACATACATATTTCATATTTACCACCTTTCTTTTTACCATTTTATTGTATATTAAATTCTTTTATTTGTAAAGTGAGAATAGTTATTATTTTGTAATATTTCTTAATAAATTTATTACGGTTTCTGTGTCAAGCCCGATTATATTTTCAAGACTGCCTTTGTATGATTTTATGTAATCTTGAGGCATTTCCTGAATTCCGTAGGACCCTGCTTTATCAAATGGTTTGTATGTATCTATATAAGAGTATATTTGCTCATCGCTAAGCTGTTCAAATTCAACGTAGCTTGTGACGGAAGTTTGTTTTAATTCTTTATTTTCGGTATTATAAATTGCAATGCCTGTTACAACCGAGTGCGTTCTGCCAGCGAGGTTTTTAAGCATTTTAAACGCGTCTTCTCTGTCTTTTGGTTTGCCGAGTATTTTATTATCAAGAACAACAACAGTATCGGCGCCGATTATAATTGAGGGTTCTTTTACAAGCGGAGCCACGGCCACGGCTTTGTTTACGGCTAAACTCTCTATAAATTCATAAGAAAAATCCGTCCTCGTATGGTCTTCTATATACGGTGACGGGATAATTTCAAAATCGTATTTAGTTTTCTTTAGGAGCTCTCTTCGTCTTGGAGAAGAGGACGCCAAAATAATTTTTCCCATAGTTTTTCCTCTTTTTAGATATTATATCTTAAAAAGAGGAATTTATAAAATCTTTAATATGCCCGGTTTGATTTGTTGTATCTTGCATTACGGGCATTGACGGCATAACATGCGATATTAAGCCGCTGTTTCAGCATCATCATATTTTTATACATGCTTGCATAATCATTCATTGCGCTCATCATCTTGTTTGGATCGACCATGGATTCCATATCATCGTGGTTGTCAACTTTTTCTTCTGCGTATTTTTTTACCAATAACTGGTCGATATAGTCTTCAGCACCTATTGCCATAGAGACCTCCCTGTGTTTCCTGTTTTCCTTAACTATGAGAAAGTATTAGTATCCTAAATATTCCTTATATATATACTAAGTATTTTATTCCACTAAAATTGCTTGATTTATCATAAATATTAATAATTCTTAACAAAAGAAAATGCAGGTATGGGGCGGTTTATAGAACTATATTAAAATCTTCTCACATAATAGTTTTTATCTTGTTTTAATTCCATTTGTGCCGCTTCCAGATCACTATCATTAAAGCCAAATGAAAGAATTTTTGCTGTTTTTTCTCTGATTGTATATTCGTTTATATTTTTTGTTTTTAGTAGTATTTCCTTAAGCTGTTCTATAGGAATTGCCCGGCAAAAATTATATATAGTTTCAAGGCACCAATATAGTTTGAAAACTTCTTTATTTATTTTATATTTTCCGTCCTGCAGGTCGAATTTTTCTATTTCGGTTATGAGGCTGTTTGTTTTTTCAATAAGCTTTGGGCAAAAGTACGAACAAAATTCTTTGGAATTTTTTAAGTTTGATATTGCGGATATTGTGTTTCTGCAAATATTACCGTTTATATCAATAATTGCCTCAAGAAAAATATCGTAGCTTTTTAGATTTTTAAAATATTCAAGAGTTGTTTGCTCACTCATGAATTCTGCAATGCGCATAGAAACAGCTTCCCTGATTTTTCCGTCCTGCCCTGTGAGATTTTTAAGCAAAATAGCGGCTTCCTCTTGAGAATTTATTGTATCAAGCTTTAGGGCAGCAATTTGTTTTTGCGGAATATTGCCGTTTTTAAGTAAGTTAATCAGCTCGCTGTGAGAAAAATTTCTTTCAATAAGCTTCAGGGCCTCTTTAAAATTTTCATCTAAAGTTTCATAGTAAGTGTTATTCAAATTTAATTCCTGATTTACCATACATAATTAATATAGCATAAAATCTAATGTAATTTGCATAATATGCAGGTTTAATGTATTATATCGTTAGCAAACACAAATGAGGAGATACATTATGAAAGGTATTGTAGCATTTTTGAAAGATATATTTACTTTTTCTGATGATAACAGCACAAAAGTCGGATTATCCCAGTTTAAGATGACAAAAGAGTCTGTTCGTCCTGCAGCAAAAAAAGCTGTTAATCAGACCGGAGAGGTTAAGTTGTCAGATTTAATGCGCAGAAGTTATTAATTTTATGAAAAATGTCTTGTTAAAAAAGAGTTGGATAATATTTTTATCTTGTTTTATTCCAATTTCTGCAATAAGGAAGCGTTGGCGTGCCAAACATTTGTCTGCTTTGCCGGCAGGACAAGCTGTTGTCAGCTATGGTTTTGGCAATTGTATATTTTTAGTAGATAAAGGCGGACACAAGCATAAAGTAGAGGAAGTTCCTGGACTTCGTATAATCTAATCTTTCAGGGTTCTAATTCAGTAGTTGAAATTTACGAGCCTTTTCATTTTAATAATTGCGAATTTGCGGTTGGAAGTAATTCTCAGATTTGTATTCAAAGCACGAAATATAATATAGTTGGATTAACAATGACTCCAATGAACTCTGCTAAAGTTGCAATAGGCAAAGATTTTTCCTGTATAGGCTGCCATATAGAAAATCATGATGAAAGCGGTTTAAATATTTCTATTGGAGATGATTGTATGTTTTCATACGGTATAAAATGAGAACAAGTGATGGGCATTCTATATATAATCCTGATACCGGAGAATTGCTTAATAAACCTAAATCAGGGATTAATATAGGAAATCACGTCTGGGTAGGTACTGATGTATTTATACTAAAAGATGTATCTATTGCGGATAATACCGTAGTTGGAGCAGGGTCAATAGTGACGAAAGCTTTTACTGATAAAAATGTAATTCTGGCCGGAACCCCGGCTAAAATAATTAAAACAAATGTGAACTGGTCACGTAAAAATACGGAACACTTTATTAAGGATAAAAAAAATAATAATCTAGCGGGTGTATAGTTCTTCTTTGCTAAATTGACGTGAGGTGATATCGTAATTTAGCAAATATTCTAATGCATCTTCCGGAGTAGATGCCAGGTAGTATAAATCTTTTGCTTTTTTGTTTGCAAATTTTTGGTAAAGGATTTCTTCAAAGAACGCAAAAAGCTTGTCATAAAAACCGTTTGTGTTTAAAAAGATTATTGGTTTATTATTGTAGCCAAGCTGCTTTTGGACGATAATTTCACAAACCTCTTCCAAAGTGCCGAAACCTCCCGGCAAGGCAATAACTCCGTCTGATAATTCATCCATTTTTGCTTTTCGCTCTCTCATTCCCGGTGTTAGGTAAAATTCGTCGCAGATATTTGCAGAAACGCCAAAATCATTAAGTTTTTCGGGCATTACACCATATAATTTCCCGCCTGCTTCTTTTAGCGCTCCGGCACAAGCCCACATTAAACCGAGTTTGCTCCCGCCGTAAACCATATTAAATCCGTTTTCACCGAGCAGTGTTCCTGTTTTTGAAGCTTCTTTGTAATAAATTTCATCCAGATAATTACAGGAAGATGCAAATATACAAATGTTTGACTTAGTCCTCAAAACTTCCTCCGATGTTGTAATAATGTGAGCAGGCTACTCCGCTTCCATTTTCGGAGCAATCTTCTTTTAGCTGCTGCAAAGATAAATCTTCCCCGAGAGATTCAATTCTGTCAGCGTATATTTTGGCCCCAAAAATATCTTTTCCCCAGGTGTTTGGAGGTAATATCCCGTTTACATCAAATGTCATTAAAAACAAAGACTCGGTTTTATTTGTATTTGGGATATCTTTTATGCCGACAATCATTTTCTTGTCAGTAAAGTAGTAATCCGTAAAATAATAGATACTGTCCTTTCCTACTCGGTCACCGTTCATAAATTTTGTATGATAGCGTCTAGTTGCTTTTGTTGTGTATAATCTGAAATATGGCTTAAGAATTTCTCTAAAAAGTTCTTCACGCTCTTCAGCAGTTTTAGCTCGTCTGAAACTTGTCAGAATTTCCTGTTTTTCCTGCTTAAGAATAACATCCTGCACATAAGTAAGTTTATTGTAGCAATCTTTCCATTTTGTGATTAAGTTTGCCTGAACTGTTGATTGCAATGATGTCGGAATAAATAATAGCACTGCCGTAAATACTATTAATAATGTAATTGTATATTCAACACGCCAGCCTGGAAGTTTCATAGTCTGCTCCTTTATGCCATATCAATGCATTTTTTTTCTTGCATAAGTTTGTCGTATATCCATTCCGGAACAAAGTTTTTACCGAGAATAATTTGTCCGTTCATAATATTTGGTGCATGAAAATCTGAGCCTCCGGTTACGATAAGTCCTAGATTTTCTGCCATTGATGAGAAATATTCGACACAAGCCGGAGAATGTTTTCTGTGATAAGCTTCAATTCCGCGCAGCCCGTGTGTCATTAGTTCTTTAATTAAACTTTCCGCAATGTCAAGATCGTGTGGATGGGCTATAACCGGAACTCCGCCGGCTTCGTATATTATTTCAACCGCATCTTGAGGTGAAACAGTTTTTCTTGGTACATAAACCGGAGAATCGTCATGGATATATTTTGCATAAGCTTCTATAACACTGGTTGTTCCGCCTGCATTTGTAATTGCTTTGGCAATATGCGGACGTCCTATACTTCCGCCTTCGGCTACTTGTTTTTTTATATCTTCAAATTTAATCTTTATTCCTTCTTTTTTGGCAAGCAGGTCTATGATTTGATTTACCTGCTCAATTCTTGCCTTTTGCTGAATTTTTAATAACTCCTGGAAATCTTTGTTATTTGTGTCCATCATATAACCAAGAATATGAACTTCGTAATTATTATATAACGTATTTATTTCGACACCTTGTATAACTTCAAGTTTTTTCCCTGTTTGGTTTATATAGTCTTGTGCCACCTGATACGATAAAATGTTATCGTGGTCAGTAAGTGCAATGACTTGCAATCCGACATCAATAGCGGTGTCAACTATTTTTTCCGGCGAGAAAACACCGTCGGAAAAATAGGTGTGGATATGAAAATCTGACTTCATTGACTTTTTTCCTCTTCTGTTTCATTACTACTACAAAAAATCCTTTTTATAGCAACAGCATATCCTGTATCCTTATTTACAGCCACTTCTACGGCGTTTATCTGGATACTGCTGCTGTCTGCTATTTCGTAACGTTCAGGGATACTTGTCAAAAATCTGTTTAATGAAGTTTTATAATCCATGCCGATTACACTGTCTTTTGCGCCGCAAAAGCCGGCATCTGTAATGTATCCCATATTGTTAATAATACTTTCATCTGCAGTCTGAACATGCGTATGTGTTCCGAAAAATGCAGAACATCCTAAATCTGCGCAATATTTAGCAAAACATATTTTTTCAGCGGTTGCTTCCGCGTGAAAATCTATGATGACTATTGGCGTAATTTCTTTTATCTTTAAAATTTCTTCTTTAACAACTTTCCAAGGGGAGTCGACAAGGTTCATAAAGACCTGTCCTAAAAGGTTTATTACACCGATTTTTACCCCGTTGAAATCAAAAATAAAGGACCCTTTGCCTGCCGTAACTGCGGCTGGATAATTTGCGGGACGCAGCAGTTTAGATGCATTATCAATGTAGTTAAAAATATCTCTTTTATCCCAAATATGGTTGCCTGAAGTCATACAGTTTATGCCGTATTCGGAAAGTTCATTGTAATTTTTTTCTGTTAACCCGAAACCATGAGAAGCATTTTCGACGTTAGCAATGACAAAATAATCACTATAATCCTTAGCTGCTAAAAAATCTCTTATTGCATATCTTCCGGGTTTTCCGACTATATCCCCGAAAAATAATATTTTTATTATTTTATCATCACTCATAATTGCACTCTTATTTTTATTTTATTAAATCTACCCTCTGGTAAAAGAGGGTAGATTAGATATCATTTATTTTGCTATTTCAGTGGTTCTGAATTCACGAACAACCGTAACTCTGATTTGACCCGGGTAATCAAGTTCATCTTCTATCCGTTTTGCTACATCGCGGGCTAATCTTTGGGATGCTAAATCATCAAACATTTCAGCCTGAACAATAATTCTGACCTCGCGGCCCGCCTGAACAGCAAAGGATTGTTTAATTCCTTCGTAGCTGTTGACGATTTCTTCAATTTTTTGTAATCTCTTGATGTAAATTTCAAGGGTATCACGTCTTGCGCCCGGTCTGCCGGCTGATATTGCATCCGCAACTTTGACCAGAACGGCTTCAATAGTATTTGCAACAACATCATCGTGGTGTGCTTCTATTGCGTGAATAACTTCAGGGCGTTCTCCATAGCGGGCGGCAAGTTCAACCCCAAGTTGGATATGCGTACCTTCCTGGGTCTGGTCAACGGCTTTTCCGATATCGTGCAAAAGTCCTGCGCGTTTTGCAACCGCAACGTTTGCTCCGAGTTCTGCAGCCAGCATTCCTGCGATGTGTCCGACTTCCAGAGAATGTTTTAATACGTTTTGCCCGTAGCTTGTTCTGTAATAAAGACGTCCTAAAGTCTTTATTAGCTCTTTATTTAACCCCATAACGCCCATATCAAGCGCAGCATTTTCACCTTCTGTCCAAATTTTCTTTTCGATTTCTTCATTGGCTTTTTCAACCATTTCTTCAATACGAACAGGGTGGATACGGCCGTCTACAATAAGTTTTTCCAATGCAAGTTTTGCAACTTCGCGGCGAACCGGGTCAAAACTTGATAATACTACGGCTTCCGGGGTATCATCTATGATTAAATCAACTCCGGTTAATGTTTCCAATGCTCGAATGTTTCTTCCTTCACGTCCGATTATACGGCCTTTCATCTCGTCATTAGGAAGTGCCACAACTGAAACCGTTGTTTCAACAACTTGTTCTATCATACATCTTTGCATTGTTGTTGAAAGTATTTCTTTAGCTTTTTCAAGTGAGGTTTCTTTTATTTTTGCTTCGTTTTCACGAATAAGTGTCATTTCTTCCTGAGCCAGGTCATGTTTTAATTGTTCAAGAAGAGTTGTTTTTGCTTCTTCTGCTGTCATACCCGCAATTCGTTCAAGTTCTGAAGTTTGTCTTTGAACTATTTCTGCAAGGTAATCTTCTTTTTCAAGCAGCTCATCAATTTTTCTTTGAACCTGAAGATCTTTGTCTGTGTATTCTTGAATTTTATCTTCAAGCATATCTTCACGTTTTGCAAGTTTTGCTTCCTGGCGTGTTAACTCTTGTCTTCTTTCTCTTTCTTCTTCGTTTAATTTTTCTCTGTCTTCTTGAAGCTCTTCTATTGCTTTAATTTTAGCTTCTTTAAATAAAATTTTCTCTTTCTCTTCTAGTGCGATACGGTCTTTTTCTACACTTTGGAGAACGGATTTCATCTTGTTGTGTTGTACGAACAACACTGCGACTAATGCTATTACCGCAATAATCGCAAGAATTAATGGAATTCCCATCGAGTATTTACCTTATCCTTTTCTATTTTTTTATAATACACACAATGCCCGATACATTTAACCTATCGAGCTCTTATTTAAACAAAAACATTCAAATAATCATCATTGCATATATTTCCAAAAATATTTAACTACTACATCTGCCTATAGCATACCATAATTATAGGTTTTTGTATAGTGAATTTTTATATTTTGATACAAACGGATGAAGAAATTATTATTTGTTATAATAAAAATTATATGGTATTATGAAAATATGAATATCCTAAGTGGAGAGATAATATGGAAATTAATGATTTAAGAAAAGAAAACGAACTGGTAAATTTATTTTGTAATCTTGCGGAAATACCATCTCCTTCTTTGAAGGAAAAAAATGTTTCGGATTACATAAAAAAATATTGTGATGAAAGAAATATTTATTGCAAATTAGATGATTATGAAAATGTTTATATCTATATTCCGCCGACAGATGAAACTAAGCAACCATTGGCTCTGTCATCGCATATGGATGTAATCGGAGATGATTCTCCTGTTGCGGTTTATTTGGATGATAACGGCTTAATCCATGCTAAAGAAAGAACTCTTGGCGCTGACGACAAAGCCGGAGTTGCAAATGCGCTCTATTTTGCGGATTTTCTTTCAAAATCCGATATTAAGCACGGCGGTTTAGAGCTTATATTTACAAGAGATGAAGAATCCGGAATGTCCGGAATACACAATCTTGATTTTGAAATGCTTAAATCCAAATATGTTCTGGTTTTGGATAGTGACAGTTTGGGACAGTTTATGACATCAGGCGCAAGTTATACACTTGCTACTCTTGATGTTCACTCTTTTAAAGGCGGACATTCGGGGATTGATATTGCGGATACGACACGTGAAAATGCTGCAAAACTTATTGCGGATTTAATATCAGAGCTTCCGCAGGGTGTTTTCTATTCAGATGAAGACCATAATGTTGTGACTTCATGTAATTTAGGCGGAATATCGGCCGGAGATGTTCATGTTACGAATATTATTAATACGGACGCTAAAGCTTCGTATTCTATAAGAAGTTCAAGCAGAGATTATGAAGAAGAGTTAAAGAAGCTTATGCGTTTTCAGGTAGATGATTTTAATAAACAATACGAGGGTATTGCTCAGGCAACTTTAACTTTTGAAGAACACTTACCTCCGTTTGAAAAATCATGGGATAATTATGTTCCGCAAATGTTTGAATATGCGGCAAAATCATGCGGGGTTACTCCGGAAGTCGGCTCATTCCATGCCGGCGCGGAAACTCATATTTATGCAAATAACCTTAACTCTAAAGGCGAAAAATTTATTCCGTTCCTTGTTGGCCTTGCTGATGTCCATAATATGCATTCTGCGGATGAGGATGTTGATTATAAATCTATGATTAAAGGCCAGGAAGTTTTAAGAAAATTCTTTGAAGAATTTAATAAATAAAAGGAGTGAATTATGAAAAATTTAATCGCTGTTTTATTGGGTTTTGTAATTATTGGCGGAGCTGCTGCGTTTGCTGTTACAGCTTCCGGGCAGAGTGAAGTTGCTGTTGATGAAACTTCAGTGAAAACTCCGGACAATACTAATTCAGCGCAAGGTTTTGGACTGCCTGACGGTTCTATTATTGCAGTTTACCGTAAAATGCAAACTTGTTCGCCTGGCATCAGCAAAACTCTAAAAGTAACGGGGCTTAAAAATGGAAAATGCCATTTCTCATTTAATAACTACAGTTGCCAAGTGCCGTTGTCCGTTGCTCAAAAGATTTCATCAAGCGGTATAAAGTCTTTATCCGGAATAGATAATGAAACTTTGGATAAATATATTCCTGTGCCGGAGTATCTGGAAGGTGTTTTGCAAAATCAGGATTACTGTACTGCAAAATAAACAATTCCAAAAGTTATAAAAAAAGAGCCTTATAAGGGCTCTTTTTTATTTATCCTTCCATAATTTTTACACCTGAGCTTGTGCCAAGGCTGTAGGCTCCGGCTTCAATCATTTTCAATGCGGTTTCTTTATCTCTTATTCCGCCGGAAGCTTTTACTTTTAAGCCAAGCGGGTTGACTGTTTCAAACATCAGTTTTACGTCTTCTTCTTTTGCCCCGACTCCATTTTTGACAAATCCTGTTGAGGTTTTCACAAAATCAGCTTTAGCTTCTGCCGCAATTGCGCAGGCTTTTGTTATTTCGTCTTTTGTAAGCAGATCTGTTTCAAGAATAACTTTAAGCGGAATTTCGCCCGCGGCAATTTTTACGGCTTTAATATCTTCTAAAACGTATTCCCAGTTGTTATCTTTTATTGCCGTAACATTAATGACCATATCAACTTCATCCGCGCCGTCTGCTTTTGCTACGGAAGCTTCAAATGCTTTCACTTCTGTTTTATTTGCACCCAGCGGAAAGCCTATTACGGTTACTACTTTAACGCCGGTGTCTTTGAGGGCGTCTTTTGCCGTTTTTACGTAAGCCGGATTAATACATACTCCGCGAAAATCGTATTTTTTTGCTTCCTCAAATAGTTTGTTTAATTCGTCGCTTGTTGCATCCTGTTTTAACAGGGTATGTTCAATATATTTGTTTAGATTTGTCATAGCTGCTCCTTTTATAAAATGTTATTTAATATTGCAATACTTGACTCTGCTTTGTTAAGTGTGAAAAAGTGCAGGCCGTCAACATTGTTTTTTATAAGTTCCTGACATTGTTTTGCTGCAAATTCAATCCCGAATTTTTTCATATCCTCCGAAGATGAACTGTATTTTTCTATGTTTTGTTTCAAATCTTCCGGGATACTTATGTTTGCAAGGGAAGTCATTTTGTCTACTTGTTTTTTGCTTAAAACTGGCATAATTCCTGCCGCAACCGGAACGGTAATTCCTTTTTGCCTGATAAGTTCTAAATATTTGAAAAATTTTTCATTATCAAAAAACAGTTGGGTAAAGATTGCTTCTGCTCCGGCATCAATTTTCCGTTTTAAATTATCAATATCACTATTTATATTTTTTGCTTCTATATGTCCTTCCGGATACCCAGCAACCCCGGCCGAAAGGTTACTGTTTGTCTTAATAAATTCAACAAGTTCACTTGCATACTTGAAATCATAGCAGCATAAACTTTTATCATCCGGAATGTCGCCTCTTAGTGCCAAAATATTTTCTATGTTATTGTTCTCAAGCGTTTGAATATGCGTTTTGACAAATTCCTTTGAACTGCAAATGCAGGTAAAATGCGGCATTATATTAGAACCGTTTTGCTGAATTTTTTTTGATAATTCAAAAGAGTTATTATTTTTTCCGCCGGCGCCCCAAGTGAGAGAAATGAATGCCGGATTAACGGCTTTGAACTTTTTTATTTCTGAAATAAGATTCTGATATTTATCAGGTTCCTTAGGAGGAAATACTTCAAAAGATATTTTTTTATTAATATCCTCAATTTTGTAAATTTCTCTTAATTTCATATTCGGATTATATCATAGATATAGCAAAAAAATTTATTTATTTGCTTTAACAAAAATATAATGTTTATTTATCCTCTAAAATTCAAGTCAAATATAACAAATTATAAAAATTCCCGTGCTGCTTCGATAGGGTTTACTTCAAATCCGGCAGTTGATACATTTGAAAAAACATCAAAGCCGGAAAGTTTTAATATGAAAGTTTTTAATCTCTATACTTATTCTTATTGTGATAGTGATGTTGCCCTGGATTTGACAAAACCTCAAAGATTTTCGCTTGTTCATAATTCAAGACACTTATACAAGGATAAATCTCTTGAATTGGACTATAATCCGCAAAGATATGACTATTTGTTTGATAAAATCAATAACACAAAATTAAAAACAATGATTCTCATATCAGAAAGCGGGAGGTATAAAACATCTTATCATTTTATGTCTGAAAATCTTGATAAGGAATACGGGTATGTAGAACTTTCCAAATGTGAAAATCCAAGAGTGTTTGATACTCCGTATTATGATTTGCTAAAAGATTATCCGGACTTTGATATTGTTGGACCGAGAGTTATAGTTGATTATTTGCAAAACTGGGATGACAAGCAAATCGGAAAAATCGGGCATCTTGCAGATAAGTTAACCGTAAAATTTTGTCTTGAAAATAATCTGCCGTTGAATATAATATCCGTTGCGGATAAGGGGTCGCATGTAGCTCATTATTTACGCGGGAAACGTTATTTGCCTATTGATAAGGATACATGCACATACACCTTTTTTAAAGAAAGATATGGTAAAGATGATATTAATGAAATTCTTTCTGAATTAATTCAAAAAGCAAAGCAAGCCGGCGAAAAAGTTAATTTGAAAGACTGGGGTACTCAGACCATGTATATGCCAAAAGAACTATGCGAAAAATATTTAAAAGAACTGAAGATGTTTCCTATTCTTTAAGCGTTAAATATCGCCAAAATCTTATAACATTTGAACGGAAATCATTTGGCATAGGTATATCTGCAATTTTGTAGTATTTTTCGTAATTTCTTATGATATTGTCAGGCAGTTCTTTTCCCTGTTCAAGTGTCTGAAATATAAGAGTGAGATAGTCATCCTGTTCTTCTCTGTAAAGGATATCTCTTCTTCTTATATCTTCATCGGCTTCATAATGCAGCAGTGCATGAAATGCCGCCTCGATACTTTTATCTTTCGTCCCCGAGGGAAACAATGTAACGGCATTTCGAACCGATAATTCACCAATCAAAACTTTACGGATTAATTCCGATACAAAAACTCTGTACTCTTCTATATTATTCATCTTATTTTTATTTAATTAAATCAAATTTATTTTCAACAAATCTGATTAAATCGGCATAATCTGAATTAAAAAACTGTTCAGCAACTTCTTTTATGCTTTCGGATGCCATTTCATCTTTATCAAGTGCTGCGCTGTAAAAGAATTTTTTACCGACTTTATAACGCACAAGAATACTTTTTGTAGTAAGTCTGTCCATAACTGTTTTTATTGTAGTGTAAGCGCGTTCTGTACCATTGGAAGCCAAGTCATCTACTACATCCTGGATGGATATGTCTTTCCCGTCATTATTAGACGTTAATTTCCAAATCGAGTTCAAAATGTCTATTTCTAACTTACCACACGCCATATTTTCCTACTTTCTTTAAAATAACCTTTTCTAATAACTACTAACATTGTAACATAAAATTTTTAATTTACAACCCATTGTAAAGCAAGATTTTACAATAGTTTTAATCAATATTGAATAAATCTTCCTGCTTTTTAAAATTTACTTTTCTTGTTCTTACTTTATCGTTTTTCTTTTTTGTTTTAGCAGATACGTTTTTGTATGCATTATCTACGGAAATTTTTGTTAAAGGCTTTTTATTTCTTCTGTCGTAGAAGGTCAGCCAGAATCTTCTGTTAATATTGTCTACTGCAAATGAAATATCCCCCACAACTTTTTCGCCCGGTTTTATTTGTTTAAACATTAACTTTGTGTCGCCAAAAATTGAAGGTCTGAATACTGCGTTGTAATCATTTACCAAAGCTGAATCCAGCCCTGAAAAAGTTTTATCGGACATGTTTGAAATCATTACGGTTAATGTTATTGTATTTGCTTCTCCAAACGGATCCTCTTCGTGTTTTACGTTTGTAATGGTTATATCAAGCCCCGGATATTTCATTTCATGCTGCATAAGGGCACTGTCTTTGTAAACAGGAAGCGGAACAGATGTGTTGATTTTTACTTTAATTTCGTCACCAGGAGCGATTAAAACCTCGTGTCCTTTTCTGATTAATGCGGCACCAAGACCTATAGCGCCGCCCAATGCGGCACCGCCCGCAAGAGTATAACCTTGAGAGGCGATAGCGGCTTCAAGTCCAAGCCAGTTAAGTGCCAATAATCCTCCAACCGCGCCGCCTGCAAGAGTGTATCCCACATCCTGTGCAATAATTTTTGATGTTTCAGCGACAGGGTGAAGTTTTGTAGTCATTTTTCCTTCTATCGGGATTTCTCTTCCGTCAGGTGTTATCAAATAATCAAAATCTAACGTTAAACTGGCAGCTCTTCCGAGACGTTTTGCTTCTGTTGTATTGGAAATTCTTCCGTGCGCAAATGTTCCTTTCGGAATTATTACCCCGCTGTCGCCTTCGACATCGTTTACAACTTCTGCAAAAAACTCATCCCCTTCAATGTTTATATTTGAATCCAAAACTTGTGACACTGTCATATGGATTACGTCGGAACGTTCCATGTATTCAACTTGCCCCGTAAAAAGTTCGCTCTCAAGTTCTTTTCTTAATTGCTCGCTTTTTTCTGCGTGGCCTTCCAATACCGGCGCCGCGTATGCCATGGTATTTGTGCCTAAAAATGTTATTAACAAAAATAGTGCAAAAATCCTTTTCATATTCAGTATTATACTATTTCAAAAAAATATTGCCAGTTTTTAACATTTTTGATAAAATTGGCTTATATAAGAAGCTTAAAAAGGAGTCTTTTATGGAGAAAAAACAAAAACGCTGGTATGATGCGGATCCTGTGCTCAGCAGAGCAGTTGCGTTATGGGAAAAAGCCGATGAAGAACTACAGACTATATGCGCTGAATATGTTCTTGATAAATTAAAAGATTTCGATTTTAAGATGTCGCTGGAAGAGCAGTATAATTATATTTTAAGACGCTGGTATGATAAAAATGTAACGGTTTCCCATGCGATGGAATATATTAAAAGAGCTCCGTTTGAGCTGAGACATGAACTTGCGCTTGATATTATTGAATATATTGAGAAAATGGAAGCCGAAAAAGATAAAAATGATTTGTAAATAATTTGATATTTACAAAAATTTTGCTACGATAAAATTATGATTAGGGTATTATTAATATCTCAAAGACCTGAGGTTATAGGAAGGTATGAAGAATTAGTCGGAAAACTCCGTTTTGATTTTGTGTCAATGTCGGATGCCGGTTTGATTGCGGACTATCTTTTGGCTGCAGCTAACGAGATTGTTATATTTGACACATTGTCAGGAAATATAGATTTTAAGGGGCTTATAAATAAATGTAAGCCTATGTTGGAATCCTCCGCTTTGCTTTTTATTGTTCCGGAGCAATTTTGTGATAGAGAGTTGATAAAACTTGCGAATGGTTTTTTGTATGACGGAATGTGCGATGAATTAATAGGCGGTACAATCTCTATGAATGTCAGAATGCGGGCATCATTGGAAAAACTTTCTGATACTAACAGGGATCTTGCAGACAGCAACTACAGATTGAATGCTCTTTATTCTACAAGTTCGCAATTTGCCGGAACATTGGATAAGGAAAAACTTGTTAATTATATGCTTGAGGGAATGGATAAGGCATTAAGTTATTCACTCATTCTTACCTTGTCATTTTGTACGGAAGATGAGCCTGTATTATTGATAAATTCTCTTTATGAGCTGTCGCCGGAATTAATTGATTCATTAAAACTTCGTATGGTTTTGCATTATAAATCCTTGTTCAAGGAAGATAATCTTCCTTATGCTTTGGATATTGAAACTCTCAAGGTAAGAAAATTTGTGAAGTATCCCGCAAGCCGTTTTAATTTTACGTTGTTTCAGTTTGATAACATGTTTTCTCCGATATCTCTTGGGGATAACTTTTTCGGGTGTGTTGAAATTTTTAAGGAAACTCCGTTTTCAACAGAAAATGCCACCTGTTTTCAAACCATAGCACAGCAGGTATCGTTGCCGTTAAAGAGTGCAACTTTATATCAGGAGTTAAAAGAAACAAACCATAAACTCGAAAGACTCGAAAGATTAAAATCGGAATTTATTTCTATTGTTTCGCATGAACTTCGTACTCCGTTAACTTCTATTAAAAACTCCCTGGATATTATGGGAAGCGGAAAGTGTGGCGAGCTTACTCCTGCTTATGAAAAGTTTTTGTCTATGGCAAAGCGCAATGCTCAGCGGTTATCTGGGATTATAAACGATCTTCTTGACCTGTCAAAAATTGAAGCCGGCAAGATGGATTACCATTTCAAAGATATGGATATAAATTCCGTTATAGAGGATGTAAAAAATGCTCTTTCTGTTTTGGTAAAAGATAAGGGATTAACCCTTATAACAAAAGAAAGTGAGGAACTTCCCAAAATTAACGCTGACTCACAGCGCCTCGAGCAGGTTCTCACAAATCTAGTTTCAAATGCTGTTAAGTTTACTCCTGAGGGAAAATCTATTGTCGTAAAATCTGAATTGGTAAATGCAAAAGATTTAAAATGTGAAGACTGTTTTGCTCCGATTTTAGATAAATTAGAAGGGGAATATATTCTTGTCAGCGTAAAAGATGAGGGTATTGGGATTGCGAAGGAAAATCTTTTACATGTATTTGATAAATTTGCCCAAATTGAAAACTCTCTGTCGCGTAAAGTCGGCGGCTCCGGTCTTGGATTGCCGATTGCAAAACAGTTAATAGAAGCACACAAGGGCGCAATCTGGTGTAATAGCGAAGAAGGGCAAGGCACTACTTTTTATTTTGCTATACCGGTTGTAACGGAATTGCAAGTAATTAAGTAAATTCTAAACTTCCGTATGAACTCAGAACACTGAGCGGCACTTCTATTTCGACATTTGTATGGTGCGGGTTTTGGAGGATTACCGTTTTGGTTTCGGGGTTATAATCTTTAACCGTATAAGCATGAGGAGCATATAAGTCATACTCCAAAAGGGCTGCTCCTTCACGTCCGTTTTCGGTGTGTCCGCCGCGTTCACAGCTATAAATTACGGTTTTTGATCTGTTGTTATCTACCCATTCACATAGATGCTTGTGATACTGTTTTGGTTTAAAAATTTTTGGAAATTCATGCAGCAGAAACTGTTTAAATGTTATAGAACTGTTTTTAAGTGCGTCAAAAAATTCTCCTTGCTTTACTATATTCACAGCCGCGTTCATATTTGTATACTTCCTCAAAACTTACAGGTTCTTCTGTGTCCCAGGCAATTGGTATTTTACTCATTTCTATTTCTGTAAGCATCATATCTTTTGGTTTTTCTGGCTTATTTTGTTTGTCTTTATGTAATTTTATTGCAGATTTTGTAAGGTTTGTTAAATTTAAAACTTCTACAGAACCACTTTGTGTAACCAGTTGTTTTTGAAGATTCTTCATTTCTTCCATGGTTGCCGTACTTAAAACTTCATCCACATAATCACTTATAATCTGTTTAGTTTGCTCTTTACTGTATTTCCCGCGAAGTGAATCAAGCATTGTGCTTCCAGTTGTGGTTTGTAACACTTCTAAACGCGTCAGTATCATATCTTTTATTCGCTGTGAATTTTGCTCAAAATATTCCCTGCGGGTTAACCGGTGATCACGGGCATTGATTAATGCCGTTACTCCGCCCATCTGATACTGAATAACCTTCCAGACATTTTTGCTTGACAGTTTGTCATCTTCCGATTTGCTGCGGTCATATGCGCCCGTTATTGCCCCAAGATGCTGGCTGTTATAAATATTGTATGCATCGTCAACATTGGCTTGTATTTCATCTATTGCCGCCTGCTGTGCCTGCTCTTCACTAAAATTTAGCGACATTATCCGCTCTTGTTCGTTTACTTCCGGATGCTCTGGACTAAAATGTTCTACAGCTAAACCTTTCATCATATCCGTGTAATTCCCGGCTAATAACAAACGCAGTTCGGCCTCGTCCTTTTTCAGCAGCTGAGTGCGCAATGTTTCCAGGTTCGTGCCCGTTACACCACTTCTTACACATATTAAGTTTACTAAATTGTTTTTATCTGTCATTACACACCTTTTACAGTAATGATTTTCTCCTTATTCATACGGCTCTTCCCCTAGAAATCTTTACTACTTTCTTGTAAAAAGTTAATAATCTTAACAGAACATAAAAAAATCTCCTAAATTTAAAATAATTTAGGAGATTTTTCCATATTTATAAAATAAATTATATATTAGCTAACTGTTTCCAATAATTATGTGCCTGTTCAAACTGGTATGCCATATTGAACAATTTACCTTCCTGAAGCTGCGGTGCTAATATTTGCAATCCGATAGGCATACCATCTTTATCAAATCCGGCAGGTACGCTTATGCCCGGGATACCTGCAAGGTTAGCTGAAATTGTTGCAATATCGGTTAAGTACATCTGAAGCGGATCAGAAGCTTTTGCACCCAAATCAAATGCTGTATTCGGGCAGGTAGGAGATATCAAAATATCAACTTTTTCAAAAGCTTTTTTGAAATCTTCTGTAACCAAAGCCCTCATTTGTTGTGCCTTTTTGTAATAAGCATCGTAATATCCTGAACTTAATGCGTAAGTACCAAGCATTATACGGCGTTTAACTTCCGGACCGAAACCTTCTGCTCTTGTTTTTGTGTACATTTCCATAAGATTTTTGGCATCAGGAGTTCTGTAACCGTATTTTACACCGTCAAATCTTGCAAGGTTTGAACTGCATTCTGCTGTTGCAAGAATATAGTATATTCCGATTGAATATTTTAATTTAGGAAGAGAAATTTCAACGATTTCGCAGCCTAAATTTTTGTATGTTTCAATTGCATTTTTAATTGCTTTTTCAACGTCTTCCGTAAGACCTTCTGACATTAAATCTTTGATAACACCGACTTTTTTGCCTTTTATATCATCTTTTAAAGATGCTGCATAATGTTCTACCGGTAAATTTAATGATGTGGAATCTTTAGGGTCATGACCGGAAATTACTTCCAAAAGGTTTGCGGCATCTTCTACAGAACGCGCAAAAGGCCCGATTTGGTCTAAAGATGATGCAAATGCAATAAGACCATATCTTGAAACACGTCCGTAAGTCGGTTTCATCCCTACGATACCGCAGAATGAAGCCGGAAGTCTTATTGAACCGCCGGTGTCGGAACCTAATGCCAAAGTTGCTTCGCATGACGCAACGCTGGCTGCTGAACCGCCTGATGAACCTCCAGGAACTTTATTTAAGTTCCAAGGGTTATGAACTTTTTTGAATGCTGAGTTTTCATTTGATGAACCCATTGCAAACTCGTCAAGGTTAGCTTTTCCAACAATCGGTACAAGATTATTTAATAATTTTTCCGTAATTGTTGCGTTATAAGGCGATACAAAATTTTCCAAAATCTTACTGGAGGCAGTAGTTTTGGAACCTACAAGGTTCATGTTGTCTTTTAGAGCAAGCGGAATACCGGCTAAAAGCGGTAAATCTTCCCCTTTTGCAATTTTTTCATCAACTTTTTTAGCTGTATTCAGGGCAGTTTCTTTTGTCAGAGAATTGAAAGCTCCCAATTTTTCATCAACTTCGTCAATTCTTGCAAAAGCAGCCTGGGTCAATTCAACAGCTGAAATCTCTTTATTTTTTAATGCCTTACTTTGTTCAGCGGCAGTTTTCTTTAAAAGCTCGTTCATGTTTTCTCCTTAGCTAATTCTCTATTCCAATCCTATGACAAACAACGGGTGATGACAAGTATTTATAAAAACTCTTAGCATCTCTTCATAAATCTATTTACAAATTCTAAATCATGTGTCATACTTTAGTTGCAAATATTTGTAACAAATTATTAAAAATGCGCAAAAATTTTTTTTCAGATGATTTTAACCATCTGAGACATTAAACTAATGGAGTGTAGAAAATATGTTAACAATTCAACCGGGCTTAGTAAACAATTTTAGTCGTAGTCAGGCATTCGGAAACAG
Organism: Candidatus Gastranaerophilales bacterium; assembly: GCA_944324365.1. Classification (GTDB taxonomy): domain Bacteria; phylum Cyanobacteriota; class Vampirovibrionia; order Gastranaerophilales; family Gastranaerophilaceae; genus UBA1221. The sequence goes on from CALUWA010000006.1 coordinate 42,059, forward strand.
AAATTTCCAGCGTTATGCACAAGACGTGGATTTCGTTGATTATGAGGATGTAACTGATTTGTATGGCGATAATGCCTCTGATCGTTATGATTTTGATATAAACAGGGAAAAAGAAAAAACTAAAAAAGAACTTGATCTTTGGAAACAGACAAAAGCTAATGTTGATGCTATTGCAAAATCAACAGAAAATGTCCCGGGAGTAAAGACCGGAACAAAAATCCTTTCCGGTTTAACTGCTGTGGCTATTGGCTGGGGCGGTTTGAGATGGGGTACCGTAGGTACTTTGGAAGTACTTTCCAAAATGGGTAAATCTGATGCTGCACAAGCTGTAAAAGGTTTCGCTGAAAACTCCGGGAAATGGATTTCTAAGCAAGCTGACTCACTGAAAAAATATGCTCAGCGTACTGATGTTTATAAGAGTGCAGCCAAGAGAATTTCCGGCTGGGAAAAATCTTTTGCTGACAGTTCTGTTGGTAAAACGCTTGACGGTTGGAAAAAAGCAATAAATGATAATTCAGCATATAAAGCAGTTGTTAAAGCTAAAGATAATACGGTTGATTACCTGAGGAAAGTAAATTATAAACGCGTATTTGTCGAAGGCATGGGTGTTGCCGGCGGCGGAACTGCTGCAGTTAATGTTCTTGGCGGCAAAACTATCGACGGACGCAAACAAAATGTTGAAGTTGATAATGATGGTAAGTATTATGTAAATGGCAGAGAATATATGTTTGACGAAGGAGATGTTTCAGATGCCGCTTAATGCAATTGGTCCTAAATTTGTAACATTTACAAGCAGTGCAAACGGTACTACAAAGTCAAGTGACGATAATAATAACCGTCGCGAAAACGTCGGTGCTGCGGCTGCGGCAACCGGTGCTGCAGGGGCCGGTTATTCTGCGACACGCGGAGCTGCTTTTAAAATGTTCAAATCAAGCGAAAATTTACGCGGAACAATAAATACAATTGCAGAAGGCGCAAATGTTGTAAATCAGCCTATTAAACAGACAAATTCACTATGGAATGCCTTGAAGGTTAATTACAAACAGTTAAGACTTGATATCGCAAATTGGGCTAAGGCTTCAAAAATGCCAAAATTTATGAAATCAATGTTTACAGGTAAGCTTGGAGCAATTATTGGCGGCGGTGCTTCTGTGTTTGTATTTATTACCGGGATTACAGAAGTTGTAGATACTTTTGCAAATAAAGTTAATCCGATGATGAATAAGTAAAAGTTTGTATATTGAATAATCAGTAAAATTATGCTAAACTTCGGTTATGCATAATTTTATTTTAAGGGAATTAAAAACAGAAGATATTCTGACGGGATTAAATGAGATTGGGTTTGATAAATCCTATGCTCCAAGAGCGTGTGATAAATATAGTTATAAGAATATAAAGATTTTTGACCTTTCTGTGGCGCAGGCTAATATTCTAAAACAGACTGCATTATCGGTAGGTGCCGATTGTGCTACAAACCGGGATGTTGTGACCGGCAGAGCGGAAAAATCTGATTGTATACTTGGCGGCAGTGTGGCTCAATTATCAAAAATTGCGGTGCAGCTTGGACTGCAGCCATTTGGGTTAAGAAATCTCGGACGTGAAATCGAAAGTTTTCTTTCTATTGAAGATGTTCCGGGCACAAAAATTATGGGAATTTTAAATCTTACGCATAATTCTTTTTCAGATGGCGGTGAATATGAAAATTTTGAGCAGGCGGCTACTCATCTTATAAAATTAGTTGAGGATGGGGCGGATATTGTTGATATCGGTGCTGAATCTACAAAACCTTTTGCGGAGGCTGTTTCTGTAGATGAGCAGCTTTCAAAGTTACTTCCTATATTGGATTTTGCAAGAGAAAATAATATTGAAGTGCCGATTAGCATAGATACAAGAAGCTCGGAAGTTGCCAGACGCTGTCTGGAAGCCGGAGCTACGGCTATAAATGATGTGTCTGGGCTTGATTATGATGCGGAAATGGTTTCCGTAATTGCGGATTTTGATTGTCCTGTTGTTATACAGCATTCAAAAGGTATTCCGGAAACTATGCAGATTAATCCAATGTATGGAAATTTGATGGATGAAATATTTTTGGATTTAAACCGCCGGATTGAATTTGCGCTTTCAAACGGTGTAAAAAAAGAAAATATAATTATTGACCCGGGGATTGGTTTTGGCAAAACAAGAGAACATAATTTTGAGATTATAAATCGTATAGAGGAATTAAAAGTATTTGATTGTCCGATATTGCTCGGATTATCAAGAAAAAGTCTTTTAAATATGCCGGATGCGGATAATTATACAAAAGATATTTTTACCGTAGCGTTAAATACCCTTGCTGTCGAAAAGAAGGTTGATATAATAAGAGTCCACAACGTGAAATTACACAGACAGCTTTTAGATATGTTTAAGTAGCATCTTGTTATGCCGGATTATGTAATAATTTGTAAACCGGTTTGACAGATAGCGGAAAATATTGTCTAATGGATACATAGACTTTGATTAGGTAAGATATGTACATAAAAGAACTTGAGATAGATAATTTTAAGTCATTTGCAAATAAATCGGAAATCCCCCTGTTGAAAGGGTTTACTACGGTTTCGGGCCCTAACGGCTCCGGCAAAAGTAATATTATAGACAGTATTTTGTTTGCCCTCGGGCTTGCAAATGCTAGTGAATTGCGTGCAGAGAACCTGTCGCATTTTATTTCGACTTATACAAAACGTAACGATGCGTTTGTAAAAGTTACGTTTGGCGATATGGAGGACGGTAAGGATTTAAGTATTGCAAGGCGTATCAGAAAATCTACTCAAGGGTATGCAAGTACATATTATATTAATGACAGCGTTACGACATTGACTAACGTGCATGCGATGCTTGAAAAGTACAATGTTACCCCTAACAGCTACAATGTCATGATGCAGGGAGATGTTCAGGGGATTACCAACTGTACTCCGAAGAACAGACGCAAAATTATAGATGAAATTGCCGGTATTGCAGATTTTGACAGGCGTATAGAACAGGCTACTAACGAGCTTAATGATGTTGAGCAGAGGGTTGAGCGTTCAAATCTTATTCTTACCGAAATTGAGGGGATGCTTGAGCAGCTTAAAGAAGAAAGAGAAGTTGCAATTAAATACCAGAAGCTTAGAGAGGAAAAACAGGGGCTTGAAAGCCAGATTGTGAAGGTTCGCTTCTTTGATATTAAACGCAATCTTGAAAAAGCTCATGAAAATATTCTTGAGTTCACCAAAAAGAAAAAGGAAGAAGAGCTTAAAAATAAGGATTTGGATGAAAAAATCAAGCTTATCCGTAAAAAATACGAAGACATTTCCCAAGAGGTTAAAGAAAAAGGGGAAGAGCAGCAGATTGATTTGAAAAAGCAGCAGGAAACTTTAAAAGGTGAAATTGATAGAAAACAAAATGCCCTTAATTTTGCTGATAAGCAGATTATGGACAACAAGCGTACTGCTGAAAACGCCAGAAACGGTATAGAAACCTTTAAAAAACAAATCGAAGATATAAAGCTTAACATAACATTAAAAATCGAGAATGCTCAAAAAATTGAGGATGAAATTAAGCAAAAAAATGCGGAGTTAAAGAAAATTCTTGAGGATATGACAGGCTTAAGTTCGACTGCTGAGCAGCATATCGAAAACAGAAACCGCTTAAGAAAAGAGCTGGAAGATTTACAAGATAAGGAAAATCAGCTTTTAAAAGAAAAATATCCGCTGGAAAACGAGTTAAAAAATCTTCTTGAAGATATTGAAGAGGCCAAGAGCAAGCTTGCAGAGTTAGAGGAAATGAAAGCAAACTATACCTCAAACTTTGATTTGAAGAAAACTCTTGTTGAGCAGCTGCAGAAGGAAATGCAGGAATTTAAAGAAATTCAGCAGTCTGCAATGCATGATTTGGATACCACGAATAATGAAATAAACGATATTAATTATAATATTCGTATGGCTTACGGAAAATTGTCAAGGCTTGAGGCGCAAAAACAGGTTGCAGCAAGTTCCGGGACAAATATGGCAATTGATACCGTTATGAATGCCAAATTACGAGGAGTTCATGCTCCTCTAATGCAGTTGGGAACGGTTGATAAAGAATATTCAACGGCATTGGAAATTGCTTTTGGCGGAAGGCTCGGACATATTGTAGTTGACGATGAGCATGTTGCATCTGTTGCAATTGAGCTTTTGAAATCCGCAAGAGCCGGCAGAACAACGTTTATCCCGCTTAATAAGGTTGCAAAAGCTCCTACACGTCTTGCACTGCCAAAAGATAAAGGAGTTATAGATTTTGCAATTAACCTTGTTGATTTTGATGATGAATATGTAAATGCGTTTTATTACGCGGTCGGCGATACAATTGTTGTTGAAGATATGGAGTGTGCCAAAAGGCTTATAGGTAAATACCGTATGGTAACTCTTGCCGGAGAATTGTTTGAAAAATCAGGTGCTATTACGGGCGGTTCCGTGAGAAAATCGGGCTTTTCTTTCTCTCAAAATGATGATAACGAGCTTGAAGAATTTAAGCGAAAAGTTAAGGAAATGGAAGAAAATCTTGGGAAGCTTGAGAATAAAAAGGCTTCACTTGAAGCAAAATTGCAGGATGTACGCCAGAAATATTCCGACTGTATGAGCGAGCATTCAAAAGCTAAGGTTGAACTTGATAATATGTCAAGAAATTATGAAAACAGCGAGAATATCTTAAAGGAAAAAGCTGATTTTATTGCTCAGGCAGAACCTAAAGTTCAGGAATTAAACAAAAAACTTGATAAACTTGAAGAAAAAAATCTCGAAGTTAACGATAAAATGCTTGAGGTAAAATCCGGAATTGAAGAAATCGAAAAGCTTATAAATGACAAAGATCTCAAAGATTTAAAAGAAAAAACTGAAGGAGTTGAGGCTGAGATTAAGCGCCTGCAATCCAATTTAATGACAACAAATAATGATAAAAACGATCTTGAACGCAGGATAAGTTTTAACGAGGATTTAATTAAAACGAAACAGGAAGAAATAGAAGAAAAAGAAAAAGCTAACGTTAAGCTTGAAGAGGACAAGACTGTTTTCAAAGGTGAGATTGAGGAGTTAAATAAAAAAGTTGAAGTTCTTGAAGAACAGATTGCTGTAATTCAAGATAAACTCGGAGAACTTCTTAAACAGCGTGATGAAATTTCAAATAATATTAATGAGCTTGAAAAAGAACGTCATATAAAATCATCCGATATAGAAAGAATTGCAGAGCAGATTGAATCTTTCCGGGCACGCAGAAGAGAGCTGGAACCGCAGCTTGATAATGCAAAAAAAGAGCTTGAGGACACCGGTGCTGATATTTCGAAGTTAGAACCTGTAGAGATTTCAATTGATGAGATTACGTCTAAAATACAGCGTCTTGATAAAAAAATGACGGAGCTCGGGGATGTTAATATGAGAGCTTTAACCTCATATGACGAAAAGCTTGCGCGTCAAAATGAGCTTAAGGAAAGAATAGAGGTTCTTTCAAAAGAGCGCAAAGAAATATTAGAAAGGATGAGCGGTTACGAGCAGCTTAAGAAAGAAACGTTTATGAAAACTTACAACAACATAAACGAAAACTTTAAGAGTGTGTTCCATCAGCTGTCGGAAGGCGAGGGGGAATTAAAACTCGAAAATCCGGAAGATCCGCTAAACGGTGGTATGACAATCGAGGCTCAGCCGAGAGATAAAAAACTTCAAAGACTGGAAAGTATGTCGGGCGGAGAAAAATCTCTTACTGCATTGGCATTTGTCTTTGCTATTCAGCGTTATATGCCGTCGCCTTTCTATGCGTTCGATGAAGTTGATGCTAGTTTGGATACAATGAATGTTGAGCGTATCGCCCAAATGGTGCAGGAACAGTCAAAAGATACGCAATTTATAGTAGTTAGTCACCGTAAACCTATGATAGAATCAGCTAATAGAACAATTGGTGTAACTCAAAAAGAAAAGGGCATCACGAGGGTAACGGGAGTAAAATTAAGAGATTAGTATGAGTACGGCTGTAGTAAATTACAATTTAGACTTACCTGAAATAGAGAAAACCGCCGAAAACGAAGGTATCGGCATTCTTGTTTCAATGGCTAAAGCCGGCAAAATTGATCCTTGGAATATAGATATTATTGATGTAACCGATAAATATCTTGCCCATTTTTGCTCAATGAAATCCCAGAATTTAAGAATTACGGGCAGAACTTACCTTTTTGCATCGGTTCTTTTGAATATGAAATCAAAAATTCTTGACGGGGTAGATGTGCTGCAGTTTCAGGATGCTCCGGAAGAAAATATTGAATACGATGATGACGGATTTATTGTGGAATATCCGGAAGATGATATTCCAACTGCAAATGCCCAGACAATAGATGATGTGCTGCAAAGACGTACAAGTGTCAGGTTAAACAGAAATCGCGTAGTTACGTTGCGGGATTTGATCCGTCAATTGCAGTTTTATGAAAAGTTAGAGCAAAAACAATCCTTAAAACAAGCGCACGAGCGTGCAAAAAACAGAGTTCGCTCATATGCAAGGTTTACACCGGATGATATTATTAACCTTGCACACGAAGAATATATTGAAGATTGCGTTTTAAGGTTAAAAGAAAATTTGGTTCAAATTTTTGAACATCAGGATAAAATTGAATTAAATGAACTTACGCTTCTGGGTATGGATAAGATAAGCGCCTATATTGCGCTTTTATTCCTTAGTGCCGAAACTGATTACGATTTGGAGCAGAAAGAATTTTATTCTGATTTATATGTTGTGAGAGGTAATAATGGAACAGCAGAAATCACTGGAACACTTGAAAGCGAGAATTGAGGCTGTTTTATTTACGACAGCTCAGGCTTTATCAATAAAAGATATAGCAGAAATTCTGGAAGAAGAAGATTTGGAAAAAACGGAAGAAGCCATGTTAGAATTAATTATGGACTATTCTTCACGTCCGGGAGCACTGGAGATAGATGACGAAAACGGTTATATCCTTCAGGTTAAAGAAGAACATATGGATATTGTGGAAAAGCTTTGTCCGGTTGAGCTTAAACCTGCGACCCTTCGAACTCTTTCCGTAATTGCTCTAAAGGAACCGATAAGACAAACTGATTTAAAAGAATTACGAGGTTCTACGGCATACGAACATGTTCAGGAATTGTTGGAAAAAGGATTAATTAGCAGAACAAAAGATAAAAACGGGAGAAGCTATAACTTGAAAACAACTCCAAAATTCGCGGAATATTTTAAGTTAAAAGGCGATACCCGCTCGTTAGCAAAACTCCTTGAAGTTGATAAGGGAATTAAGGATAGTGTCAGCGACTAAAAAAATTTTATTTGGGATTTTTGTTGTAGGATTGTTAGGATTTGCCGTTGGTGTAAATCTTGTGCCTGAATATTATTTTAAATTAGGGATGGATGCTTATGAAAAAGGCGACTATCAGGCTGCGTATAAGAATTTTTATAATGCCCTTTTAATTGCTCCTTCAGATAACGATTACAGATATTATTATGTTCAAACTCTTATAAAATTTAAACCGTCTGTAAGAATTCAGAAAGAAATGTTCAGATTTGTAGAGGACGGGAAAGATGACAGTGCGCATGTTGCTGCCGGCATTCAGGTTGCAATGTGGAAAAGTAATATAAATCAGCAATATGGTGATAATTATATTGAGCAGGCGCCGATTAATAATCAGATTATGCGCTGGAACCCAAAGACGTTCCCGTTAAAAGTTTTTGTTGATTTGCAGGATGTGTCTATGGTGCCTGATTATTATAACACCGAGATTACAAGGGCTTTTGGGCAATGGCAGGCATCTTCTGGGTTTTTGGCATTTACGTTTGTGAATGAGCCGAATTCGGCGGATATAGTTGTGAAATTTGCTCCGCTCCCAAAAAATAATTGTGATAAGCAGGGCTGCAAGTATGTTGTAGCACATACAATTCCTACAGTGAAAAAAAATATTTTGAAAAAAATGACTATAACTGTTTATGATAAAGATGCCAACGGAAGTTATTTTTCGGACAGACAGCTTTATAACACTGTTTTGCACGAGATCGGGCATGCGCTCGGAATTATGGGACACAGCTACAGTACGGATGATTTAATGTATATGTCAAAAGACGGGGCAGAAAATCCTATGCTTACGCGTTACAGAAGTGATTTTCAGTATATTTCGATAAAAGATGTTAATACATTAAGGCTTTTATATAATATTATTCCGTCAATAACAAATACTCCTTTGAGTGAGATTAATACCGAGAATTTAATATATCCGCCTATTGTTTTTGGAACAACCAAAAATATGAGTACCAAAAAACTTAAAGAAGCTCAGGCTTATATTGAGCAGGCTCCGAATCTTCCTAACGGATATATTGATTTGGCTATTGCATATGATGAACTCGGGCAGTTTGAAAAGGCTGTTGAAGCTTTGCAGAAGGCATTTAATACATCTCAATCCGAAATGGATAAGTATATTGTTTTATATAATTATGCGGCTTTGTATTTGAATAATGATAACCCGGAAACCGCATTGCAGTACGCCAAACAGGCACAGAATATAAATGATACGGAAGAAGTTGCAGATTTAATAAGCAATATTGAACACGCAACCGAAACAAAAACTTCTCCGTTTAAAGGGGTAAAACTTCTAAAATAATTTCGCTAGTATTCGATGTTTTTTAATGCGTTGAAAATTTTGTCCGTAATTTCCTGGATATATTCTTGGGAAACCATTCCGTTAATAACGGCATCAGCTATCTGGTAAGTCGGGCGGATATATTGTTGTGCGGTTTTGTTTACATCCTGGAACTGCAAATCCGCAGCTGCACCGGTTTTCCCTCTGGTTTCAGCTCTTCTGTACCAGCGGTCTTTGATTACCTCAAGAGGGGTGTAAACGTAAACTTTTACGTCCATAATATCCCTGACGCCTTCGTTTAGTACGTATAATCCTTCCGTAAGGACTACTTTTGCCGGATTTTTGATATCTCCGTCCGGGTTGGATTCACAGGTCACAAAATTGTATTTTGGCGAAGTGATGGTTTTGCCTTGCTTGAGCTCAATTAAATGATTTTTCATTAACTCAAGGTCAATGGCATCCGGAGTATCAAAGCTGAAACCGGTTTTAAATAATTCTTCGTAACTTCCTGCTTCTTTTAGCTCTTTAGAAGTATCCTTGTAATAGTCATCACAGCGGATAACCGTATAAATACCTTCTTTTTTTTCTTTAACACAGGCTTTTATAGTGTTATCGACAAAAACGGTTTTTCCGGAGGCGCTTTCGCCGGTAATACCTATAAGAAAAGTCTTTTTCTTTTCCTGAACAACCATACGCGCAATGTTCAGGATTAAATTATCGGAAGTTTTCAAAAATAACGGCTGAGCCTGCTTGTTATCTTCTTCCAAAATCTTTTTTAAAGCATCGACAATATTGGATATAATTTCCATATCGTTTCTGCTTGAATAATAATTGTAGTCCGTCAAATGAAAACTTGTATTCATGTCTAATCTAATTCCTATAACCAGCTTTTATAATATTGTACTTTAAAGTAAAATTATTTTCTCATTATGCTAAATTTTGTAACAAATTTATTAAAATATTAAAGTTTTTTCTTAAGGCGGTCGTAATTTAAATTGTTGATAATAATGGGAGTCAGAGATGAGTAATAATATGATAGATTTACAATCAATGGAGGGCCGGACAGATATGGAGAGCAATTTGATGGACACAGCATTAGAACAGTTTTTTAACAATGTATTGGAATGTGTAATTATTGATGAGAGTGTTTTCTGCGTACAAGAATAGTTTTTTGCTAAAAACAAGAGCCGCCTTGAAATTTTTTTTGTTTTAGGTTAAAATATCAATACTGATACTAATACAAGACTGCAAAGGTGGTGAAATATAAATGGCAGAAGTTAAAGTTGGCGAAAACGAAAGTATTGAAGTCGCTTTAAGACGTTTCAAAAAGAAAATCCAAAAAGCCGGAATTCTTTCTGAAGTTAAAAAACGCGAAAGATACGAAAAGCCAAGCGTTAGAAGAAAACGTAAATCTGAAGCTGCTCGCAAGAGAAAAGTGTAAGATTATGTATATATTCTAAAAAAGGACTGATTTAATCAGTCCTTTTTTGTTATGTTATTTTGTTTCTATGTAATTAGTATTCGGAATATATTGCTGCTGCTGGTTAATATCAATTTTGTTAATGATATTGGCGCGTTTTTTGCGGAAAAGCATATCTACAAACGCCTCCAGTCTTGTGATAAATCCTGCTTCACCGGTTTGCTCGTCAATTGTAAGGTGCAGGATAGGCTTGTTAAATTGTTTTGCTTTCCTTACTATTCTTTCAATCATCAAAGAATCAGGGCCGCAGCCGAATGCGTTAAGCGCAATAATCCCGTCTATTTTGTTATCTTTAAGATAATGTCCGGCAGTTCCGGTCATTTCAAACTCATTTGCCCAGTATAATTTTTCACCGAGGGCGTTTATGCCTTCCATAGTTTGTTCTTTGGATAATTGAAGCGATGTATACACTTTTACATCCATACTTTCAAGTTTATCAATAATTTTCATGGAAGTGCGTTCATCAAAAATATTATATCCGTGTGAAACGAGCGCTATTGAAATCGGATATTCTTTTGTATTATTTTCAATGAAAACTTTACCCTGAAGTGCGTAGTTAATAGCTTTTTTATAACTCATTCCGGATTTGGACATAATGTGGAAATTGTTGTAAGTCCTCCAGCCTGCTTTTGAAGCTTCTTTAATTTTGTTTTCATCGGTAATTCCGAATGCCGCAGCGGCTTGTTTCAAAAATTCATACAAGCCCTGGTTCTTTTCTGACTTGTCTAATGTTGCTTCAACCATAGTGAAAGGTTTTTTTACAACGTTTCTGATTAAGTCCGGCAATCCTCTGATTTTAGAGCAGTTATAAATCTTTGGCGCAATAGATTGGATAGACGGCACAAAGATTTTATCAATACCTTTATCTATCAGGTTAAGAATGTGGCCTACATAAACTTTAATAGGCAGGCACGTCTCCGTCACAACGAGCGCGGAACCGCTTGACATTGTTTGTTTTGTAGTCACATCAGATAATACAATTTTAATCCCCAGAGCAGTGAAAAAACCGTAGTAGAACGGATAGTTGTGATAAAAGTTCATAGCTCTTGGTATCCCTATAACCATTTCATTATTATTTGCTTGCATTATAAGATATTTCTCCCTGTCAGATAATCTTTATTTTACTACCTTTATAATACTTCAAAACGGAGAAAAAAGCTATAAATTTGTAACAAAATTTTAATAAAAGGTAATAAAGAAAAGAGAGTATGGAACTCAAGCCATTAACTTACGTTTGTTGTAATACAAGAGTGCCGGAGTAATGCTTTCTTTTTTGCCTTCTTTTTTCTTTGAGCTAAAGAAAAAAGAATGGTGGCCCCGGCGCGATTGTCTTGGTCGCTCGCGTGTAACGGCATTCCGTATTTTGCTAATGTGTTTTCAACACAATCGCAAAATAGCTCCAGCCTCAGCTCGCTCCCGCTCGACCGCAATAGGCGTTCTCATCGCTGCCGGGGTTATGTTTATTGTAACACAAAGCTTCCTTAGGAATTTTTTCCTTCAAATGTAAAAAAAAGAATGGCGGCCCCGGCGCGATTGTCTTGGTCGCTCGCGTGTAACGGCATTCCGTATTTTGCTAATGTGTTTTCAACACAATCGCAAAATAGCTCCAGCCTCAGCTCGCTCCCGCTCGACCGCAATAGGCGTTCTCATCGCTGCCGGGGTTATGTTTATTGTAACACAAAGCTTCCTTAGGAATTTTTTCCTTCAAATGTAAAAAAAAGAATGGTGGCCCCGGCGCGATTCGAACGCGCGATCTTCGGTTTAGGAAACCGCTGCTCTATCCTGCTGAGCTACGAAGCCGTAAAATATGCTTGACGGGAGTCAAACCCGTGACCTTCGGCTTCGGAGACCGACGCTCTATTCAACTGAGCTACAAGCACAAATTATAAAATAATTGTACTATAACCCGGTTTATTTTTCAATCATAATTTGCAATAATCAGATTATTTGTTCATGACTGCCAATACAACTTCTGCCAGAACTTTACGTCCTTTTTGGGGTTTAAAGTAAATTTCTTTTTTGGTAGGTTCCGGGGCAAATTCTGATTTCTGATAATTTATTAAAAATCTCATAAATTCGGGACTAAACATATTTCTCCTTTAATTTTTTACACATACACCATAATCTAAAAAACTTCACATATATAATAAACCACATAATTTGCAAAAATTGTTATTTCTTAATAAAATTTTTACATTCGTTAATATCCCGTAATTTAGTGATATAATAAGTATAAAGTCGATATATTAAAAGGATAAATTATGAGGCAGACCTCGATTATAGATATAATTTCCCCGATAATGGTAGGGCCGTCAAGTTCGCACACGGCGGGAGCCGTGCGGCTTGGGCTTTTGGCAAGGAATATGTATAACGGAACCCCGAAAAAAGTTACGTTCCGGCTTTATAACTCTTATGCTAAAACCGGCAGAGGCCATGGCACGGATAAAGGGCTTCTTGCCGGATTTTTGGGGCTTGGTGTTGATGATGTAGGCATAAGGAATATTTTTGACCTTGAGATTTCAAAGAATTTTGAGTATAAATTTGAGTATCTTGAAGATTTTAACAGGCATCCGAATGCTGTGGATTTTGTAATTGAGGGTACTCCAAATATTGTGATTTCCGGAGATTCAATCGGTGCCGGAGAAGTTGTTATAAACAAAATAGATAATTTTTCTGTAAAACTTAACGGCAAATACAATACGCTTTTGCTGATTTATAAAGATATTCCGGGAATGATATCCAATGTAACATCTAAAATTCCGGTAAATATTGCATCTCTGAATTGCGACAGATATGCCAAAGGGGAAGATGCTTCCATGTGTATTGCTCTTGACGGGGAATTGCAGGAAGATATAATCGCATCTATCAGAAGTTTACCGAGCATTTATATAGTGAGATATATTAAAAAACTTGAAAGTTAATTATGGAAAAAAATATAAATATAAGAACATTTGAAGATTTGTACAACGCTTGCGAAAAATATGAAAAGACTATTTACGAAATTTCACAAGAGCGTGAGGCTGAACTTGCGGAGGTATCAATTCCGGAAGTCAGAATAGAGGTTAAGCGCAGTATTGACGCTATGCGCGAGGCTATTCAGAACGGTTTGCATTCCGATAAAATGTCAGTGAGCGGGATGTGCGGAGATGACTGCGTACGGCTTCAAAAGGGTTTTGAAAGAAAGCATGCACTATTCGGAAAGTTGTATGAAAAAATTGTGACATACGCGCTTGCAACATCTGAGGAAAATTTAAGGATGGGCAAAATTGTTGCGTGTCCGACAGCGGGTTCTTGCGCTATTGTGCCGTCTGTATTGGTTGCGGTAAGTGATAGCCTTGGGATAAGCGAAAAAGAACAGATTGATGCTCTAATTACGGCCGGTGAAGTCGGAAGGATTATTTCAAACAAGGTTCAATTGGCCGGTGCTGTTGCCGGGTGTCAGGCAGAATGCGGGGTTGCATCAGCGATGAGTGCCGCTGCATTAACCCAAATGAGGGGCGGAAATGTTAAACAAATTCTCAATGCGGTAGCTCTTGCGATGAAGAATTTGTTAGGTCTTACGTGCGATCCTGTATGCGGGCTTGTTGAAATCCCTTGCGTAAAACGTAATCCGTTCCTTGCAATTCATGCGGTCACGGCATCAGAAATGGCTTTGGCTGGTATAGTTTCTAAAATTCCTCTTGATGAAATTATTGACGCGATGGAACAAACCGGGAAACTTATGTCGCCGATGTTAAAGGAAAGTTCGGAAGCCGGACTTGCCAAAACCAAGACTGCAATTGAACTTGAGCATAAGCTTGGAATGTAAATTGTTACTTCCACGGATAATCGTCTTTGATTTGCCAGCCATCGTAAACTATTATCGCAAAACAAGCTGCTTGTTTGCCTCCATTGTATGTGTGTGTTTTGCAGCCGGAGTTGTTCATTATTTGTTCTCTAGGAAATGATTTAAACGCATCAAGTCCTGCAATAAATGGTTTTTTGTTGTTCATGTAATATAATTCAAAAATATCAAAAATATCCCTGCCGTATATATTTGGGCCTTTTTCACAATTTAAATCTGTCGTTAATACAACATACTGATTATTAGACCACAGTGTAAGACAAGAGCCATCGGACATTCTGAAGGAGCTGCCTCTGCCATGAACATTATCGTATTGAATATCTTGTCCGTTAAAATTGTATGCTTTGTATAATCCGGATTTCTTTTTCTGATGCTGCAGGTACGGCAGATAATATCTTTCAAGAAATTCATCATTAGTTATACTTCTTTGGTTATTTTCATCAGTAATCGGGTAGTCCCAGTATATTGAATCCCCGTAATCATTAACCGCCATCTGGTAAGCATTAGAAAGGAGTGAATAAGTTCTTTTAAGCTGGGTAACAGTCACGAGTTTTTGGTACTTTGCAATTAACTGCGGCAAAGTCATTGCCGCGATAATTCCGATTATGCCGAGGGTAATAAGGACTTCCGCTAACGTGAATGCTGCTTTCTTTTTGTCATCCTGAGGATGAAATCCGAAGGATCTCTTGCTTAATGAGATTCTTCGGGCTTTGCCCTCAGAATGACGATTGGTGTTCTTCTTACAAAGGAAGCCGCCAATAATCCAAGAAGCATTGTAATGTCGTACCTCAGGCACTCGGGCTTCGCCATCAGAATGACGACATAGCGCGGACTTTAACCTGTCTAAAAGGCTGGAACTTTCTCCAAAAGCGGAGAGCCTAGCCCCCCCCCCCCTGGAGAATACCGGTATAATCAGTGTTTTCAGATTTCAACATTTCGTATATCCTCCATAATTTCAAGCTTCTGTTAGTATTATAACGTATTTTTTGATATATTTCAAATATCAAAGTGTTACTGATTGTTCTGCTGCTGTTGTTCTTTTTCCTGCTGTTTTTGAAGTTTTGCGGCTTCTTTTGCCTTTTTGGCTTCTTCACGCTGCTGTGCCTTTTTAGCTTTAGCCTCTTGCTGTGCTCGTTTCCTTTGCGCTTCAAGTTGGCGTTTCTCATCTAGTTGTTCTTGCAGGTCGTTATACTTTTCAACATTTTCATTATTAACCGTAGAACCTTCAAGGCTGTTTCTTAGCTTATAATCCTCTTTTTCACGTTTGAATTGTTCATCTACGGCCTGTAGTTTTTCTTTCCGTTCTTGTTTCAATTGTTTTACGATAGCTTTATCTTTAGCCTTTTCTCGTTTTGCCTCATCTTTGGCATATTTTTTTTCGGCTTTTTCTTGTGTTTTTGCAAGTGTATTCCTTACTACTCCATCCTGCACGATTTTAAACCCGTTTGAGGCAACTTCTATACTTCCGTTTTGCAAGGAAATTAATCTTGATTGTTCGCCTTTTGTATCAATTGTCCAAACCCCGAGAAATATCGGAGTATCGCCCGTATATGCATAAGCTGTTGCTAAAATTCTGTCCGGATTGCCTTTGCTGAAACCAAGCGGATACAAGTCCCAGCGTTTATCCGTAAGATTTAATCCTTTATATTCTTGCCAGAAATATTCAATCGCGTATCGCAGTTCAACAAGGTCATAGGAAGTATGAGTTGTAAAGTCATACACAATTGCTCTGGTTTGCCAGATGCCATCTTCCGAACTGCCTATTTTTTCTTTTACTAACAATTTTTTGCTGTCTGCTGAAAAATCTATAGGGGTTAAGGTTCTGAATGCCGTGCTGTTTTTGACTTCTTTATCTGTTGAAAGAATTGGCTCCGGATACCTGTTTGCGATATTTGCTTTCAATATTTTGTTAACTGCGCTGTCGTTATCGCGAAGTGCAATCATAAATAAGTCGCATGTTACACTTTCCGATACCGGATAGTAGTATACGGCCGGATAAACCATTATGGAAAAATCCGGTGCCGTAATTCCCGGCAAATTTAGTTGGCGGGTTTTATATAAATCTCTGCTGATTGTAAGATTAGGACTTCCCGGCGGGTCGTTGTATCTTGCAAGTTTATATGTAGGCTGTGGTACGTATTGCATATCGTAAGGCTTTTCGACCTGTGGAATCCCATAATCAATAACGGCTTTATCTTTTGGCTGGGATAACATTTCATATTCTTCTACAGTCATAAAGCCGGACGGATTTCTGTCCATAATTTTTCTTCCGTATTCTTCTTTAATACGTTCTTTTTCAACACGCTTTAAATATTCGGCCTCAATTGTGGCCTGGTCTTTCTTAAAGTCGACGCTGTTTTGAATATTGGTTTTAATTCTGTCCCAGTCAACTTCTGCCGACACGGAATTTATTGTTAATATTACGGCTGAAAGCAGCAATAATAACTTTCGCATAATTTAGACAAGTCCTTCTTTCATTGCCATTGCTGTTGCTTTGGCGCGTGTTCTTACATATAATTTTTGCAAAATACTATGAACATGTGTTTTGGTTGTAGAAATTGTTATACAAAGTTTTTCTGATATCTGCGGGTTTGTAAGCCCGTCTACAATTAATGCCAAAACATCCATTTCGCGTTCTGTTAAGCCGTATAAATTTTTGCCGAGTTTGTAGTTAATTTCTCCGCGTCTGCCTTCCTGAACATTGCTTCTGCGTATATTGGTAAGCACAACCTTTGCAATAGCAGGATCAAGCCATCCAGTACCTTCGCTTACGGCAAGTACTGCAGAAATTGTCTGCTCAACCGTCGCTCCTTTTGTTATATAACCATCGGCACCCGCCTGAAAAGCATCAAATATATCATTTTCATCTTCTCTTGAGGTGTACATAAGCACTTTTATGTCCGGATTTTCTTCCTTGATGCGTCTTGTTGCTTCAATTCCGTCAATAGTCGGAAGCCCGATATCCATAATGACAAGATCCGGTCTTAATTTTAGCGCTTTTTCAACCCCTTCCAGACCATCAACGGCCATATCCGCAATCTCGATATTCTCGTTTTTGCTTAAAACTACGGATAATGCCACGCGTGCCATATCCTGATCTTCAATAATTAACACTTTAACCATTTACGACCTGTCTTTCTTCATTAACAACGTTTGTCAGAAGGAAGGTAAACTCACTCCCCTTATTAAGTTTGCTGTCAAGCCAAATTTTTCCGCCGTGAGCTTCTACAATCTGCCTTGATAAATATAAGCCCAAACCCGTTCCGGTAGAACGTTTTCTGCTTGTTCCCTGAGAAAATCTGTTGAACAGATGCGGAATATCTTCTTTCGGAATACCGTTTCCGTTATCGACTACGGAAAATATTAAATCTCCGGACTGAGCTTTTGCAATAATTTGGATTTCTCCGTCTTTGTTTGTGTAATTTACTGCATTTCCGCATAAATTTATGATAACCCGTTTTAATTCGGCTTTATCTGCCAGAATTTCAACTTTATCGTCAATATCACATTCCAATTTGAAAGCTATATTCTTTTTGTCAGCTAAAGGCTTGAGCTCGTCATAACACTGCGTTATCAAATCTTTTATAGGGAAATTTGTTTTGCATAGTGTTAATTTGCCGCTCTCAAATCTGTAAACCTCTAGCAATGCATTAACTAGTCCGAGCAAATCTTCGTTGCTTTGGAGCATTGTGGAAAGCAGTACTCCCTGTTTTTCCTCAACAGGCCCAAGTGAACCGTCAAGGAAAAACTTCAAAGTCTGAATTGCAGCAAGAAGCGGAGTTCTCAAATCATGCGTAAGTGTCGCAATGAAATCATCTCTTAACCGTTCGGTTTCTTTTTGTTTGCTAACATCACGTATTACACCGACGTATTTTTCCGTATCATCTTCCGTGCTTATTGCCGCAAAATTAATTTCCACAGGGATTTCTGTTTTTCCAAGGGTGTTTACTATTACGCAGTTTTCAACCAGAACGTCGTTTTTATCTCTATCCAGTCCGAAAATTGTACCTGATTTGTTATCAAGTGACTGGTTGCCGCTTTTTGTTGTGATATATGCAATTTCCTGAAATTTCTTTTTCTTAAGTGCGGCTTCGCTTAATCCTGTCATGTTTTCACAAGCCGGATTTGCCTGTTCTATATTGCCTTTTTTATCTATAATAATTATTCCGTCGGCGCAGTAGTTAATTATCCCGGCAAGTTTGCTGTTAGAAATTGTGAGTTCCTTCGTTCTTTCCGCAACAAGTTTTTCCAAATTGTTTGAATATTCTTCCAGCAGCCCTTTTGCCTTTTCAAGTTCCGTGATTTTATCTCTTAAGTTCGACAAAAGATGACTTCTTTCGATACCGTTTCTTATATTCATAAGCAAGTCATCGTTATCCCAAGGCTTTTCAATGTATTTGTATAAGCCAATTTCATTAATTGCCTTTATTGCGTTTTCTTTGTCCGCATAGCCTGTAAGCAAAATCATACTGACTTCCGGGTACAATTCTTTAGCTTTTGTCAGAAACTCAAGCCCGTTCATTTCAGGCATTAAAAAGTCTGAAATAATTATATCCGGTATATTGTTTTCTATGTATGCTATGGCTTCTTTTGGGGAATTAAAACAATTCACATTCGTATAGCCCTCAACTTTAAGCAGTGTCTTAAACGCCGAGGTAACCATTTTTTCATCGTCAACTAAAATAATCTGCGCATTTTTCATAATACCAATATTATAGGATATTTTGCGCCGCCGGACAAATTCGTTACAAAGTTGAAATAATTTGTTTTATGAAGCTTTTTCAATTTCGTTCATAATTCTGTCGGGGTTAATTGTTAAAGTGCCGCGGTTTTGAAGTGCATTGTTCAAATTTTCAATATAAGAGGCTTTATTTCCTTCATATTTTGCTATTTGCGCAATATAATAGTATAAATTTCCAATATCCGGGCATTCATTAATTGCGTACATCAGCATATTTTTTGCGTCTTCAAATAACCCCATTTTTGCAAGAATTTTGGCATAATTTATGTATGCCTGTTCGTCTTTAGGGTTAAGTTCAATTGTTTTATCAAGGTTAAGCGCGACACTTTCGTAATCTTCTTCTTCAAAGGCTATCGAAGCAAGATTATAATAAGCCCAGCTGTAATCTGGAGAAATACTCAGAACTTTTTGAAAACATTCTTTTGCTCCGTCAAGTTCGCCCATTTCTCTTAAAATATTGCCCATATAGAAATATGCATATAAATCGTTGTCGTTTAAGTCGATTGTGTTTTGAAAATTCATCATGGCATTGACAAGATCACCTTTTTTGAAATAACAAATTCCGATATTAAAATAGGAGTTTGAATCGTTTGAATCCTGCTGCAAAACTTTTTTAAAACACTTAATCCCTTCGTCATATTTTTGCAATTCCGTATATACAAGCCCAAGGTTATAAACGGCATCAATTTCCTGAGGTGCGATTTCCAGGCATTTTAGGTAAGCTTCTTGGGCTTTTTTAAATTCTTTTTGCTTTTCGTATGCTATGCCTAAGTTATAATATATTGCACTGTCGTCAGGAAAGGTTTTTGCAAGATATAACAGGTGCTGTGCCGCTTCTTTCGGGAAACCTGCGTCTATTAATAATATGGCAAGCTCTCTTCTTGCCTGGAAGTTTTGCGGATCTTCGCGCAGAATTTCTTGTAACTCTTCGATTTTTTCTTCGTTCGCCATAGTTTAATTTTAACAATACTGCGGCTAAAGTGCAAGTTTTATATTTAGTGCCTGAGGTACGATACTATAACGCTTCTTGGATTATTGGCGGCTCGACCGGCTCAACGCAGCTCTCGCCTGGACGAGTTTCGCTGCGCTCACTCTTGCCAAAATCTGCTTCGCTGTGCGAGACGCACTATTAGTAGTATTTATTGTTCATTTTCTCTTTTTTATTGCGAAGAAAAAAGCGGATTGTGAGCGTAGAGTGAAGAGCGTTGCCATAGGGCAATGCTCTGGAACTCGTAATACGCGAACAACCAAGCAGAGAAAACGAACCAAAAGAGAAAAACACGCAATCGTTTTTTGCGCTGCCTGCGGCATCGCTTTGACCGAATGGATATACGTTCCGTTTGCTTCGCAAACGAAATCGTTAAGCGCTGCTAAGGACAACGCAGCGCAATAAATCGTCATTCAGAGGGCGAAGCCCGAAGAATCTCCTTAAATGAGAGATCCTTCGCTAACGCTCAGGATGACACTAAGAGTCATTGCGAGGAGCTTTGCGACGAAGCAATCCACTAGGTTAAAGCGTATTCTCCTGGATTGCTTCGCTAGCGCTCGCAATGACGTAAAAAGTGCTGCGTTGTCCTTAGCAGCGCAGCGTCATGTAAAAGAGGACTGTGGCCTCCCCCTTGCAAAATTTGTGAACGTCGTTTATACTAATAGAAAAGGAGGATATAGATATGCAAAAGTCAAGTATAGCGCGGAAACACCGGGAGGGGGGTATCTGCATCTAAGTCAGGGCAAGGGTTTGTGCCCGTTTGCCATTGCGGCGAGCCTGAGGCTCTACACTATGACGCTGCGCTTCGTGGAATGCTACAATTAATCCAAGAGAAGAGATCGCGGACAAACCTTTGGTTTTCCGCGATGACATGTGGCTGGCGGAAGGTTCCAAAACCTGTCATCACGCACTTGTTGCGCGATCTATGAATTGCTTCGTCGCAAGCTCCTCGCAATGACGAGAAATATTTGCTTAGCAACCCTTTACTGAAAATCCGACCTTGCAATGACAGGAAAAAGAGTTTCTTCGGATTTCATCCTCAGAATGACATAGCAAAGAAAGCGGCGTTTACGCTTGCGGAGGTGCTGATTACGCTTGGTATAATCGGTGTAATCGCAGCATTGACATTACCCGGACTGCTTGCAGAGTATTCAAAGGTTGTGGTTGAAACAAAATTAAAAAAATTCTATTCCCAGATAAATCAGGCAGTACAGTTATCAGAAGCAGAGTATGGGGATAGAGCATACTGGCATCTTGGCGTAAATACTCTGGAATTTGATGAGAATGGAAAACCTATTCCGGGTACATCTTCTGTTGAGCAATGGTTTATGAAGTATATAGCTTCTCATATGACAGTAATTAAAGTTGATTATGATGATAATGCCAGACCAACGTTTTATTTTAAAGATGGTACGGCCTTAAAGCAAATGAATGGTTCTATCCAATCTTCTCATGAGGATTGGAATCAGGATTGGATGTTTTATACTTCAAATCCGGAAAAATGTGAAAAGTTATATGGTTCTGAATATAAAGCACGAGGTCGATGCAGTTTTGCATTTATGTATTTGACTGTTAGCGATGATCCTGCCTATAAAAATTTGGTAGGTAAAGGATTTGAGCCTTATAAGTATCGTTGGGATGGAACTGTTCGCTATTTTAAGGAAAGATGTAAAACTCAGCCTGAATACTGCACAGCCTGGATTCATTTGAACGGGTGGAAAATTCCTGATGATTATCCGTTTAAGGTTTCTTATTAATAAAAAATCCCCTCTTTTATAAGAGGGGATTTTTATTATTCGTATATCCAACCGTTTGTAAGATCGATTTTTAGAGGTTTAAGCAGTTTCAAATAAACTGTATCTTCAGGTGTTGCCTCAAGTTGTTCGCCTTTTAATGTTGCTCTTACAAACTTCATAAACCAGTTTCTGTCTTTATGAAGCTCGCCTGTTGCCGCAAATTCCGCAACCTGGTCATTGTTTGTTGTGATTAGTGAGTTTTGTAATACTAACACACCGTTTCTGACAAACCATTTGCCGCTTCTTACATCAAGGAGTTGGCCTTTTAGATTTGAATTAGCATAAATTAAGATAAATTTTTCCTTTGTAATGTAGTTTTGCGGAACTAATGCAACATACATATCTCCGGACTGAGAAGTTTTTGTTGATACGTATTTTGTAATTTTTACAGGAAATTCCGCTCCGGCAGGAATTGTTCCGACACTTCCCTGAACAGTAGCACCCGGAATAACAAATCCTTCGCCGGTTTTCTTTCTCATCGCTTCTGCAAGTTTTGCATTAGGAT
Source organism: Candidatus Gastranaerophilales bacterium (assembly GCA_944324365.1). Lineage (GTDB taxonomy): Bacteria > Cyanobacteriota > Vampirovibrionia > Gastranaerophilales > Gastranaerophilaceae > UBA1221. Next base: position 64,049 of record CALUWA010000006.1, read on the forward strand.
TTAATTTTGCCTGTTCTGTCATATTGTACAAAATAGCTGCAACTTCCGCTCTTGTTGCAGGACGTTCCGGTTCAAGTTTTACTTCGTCGCTGCCCGGTTTTACAACAATCATGTTTAAAATTTCTGATTTACCGGCAGGAATTAAAAAGCTTGCAGGAATAGAATTTGCATCTGCATATTTTTTAGATAAAACTTCTTTTGCTTTTGCTTCGCTAATCTGTTCTGTTGTAAGCGCGTTAACTGCAATTGTCGTTGCTTCTTCTCTTGAAACGCTGTCTGCCGGTCTGAATTCCGATCCGTCTTTTTCACTTGAGATTAAGTCAAAATATACTGCCTTTTGGATTGAATCGTATGCCCAAAAATCAGGTGTAATATCTGTGTAAGTTATCGGCTGTGCAATTTTGGTGTGTTCTTGTCCGAGAGCTTTTATTGCCATTGTTGCAAATTCCGCTCTTGTTACATTTTCATCAGGTTTAAATGTTCCATCAGGATACCCTACAATAACACCTTTGTCTGTTAAATCTTCAATCTGCTTTGCAGCCCAGTAGTCTGTTGCTACATCAGGAAACTGGAATGCATTTGCCGGCATTAAACAAAATGCGGCTATTGCTGCAGAAATGAAAATTTTGAATAATCTTTTCATCTTTACTACTCTCCTATATAAAATAACCCTCCAACATGTTAAATTGAATATTTATTTATCTCAAGTTGATTTAAAGAAATGTAAATGATTATCTTTCAACTTTATAATGATATTTAAAATTTTTCTGCAAGAGAATATTGTATGTGGTCGATGGGCAGTTTTGCTGATCGAGAAGATATTCAGAGCTTTATAAATAAAAGATTCCTGTTAAGTTTTTGTTAAAAAATATTAATTATACACTTGCAAAACATCGAACCCGAGTTATAATGTAGATATATAAAATATATCTAATATAAATCAAAAAGAGATAAGATATTAATAAAAGTAAAGAATCTACGAGAAGAAGCAATCAATATTGAAGAAAAGCATAACGCATGCCGAGTAACAAGGTGTGCGAAGTGAGCAATTAACTACGAGGATTGTGAAATGAAAAGAAGTGCTGCGAACAAAAAAGGTGGAAACGTGCTCCCTACAGTGATTTCGGGGGGAGGGGGTAGTTTGAAAGCACTACTCTTGGCTTCTCTGGCGGGATGTATAGTAATAGGTGCCCCGTCAGCAAGTGCTGCTGAGCTTAGTGATGTTGATTTAAGCAAGAAGCCCTTAGATACTCCGACATTAGATTATTTAAATCAGAATAATGTAACGCTTCCTGCAGGCGACGATGGGGTAGCTGCACCGGTTCCGCCAAGTGCTTATACTCTGACAAAAGTCGATGCAGCAGGCGAAAATACTATCACAAAATTTGAATGGGATGAGAGCACACAGTCATTCAACCCGGTATACTATAATGTTAATTTGAAACAAACCGAATACGGAGAAGGCAGCCAAACTCACACCGTCACACTCCAAAACACCCCTCTAAAAGATGTGACAATAAATGTACACTATGATGAACCGGACGTAAGTGTAGATACGTCTGCGCAAAATTATGATAATGTATATAAAGATCAGACAACTAACCG
>CALUWA010000007.1 GCA_944324365.1 Candidatus Gastranaerophilales bacterium
ATTTGGGTTTGTAGCTCAGTTGGTAGAGCAGTTGACTCTTAATCAATTGGTCGAGGGTTCGAGCCCCTCCGGACCCAGATTTTTAAAAAGAGCCGTAATGGCTCTTTTTTAGTGGCTTAGGCACGGGCGAGAACCCGCAAAGCGAAGCTTTGCCTTTGGTTCGAGCGCGAGGGAGCTGAGTGCGAAGGCTTGGCTGCAAATACATGTAATTTATGCAGCAGACAACCGAAGGCACGTTAAACGCGACCGAGCAAGACAGCCCCTCCGGACCCAGATTTTTAAAAATTCTATCCAATCACATTTTTCTTTTGTATAGAGAAAAATTCACCAATCCTTTTAAGTATAGAATCTTTACGATTAGGTGACTCAACTACAACAGGCGCTTCACCTTTTAACTTTCTTACGATAGGGGAATCCGTTGAGATAATATCCAACCCTTTTGGCTGGCCGTCGTTATCATACAGAATATCCTTAACCGTTGTTTTATTCTGCGCAGGATCAAATTCTGTAACCTTATTTATGCTTCCATCGTTATAATAAACTGTTGTTCGGCTAAGATGTGATTTATCCGCATCTCTCACCATCTCGCCATAGGTTGTTTCGGATTTTGTATATTTTGGACCAAACCAGTGTTTTCTGGCAACATTTCCTCTTGAATATTGTTTATAGAAATTGTTAGCCTCATCAAAACCTTCATCTAATATATCAGCCCCTTTCCAGGTGGTATATTTTAGAGATTTTCCGTCTTGAGCACCTGCAAATTCAACTCTAAACTCAGGCAGTCCGGTATTTTTATCAAAAGTAATAATTTCCTTATTGCCGTTTGATTTAACACGTGAAGCGCGCGTTTTACCATTTTTTAACACCTTAATCTCAAACGGATTTGCATCAGTGCGGCCGATATACTCATTTAACTTGTTTGTAATACGCTCTTTAATATTATCCCCTGATAATTTTGGAGTTCCGCCAAGCATTTTTTGAACGCGCTTGCCAAGAAAACCGCCTTTACCCGCAATTCCTAAAGCTGTAAGCGCAACAGCTGCAGTTATAATTGCAGGTGCCACATTAGAACGTTTTGGAGGAGTCGTATTTTCAGCACTTGCCGGCTGTTTATCTGCTAATATTTCATCTACACTCGGTGCCGGAGATGAATTATTTGTATTTACATTTTGAATTAAACTTGCCTTAAATGAAGGGATAGAAGTCATGCACGAAATTTCCTTTTACATCTACACATACATATAAAGACAAAAACATAAAATAATTTGCTCTAAGAAAAGACATTATTAAGAAATTTTAAGCTAATAAGCATTAAAAAGTTGTTGTTGGCATAGGCATAAACTGCTGCTGGAACATATCATTGGCATCATAATATTTAGGAAAAGAATCATAATTCATCGGCATATCTTCCGGGTTAACAGTTTTTTGTTCTGCCTGAGCTCCGTTTTCAAGTTTTTTAATAACTTTTTTTACCGGTTTAACGGTTTCTTCATCCAGAGTTATTTCGTCATCATCACTCTCTACCTGCTTTTTGGAATCTTTTTTAAAAGAGAAATTATCCGGCAAGTCATATCTAAATCTTGCATCTTGAGGCTGGGTATAATACTTCACAGACTCCGGTTTTGTTATATCAACTTCTGCTGAATATGCCGGCAAAATAAACCCTGTAAGAAGCAATCCCAATAATATTCTTTTCATAAATATACACCCCTTATCTACTTACTATTAAATCTTAGTTAAATTTTATCACAACACAAGCATTTAGTCAAAAATCAACCCTTTGGATGTTTAAAAAAAATGAGATAACATATACTATAAGAAGGATATATATCAATTTATAAGTATAAGAGGATTTTAGCATGGAAAAACAATTTGTACCATTTATGCAATCGGGAATATCAATTTCGACGATTGTTATTATCGCAATCATAATTGCAATTTACCTGATTTATGTTTCTTTGATTAAGAAAAAGAACAATGTAAAAGAGGCATTCTCAAGTATAGATGTACAACTAAAGAAAAGATATGATTTAATTCCAAACATTTTGTTTATTGCAAACAAATTTATGGAACATGAAAGAGAATTACTGACAAACATAACAAAACTTAGAGCGGAAGCTGCAAAAATTCCTGCTGATATGACAAAAGCACAGGAAAAAATTGATTTAGACAGCAAGATTAGCTCAATGATGGGACAATTGATGGTATCTGTAGAAAATTACCCTCAATTAAAATCAGATCAAACAATGATTCAAGCAATGCAAACATATAATGAACAGGAAGAACACATTGCTGCAGCAAGAAGATTTTACAACGCTGCCGTAAAAGATTTGAACAACGCAGTAGAAATATTTCCAAGTTCACTTATTGCAATGATATTTAATATAAAGGGCATGCCGTTCATTGAAGCTACAGAAACAGAACGCGAAAGAATTGATGCCAGCAAATACTTTTCATAATAAGAATTAAAATTTAAACCTGAAACCGGTCTTTTAAAGGCCGGTTTTTTATATCAATGCTTTTACGGCAAGCCATATTAAAATCAAACCGCCGAAGATTTCAAGATATTTTGACGGCAAATGTTTCAAGCAATTCCCGAGCCAAAAACCAAATCCGGAAAGTAAAAAAGAAGCCAGCCCGATAAGAACAACCGCCGGCAAAATATTAACATCAGAAAAATGCAAACTTACCCCGGCACCTAAAGCATCTATACTCGTAGCAATTCCCATTCCGATAAGACATTTTAAACCTATACAACAAATTTTAGGCTCATCTTTTTCTTTTTGGAATGCTTCATAGATAAACTTCAAGCCAAGCGCCAAAAATATAGCAAAAGCTATCCAATCCGCGAAAGCATCTACATATCTGCTTACCGCAAAAGCACACCCACTTCCGATTAATGGCATAATTCCCTGAAAAATACCCATCGTGAAAGCAAGTGCCAATGCATTACGCAGCCTGTTCGCATTAAAAATCAAACCTTGCGAAAATGAAACAACAAGACAGTCAATCCCGAGAGCTACCGCAAGCAGTATAAGTTCAATTAAGCTCAATTTTCACCTCAAACAATCTGTCCCACGGAAAACTGTACTTTACGGAAAAATCAAACCCTAATAAAGACTTTATCTTATCTTCATAAGGTTTCATTTTTTCCGATAATAAACTTACGTCGGGACTTTCCAGCTGCTGGCGGACATTAGCCTGATACGCCCAGTCATCCAGCAATCTAACAGCCTGAAGCCTTTTAAAAGCAAGATTTTTTTCTTTTGTATACTTCATAGCACAAATAAGACTGCCGAGTGTATTTGCTGAGGTATTCCAAGCTGAATAGCCAAGGAAATTTTCACCCAACCCTTCGGAAATAAGCTGTTTTACAAACTCATTATCCGCACCGTTTGCATAACGCACATCCGCAACGATATAAGGCTTATCGGGAACCTTCCACTTTCCGGCAAACGGTTTTGTGTCCTTTTTCATTACAATTTCACCCTGGCGTTTTATAAAATTATTAACAACCAGCAACACATCCGCATCCTGTTTATCCGTGACGCTGACTCCCGCAAGCTCAAGCTGGCCGAGAACAGATTTTTCTATAGAAATATCTTCGTAATTGGATATCAAATTTTTACATTCAGGCTCAAGAAAAACGGGAGCCACTGAAATCTTTTTATTAAAGGCTCTTGCCAAAAGCGCAAGCGGAATTTCATCAGCACCGGTTCTCGTCACACCGCCCAAGCTTTCCAATTCTTCCGCCTCCATAACATTAAATCCATATTCGGCACAATCGTCTTTTGAAAAAATAAGAGTGTCAAAAAACCCTTCTTTTTGCCAATCAAGATACATTTTATTTACCGTAAAATTTCTTTTTCTTGTTGCAAGATAGTCCTGCAAAATATCGGATGGAATATAGATTTTAGAAATTCCTCTTTTATGAAAATCGTATGAATATTGAAAAATTCTGGTACCGTATAAGCTCCAGTAATCTTTTTCTTCTTCATTTATATTATTGTTGGAAATGCGCATTATGGACGAAAAAGCGAATATCTTTGCATTCTTTTCCGAGAGAATATTTTTTATCCGCGACATTCTTTGTGCAATATCATCAAAAGAATTGCTGCATTTTCTTGAAGGTATAAGTCCGCCATACGCAAGAGTATCCAGGGGCAAGATAATAGAATCCACGGCAGGCAGTTCCTTAAGCCACTCAGTTAAATTTGTTGTTTGAGCAGACTTTTTTAAATCACCCAAAAACTCTATCGGCGGAATGAAAAATTCCACCTCTGGATTAAGCTCAGCAATCATCTTTGGAAGCTGATAACATACAGGACGGTTGTCTATCGGTACAAAAGCTATTTTCATAATTAACATTATATGATAATATTCACGTTATGCAATAAGGTAACAAATATGACAACATCAAAAAATCCAGCCCTCATTAAGAATATGTTTAATAAAATTGCATCAAGATATGATTTTAACAACAACATCATATCTTTCGGGCTGCATAAAATTATAAAGAAAAAAGCGATAAAAGAACTCGTTATAAAAAATAATATGAGAGTTCTTGATGAGTGCTGCGGAACAGGAGACATCGCAGCTGACTTACGAAAACAGAACAAATACCTTGATATCACAGGAATTGATTTTTCGGAAAATATGATTGAAATCGCAAGAAAAAAACATCCCGACATAACCTTTTTGGAAGGGAATTGCACCCATCTTCCGTTTTTAAATAACAGTTTTGATATAATAACAATGAGTTTCGGGCTGCGTAATATTGAAGATTACAAAACCGCGATAAAAGAAAGCTTCCGGGTACTCGAAGACGGCGGACAGTTTTTGCACCTCGACTTCGGTAAAAAAAATATATTTTCAAAAATATTTGATTATATTGCTAAAACTCTAATATATATTTTTTACGGGAACAAATTACCTTATGAATATCTGATTAAATCCAAGCAGGAATTTTTCACCCCCGAAAAACTTATAAAGGAATTTGAAAAAGAAGGTTTCGTTTTAAAAAAGCGCAAAGATTATATTTTTGGAATAATATCAATGCAAATTTTTGAGAAAACAAAAACCGCTTATTGCTAAGCTGCATTCAGTCACTATTTTTTAGATAATCGTCGAAGGTTTTTATGTTAATTTTGTACCCGCATCCATCGTGAAGCTTTGCTGGATAAAAAATTCTTTTGACTGGATAATTTCTGCACATCCGCGGGCGGTGTTTGTAATCCGAACAAAGTCCGTCTTTTGTAACAAGCTTGCAGGCAAAAATAAAATTTCCAAACTCGTCTTTGCCCTTGATATAAAATCTTCTGTAAGCCGGAAACAAAAACTGCATTATCTTAAATTCTTTTTCCGTATAAGTATCTACACTGTACATATAATTGCAGCATTTGCCGCACTTTTTGCACTCCCCGGTAATCTCATAAGAAACCTTTTCCGGCACAAAATGAGATAAAAACTCATACCACATTGAACGAAAAAAATCAAACATAATTACATAATAACATAAAGAATTTGCCATAAGCCCGTTTTTATAATAGAATGAACTTTAGAATGAGAAGGGATTATTAAAATATGGCAAGAATAAGAAGAAGTGATATTTATTCCTCTGAGAGAGAAATTGCAAAGTCAAATATATCAAGGAGAAAAAGACCAAATACATTTTGGGCAAACTTAAGAACTTTGATAATTTTTTTCGTGGCATGCGCTCTTGCAGGATTAGCAGCATTTGAACTTTATCTTTCTTCCTTATCCCCTATCAAGAATCTTGAAGGATTTAAGCCTAATATCGTAACACAATTTTATTCGCATGACGGCGAAATTATCAAAACCTTTACGGCATACACATCAACAAAAATAAACATAGAAGATGTTCCGGAAGATTTCAAAAAAGCTTTAATTGCAACAGAAGATAAGAACTTTTACACGCACCATGGCTATGATTTAACGGGTCTTGCCAGATCAACCATACAAAACATTCTTGCAGGACGTGTAGTGCAGGGTGCCAGCACAATAACCCAGCAGCTCGCAAGAATTTTATTCTTATCAAATGAAAAAACTTTTGACAGAAAAATAAAAGAAATCATCATTGCGGCAAGAATTGAAAAAACAATTTCAAAAGACAAAATCCTTGAAATGTATATGAACAATGTTTATCTCGGCTCCGGTGCATACGGGGTTGAAAGTGCCGCTCAAACGTACTTTAACAAAAAACTTAAGAATTGTACTTTACCTGAACTTGCTTTAATTGCAGGCTTGCCGCAGGCGCCTTCCGTATATTCGCCGTTCAACAACATGGATCTTGCAATCCAAAGACGCAACCAGGTTCTGACCCGCATGTATAAGATGAAATATATTACGGAAGAACAATATAATGAGGCAAAAGAAGCAAAAGTTCATCTGACATCAGTTCCAAGATTTTATACAACAAACAAGGCTCCTTATTTTACGGATTACGTAATGAAAGAACTTGAAAAACTTGGATTTGATGAAACAGATATTTCACAGGGCGGTTACAAAATAGTAACAACGCTTGATTATAAAACCCAGGATAAATTAAATGAAGCAATATTAAAAAATATGCGCAACTACGGGCTGACAAAACCAAACCAGCAAGCTGCAGTATTTTCTTTCTCACCGATAGACGGCAGAATTCTTGCTTACGCAGGAGGTAAAGACTATACCCAATCGCAATACGACAGAGTTCAGGCAATCCGTCCGGCGGGTTCTGCGTTTAAACCGTTTGTTTATGCCGCTGCGCTTGAACACGGAATTTCTCCTAACGATTTAATTGAAGATGCTCCAATCACCATCGGAGATTGGTCGCCTAAAAATTACAGTCCGAAATACAGAGGAAAAATCCCTGTTTATACAGCTTTAATGGTATCATCTAACGTTTGCGCCGTAAGATTAATAAAAGAAGTAGGCATTCGTGCAGTCATTCAAACCGCGAGAATGCTTGGTATTACAACACCTTTAGAATACGACTACACAATTGCACTCGGCTCCAACGGAAGTAAATTGTTTGAATTAACAAGAGCATACGGAGCTTTTGCAAACGGCGGATATGTAGTTCAGCCTTATGCAATAGAAAAAATAGAAACTTCCCGCGGCAAAATCGTATACAGAGCACCAAAAACAAAAGTTTCAAGACAATTGAGCATGAAAACCGCGGCAGAAATGACCGCTATGCTGAAAACAGTTATAACAAACGGTACAGGGCGCGCTGCAAACATCGGAGTGCCTTGTGCCGGCAAAACAGGAACAACGGATGATTACAAAGACGCAAGTTTTGTAGGATACACTCCGAATATTGTAACAGGCGTATGGGTCGGCAACGACGATAATACAACAACAACCAAATCCATCCAGGGCGGAACTGTACCGGCTCTTATTTGGCGTGATGTTATGAAAGTGGCAACGCAAAAATACGGTAAGGTTGACTTTAACTATCCTGAAGTGAAACTGATACCGTCTTACCTTTTAAAACAAAACGCCCAAAAGGAAAAGCCTGAAGAAGAAGAAACTGACGAACAGGATCCGGCTCAAGCACCGACCCCCGTTAGTGTAGATCCGATAAAACCGGCAACAACACCTGCCGAAGCTGTTCAAAACTTCAAACGTCAAACCCAGCAGACAACAGCTCCTGTTCCGACCGCACCGGCCGCAGAAACAAAAGCGCCGACTCCTATACCTATGGCAACGCCGGAAAGTTTACGTTAATGGAAGAAAAATATATTACGCATATAGGAACAGATGAATCAGGTAAGGGAGATTTTTTCGGGCCTCTTGTTATAGCCGGTGTAATGGTAGATGAAAAGGCAGCTCAAATCTTTCTTGATGCCGGAATAAAGGACAGCAAAAAGATTACGGATAAAAAGATATTAAAACTTGAACCTATCATAAAGCAGCACTCTGTTTATTCAATTGTTCCGATATCAAACGCCAAATACAACGAACTCTATGCCAACATCAAAAACTTAAATAAACTTCTGGCCTGGGGGCACGCAAGAGTTATTGAAAATATTTTGGAAAAAGCAGATTGTGAATACGCTCTGTCCGACAAATTCGGCGACGAAAGCCTTATTAAGTCAGCATTAATGAAAAAGGGACAGAGTATCAGACTTGAACAAATGGTTCGCGCGGAAAGCGACATCGCTGTAGCTGCGGCCTCTGTTCTTGCACGTGCAACATTTGTACATAAAATCCAGGATATGGAAGAAGAATTCGGAATAAAATTTCCAAAAGGCTGCGCGCCGCAGGTTAAAGATACTGCAAAAGAATTCATTGAAAAGTTTGGCGGGGAGCGTTTACCGGAAGTTTGTAAAACGCATTTTAAAACATACCACGAAGTTTATATAAACAAGCTAAAACTTCCTACCATGTAGTTGATAAATGTTCAAAAATAAGTTAAAATAATAACAGATGCTTAAAATTATGGAGGATATACGAAATGTTAAAATCTGAAAACACTGATTATACCGGTATTCTCCAGGGGGGGGGGGGCTAGACTCTCCGCAACTGGTGAGTATTTCAGCCTTTTAGACAGGTTAAAGTCGCTGCTATGTCGTCATTCTGAGGGCAAAGCCAAATTCCGTCATTCTGAGGACGAAGTCCGAAGAATCTCCTTAAACAATAGATCCTTCGCTATCGCTCAGCTCTGCATACAGGCTCACACGTCCTCACTTCGTTGCGGCGGTTCGCTTTGTAAGGATGACAAAAACGTCATTGTAAACGAAGTGAAGCAATCCAGGGGAAAAGATCGCGCAACGAAGTGCGCGATGACAGCATTTGAGACATCTTGCCAGCCACATGTCATCGCAGAAGGCGAAGCCTATCCGCGATCTATATGGATTGCTTCGTCGCAAGCTCCTCGCAATGACGGGAAAAAAGCCGCATTCACGCTTGCGGAAGTCCTTATCACACTCGGAATTATCGGAGTAGTTGCCGCAATGACATTACCTATGCTAATTGCAAAATATCAGGAAAAAGTACTGGTAACTGCCGCAAAAAAAGGATATTCCGTAGCCGTTAACACAGTTACTCGCTGGAATGCAGCAAATGACATAGTTGGGGACTCTTATAACTTTTTTGCGTCGGGCGGAGCAAGTAATGATTGGAGCAGAAATACTGTAGTATTAAAAGAATTAGCAAAATATCTGCATATTGTACAGGTCTGTGACAAATCAAGCAATTTAAAAAATTGCGGAGGAAAATACACGGTAAAACAATATAAAAAACTGAACAACGGACAAGGCGGTACAACAGAGCAAAATTATATGAACAATTTTAGAATTGTACTTGCAGACGGAAGTTTTATTGCACCTCGAAGTGAAGTTACAGACGACGGAACATGTAAACATACATATTGGAGCAACACTAAAGGTCCTGACGGCTTTTTTATCCCTGATACATCGGGAAACTCGCCTACAGGCTTTCAAGGACAATACTACACTTCAAATAACTGTGGATTTATTCATATTGACACTAATGGACTGAAAGGCCCAAATCAGGTCGGAAAAGATAACTTTATAATTGGTTTTAGAAAGGAGGGAAAACCTTGGTCAGATAGAAACGACTATGGAAATCTTGATTATGTCTTAAAATATGATAAACTCATTGAAACAGAGGACTATACTCCGCAAGAATCAGGTGCGTTTGAATGATAATCCACTAATCATACACAGGGCCGCTTGAACGCGTAAACCCTGTTTTTATAACATTTTTTCCAAAGCGGCTTTCAATATTATCAATACATTTTGCAAGCCGCTTATTTTTTGAATCCTCTTCTGTATCAGAGAACAAAAATAACTGCTCAGCACTATCAAACGTGATATCATCAAATATAACCCCGGAACTTCTGTATAAAATTGAAGGATTATAAATTTTCTCAAGCAGCTTAAATGAAATATCCGAAACCTCCCACTCATAACAAGTCGGCTTTTCCAAGACTTTCTTTTCCGCAAAAACTTTAAAGTCTTTTGTCCTGAGCATAACGGATATCACACCGCTTTTTGCCCTCAATCGGCGAAGCTTTGCACAACCTTTATGAATATGATAATTAATTGCGTCTTTTATAAAATTTATATCCGATGTGAATGTTCCTAAGGCACAAGTATTTTGTATTGATTTTGGAAGTTTTACCTCGGAAGATACAGGAGAAACGGTTTCGCCCAACAATTCATGTTTCATTTCGCGAGCTCTTATGCCGACTTTTTTATCAAGCCATGTATCTGACTGTGACACAAGCTCATATGCCGTAATAATACCCGATTTATGAAACAGAGTCGTAAGATTTCGTCCGATACCCCAAAGCTCTTCTATCTGGGTTTTCTTTAATTCCTCCGTTACAAATCGCGGGTTAATGGCATATACTCCGCAATCAAACTTTTTTGCTTTATCAGAAGCAAGCTTTGCTAACGTTTTTGATGAACTTACTCCGATAGAAACATTAACATCTAAATCTTCTTTAATTTTCGCTCTTATATGGGATGCTAAATCTATATATTCCATTTTGTAAAGCCGTTTTAAGCCGGTCAAATCAACAAAAGCCTCATCTATAGAATAAACCTCCACAAGCGGAGAAAACTCCCTCAATTTTGCCATCACCTGATGAGATATCTCCGCATACAAATCATGATTTGCCACGATATAAATACCTTTAGGATGTTCTTTTTTTGCCATAAAAAGCGGCTCGCCCATCCTTATTCCCATTTTTTTAGCCTCTTTTGAACGAGAAACAACACACCCTTCTTTATTGGAAATAACACACACAGGCTTGCCTTTGAGCTCGGGATTAACCTTCTGCTCACAGCAAACGAAAAAGGAATCACAATCTACTAACGCAATAAAACGCTTCGTCATAATAAAAGTATAACTTGATTTAAGTTATAGTCAAGATAATGTATATACCCTTTTAAGTAAAACTAAAAACCCGCCTTTGATTTAGGCGGGTCTTTAAAATCTACTTATTTACGTGAGCCGTACTTTTCAGATGAAGTTCTCTCAACTGCTGCAGAGAAGCCTCACCCGGAGCGTCACTCATCAAATCTTTTGCACCGGAATTTTTCGGGAATGCAATAACATCACGGATAGAATCAGTTCTTGCCAATAAAGCAACAAGTCTGTCCAATCCGATAGCCAAACCTGCATGAGGAGGGGTTCCGTATTGCAGTGCATTTACCATAAATCCGAATTTTTCTTTTGCTTCGTCTTCTGTCAAGCCCAACGCTTTAAATACAGCAGACTGAACTTCAGATGAGTGAATTCTTACACTGCCGCCGCCAAGCTCGGTTCCGTTATATACAATATCATAAGCAATTGATTTAACATTACCCAAATCACCGGATTTAAGTTTGTCTAAATCTTCTATACAAGGAGATGTGAACGGATGGTGCATTGCCATAAATCTGCCTTCTTCATCACTCCATTCGAACATAGGGAAATCTACAATCCACAAAAGATTGTGCTTACTTTCATCAATCAGGTTCAAAGATTTTCCGAAATGTAATCTCAATCTTCCCATAATATCGTAAACCAATTTCGGCTTGTCAGCTACGAAGAAGATAATATCTCCGGCAACAGCTCCGGCTCTTTCCTGAATACGTTTTGCCTGATCTTCAGTTACAAATTTCAATACAGGAGATTTTGCGGTTCCGTCTTCGTTGTAAATAATATTAGCAAGAGCTTTTGCGCCAAAAGATACCGCAAGTTTTGTGATATCATCAATATCTTTTCTTGAATACTTAGCTCCGCCCGGAATTCTTATACCGCGGACAATACCGCCGTTTTGAAGAGTTTTCTTAACGATTTCAAATTCTGATTCCAAAATTATATCACCGATATCAAACAACTCCAAACCGAAACGGGTATCAGGCTTGTCAGAACCGTATCTGTCCATAGCTTCCTGCCAAGGCATCTGAATAAACGGAGGTTTAACTTCAACTCCGGCAGCCTTAAATGTTTCAACAATCAAACCTTCAACACATTTGATAACATCCTGCTGCTCAACAAATGACATTTCAAGGTCAATTTGAGTAAATTCCGGCTGTCTGTCAGCACGCAAATCTTCATCTCGGAAGCATTTAGCGATTTGGTAATATCTTTCAATACCGCCGACCATCAACAACTGCTTAAAAATCTGAGGTGATTGCGGAAGAGCATAGAACTTACCTTCCTGAACACGTGAAGGAACCAAATAATCTCTGGCACCTTCCGGTGTTGTTTTAATCAAAATAGGAGTTTCAACTTCCATAAACTCTTCACTGTTCAAATATGCTCTCGCAGCCTGGCAAATCTTATGACGAAGCTTTAAGTTATTGAGCATACCTTCACGTCTTATATCAAGGTATCTGTATTTTAATCTTACATCTTCAGACACATTTTCATCATCAAGAACAAAAGGTAAAACCTTTGCAGTTGAGAGAATTTCCAGGCTTTCCGGATACATTTCCACCTGACCTGCCGCATATTTTTCGTTATAAGTTTCTTCCGGACGTCTTGTAACTTTACCTTTTACGGTAATAACGTATTCCGTTCTTACTTTTTCCATAATCTTATGTACTTCAGGATTAATCTGCGGGTTAGTTACAATCTGGAAAAATCCGCTTCTGTCCCTCAATTCCACAAACAAAATTCCGCCCAAGTCACGAATCGTAGCAACCCAGCCGGAGAGGGTAACTTCTTCATTAATATTGCTGAGATTAAGCTCTCCGCAATTGTGTGATTTCATCTTTGTTCTTATCATTTTTCTCTTCCTTTAATATCAGTAAATGTCTAAGTATATTCTAACAAAAACATACAAAAGTAAACAGTTTTTTGTATTTTTATGAATATTAGTAAACTGCAGAAATGACAAAGCAGGAATAAATTAATAAAATCAAAGAAAATACTAACAAAAAGACTTTATAATATTTTTCATACCTGAAAGAAGTATTTCTTGCAAACAGCAGAAAAAATAACGGCAATATTGCAATCAAATAACGCCCCTGAAATCCTCCGATTTTCACATGCTGTAAATTATTCCAGGTTACGAAAAGTGCTGTAAGCAGAACCATAAAAAACAAAAATATAAGTCCGGCGGCTAAAATTCGAGATTTACCAGAAACTTTCTTTTCTGCGGGAAGTAAATAAAGACTTGATAAATATACCACACCGGCTGACGCATAGACCCCAAGAGGGAACCTTACATCCAGCCAGCCCAGAATACCAACCAAACCTTTAAACCAATAAACAGATGAAAGAACCATTGTTTTAACAACAAGCACCAAATATCTGAACGGCTCGTTTATCAAAAACCGTTTGCACTCATCAGGCATAGCCTCAGGCCCCAAAACAACATGATTATTAAACGCCCACAAGCCGCCAATCAAAACTGAAACTGCAAGAACCGCAGCGGCTATAAAATACTTGCGTTTATCTCTCACCAATACCAGCAAAAATACAGGATAAATCAAACAGCCTTTTAAAAGAGAACTGATAACAGCAAAAATTCCATACAAAAGCAACTCTTTTAAAGTTAATCTTTCTTTCGCTTCAAATATAAGTTTAAACATATACGCAAAAAACAAAAAACTGAATCCGTTTACAAAACTATCCGCAGACACACTCATACCTTCAAAAACACTCATCGGTAAAAGTGCAAAAAACATAAACTGCCACTTAAAAACGGGGGTAATTTTTATAGCAGCATAAATCAAGGCAAGCCATACAAATAAATTAAATACCCTTGCCAGATAAAACATTAAATCCGTATTTTTAAAAATCCAGCCTGTTTTTATGCCAAGAGCCGAAAACATATACATAACAGGAGCATATCCGCTTTGAAAATGGAAATTTTTTCCCACTATTTCAAATTCCCTACTGTAAGAGGAATCATTCATAAATACTTTGTCAATTTCCGATACTTTTGCAGGAACCTTATTCCAAAATATCCCGTTTGAAACTTCAATTGCTCTGTGCAAATGACCGGTTTCGTCCGGCACCTCAAAAGGCGGCGTTAAAATCAGAAATAAAAAACCAAAAATAACCCCCAAAACCAAAAAGATAATTTCAGGTTTTCCAAAAATGTTATTCAAACCAATCTTAATTTTGTCTATCAAGTTGAATTGCCCCCTGACGAAATATTTTTATTTCATCGTCAAAAACACCCGCAACAGTGGATTCCAGCCCCTTTGCAAAACATCCGTAATCAGGTATCACCATATCAACAAGCCCGTTCATGTTTTCATAGGCCTGCTCATAAGTTTTTGCCGACGGCTGATGAGAAAGATTTGCACTGGTTGTTGCAAGAACATTTCCGGTAATATTATCGCAAATTTCTTTAAAAACTTCATTATCCGGCACCCTTATCCCGACGGTATCCATACCGGAGGTCATATAATAAGGAGTTTTTTCCGACTTTTCAAGTACAAGAGTAAGCGCCCCCGGGAAATACTGTTTTATCAATTTTGAAGCAGACTTTGAAAGCGGCTGTTTTACATATTCCAAAAGATGATACGCTTCAGATGACATTAAAATCAAAGGCTTTTGCGCCTCTCTGTGCTTAATTTCATAAATCTTTTTTACAGCCTTTTCCGACGACGGCAAACATCCCAAACCCCAGACGGTATCGGTTACATATGCAATAACTCCGTCGTTATCCAGAATTTCTTTAATTTTATCAATATCTTTAACCATAATTATCTTCCTAACTTATTCTTAATTCTCAATGCCAGCTCGCTTGCATAATCCATTTTCATTAAAAGATTCAACGGAACATAAACCAGCATACAGATTATAAATATAACAGCTATTTTCATAAGACAAAACATTACGGCAGGTAAATGTACAAAATTATCAAATTCATAAGCACAAATAATACAAACAACAAATGCTGCAATACCGGCAGCCAGCATTTTTAACAGATTTACAAATAGAGTCTTGTAATCCATTTTCATCTTTTTCTTCATCAAAATTCCGAGTACACACGCATTAAACAGAGTTACCAAAGACGTCGAAAGCGTAATCCCGCCAATTCCCATATGCATTTTTGTTATAAACAATATATTCAAAATAAACTTCAAAACTATTGATGAAAACGCAACGATAAACGGAGTTGCGCTGTCATTAAATGAATAATAAACCCTTGTAATCGAATCTCTGAACACATACGGCAAAATAGATACGGACAAAAACCACAAAGCTTCAGTCACCATAAAAGTAGCCTGCGCATCAAAAGCTCCGCGTTCAAAAACAAGCCTTACGCTGTCCAAACCCACGACAAGAATACCTATTATTATAGGGATTGCGGCAAAGAATAAAACTCCGACACCCTTATTAAAATAATTCCGTATTCCGTCATAATCCTTCTCAGCCACAAGCCTTGCAAAAATAGGAAAAAGAGGCACCAAAAATGCCGTCACAAGAATTCCTACAGGAAACTGAAAAACTCTGTTTGCATAACCGATTGCAGTCCATGCGCCTTCCGAGATGGAAGAGGTAAAAAACATATCCACATAAATATGCACCTGACCAACTGTAGAACTCAATACAGCAGGAAACAGAAGTTCGCAAATTTCCTTAAAATGCGGATTATTTGTAAATTCAAAATTAGGCCTTACCTTAAATCCCAATTTTCTTACATTCGGATATTGAATAACCAGCTGCAAAATCGCACCTATTGTCGTTGCCCATGCCAGAGCAAAACCTTTTTGATCATTCGGCGCCGCAGCAACCGATATCGCAATAATTGCAACACTCATAATTATCGGCGACAAATTCGGCAGCATAAATTGCTTATAAATAATCAAAATTCCATAATAAATCCCGACAATTCCGCCTATCACAAGCAGCGGGGTCATAATTTTTAAATGCAATGCTGCAAGTTCTATCATCTCAGAAGAACCGCCGGAAATAATCAAACCCATCACTGGCTTTGCAAAAACAAACATCAAAACCGACAAAATAAGGAAAAATAAAGTCGTTGCCGTCATAAAAACCGAATATAATTTATTAACCTCATCTTTTGGTTTTTCCCTCAGTGACGGAATAAGTTTTGAAAAAACTGCAACAGTTGCACTATGGAAAGGGCCCCCCACTCCGCCCAGCAAAATAAGCGACAGCGACGGTATTTGATACGCATAATAATACGCATCCGATACCATAGAAGCGCCGTAATAATTTGCGATGACAATATCTCTTATAAAGCCTATCAGCTTACTTACGATAGTAACAACCGCAATAAGCCAGGCTGCTTTTAAGACACTAGTAGCTTTTTCTTCACCAGATACTGTCGTTGTCATCTCTTTCCACCAATTCTACAAACAATCTTAATCCCTTATTATTTCCTTCTGCCAAAGGGTAAGAAAATACTATTTTATTATGTCCGGTTTTAATATAATCGGAAATATTTATCCTTACGCACCTGTTTCCGCCAAAAATACTTGTCGGAAGCTCAAAGGTATAATCTTTGCCGTTTATATTTGCATTTAATTTGCTCACCTGAAATTTATTATCAACAACGATGTTTGCAAATTTTTTATTTGCATAAAAATGCTGCATTACAGTATTTTGTGCACTATCTCCGGAAATTATAACCGGCTTTGTGCCAAGAATTATTCCTGTATAGTAATGCTGCAGAATTTTATCATAAGGCAGGTGCAATTCACTTCCCATAAACCCCGCACCGTACTGGCTCATTCCGACACCATGCCCGAAACCGCCGCCAAAAGCCTTAACTGATACCAGCTTGCCCTCTTCATCCTGAGCATTTTCAAATACAACATTAGCACTCGGCAAAGCTTTACCGTCTTTTTTAATCAAACGCCTTACTACAAGTTCTTTATAAATTTTATAAGTTTGAGATTGCGTAACAACTTCCATCTCAACAATTTTTCCGGAATCACCGCGTCTTACGACTTTTAATTCAAGAAGGTCATCCAGTTTATCGCCCTTATTAAAAACAGGTTTGACAAATCCGGTAGCAGACTGCTCCGCAAGCGTGGTTTCCAAAATATTTTTCAGCTCATCAGCCTGCCACTCTCTAGTCCATCTAAAATACGGCGATCTGATATCATAAGCATCAGGAGTTGATTTGTAATATTCACTCGCATCTTTTTCGGAATTTAAAGGTTTTTGATACAAGATATCCGGCTTAGCCTTTAGATAAGGCTTTTCGTCAGAAGGAAACTCCTTTGTATTCGGATCAGAAAATGCATGAGAATAACTTTCCGTATATCCGCCTGCCGTTGATGAATACTGCGCAAGTATCAAATCCCAATTATAAAGAGCTACAATCCCCTCAGTCTGCTCAACCGCCTTGTCGGACAAATCTTTCTCAGAATTTGCACCGAAATAAACCTGGCTTGCAACAGAATCCACAACATCATAGTTAGGAGATGACTTAACCCGTGGCGACAGCACATAATTTCTCGCCGCAACACTCTGAGCCTTTAAAGCCTCAAGACCAAAACGCACAGGCATTTCATTCGGAACAACACCGCGCAGATAATCTTCAACAGGAATTTTATTGACGAGATTAAATTGAACTCCCGTAGGTGATTTTACTATATCAAATTCGCCGCGGTATAAGGCCTGAGAACCGGCTCGTTTTAAGTCTTTTACCCCTAAAAGTCCGCTAGGGCATTTAAAGCTTAAAGCCCCTGGAATTTCTGCAATTTCCTCAGCATTATCTTTTTTTAATGTATAGGATAAATCCTGGTTTATAGAAACATTTACATTGGTGTTTGCAGGCAAAGTCTGAAGCAGCGTTCCGTTGTTATATACTTCCAGAGCAGCTGTTCCGAATATTCCGATATTCTTGTAAACATAAGTTCCGAAAGACGTACTGCCTATTCCGACTCTTATAATATCATACGCCGGCAACTTTTCCGCACTTTTTAACTCTGCTGTCTGCGCAATTTGCAATGTAGCATCAGGAATCGGCGAAAAGGCATAACAATTTCCGGATAAAGAAACTGCCA
The DNA here is from genome assembly GCA_944324365.1 of Candidatus Gastranaerophilales bacterium. Taxonomy (GTDB): domain Bacteria; phylum Cyanobacteriota; class Vampirovibrionia; order Gastranaerophilales; family Gastranaerophilaceae; genus UBA1221. The sequence goes on from CALUWA010000007.1 coordinate 17,970, forward strand.
GAACTACAAATCCGCCGAGAAGTCCTAACAAATTACTTATTTTGCTTCCCACGTTGTTCCATCCTTTGAATCTTTCAAAACAATGCCGCACTCATCCAGTGCTATTCTTATTGAATCAGCAACAGGCCAGTTTTTTTCTTCTCTGGCTTTTTTCCTGTATTCAATAAGCTCATTCATAGTGTTAAATGTTACACCGAGAGTTTCTGAAACATGGGCTAAAGCCTTATTGAGTTCTTCCTCTGAAAGTTCAGCCTTTTCAAAACTGAAACCAAGAACCCCGGCAAGTTTAAATAACACAGTAAAGGCATCTTTATCATCTTTGTTAGCTTTATTTGTAAGCTCAAAAAGAACAGCAAGCGCCTTTGAGGTATTCAAATCATCATCCATAGCCTCAACAAAATTTTTGTATTCAGCCGTTTGGGTAATATCCAAATTTTCATTTAAAGGAGTACGTTTTGCATTCAGCATTCTTTTTACTCCCGCTTGAGCCGAAGATAAAGCCTCATCAGAAAATTCAACCGGCATTCTGTAATGATTTGTCAAAATGAAAAATCTTATAGTATTTGCATCATAACGTTTTAAAAGCTCATCTATTGTCAGAAAATTGCCGAGAGATTTTGACATCTTTTCTTTGTTTATTGTTACGAATCCGTTATGAAGCCAATAATTTACGAATTTGCAGCCGTTAGCGCATTCTGATTGTGCAATTTCATTCTCGTGATGAGGGAAAATTAAATCAGCTCCGCCTGCGTGAATATCAATAGTCTTGCCAAGATATTTTCTGCTCATTGCGGAACATTCTATATGCCATCCCGGACGGCCGACACCCCACGGGGATTTATAACCGAATTTCTCATCTTTTTTCCATAGAGCAAAGTCCAGCGGATCTTCTTTATGCTCGCCGACTTCAATTCTTGCTCCGCTTTCAAGCTGATCAATAGGCTGTTTTGAAAGATAACCGTATTTAGGGAATTTTTTTACTCTGAAATAGACATCCCCATCCGCTTCGTAAGCATAGCCCTTATTAATTAAATCTTTTACAATGGAAATCATTTCGCCAAGAGTCTTAGTTGCAAACGGTTCAATATCCGGTTTCAAAACGTTTAAAGCCTTCATAGAATTATCAAACTGCTTATACCAATACTGTGAAACTTCTTCCGGAGTTTTACCTTCATTCTCGGCTTTTTTAAGAATTTTATCATCAACATCCGTCACGTTGCGGCAGTATGTAACATCATACCCCTTAAACTTTAAATATCTGTACAGCACATCCCAGGTTATATAACATCTTGCATGACCAAGGTGCGCATAATCATAAACAGTCGGCCCGCAAACATACATTTTTACCTTATTCCCGTCAATAGGAACAAACTCCTCAACCTGGTTTGTGTATGAATTATGTAATCTCATAAATAATATCCCTCTTTCAAATTAATTCTAGCATAAACAATAACAAAATAAAGATTTGTTAAGCAAAATTTAATCAAAAGGCAATTATCTAAACATTATATACTTTATATACATATAAGTGAGGATATTTTTAAACAAGGAGATGAAGTATGTCCAATAATGTCACAACTACCGTACAAAACGGAGAAACCTTGAGTTTGTATGCCAAATTATACGGATGCAGCGTAGAGGAATTAAAAAGTTTAAATAAAGGAAAAATCGGGAAAAACGGCCAAATAAGAGAAGGCGAAGTTCTTATCATACCTATTGGCCAGAAACCTAAAGAAACAAGCAAAGCCGGCAGGACAACCATGGAAGAAAAACTAAATTGGTTTAACGACAGACTTGAAGAAGCTAAAATGAAAATATACGATCCAAAATTAAGCAGTGCCGAAAGAGAAAAATACGAGCAGGAATATATCAAACTTTTAAACCAGCAAAAAGCTCGAAATGAAGTGGCTGACTTATCAATAAATAAAGATAAAATGCACTTTGACCTTAAACTGAAAAAAAACATAACAATAAGTGAATTCAGAGAACTGTTTCCGGAAATAGGCAAAAATTTCAGAGACTACGCGGATGATACCAAACAAACCAGATATGAAAACGGCGTCGGATTTGTACGTGATCCTGACGTTATTGTCCTGAAAGAAGGTGCTTATTTCAGCTTAAAAACTCAGGAAGTTGCTCACCAGGGATTTTTCAGCGAACTGGGTACTTCTATTCAAAAAACACTCGGAATAGGTGAATTTGACTAAAATGTAACACTAGAAAGATAATCAAAAATTTTAAATACCGGCTGTACCAACTCTTCGGCCGGTATTTTTTCATCCAGTTCAAGAGTAATTGTCGGGATAATTCTCTCAACCCCGCAATAAGTTCCGAAACTTCCGGGAGTAGGATATCCTATACTTGCTTCCACCGGATAACCAATTATTTTAGAAATCTCTTCTGCAAATTTTTCCGCCGGCCCGTCATAATTTACAACCTTGTATGGTGCATGAAGTGTTAAAATTAAATTCGGATTATATTCTTTTATGACATCTATTAAAAATTTTGTTTCAATTTCACTTGCAGGCTTATTTCCGCCGTAATAATCCGTAGTACAATCATCACAAGTAGCGTTATCTCCTTCATTCTTACCCCAGTTTTTGGTCGGGAAGTTTCTGTTTAAATCCACTCCGTTTGCATTTGTACGTGTGTTATTCAACATTCCGTCAGGATTTAAACAAGGAATAAAAAGTAAATTTGAAACATTATTTTTTAAATACTCTCTTATTAAAAAATCACCCTGCGGCTCATCACCGTGAAACACGCCAATAACAAGGACTTTTGGATTTCCGCTGCCGGATGTAATCAACTCTATAGTATTACCTGATTTAGTTGTAACAGATTTTAAGACTTGCATTTATTCCTCAAACAGGGCATTAATAAAATCTTCCGCATTGAAAGCTTTCAAATCTTCCATTTTCTCCCCGACACCGATAAGTTTTACCGGAAGCTTCATTTCTTTGGCAACAGCAAGAATAATCGCACCTTTTGCAGAACCGTCCAATTTTGTAAGCGCAACCGAAGTTAAATTCACGGCTTCTAAAAATACTTTTGCCTGCTGTAAACCGTTTTGACCTGTGTTTGCATCCAATACCAGAATGCTTTCTCTTAAATTATCCGGTGCATTTTTATCTATCACACCTTTTATTTTTGACAGTTCTTCCATCAAATTGAACTTATTTTGCAGACGTCCCGCAGTATCAATAAGAAGAACATCATAACCCTCATTTTTAGCTTTTTGGATTGCTTCATAAACAACTGATGCAGGATCAGCCTTGTCTCGGCGAACAATATCTGCCCCGGCTCGTTCGGACCAAATATTTAACTGTTCTTCTGCAGCGGCACGGAAAGTATCTCCGGCAGCTATTAACACACGCTTTCCTTCCTGTCTGAACTTATAAGCAAGCTTAGCGATAAGAGTAGTTTTACCGACTCCGTTCACCCCTGCAATAAAATATATATTTAAGCCGTTTTCACTATAATTTAATTCGGTTGAACCGGCAGCCTTAAGAGTCTGTAAAAACTCGCTTCGCAAATATTCTTTAACCTCGGAAGGTTTTATTTTCGATTGGTTTCTCAATTTATCCACGATTTCAGAAGCATAGCCAACACCCAAATCGGCGCTTATAAGCAAATCCTCCATATCCTCAAGGACAAACTCGGAAAATTCATCTTCTCCTTCTACGGAATCAACAACATTTCCGACCAAAGACTGAGCCGTATTTGCAACAGCCTTTTTTAAGTTATTAAAACCTTCCGAAAAGAATTTAAACATTAGCTTATACCGTATTCAACAATAATTTTTGCCAAAATTCCGTTTATAAAAGAATAGCTGTCATCCGTAGAATATTTCTTGGCGAGCTCCAAAGCTTCGTCAACAACAACCTTCATCGGAGCATCTTTAATATAAAGAAGTTCCACAATAGCTATTCTTAAGATGTCCTTATCCATCTTTACCAAACGCTGCAAATTCCAGTTTTTAGCATGTTTTTGTATAAGCTCATCAACTTCCTTGTGATATTTTTGGAAATATTCGGCAATTTCGATTGCGTAATCTTTTACGTCATTTTGAGAATCCAGTGTTGTAAATTCTGCAATTTCAAGTGCCAAAAGAGCCTTTTCGGCAACATCTATCATTGAATCAATTTTTTCTGTCATATCAGATGTCAAAACCATCGGAACTGGAACATTTGAAACTTCCAAAGGTCTGTTTAAATTAGTTTCATGCTCAGCTTCATAATCTTCAATCTTGTTCTTCATATCGACAAGAGCGCCAACTGAAACTTTTAGTTCATCACTGGCACTGCTTGTCAAAATTCTGACAGATTTTAATATAATATCTTTTAAATCTTCTTTAGAATACTTTGTAATTTTCTTATCAAACTGTGAAAATAGTATAAATGCTAATTCTCTTGCTGCTCTGCGCGCCTGCATAATCTTTCCTCTTTTACTATTTAACTATACCTATATAAAGAAAGATTAGCACAAACAAATTTTCAGAACAACATGTTATACCATACCTAATCTGCCTTTTCTTTTTGTAATATCATCTGCAAGATGGCTAAAATCAGGACGTGCAGCTGTCTTGCCTTTATTTATAGGATTTGTTGTAGTGGCAGTCGTTGCAGCCTGAGTCTGCTGTGTTCCTTTTTTGCCGGTTAAATCTTTGATTCCGCCGACAATTTCTTTACCAAGGTCAGCTACCTCATCAAAAGTATCTTTGTTATTGTTATAAACATCTTTTGCTCCGTTAATAAAACCTTTCAGACCGCCTTTCTTTCCTGCAGCATTTGCGGCTGTATTTCCGGCAGCGTTACCCGCTGCGTTTCCTGCGTTGGCAGCTGCATTACCTGTGTTGCCTGCGGCATTGCCTGCATTATCGGCAACGTTACTTGCGTTGCCGGCTGCATTACCGGCATTACCGGCTACATTGCCTGTGTTACCTGCATTTGCTGCTGCATCACCTGTGGAAGCCATTGCATCTCCCGCTCCGCCTGATACATTTGAGCGAGCCTGGTCAATTTTAGCTTTTGTTGCATCTGCTGCAGCTTTTGTATCATTTGCTATTTGAACACCGTTTTTAACCTGTTCATCAATTGCTTTGAACTGTTCTCCCATACTCTTCAAGCCTTTTGTAGCTGCGGCTGCAGTCTGAATTGCAGAACCAGCATTAGCAAGAGCTTTTGTTATATTGCCTTCTGCAAGAGCTGTTGCGGTTAATGTAACCTTAGCCGCTGCAGAACCGACTTTACCAACGTTTTCTGTTACGACACCGACTTTATTTACAACGCCGCCGGCTTTAACCAACGCTGCACCTGCTGCTGCGGTGAACGGATTTGAAGCCATTGCAGTACCGGTTGCAATCATTACTTTACCGGTTTTTTGGGTTATTGAACCGACATTTTGTACTGTTGTTGAAATATCATCAACTTTTTGTGCAAATTTTTCAATCTTGTTATTTGCAGTTTCGTTATTCTTTAATTCTACATTTTGTTTTTCATAATACTTAGCCTGCATTTTAACTGTGTTTGTCATTTTTGCCTGGCTTGTCTGCATTCTTGTAGATGCTTTTGACATTCTTGTAGAATAAGTTGACTGCGTATTATTCAAAGTATCTATTTTCTGATAAATCTCATCAAGTTTCTGATTATCATCATCAGTTAATGCGGTGCTGTTCTGTGACTGAGTTGGTGTTGAGCCTGCAAGATCTAATGAATAAGCACTGTTCTGACCTTGACCGGTCTTATCAATAATGGCATCCGCTTCACTTTGAAGCTGGGTCATCTGTTGTTGATTTTCTGCCATTTGCTGGCTCAACTGGTTAACTTCTTTTGAACTTGAATTGAATTCTTTTACTGTTGATTTATAATCTTTATTCAAGGATTTAACTGATTTTTGAATATCTTTTGTAGCTGTTTTGGCGTCTTTTGCCATGGCTTCAGCCTGCTCACCCTGAGCTTTTACTTCTTTAGTCTGGTTTTCACAGTCTTCTGCTGATTTTTCAGCTTCTGCGGCCTGTGCTTCGCCGCTTGCTACAGAAACTTCCTCCTGCTTATTCCCGTTCTTAATTGATACCTGAGATCCGTCTTCGTTCGCATTAATATTATTCGGATCCTGAGCTGCGTTTTCCAATGCTGTCATATTACTCAATTCAGCTTCGGAAGCTTCTTTTCTGACAAGAACTTCTCTTCTCATATCCAAATCAGCCGAAATATCCATGAACTCTTGTAACTTCTTAGAATCGTTACATCCTTGCATATCAGTCCGCAATTGACTATATGCACTATCGACATCGGCTGATGTTTTTAAATTTTCAATATTATCATAAAGTTTTTCAGGAGCACTTGCCGTTGTTGCGGCAGCATTTTTTACACCCTGCTTAAAAATATTATTTAAATCTAAATCGTAGTTATTTCCCTGAGTACCTGTTGTTCCGTTATTTGACGTTGTGGAAGCAGTTTTAGCAGTAGAATTTTTGGAATTTACCATTATAGAGCTGTTCATATCCATACCGTCGGCTTTTTTATTACCGTCAGTCTTGGCAGTAGAACCTGTTCCCACTCTGCTTTGCATTTGCTTAAGCTGTTCGGGAGTCAGTTTTTTAAAGAAATTTACGCCATCTGGTCCTGTCATCTCTGCTCTCTTCTTTTGTACCTTATATATATAAAGTATATATATAGTCAATAATTGCAGGAAGAATTTAAATTGTTACATAAGTTAATAATTGCGAAATTTTGAAATTTCTGGTAGAATTGGACTTGTATTTTAGTAATGAGGGAGAAAAAGAAATATGAAATTAATGGATGGGAAAAAAGGGATTATTTTTGGCGTTTCAAATACCCATGGTATTGCTTATGCCATAGCTAAACAGCTTTATGAAGCAGGTGCGGATATCGCATTTACTTATGCCGGAGAAGCAATGGAAAAAAGAGTACGTCCGCTTGCTGAAGGAATGAATGCAAAATTAATAATGAGCTGTGACGTTACTAAAGAAGATGAAGTTGCGGCTGTATTTAAAGAATGTGAAAGAATCTACGGCAAATTAGACTTTGTTGTACACGCTGTTGCATTTGCGGCAAAAGAAGATTTGCAGGGAAGATTTATTGATACATCCCGTGCCGGATGGGATTTAGCTATGGGAGTAAGCGCTTATTCATTAATTTCACTTTGTAAACACGCAGAACCTATTATGAATGAAGGCGGATCTATTTTCGCTCTTACTTATTTAGGTTCTGAATATGTTGTTGCAAACTACAATGTAATGGGTGTTGCAAAAGCTGCATTAGAATCTTCTATGAGATATTTAGCTGCCGATTTAGGGAAGAAAAATGTCAGAGTTAACTGCATTTCTGCAGGTGCGGTTAAAACACTTGCAGCAAAAGGTATCTCTGGATTTGATAAAATGCTTAAAGCTGCTATTGCAAAATCACCTTTACAGAGGAATGTATCTTTGGAAGATGTCGGTAAAGCCGGCTTATACTTAGCATCTGACCTTTCAACTGGTACTACAGGTCAAATTCTCTATGTTGACTGTGGCTGCCATGCCGTGTATGCATCTTTAGAAGAAATGGAAATTATCTCCAATGCAATGACAGTTCAGCACAAAGAATAAATAAGGAAAGAATTTATCATATGAAAAGACCTCACTATATAACTGTGAGGTCTTTGTTTTATATAAATAAATGCAGATTATTTACCAAATATCTTATTAACAAGTTCTAATATTTTATTAAAGTTATATTTATCGCCGGGAATTGATTCACTGAACGGTTCACTGTTTTTATCAGGAGTAAAAAATGCATTATCTCCAGTATACATTATATCGTAACCATCGGCTTCATTTGCGGGATCTTTATCAATGTAGACTGAAAGTATTTCTCCCTGTTCTGTACGAACAACGGAAACTTTTCTGCCATCAGGAAGTGTCACAGTTTCAGATCCATCTTCTTCTTTTACAACTTCAAGCGGAGGATCTGCATAAGCAGCTTCTGCTAATGTTTTATTTGACTCTACAAACATTTGTCTTGTTTCTTCCGGAACTCCGTCCATAGAATTAACTATAGCATTTGCATCCTCATTTATTTTTGCCTGACGCTGTTCTGCTGTCATTGCTGCCCCATCTGCATTTGCCGGGGCTTCTGCATCTGCCGGGGCTTCTGCATCTGCCGGAGCTTCTGCGTCTGCCGGAGCCTCTGCGTCTGCCGGAGCCTCTGCGTCTGCCGGAGCTTCTGCGTCTGCCGGAGCTTCTGCGTCTGCCGGAGCCTCTGCATCTGCCGGAGCTTCTGCGTCTGCCGGAGCTTCTGCGTCTGCCGGAGCTTCTGCGTCTGCCGGGGCTTCTGCGTCTGCCGGAGCTTCTGCGTCTGCCGGGGCTTCTGCACTACCACTTTTTGGAACAATAATTTCGGTACCTTTAACCGGGTCTTTACCTTCATTCAATTTCATAAGTTCTCCGGTTCTGGCTTGAATTTCTTTCATTGTTGGAGATTCTTTGCCCTCTGCAGCTAAAGATTCTTTAGCTAACGCCCACCAGGTACTATTTTTATCCAGAGTTTTCGTTTCAGTTTTGCCTTCATATTTTGAAACATCTGCTCCATCTGTTATTGCTTTATTATATTTTGCAATTTCGCCATTACTGTCAACATTCAGTCCTTCTTTATTAACTTTATCTTCAATAGATTTTGGTATCACAACCTCTTTGCCGACAATAAACCATCCTTGTTTTGCAGCGGTCTTATTAGCTTCCGCAAAAGCCTCATATTCCGGAGTTCCCGGTTTAAAACCTAAGCGTTCTGCCGTTTGTTTAAATGATTCTCCATTTTTAGCATAAGATATCATTTCACCTTTTGAATTTCGTTTTACCTCAGGTGCATTTTCGGATTCATCCTGGGATGCTGCCTCATCAGCTTCGTCTGCTGAAGCTGATGGCGCTTCTTCTTCTGCTGTAGCTTCTTCTGGGGCCTCTGCAGCACCTGCAGCTTCAGCTGCCCCAGCTTGCTCAGTAGGAGCTGCTCCGCCGCGTTCTTCACTCACAGGCTCATTTCCGGCAGGGTGTTCCGTCGAAGGAGTACCTTCAGCTCCGTTTGTAGGAGCACTTCCTGTAGACGCCTGCGGTGCACTTTCCTCAGCCGGAGCTTCAGCACTTTTAGCAGTGTATACTAAACTACCGTACAAAGGTTTACTGCCATTTACAACGACCATTTTGTTAATTACATCAAATCCGTCATCAGCATACTCATATCTGACTTCATCGGTCACACCGCCGCCTTTATCGGTAACAACCTTAACAAGCCTTTTAGAACCGTCATAATATTGTGTAACTGCACCTCTGGTTCTGACTTCATAAGAGTTGCCATTTTCATCTTGTCTCCATTCAGTTTTCCATTGTGTCGGGTCAGCGGATTCATTTGCCTGCTGATTTCTGTGGGCTTTAATTTCTGCGTCACTAATAACTCCGTCAGCCGTCGTATCTACTTTTTGCTGAAAATATTCCCTGATTTTTGCATTTGTAACATCTGACAACGCGGAGCCTGATTTCACCTCTGCCTTGCCGTCTGAAAGCTTAATTCTAAGAACATTATCTCCGCCGTTAATACCATTCATATTTTTCATAAAATATCTCCTATAAATTTTTCGCCCACATACTGTTAATACGGTCTATATACAAAAAACTTTAACAATATAAAACATTTGTTACAAAACTTTATAAGAAAATATATAAAAAAGGCGCAAAAATATTTATGTCCATGTTTTAATATAGTATGCTTTCAAAAATAACAAATATAACATTTCCAAAGAAGTCAGGGGATTTGAGAGCGGCTAAAGGCATGCCTGAAAATAAAATCCCGCAGAATAGAGTTAATAATTTTGCAAGTTATGACAACGCGGTTGCAAATATCAACAGAGCAAAAATTTCATTCAAGGGATACTATGGCGACCAGCAGCCTGCAAAAAAACTTTTTTATGCTCTGACCGGCAGAAACGACATATACGAGGATAACTGGACAAAAGAGCATTTTTATATCGTTAACGATAAACGCTGGGTAAACGCTCACCCGGCAGAACTTTTAAAAAGAACCCCGGAGCAGGCAATCCAATCAATTTGCACTATAACCAAACCGCCTTGCCAGTATCCGGGAATCCCGCCTTGTATAATGTCCCCTAATTATGGAGATAAATGGGGAAGATTTGCCAATTATATAGAAATCAATCCGCGTGTTCTTGCAAAATATAACGGCGACAGAGTTTCGGAAGGATTGTTTGGAGTTATGAAGCTCATGCCGGCACTTCCTCCGTCTTCACATAAAGGCGCAACATGTATAATACTCTCGCAGCTTTATCCTGATATTTCAAATGACGGAAGCATCTATGACGGATCATTATACTGCGCAAATCTTCATACCGGAATAAGCAAAAATCTGACATCCGAAGGCTTATACGGAAAAATGGGCGAAGATGAGCAGGTAAAAGCATTTAATGACCTTGCACATCTTATGGGATTTAAGACTGGTTTCAGAATGCCGCTTTCTGCAGGTCAAATGAGAGTAAAAGGTGGAGAATTTGACTGGTACCATCACGAAAAAGCTTTTATTGATGCATGTGTTTGGGCAATTGAACTTGGATTTGACGCAATATATTTTGACAGCGGCAAACACGTTATTGATAACAACGGATACGTAGGAATAGGGGCTCTGCCAAATGACAGACAGCTTGCTTACATTCTGTACCAAATCAGAAATCAAACAGGCAGAACCGATCTTGCTTTCATCGGGGAAAAATGCAATGACGATTACAGATACAAAGAAATGGGACTAACCGCCGGAACCGACTGGGGGAAAGCAGATAACATCTTTAGCGTAAAACATGAATCAAAAAAACAGGCCTGGAACAGAGAATATGCCGCAGGCCCTGAAGTTTCAAACGACAATGACGACGGCGGCCTTAGATTTGAAGAAAGGCTAAACCGATTAAATTCATGTCTGTGGGGATATGAATATGAAGGAGACAAATTGCCGTCATTTATGCAAATGCACGATATATTCCCGCTCTCGCCATATTCAAATACGCATGAAGTAATGATGTACCCTAAAAAAATGTCAGGCTCTAATGCCTGGACTGAATGCGAACGACACTGGGACGGCGCGTTCAATACATCTCCGTCAGCTAATGATTACAGAAACATTGTGTATCAAATTTTTGCAAACGCTATAAGGAACTAATAAAATTTTTCCGGAGCATCAAGCATACTATGGAGGAGCACTCTTTCCTGATTTGTAATAATACCGTCCGGTTTTGAACCGACTTCTAAAGTATCAAGCGCCTCGACTGAATGTTTGAAATTGTCTGCACTTATTGACGTTGCTGACTTATCAAAAGATGCGGCACCGCCATGCGCAAACCAATCAAATTCATTATCGGCAAGCCTGCCGTCACCGTTAAGGTCAAATATTCTATAATCAGGTTTAACTTTGCCATCCGAATCAACTATATCATTTATCGTAATCTGCCCATTTTTATCAATATTTGACTTCAATTCATCTCCGATAAGCGGCTCAGCATTTTCATCTTTAACACTAAATATCGAACCGGCTTCAACCTTGCCATCATCTAAATTGAATGTTCCAAGATGAATTACACCTATATTATGAACCCCGCAGCCGGAAGATTTTTTCTTGGTAACAATCCTTCCGTCCGGATACGTTGTTTCCGTAATTTCGGTTGTTATACCGTTCTCTTTAGTTACTGTCGTAGTTACTACAGCACCGTTTTTCTTTTTTACGGAACTTTTCTTTTTCTTTTCGGGTTTATCAGTTGCTTCTATGCCATAATTTTCTACTCTCATAGACTCTCTCCGTATCAATTTGTATAATCCTATAAAAAAAATTTTTCATATCAAAATTTCAACAGCTTAAAAATATTTTACAAATTTTAACAACTGCTATATCATAAAAATATGAAAAAGATGCAGCAACCCGTTATATCATTAATTATGCCTGTATTCAATGCAAAGGAACCGGAATTTAGGCAGGCAATAGAAAGCATTCTAAATCAAACATTTGAGGATTTTGAGTTCATTATAATCAATGACGGCTCTACTAACAATTCGGAAGAAGTTGCTCTTTCTTATTCAGACAAAAGAATAAGATACATAAAAAATGAGTACAATATGAAACTTATAAAAACTCTTAACAAGGGGCTTGGGCTTGCTAACGGGAAATACATTGCAAGACTTGATTCCGATGATTTTTGCGACATGACAAGATTTGAAAAACAAGTTAATTATTTAGAAAATAGCCCGAATATCGGTTTGCTCGGAACCTTCATAACAATTGAGCCGACAGGAGAGAAAACACCGCTTTTTACAAATCCGAAAGAAATAAAAATTCTTTTGAGATATGGGCACAACTGCCTTGCGCATTCTTCCGTGATGTTCAGGAAATCAGTACTTGATGAACATAATTTAAAATACGGGGAATACTGCATCTACGCGGAAGATTATAAACTCTGGACAGAAATGAGCTTACACTGTGATATTACAAACTTACCGGAATACCTTGTTTCATACAGGCTCTCAAATGACGGAATTTGTGCTACACACACAGCAGAGCAGCAAAAAATGACCAATCTTATTGTGTTGGATAATATTATTCAGGATTTTGAGTGCAACAAAGATTTTATGTATTCAATCCTTACAAAATACGCAAAAAATATACAGCTTTCAAAACTCGAATACTACGCTGCAGAAGCACTGCTTTTACAAGTTATAAAATATATCAAAGCCAATGTAGGTGAAAATCGCGGACAAGGTGCCGTCAAACGGCTTGTTCGGATACTTAAAGAAATGAATACTCCCAAAAGGAACTAGATATGCCAAGAGGAAAAGTTTTACAATACCTGTTTAATAATCCGGATATTAATAAGCCAATAGAAGAAATTTGGGCAGATATTCAAGCATATACAAGCGAAAGATTTCCCGATAATCCCGAGAGCGTCAGAATGCAGTCTAATATGCTTGTCGTGCTTCCGCCGCTTAGTTATAAAGGAAAATTTCTAAAAGGAGTATACATATCCAACGCAGTCGATTACATTCAGCACTTATTTCCACGGAATAAAGAAATCTTTATCACTGCCGCAACTTCAATGTGGTCATCTTATCCCTGGAGTGAATATGCCGATATTTATTTAACCTCTTATGATTATCCGCAAAGGCTGGAATGGTATAAGAAAAACTACCCGAAAAATTCTGATAAAATTTTTATCCCGCTTATGGACACGGACTTTACACATGAGCTTGCTATAAAACCGGTTCCAAACACCAAAAAAGATATTGATATAATTTCAGTTGGCAGACTGGATAAAGTGAAAAACCTGCCGCTACTTGTAGAGGCTTTAGTAATTTTTGAAAAGAAATACGGTTATATTCCAAAAACCGCACTCATTACAGGAAGCACTAAAGAAATCTTTGATGAATCTCAAAAGGACATAATAAGAGAAATGGCAGCTGCAGCTGGAGGTCTTGAAAAACTAAAACAATATATAACATTTATTGGAGAAGTTGCGCACGACAAGCCGCTTTGGGAATACTATTCAAGAGCAAAATGTTCCGTATTAACCTCCATCTTTGAAGGCAAAAACAGAATGGTATATGAATCGTTGTGCTGCAACACACCTGTTGTTGTGTTTAAAGAGCTTTGCAAATACACACGCGGCAACAACGAAATTTTACCGCCAAATGCCGGATTGTATGCCTATTTTAATGCAGAATCTCTTGCGGATAAATTAAAAGAAGCAATTGATAAATATGAAACATTCACACCGCGGCAAAGCTTTTTGGAAAATCACGGCAGATTAAAAGCCGCAAACGAGTTTATTACCTCCATACCATATTACAGAGAAAATATTCCGGATTTTGAACCCGGCAAAATTGAAAACAATTCCTGGATAAATAACGCAATGAATGAAATATATCAGCTGACATATACGGAATTTTTATACGGGCATAATATATTTTTACTGGATGCCATAACTAATGAAACACAACATATGACCATGGATTTTTATCTTGAAACTTTTAATAAAATATAAAGCTTAATAGTATATGTCTATTTCTTTTCTTTTGGTTGCGAGGCAAAAGAAAAGAAATAGACGAAAGAAAAGAAAACACGCAATCGTTCCCTGCATTTCGCTAACGCTCAATGCCAAAATGTTATTTGAGCTTTCAGCTCAAATTCTTTCAAGGCTCACTATCGCACTTCGTGCACGTTCGCCTGACGCAATTCCACCAGGCGTCATTGCGAGCTCGGATTTTCGGCAGGGCGCCGTGGCACGAAGTGCCCCAGCCCGTAAGTTGGAGCCGGACGTTACTCCGGCGACAACCCGAATAATCCGATAGTAGCGAAGCAATCCATAGAAAGTAGTAAATGAGCCATTATTTGCTCCTTCCCCTGATTTTGGAAGGTCGGGAAGGGGAGCGTTCCCCACCCTACCCCTCCCCGAGTAGGGGAGGGAACATCCTGGATTGCTTCGTCGCTTTGCTCCTCGCAATGACGGAAAATGCGCTGCGTTGGCCTTAGCTGAAGTGTTAATCACCTTAGGCGTCATTGGGGTTGTCGCGGCGCTAACTATGCCAATGCTCCAAACTAAAGTTCAAGAGCTCATCCTTGAAGCTCAAGCCAAAAAAGCTAAAAATATCGTTGCTAACGGTTACAAACTTATGATGGCACACTACGAAATCTTTAACGTCGCTAACCTGCCGTTCCTCGCAAGATGTGAAGAAATGGAAGATAAAGACTGCGTGTCTAAAGAACACAAAGAAGCGTTTAATGTTATCAACGACTCTGTTAACGGGCTTGAACCTGAAAGGCTGCCTGATTCCTATGCCGTCGAAGGAAAAAGTTCTCCATCACCTTTTAAGTGGGATGATGTGCTCTATATGTTTACGACAGGGGACGGCATGATTTACGGAGTTATTCCGGATGACACCTTCTCGTCTTTCGATGTTATTGTCGACGTTAACGGTAAAAACAACCCGAACATTGCTACAAAAGACCTCCTTAAGTTCAGGTTCGCCGGCGAAGGAGGACAGTTGTATGATGTGTCAGAGGAACTCGCTGATATACAGGAATGCTCGCCGGAAAATCACAGCTTGTGTACGGATGCTGACTCCTGTTGGGATGCCGGAGGAAACTGGAGCACGCCATACGGAGATATTCCTGGGCGTTGTTATTAAAAATAATCTAAAATTAATCTTAGAGCAAACAAATTATCTTCTAACTTTAATTATGCAGGAATATCTTTTATGATATAATAGTGGTTAAAGGAGGAAGGTATGCTTAGAGGACCATTTTTAGACAAACATTGGATGGGGCAGAATCCTGATTATGAAAGAGCAGATATTGTTATGCTCGGACTTCCTTTTGACGGAACTGTTTCTTACCGCTCCGGCTCAAGGTTTGCTCCGGAACAAATTAGACTTGCAAGCTGGGGGTTGGAAGAGTATTCCCCGAGATTCGATAAATTTTTGGAAGACGTAAATTTTCATGATGTAGGAGATTTAGGTTTTCCGCTTGGTAATACTTATAAAACACTTGAAGTTATTGAACAAAATGTCTATGATATTTATAATGATGGAAAACGCGTTTTAGGTATAGGCGGAGAACATTTGGTAACACTTCCGGAAATAAAAGCGGTTTCAAAATTCCACAAAAATCTGGCAATAATACATTTCGATGCCCATACAGATTTAAGAGAAGAATACCTTGGGGAAGAAATGTCGCATTCCGCAGTAATAAGACATGCTTCCAAAATAGTCGGGCCTGAAAACATCAAACAAATCGGCATCAGATCCGGTATGAAGGAAGAATTTGAATTTATGAAACAACATAACACACGTGCAGAAAAATATTCGGATCTTGATGTGTTAAAAGATAAAAAGATTTTTGTTACTGTCGATTTGGATGTTTTGGATACCTCAATCATGCCGGGAACCGGAACTCCTGAACCAGGCGGGCTGGAATTTAACGAGCTTATGGGCTGGTTTGAATATCTCAAAAACTTTGATATTGTTGGAGCAGATGTCGTGGAGCTTGCACCGGATTATGATCCGACCGGAGCTTCAACAGCAGTTGCGACAAAAGTTATACGTGAACTTTTAATGGTAATGTAAAATGGTACTGGACAGAATAAATTATTTAAAAGAAGAAATTAATAAACACAACTATAATTATTACGTTAACGATAACCCGACAATCAGCGACTTTGAATATGACAAGCTGTTTGCCGAATTGAAAGAGCTTGAAGCCCAAAATCCGCTGTTAATAACTCCCGACAGCCCAACACAAAGACTCGGTTCCATCAGCGAAAAATTTCTTCCGTATACCCACAAACACAGACTGTACAGCCTTGATAACACATACAACTATGATGATTTAATCAAATGGTATGAAAAAATAGAAAAAGAATACGGAAAAAATCTTGAACTCGTATGCGAATTAAAAATTGACGGGCTGGCAATTGCTTTAAGTTATGAAAACGGAATTTTCACCACAGGCGTAACCCGCGGCGACGGAATCACTGGAGAAGAAATAACCACAAATCTTAAAACCATTAAAGCAATTCCGCTAAAACTTTTTGAAGATGCCAATGTGGAAGTACGCGGCGAAATTTATATGCCGAAATCTTCGTTTGAAAAATTAAACGAAGAAAATTTGAAAAACGGCGAAAAACCTTTTGCAAACCCGCGCAACGCCGCCTCCGGCTCTCTTCGCCAATTGGACAGCTCAGTTACAGCCCAAAGAGATTTGTCAATGTTTACCTATACACTCATAACCGAAAACGCACCGGCTACGCATTATGAGAGCATTATGTATCTTAAAAAATTAGGATTCAAAGTTAATCCTAATATTAAATTATGCAAAAATGTACAAGATGCAATTGATTACTGTGAATATTGGAAAAACAAAAGATTTGAACTGGATTACGCAACAGACGGCGTTGTTATAAAAATAAATAAAATTGCAATTCAGGAAGAATTAGGCTACACGGCACGTGCACCAAAATGGGCAACAGCGTTTAAATTTCCGCCGGAAGAAATAACTACAAAAGTTAAAGATATTGAACTCGGCGTCGGCAAAACAGGAGCCATTACTCCGGTTGCAATACTTGAGCCGGTACTACTTGCTGGAAGCACGGTATCGCGCGCAAGTTTGCATAATTTTGACGAAATAAAGCGTCTTGATGTAAGAATAGGCGACACGGTTTTAATCAAAAAAGCTGCAGAAATTATTCCAAAAGTCATCAAAGTTATTGATACTCCGGAACATGATACACTGCCTGTAGTTAAACCGCCAAAGACTTGCCCTGTTTGCGGAGGCAAACTCGGCGGAAAAGTCGGAGAAGTAAACCTTTACTGCTTAAACCCGCATTGTTCCGAACTTATGAAAGCGAAAATTGAATTTTGGGCTTCTAAAGATGCAATGGATATTGAAACCCTCGGCCCTGTAATTATTGAACAGCTTTACGATAAAAAATTCATCTCAACTCCGGTTGATTTATATCGTTTAACCATGCAGGATTTTATGCAGCTTGATTTAATTAAAGAAAAATCCGCATCTAACCTTTACAATGCAATTCAGGCAAGTAAAACCAGACCGCTGAAAAGGCTTTTGACTGCTTTGTCCATTAAAAATGTGGGTAAAGAAACAGCAGATATTCTTGCTAACGAATACGGCTCCTTAGAAAACCTTAAAAATGCAACGATTGAAGAGCTTCGAAATATTAACGGCATAGGACTTGTTATGGCCGATGATATTTACGACTTTTTCCATGATGAAAAAAATGTTATAATGTTGGATGAGCTGAAAAGTTTGGGGGTAAATCCGCCGCCGGTTGAAGCTTTAAAGTCAAACGTTTTAAAAGGAAAAACAATTGTCCTTACTGGAACTTTAAAAGATTTGACAAGAGATGAAGCTTCTGAAATAATAAAATCCCATGGCGGAAAAACATCATCTTCAGTTTCTAAAAACACATCATTTGTACTTGCCGGAGAAAACGCAGGCTCAAAACTTGAAAAAGCACAAAAACTGAATATCCCTATATTGACAGAAGAAGATTTTCTTGAAATGATAAAAGAATAAATGAGGTATGAATATGAAAAAAGGCCCTAAAATAATACAAATATCCGGAATTAGAGGATTATTGCTTACTTTCTTCGTAATGTTATGCCTTACAGCCGGATTTATCATATTTCCGGCTAAAGTCGCAATGCACTTATGGAATTATGCGGCAACAACATATTTCAGCATCCCGACAATTAGTTTATGGCAAGGACTTTTGCTATGGGCTTTTACGGCACTGAGCCTATATATCATAAATAACAAAAAATCCATCATATCATTTCATCAGCCAATGGAATTAAATGATGCGGAAATGCAAATGCTTATGCAGCGTATAAAAATGCAAAAACAAGCTCAGAGATTAAAAACCATGATTTTGAAAGCCGATGAAATAAAAATTTTAAAAGATGAAGACAAACAAAAACAGGAAACAGATAATAACCAAACATCTTCTAATAATGTGAATGAAAAACGGTCTTAAACAGAGAGGAGGACTTTAATGAAAAAGATGTTGACAGCTGCGGTTATACTAGGGTTAATCGCATGTGGTACAGGATTTACTTCGGCTGAAGTAAAAGAACCGGAAAGAGGCTATATTAGTGTTAATACCTCTGCAAATACAGAAGTTTCACCGGATGTTGTTGAAATTAATATTGCGGTAAAAACATCAGATTCAAAATCAATGTTAAAAGCAACAACCGAAAACAAAGAAATCTCAGACAAGGTTTATGCTGCAATAAAAGGGATGATTAATACATCTAACGGAGACTATGTAAAAACTGCAGATTTTAATGCAACTCCAATCTACACATACTCTTCAAACGGCAAAAGGAATTTTGATAAATACGAAGTATCAAACAGCATAATCGTACATACAAAAAATATAGAAAAAACAGGCACTATCATTGATAAAGCAATAAGCCTCGGCGCAACAAATGTTAATGATCTTGTATTTTCTGTTTCAAATTACGAAGACCAATGTAACGATTTGCTCAGTATCGCAGCAAAAAAAGCAAAAACAAGAGCTGATATTGTTGCAAAAAGTGCATCAACTTATATTACAGGCATAAAATCTATGAATATAAGCTGTTCAACAAATAACAATAATGTTGTTCAATACAGATTATATGCAAAAAATATGGCTATGGATTCAGCAGGTGCTGCCGCTCCGGAAGCAGCAACCACACCTATTCAGGGCGGAATTATCAAAATCTTTGCTAATCTGAATGCAAGTTATTTTGTAAAATAAAAAATATAAACAAAATAAAAACCTCTCCATTTTCGGGAGAGGTTTTTATTTTACTTAAAAACCATTATAAAAGATTTCAACATTCTGCCGGCACCATCGCCTTTTGTCGAAATAACATTATACTTATCTTTGTAATTCATTGAGGTAGAACTGCCGCCATCAAGCCCCATTGCGCGTTCAAACCCTAATTTTTTGCACAATGCCTGAACCTCATACATATCCATAGGGTGTTCATCTGTAATAATTAAAATATGCAAATCTCCGTCCTTAATCCCAAGAACAGTTCTTGCAACTTTATGGAGGACAGAGCTTGATTCTCTCACTACTTTGTCACCGTCTTTAACAACAAAAAACTCTTCTTCCAGTTGTAATTTAGGAAGAATCATCGGGCCGCCCTGAACTGCCTCCGTAACAGTACAAGCAAAATCTACAGGTGTCTTATGCGGAACAATTTCGTATTTATATTTATTGTCACATTCAACGACCCTAAATTCAGTACGGTTTAAAATTTTTGCCAAATTTTTTCTCAAAACAGGATTAGCATACAAATTTTCATTGAACATCGGATCCTCAACTGTTTGGCTGCCCATTGTAACATACGAAACCGTTTTTGAATTTTCAGGATCAAAAAATCCGGCATTAACCGTCAATAATGCACCGCTTTGTTTATGGACTTCCGCGTTAGTAATCAAATTCGGCGATGCATACATCCTGATTTTTTTCTTAACTTTATCGCCTTTCAGGACAATATGATAAATTCCATCGTTATAATCAATATCAATAGAAGATGCGGCATAACTCATGCCTGTACTCATAACAACACACAATAACAGTATTAAAAATTTTTTCATCATAAATCCTTTGACTTATAAAACGCAATAATTGCAATCAAAAATGCAACCGGCGGGAATAATGCCGTGACAAGAGGAGGAAGCACTCCTTTTTCCGCAAGAAGATCGAAGAACGGAAGAGTAATATAATAGATAAATATACTCCCTATTGCAATAGTAAACCCGACTAATCTTTGCTCTCTCGGCTTGCTGAACCCTAAAAGAGTACCCATAATTGCAAGCAGTACACATACAAACGGATGGAAAAATCTTTGTAAATACTTATTCAGCATATACCTGTATTCTTCATCCAAACCCTCTTTTTTAAGAAGCTTTATGTAACTATGTAAATCATCATTTGTAATTTCACGTTCTTTTTTGGTTGAATAAGTCATCAACGTGTATGCATTTTTTGCATCTTCACCTTTAAGGATATCCATGTTGTCAATTTGTTCAATATCAGTAAAAATACCATCATTAGAAATCTTATAACGTGTAATGTTATTTAAAGCCCATCTGTCTTTCATATATTTTCCGCTTTCTGCAGAATAAATATTTGTGAGCTGCTGAACATCAGAATATATTGTTCTTGAAAAATCAAGAATAATAAGATTATGCATCACATCATCCCGATAACCGGATATAACAACCGCAAGCTTAGGAGCTCCGTTTTTATCTTTCTGGGTATAAATATACTGGGTTGAAGGATGCTTATCATTAATTGCATTAAGTTTTGCCGCAGACATTGGAATTAATTTATCACAAGTAACAAAGCACATCCAAGTGACAATCAAACTTAAAACCAGCACAGGCGCTAATATTCTCTGAAAAGACAAACCAACCGCCCTGAATATCGTAAGCTCGGAATCCTTAGATAATTTATCAAATGTAAACAGCGAACCCAAAAGCAAACCTACCGGGAAGGCTTTTCCCAAAATCTTCGGCAATTCATAAAACAAAACTAAAACAGCAGTCTTAGGCGTATAAATACCGGTCAAAGTTTTTTTAATAGTGCTTAAGAGCATTTCAGGCGCAATCCAAACAACCGTAAACAACAAAATTGCCCCGATTGTTGCAAACATTACCTGCTTAAATATATATCTGTCATAAATTGAAATCTTCGGCAATAATCTCATTACAGAGCAAAATCCTTTCCAAGATAAAATTCTTTCGCAACAGGATCTACCGCAACGTCTTTGCTTGCGCCCTGAATCTTTATTTTACCGTCAAATATAACATACGCCCTATCCGTAATAGACAAAGTAGCTTTAGGGTTGTGGTCGGTAATCAGTACCCCCAAACCTTTTTCCTCTGAGATTTTACGTATATTGTCTTTAATTTCTCCGATTGCAATAGGGTCAATACCTGCAAAAGGTTCATCCAAAAGCATAAAATCAGGACTTGCAGCAAGAGCTCTTGCAATTTCAACACGACGTCTTTCACCGCCTGAGAGGGATACCGCAGCATAAGAACGAAGTCTTGTTATACCAAACTCACTCAAAAGCTCTTCCAATTTCATTCTTTTTTCATTAACAGTGAGCTTATCATTCATTTGAAGAACCAGCTTCAAATTATCTTCTACAGAAAGCTTTCTGAAAATAGATGCTTCTTGCGGAAGATATCCGATACCCATTTTTGCCCTTATGTTCATAGGTTTTGTCGATATGTCCTGGTCATTAAGTAAAATCTGGCCTTTATTAGGCTTTACAAGCCCGACAACCATATAAAACGTAGTTGTTTTTCCGGCTCCGTTCGGGCCTAAAAGACAGACAACTTCGCCTTTATTTACATAAAAAGAAACATCATTAACGACGCTCCTGTCACCGTATATTTTTATAAGATTCTTAGCTTCAATCTTCATACATTCCCCTTAGATATCGTAATGATATTTTACTTAAAATAAAAACTCATTGCAAGTATCAGCTTATTACTTTAATTTAATAAAATCAGGCACCTGGTTTTTAGCAATACGCATCTGCTGATATTGTTCTTTTAACTTATCCTTCTCGTCTTGATCAGCCGATTTTGCTTTTTCATTCATTTGTGTATATATAGATTTCTCGGCCTCATTTGCCTTTATGTAAACATCCATTTCTTTGCTTTTTTTGAAAGTATTCACCTTACTGTTATATGCAATTTTAGGAGCATTAAGCATTGTATATAAAAGAGCAAACCCGCTTACAACAGCCGCCAGAACTGCTGCTGTTGCCCCTATATAAAGAAGCATCCTTTTATTTGATGAAACATTTTTCTTATTTTTATCAACAAGATTCTTTGCAGTATTACCTGCCGTTTCAAAAACAAAATCCCCGTCAAAAATTTCCCACAGCAAACGACCGCCAAGAGCTGCTCCTGCAAGAAAAGTTGCTTTTATAAGATTCATCGTTTCCCCTTTTCGGGATACCGGATTCTTATCATATTCCGGAGAATTATTATCTTTTTGCGCAGCTGCAGTTTTTGGCTTACCGTTAAAAGAGGAAAATTTTACAGAACTAACGCTAAGACTCATTAAACACCTTTAATCATCATTCCGCTGCCGTTATCTGCCATTTTTACGGTTGTATAGTGGTGAATTTTCTCATCCAACGAAACATCTTCATCTTTAATTTCATTGTTTATATCATTATAAATATTGGCCTGAGCCTCTTTTTGTCTTGAGAAAACGCCCATTTCTTTTTCTCTTGCAAAAGCTGATAAGCTTCTGTTATAAACTTTTGAAGGAAGCATTAGCAGCAAACTTATAACAGTTGCCGCAGCTCCAATACCTGTCGGCACTTTCCAGCCTTTAGTTAGACATGAAGTTAATCCGCCTGCGGTTAATCCTATCAATGCACTTGTGCCCGCAGAAGCTAATACCGCTAAATTTCTCTCTGTTTTACGGTTTACTGGATTTTCGTATCCATCCTTATCAATTTTCTTTGCACCAAAAACTATCCCTTTAGATGAATAAGGGCTGATTGCCGGAATTGCCATAATATACTCCTTTCTACTTAACACACATCTTGCTTATATTATAACAATTCAAAACGGAAATTTTGCTAATATATTAAGAAATATTACTTTAAAGAATGCATTTTTTCTTCCCAGGCATAGGATGTCTTAATGCTTTCCTGTAAAGACTTTTGAGGAATCCAATTTAAGAATTTCTTTGCTTTTTTATTATCAGCAATCAAAACAGCCGGATCGCCAGGACGGCGCGGCATAACTTTCACAGGAATAGTTTGTCCGGTGACATGCTCGCAAGCCTCAAATACTTCTTTTACACTGTTTCCGTCATTTGTCCCGAGATTAAAGAAATTAGTTTCTCCGCCGTCAGACAGATATTTTAGCGCCGCAAGGTGTGCACTTACCAGATCCTCAATATTTATATAATCTCTTACGCAAGTACCGTCTTTTGTATCGTAATCGTCACCATACATTTCAAACGTACGTCCTTTATCAAATGTCGATTTCAAAATATTCGGGATTAAGTGGGTTTCAATTGAATGGTTTTCACCAATTAAAGCCATACTGTCAGCACCGGCAACATTAAAATATCTCAGGCGGACACTTTTTAGTCCATATGCCCTGTCGTAATCATCCATAATCTTTTCAACCATAAGTTTTGAATTACCGTACGGATTTATAGGATTTTGCGGATGTTTTTCATCAATAGGAACATACTCAGGTTCTCCGTAAGTGGCTGCTGTAGAAGAAAATACGATTTTTTTAACATTATGCTCTATCATCGCATTTAGCAGGTTTAAGGTTCCGTAAACATTGTTATAGTAATATTTCTGAGGGTTTTTCATGCTCTCGCCAACCTGCGAAAATGCTGCAAAATGAACCACAGCTTCTATATTAAAATCATCAAATACCTTTGAGATATCAGACAAATTTTGCAAATCACCTTCTACAAAATGCAGCTTGCCGACTTTTCCTAAAGTATCGACCGTTTCTTTGTGTCCGGTAGACAAATTATCAAAAACTACAACTTCATTAGCAGCCTTTAACAATGCCAAAACACAATGGCTGCCAATATATCCGGCTCCGCCTGTAACTAAAATCATTATTTTATCTCCTCGTAAAGTTCAATAGCACGTAAGATTGCTTTATCCATATCATAATACTTATAATCGCCCAATCTGCCCAAGAAATAAACATTAGACAAATTTTCAGCTTCTTTTAGATATTTTGCATAAAGTTCACTGTTTTGCGGATTAGGTATAGGATAGTATCTTTCGTTTTTCCCCAGTTCAAAGAATTCAGAGTATTCCTTCGCAATAACGGTTTTATCCGACTTGTCATTGAGGTAATATTTGTATTCGTGAATACGTGTAAAATCGTAGTTACAAGGATAATTTACAACTGAATTTTGCTGATAATATTCTCTGTCGTAAGTCTCAAGTTTAAAGTTCACGCTGCGGTATGGCAATGTACCTAATTTATACTCAAAAAATTCATCTATCGGGCCAGTATAGAAAACACGTTTATATTGATTCAGCATGTCTTTTTTAAATTCGGTATTCAACTTAACTTCAATATTATTATGGGACAAAATATTTTCAACGACTCTTGTGTATCCTTGAAGCGGAATTCCCTGATATTTGTCTTGGAAATATCTGTCATCTTTACTCAAATAAACCGGAACTCTCGCCGTAACCGCCCCGTCAACATCTTTAGGAGAAACTCCCCATTGTTTTGTTGTGTAATGCAAGAAAACTTTTTCATACACATATTGAGCAAGAAATTTCAAATCCTCATCATCTTGTTTTTGAAACTCAAGAATAGGAACCTTTTTATTGTATTCAAACTTTTCCAGTAATTTTTCCTCAAGTCTTTTTGCAAGAGTTTTCGGGAAAACATCATATAAAGTATTAAAGTTAAACGGAATAGTCGTTGGGATACCGTCAATAATTGCAACTACTTTATGCATATACTGGTTAAAATCAGTAAATCTTTTCAAGAAAGTCCAAACTTTTTCATTAGAAGTATGAAAAATATGAGAACCGTATTTGTGAATCATAATCCCGTTTTCATCACGATAATCGTAACTGTTTCCGGCAATATGATTTTTCTTATCAATAACAAGGACTTTTTCGCCGTTATCAGCGAGTAAACGCGCAATGACCGCACCGGAAAAGCCGGCTCCGACAACTAAATTAACACTTTTATCCAATTTCTTTCTCCCTTACCAAACTTATACTAAATAATAAGTTAATAATAACATAAACAAATAAAATTTTTATGATATAATAAAAAAGAACAGAAGGAGAGGTGTCCGAGTGGTTTAAGGTGCGGATCTCGAAAGTCTGTGCGAGCGAATAACTTGCCGTGGGTTCGAATCCCACCCTCTCCGTTTTTTGGTTTGCTTGGTTTTCAGCCTGTAGGTTTGTTAAATTTTAAAGTGTATTGGTACTATTGTAGTTTTTTGTCCAGGTTGATTTGTACGGTTAGATAGATTATTTTGGTAAAGTAGGCTTTGTGTGGGCGTTTTTTGGTCGGAAATAATCAAGTGTATTTGTGCAGACATTTCAATCGTGTACGGTTAAAATGATTATTGGCTAAAAAGTGGCTTTGTGTTTAGGTTTTAACCTGCTGGAAGTGTCAGAAAATAATCAAACCATCTGTAACAAGAAATCAAACTAAGTGTTTCTTTATATCAAATCAAAGAAAAAAGATTATAGATGGACTTACATCAGGTTGAAACTAAACAAAAATCAAAGTTTTATCGTTGGGCTGAAAGCCCAACCTACAGACTACAACAAAATAATTCCTTATTAATTATGGCATATTCGTCTTATTTTAAGTAATTTATAGTCTGCAGGTCGGATTTATAAATCCGACCATAATTATATAATTTTAAGATTATACGTAATCCAACTTCTAGTTCAAAATAATCCAATCAAGTATCTTTTTACAATTATTTAGAATTTTTATTCCCAGATGTTTGAGCGGATATTTTTTTACAGTTCTTTATATAGTTTATTCTTCCATAAATTAGCAAAATAACAAGTATTATATTAAAAATTATAGGCAAAGACATATCTTGATTATATTTAGTTATTTTCATATTTTTGACACTTGATTCTATTAAAGCTTTATCTTTGTAGGCAAAATACGGAATATAATATGAGGAGTGAAATATATTATATTCAGACATCATTAACGAATAAGCTCTTAAACGACTAGGACCTCCACTACAGACTTTTACATTTATTGGTCTGTTTATATTAACTATATTTGAACTAGAAAATAAAAAATGTTGTTCAATACTACACTTACTTGAATTACATATTAATACTTCTTTATAAGGATAATTTAGCAATAACCAAAACAACACAATAATAGGCATAAAAAAGAGTACTACAAGATAAAACTTGACCAATAAATTGTCAATAAACTTATTTTCTACCTTTTTATTAAATAAATCATACATTTATTGAAATCCTTTTATTTATCGTATTACGTACATAAATTAGGCAATAAAAAAGAAATATCGTAAAAAGCAACTCTTAATTTTAAAAATGTCCTCCAAATTAAACAAGAAGCACTATAGAATCCTAACACGAAATTATACACGATTGCAATAAATTTGAGCTGATAATGATAAATTTTGTAGGTTGAATTTACAAATCCGATAATAATTATATAGTTTTAGCTTATACATAATCCATCTTTCAGTCTGTAGGTTGGGGTTTCTACCCCAACATAAAGTGTCCAAAAACAATCAAACCACGTGTAACAAATAATCAAACCTTGTGTTCCTTTACACTTGAAGTGTCTACAAAACTACGCTTATGCTAATAAAGATGAAAAAGGTATATTTCAGAGAAAATTTTTTGAACATACAATTACTTCGGAAGAAGAATTAAACAATCAAATTAATTACATTCATTACAATCCGGTAAAACACAGTCTAAAGTAAAGGACTAGCAGTATCATTCTTTTCACAAATTCGTAAAATTTGGGTTATATGTTTTCATGATTATGTTGCATAATTCGGAGAAAATGTGGTATAATATCCGTATAATATTCGGAGAAAACATGAAATATATCTATCAAAACTCAGACTGGCACAGCTTTAGATGGTGCGGAAAAAAAATTCAGAATTTATTGTTAGAAATCAAAAAATCGCAAGGGTATTTACTTGGCAAAATGGATTCTCTGGGTTTTGATGTCAAGAACAACGCTCTATTACAGGTTTTGACGGAAAATATTATTAAATCATCTGAAATCGAAGGACAAATTTTAGACAAGCATTTAGTTCGCTCATCTATTGCCAGACGACTTGGTATTGACATCGGCGGCGAAACACCTGTATCAAGAGATATTGAGGGTGTCGTAGAAATGATGCTTGATGCAACTCAAAATTATTCCTCCAATATGACAAAAGAAAGACTTATAGGTTGGCATGCAGCACTTTTTCCGACAGGTTTCAGCGGAATGTACAAAATCAATGTCGGAGGATACAGGACAGATGAACTTGGACCAATGCAGGTTGTATCAGGTTATACAGGCAATGAAAAAATTCATTATGAAGCACCAAAAGCCGGATTACTTGAAGGCGAGGTGAATGAACTTATCAATTATATCAATACAGAAAAAGACACAGATTTTCTAATTCAAGCCGGCATTGTGCATTTGTGGTTTGTAATTTTACATCCTTTTGATGACGGTAACGGCAGAATAGCAAGAGCATTAACGGATATGATTCTTGCAAAAAGTGATGACAGCAAATTCAGATTTTATTCTATGTCTTCGCAAATCCAGAAAAACAGAAAAAGTTATTACGAAGTTTTGGAAAAAACTCAAAAAGGTTCGATGGATATAACCAATTGGCTATTATGGTTTTTAGAAAACTTATTAATTGCAATTCAATCAAGCGGTGAAATCACCGATAAAGTTTTGCAAAAAGCCGAATTCTGGCAGAAGAATTCAAATTTAGTTTTTAACGAAAGGCAAATCAAAGTTTTAAACAGGTTTATGGATAATTTTGAAGGCAATCTTACTACAACAAAGTGGGCAAAAATGTGTAATTGCTCACAAGATACCGCAAATTTGGATATTAACGACTTAATAGATAAGAAAATACTAAAGAAAACAGGCAAAGGGCGGGCTACACATTATCTTTTGCGTAAAAACAAGCAGGGGGAAAAATTATAAAAAAACTTTAGTCGCAACTTAAAATTATCTGGGAAATTATTCAGAGTCTTTTGCTCTGTGGATTACAATATCCGTTTTTATTTTTACCTAATTTTTAGTCCGCATTGTTATTGTTTTTGTTGTTTTTGTCCAGATGTATTTGTCCAGACATTTTAAAATGACTATTGGCTGAAAAGTGGTCTTGTATTTAGGTTCTGCCATGTCGGAAACTTTTTTAAGAGCATATATTTATACTATAATCAGCTTATAAGGCAATTCTCTAATGGCTATTCAATCAAACGATCCTAAAATTACACTTGTCGCCGGAGGATATCCGTTATTTGTGAACGGAAAAATCGCAGGCGGCATAGGTGTCGGAGGGGGGACTGAACAACTGGATTGTGAAATTGCAGAATATATTCTGAAAGAATTTGAAAAATTAAAATAATGGAAATATCAACAAACCAGAAGTCTTATGCCTGCAAATAAAAAGACTGCTTTAATAAGCAGTCTTTTTACTTCTACACACTATTTTGGAATTATATATCCATATCTTCATATCTGGATTTTAGTTCATTAATTCTTGCTTGGGCTATCTGATGCTGTCTTTCTTTAAGTCCCAGATAAGTTCTATCGAAATCAACAGCGGTTTTCGTATAAGCCCCAAGTGAAGCCAATGCAGCTGTCAATAAAGTTACATCCGGAGCATACGCTACTGCAGTTTTGCCGATATTTTTGACTACTTCCGGAACTTTGCTTGAAATAGCTTCGCCCCAGCCTTGCATAAATTTAGGAGCTTTAATCTTATTAATATGTTCTGCAACTTGTTCTACACCTTTGCCTGCTCTTGCGATATATTCAGGCTTAATCATATTATAAAGTTTTGCAGCACCCTTTGGAAGATATGTAACGGCTGCAAATAAAGCTGCTATTTGTGCACCTAATGTTATGAACGGATGTTTTCTTGTAAAGTTATCCGCTTTGTCAGAAGCATTTTTTACACCGCGAGTAGCAAGTCCGATAGCACCTGCAGCTCCGAGAAGCATCGCCCAGTAGCCCCCGCCTTTTACGCCATTCACTGTTTTTGCAGCCAGTCCGGAAACCTTTTTCCCAAACATACTTGCTTTTCCGCTTGTTAAAATTCCGGCAGACAAAGCGCCTACAAGAGGAACAGCCTGATACAAACCGGAAACTTTCTTTTGTCTGTCATGGTCTTTTTTTATTGTATGAACATAAGCTGCTGCTCTTAAATCGTTATCGCTATAGGATAAAAACCTGTCAACATTATCCCTTTTATGGGGTTTCCCTGTAAATCCCTGATTAGATGAAATTGCTGATACTTGCATGATTGCACCTACACTTTCGTACACAAATTATATTATATATAAACTAAAAAGTAAAACTTTTTGCTAAATTTTAATAAAATTTTAAGAAATGTTTACAATAGTAAATATTTAAAATAATATAAAGGAATGAAGAAATTTTTAATCCACACAATGGGGTGTAAATCTAACCAATTTGAAAGTTCAATCATAAAAGAAAATCTTGAAAAGAACGGATTTACCGCAGTAAACAGGATTGAGGATGCGGATTTTTATATTCTTAATTCTTGTACTGTTACGCATAAAAGTGATAATGAAGCACTTTACCTGCTAAGGAATGCCAAACATAAAAATCCTGATATTGTAACTGTTCTTACAGGTTGTTTTGCACAAATTGAAAAAGAAAAACTATTGGCAAATGACTTTATAGATTATGTTATCGGAAATGATGAAAAACTTGATTTATATAAATATTTAAGTTCCGGACAAAATTGCTTCGTTGCTGATATTATGCAGCTGGATGAATTTCATAAAGTACATTTGTGTGATACCACAAAAACCAGAGCAAGCTTAAAAATTCAGGACGGATGCGACAACCGCTGTTCATACTGTATAATTCCGTTTGCTCGCGGGAAAAGCCGCAGTGCAGATAAGGATTTTATTATTTCCCAAATAAAAGATTTTGAGAAAAACGGATTTAAAGAAATTGTTTTCACGGGTATTCACATAGGATTGTGGGGCAAAGAACGGAATAACACTCTTCTGGACTTGTTAAAGACTGTTGATGAAGAAACAAATATTCCGCGTTACAGGCTGGGGTCGCTTTATCCTAACGAAATTGATGATGAGATGCTGGAATTTTTGGCTAAATCAGAAAAATTTTGCCCGCATTTTCATCTTTCGCTGCAATCTGCCTGCAACAAGACTTTAAAATCGATGAACAGACATTATACGGTAGAAGAATATTTAGCTTTAATAGATAAGATAAATGAAAAATTTCACCTGCCGTTTATCGGAAGTGATGTAATTGCTGGATTTGCCGGCGAAACAAAAGATGATTTTGAAACAACAATAGCAAATCTTAAAAAATCCGGACTTTCCCAAATTCATACATTTCCGTATTCAAAAAGAGCGGGAACCGTTGGTGCGAAAGCAGAAAACCAGGTTGAAGAAGCGGAAAAAATTCGCCGCGCAGATTTAATAAAAGAAATATCAAAAGAAAAATATTTATCTTTTGTAATGAGAAATATAGGACAGGTTCATGAAGTTTTGATTGAAAAACATCCTGATAAAAAGACCGGCAGACTCAAAGGAGTTACAAGAAATTATTTAACCGTGATATTAAATTCGGATGATTTAAGTTTAACAAATACCCTCCAAAAGGTTAAATTGAAAGAGTATTCCGACGACAAAATATACGGAGAGTTGCATGACTATTAATACGGAATATTTTGGCAGGGAAAGTACCGTTTATGTTCATTTCTTTCTCTTTATTTGCGAAGCAAAGCGGATTGTGAGCGTAGAGTGAAGAACATTGCCGTAGGGCAATGCTCTGGAACTCGTAATACGCGAACAACCAAACCGAGAAAGAAAGGAGCCCTTCATGACAGAATGAAATAGTGAACAATGAATTACAGAACTTATGTATGTGGTAGCTAAATGCACATAACATTAATTATGTAACTAATTACTTGACATGTATAGCAATGACACATAGTATTATCCTTACAATGCAAAACAACAAATTTTTATGTAATTTTCAGGTTGTTTTAATAATCATAAAAGTATTTACAATATTTATTTTAGTTATATAATATTTCAGGTAGTAGTGTTATAAGGAGTTATGTTATGAGAATTAATGCGCTTTCTTCGATTCAGGCAAATGTTTTTGGCGCACAAAGAAACAACAATGTTAATTTCAACGGACATTGGGAAAACGGATACTATTCACGTTATGCCCATGGCGCTGGTACTATTCAAAAACGAGTTTATGTCCCGGATAAAGGAGAAGATGCTTCATCAATCAGCCGTGCTTGGGAAGATGAAACAGGTTTGGCTCCTATAGATTGGGTTAAAGAAAACAATCCATACAATCAAGCTCCAGCAAGACCGGATCCTTACGGAAATAATAAAGGAGCTGTAATATATGAAATTAAGGGCTATCCGTATATGCCCGTCGGAGTCTTGAAAGCTTCTGCAGAAAAGAAACTTGATGAATCCGGAGATTTTGTTGAAAGAATTAGTGCTTACACCGAACTTGCCAAGCTTTCTGCTCAGATAAATGATAAAGCTGCCGTCAGAGAATATGAAAACAGAATGGTAGAAAATTTAAAAGAAAGTAATTCTCCTTCCTTAACTGCTGCGGCTGCTCATATTATGGACAACTATAAAGACGGCTTTGGCAACAATGCGATGTATGCTATAAGATACGGAAGAATTTAACCAAACAAAATTGTGAAATAAAAATTCATATTCACGCCTAAAGATTTAATAAAATTTTTAGGCGTGATATTATAAAAATATGACAAATAAACCTTATGTACCTCTGCATGTGCACAGTGAATATTCCTTGCTGGACGGGGCAATCAGAATAAATGATTTAGTAAATTTTGCAAAAGAAAACGGCATGCCGGCGGTAGCTTTGACTGACCATGGCGTAATGTATGGTGATATGGAGCTTTATACAACGGCAAAAGAAAATGGTGTAAAGCCGATACTCGGGTGTGAATTTTATGTCCACGACAAAGATATAGAGGACAGGGATAAACTGCACAATCCATGTTATCACCTTGTATTGCTCGCAAAGGACAAAAAAGGTTATGCAAATCTAATTAAATTAGTTTCTGTGGCATGGTGTAAAGGTCGTTATGTCCATCCGCGTATAAATTTTGAACTTTTGAAAGAGCATCATGAAGGTTTGATATGTCTTTCTGCCTGCTTAGGCGGCGAGGTGCTTCAAAATCTTTTGAAAAATGATAAAGAGAAAGCCTTTGAGGTTGCAAAGCAGTACAAAGAACTCTTCGGGGAAGATTATTATATTGAATTGCAGGATCACGGACTTGATGAGCAGAAAAGAACCAATCCGGAACTTATTGATATTGCCAAAAAGCTTAATATAGAAATGGTTATCACCAATGACTCTCACTATTTGCGCAAGGAAGATGCAGATATGCATGATACTCTTCTTTGTATGCAAACCAATAGTGATAAAGATGATCCTAACCGTTTCCATTTTGCAAATAATGAATTTTATGTAAAAACTGCTGAAGAATTAAGAGATTCATTTAAGTGGCTTGATGCGGAAACATTTGACAGATGTATTAATAATACGGTTGAGATTGCCGAAAAATGTCATTTGATGCTTGAGCTGGGTAAAAGCCCGCTGCCTGATTACAAGGTTCCTGCAGGGCATACAATTGATTCATATTTGGAATATCTTGTAAATGAAGGGTTGAAAAAGAGATACGGCGAAATATCTCAGAGCTTAAGAGAGCGTGTGGATTATGAACTTGGCGTAATTGAGCAGATGGGATTTGCTGCATACTTTTTAATTACTTGGGATTTTATTCATTATGCTAAAACCCACGGTATTCCGGTCGGGCCGGGAAGAGGTTCGGCGGCGGGTTCGGTTGTTGCTTACGCGCTTGAAATTACGGATTTGGATCCGATTAAACATAAACTCTTGTTTGAAAGATTTTTGAACCCTGAACGTTTTACAATGCCCGATATTGATATCGACTTTTGTATTGAACGCCGCGGAGAGGTTATAGATTACGTAACACAAAAATACGGCGAAGATAAAGTTTGCCAGATTATCACATTTGGTACATATGCTGCAAAAGCTGCGTTTAAAGGTATTGCAAGAATTTTAAAAGTACCGTTTTCTGAAAGCAACAGACTTGCGGGGCTTATTGATCCTGCAATCGAGCTTGCACAGGCAATAAACCCGAAGGCAAAAACTTTAAAAGATGCTATGCAGTGTGACGGGTCGGAACTTAAAGCACTGTACGATAAGGATGAACAGATTCCGGCAGGCGATCCTATGGAAGGGAAAACCGTAGGGTTAAAAAAGATTATAGACCTTGCAGTTGCGATAGAAGGGATTAAAAACAATACCGGAACGCACGCGGCAGGTGTTATAATTTCCCGTGTGCCGCTGGATGAAATTTTGCCGGTTCAGCCTTCAAAAGATGGCATTGTCCAGACCGGTTATCCACCACATGATGTTACCGAAGTTTTAAGTCTTTTAAAAATGGACTTTTTAGGGCTCCGCAACCTTACGACTATTTATAAAACAGTTGATATGATTAAGCAGCAGCAGGGGATTGATGTTGCGATAAATGATATTCCGCTTGATGATAAACCTGTATATGAAATGCTTATGGCAGGAGACACCGACGGTGTGTTCCAGCTTGAATCGCAAGGGATGAAAAATCTGGTTAAGAGATTAAAACCAGACGTTTTTGAAGATTTGGGCGCCCTTGTTGCACTGTTTCGTCCGGGACCGTTGGATTCTGGCATGGTAGATGACTTTGTTGAGAGAAAACACGGACGTCAGGCAATTACCTATGCTCACCCGCTATTGGAACCAGTATTGAAGGATACATACGGAACCATTGTATATCAGGAACAGATTATGCAAATATTCCAGGTTCTTGCGGATTATTCGCTCGGTCAAGCGGATATGGTTCGCCGTATGATGGGTAAGAAAAAGCTTGATGAAATGGCAAAGCAAAAAGGCAAATTTATTGAGCGCTCGGCCCAGCACGGTATGACCGCAAAAGATGCCGAATCTTTATTTGATCAGATAGAAAAATTTGCTTCATACTGTTTCAACCGGTCGCATTCCGCAGCTTATGCGTTTGTTGCATATCAGACAGCTTATTTAAAATGCCATTATCCTGTTGAATATTTATCGGCGCTGCTTTCAAGCGTATCCAGCGATCAGGAAAAGACACAGCTTTATATAGAAGAAGCTCAGAAAAAAGGAATAAAAGTTCTGCCGCCGGATATTAACCATTCAATGGCAACATTTACACCGGATGACGGCAATATCAGATTTGGACTCGCTTCCATAAAACAGGTGGGCGAAGCCGTTATTGAAGATATCATTAAAGAACGCGAAGAAAACGGGCCGTTTAAATCGATTTATGATTATATAAAAAGACTTGATCCTAAGTGTTCTAACAAAAAAACTTTGGAAGGGTTGATTAAGTCCGGCGCGTTTTCAACTATTGAAAAAAGCCGAAAACAGCTTTGGGATAATATTGAATATATTACTTCAACGGCTTCAAAAGAAGCTAAGGCTAAAGAATCGGGTCAGACGAGTTTGTTTGATATGCTGGGGGATTCTTCTGCGATAGAAGATGCAAAATTCCAGCTTGCGGGATCTGATGAAGAATATGACCAGCGTCAAATCCAGCTTTTTGAAAAAGAATTTTTAGGGTTTTACGTAACGAGCCATCCACTTTCAACAATTCGGGATAAGCTGCCGTTTTTAATGACGCATAAGGTTACTGAACTTGCGTCTTTAGCAAATGATAAAGTTGTTACTATTTGCGGCTTGGTAACATCAGTCAAGCAAATTCCAACTAAGAAAGATCCGTCAAAATTTATCAGATTTATTACGATTGAAGATTTGACAGGTAAAGTCGATGCAATAGCATTTAATTCTAAGATTGCGGAATACGGTGATTTTATGCAGCCAGAGCAGCGTATAATTGTGTCGGGTAAGATTAGCCGCCGCAGCGATGACGAACCGCCGGCTATTCTTATTGATTCGGTAAAACCCGTAGATAATTCTAATATTTTTAATATAAAACTTAATGATGATTTTAAATTTGAAGAATTGGTATTTTTGAAAAATAAGTTATGCGAACATCAGGGTTCAGATCCGGTTATGCTTACTGTTGATGATGACGGAGTGGAAGCAAAAATCCTGACGGCATCCATGTTCTGGGTTGATGCCTCAAATGAGCTTGTGAACTCATTAAATAAACTGTTCAATGATAGAATTACTATAGATATCCGTTCTCTTGACAGCAAAGAGCCTGAAGAACAGGTTGCATGAAGGAAAGTTTAGGAAATTTTAGTTAAATTTACAATTAACAATAAAAAGTGCTTGCAATTTTTTTTTGAGCATGTATTATAAAAAAGTAACCCAATACAGATATGCGGGGGTAATTCAGTGGTAGAATGCCTCCTTGCCAAGGAGGATGTCGCGAGTTCGAGCCTCGTCTCCCGCTCCATAAAAAAGCCTTAGACTTTAGTCTTAAGGCTTTTTTATTATGGTTGGATGGCAGAGGAGAGTACTCTTTTTAGTTCGAACTATACCTGTCATTTACATAACCCAAGTTATGTATTAGGAACTTGACAAGAACACTGCCATGACAGGCAAATAAAAACACTCTCTTTTCAAAAAAGAGGGTGTTTCTATTGTTTAAGCAAAACTTATTACCGTTATTTTGAAACAGCTACTTTCATAGTGTTGGCGATAATTTCGTTAAAGCTGTCAGCTTTAAGGCTTGCACCGCCTACCAATGCGCCGTCGATGTCTGATTTAGACATTTGTTCTGCGATAGTATTAGGTTTTACGGAGCCGCCGTATAAAATTCTTATTGAATCAGCTGCATCTGCACCAGCAACATCTTTAACTACGTTTCTAATCATTGCGATAACTCTGTTAGCTTCATCTGCGTCACAAGTTTTGCCTGTTCCGATGGCCCAGATTGGTTCGTATGCGATAACAGATTTTGCAACATCTTCGTTAGAAATTCCTGATAAAGCTGCTCTGATTTGAGAAGCGATATGTTCGTCAGTAACTCCGGCTTCTCTTTGTTCAAGAGTTTCTCCGCAGCAGATGATAGGAATTAAGCCGCCAGCTAAAATTGCTTTTGCTTTTTTGTTAATCATTTCATCTGTTTCAGAAAAATATTGTCTTCTTTCTGAGTGACCGATAATAACATAATCGCAACCAGCATCTTTCAACATTTCAACGGAAATTTCTCCGGTGTATGCACCTGAAGATTCCCAATGACAGTTTTGTCCTGCTATAGAAATTTTATTTCCACCGCATCCGCAGTCGCATTTTACTGTTTCAACAGCGCTGATTGAAGTGAAAACAGGAGCAATTACCACTGTAGGTAATTCTTTAGCTGTGTAGTTGTTTACAAAACTTTTAATTCCTTCGAACAAATCTTTAGCTTCTCCTCTTAAGAGATTCATTTTCCAGTTTCCTGCGATAATAGGTTTTCTTGACATAACTTTTCTCCTTTTCTTTAGTTATAAAGACACCTATATTATATATGGTAAAAAAACATGTGCAATGGTTGTAAAGTTTAGGATAATCTGCTAAACTTTGTTGTATGGATGATATAATAGAAAGTTTAAAAGAACTAGGGTTAAACAGCTATGAAGCAAAAGTTTATCTTGCTTTGTTGAAAAAATATCCTGCAACCGGTTATGAGGTTGCTAAACTTGCTGATATTCCGCAGGCAAGGGCATATGATACACTTAAAGCTCTTGAAAATGACCACATGGTCACTAGTTCTAACACAAAACCTGTTGCGTATATTCCTATCAACCCGAAAGAGTTGACTAAACGGTTCAGAAGAAAATATTCTTCGACTTTAGATTTTTTGGATAAGAAGCTTCCGCATGTAAAGGAGGATTACTTTGAGCCGGTTTTGAGTCTTTTTGGTGAATTTTCCATTAATTCCAAAATATCTGAATGCATTAAAAGTGCCAAGCGTGAAATTTTTATAGAAATTTGGTCACATGATTTTAAATATTTTGAAGAAGATTTGCGGGATGCATATAATCGCGGAGTTGATATTAAAATTGTTGGGTATGATAATTTTAACTCTCCCTTCGGAACCGTATTTTCACACTCAAACGGACGAGAAATAGAACATTCCATAGGCAGCCGGATGTTGTTTATGGCTGTTGATAATTCGGAAGGAATATTCGGTAAAATTGAGCCGGTTAATCATAGTGATCCTGTTCTTCTATGGACTAAAAATTTAGATGTCGTATTTTTGATTAAAGAATTTATTGTTCACGATATGTGTTTGATAGATATCTCGGAAAAATTCCCTGAACAGTTAAAATATTTCTATGGTGCCGGGCTTAAAAAACTTAAAGATAAAATTCTGAGCGGCAGTGAATTTTATAAAGTTTATTAAACTTTTTCGTAATATTTTGATACATGTTTTGCATGACTTTTGTTTAAGATTTATAATAGTTATGTTTTAAATCTGGGAAAACGGGAGATAAAATGGAAGGGTATAGTTTTGAGTTAATTACCGGCCCTATGAGCTGCGGCAAAACGGAGGAGCTGTTAAGAAGGATAAGACGCTGCATAATTGCAAAGAAAAAAGTAAAAGTTATTTCTCCTGATGTTGATACACGTTCTAAAGGGGACTATATAGAATCAAGAAACGGACTTTGGCTTGATGCACTAAAGGTTAAACATTCAGTGCAAATTCTCACCCTGGTGAAACCTGAAGATGAAGTCGTTGCAATAGATGAGCTGCAGTTTTTTGACAGCAATATAACAAAGGTTATTTCAAAACTTATGTCAAGCGGGAAAAAGGTTATAGGAACCGGGCTTGAACTTGATTTTAAGGCAGAACCGTTTGGTTCAATGCCTGAGTTAATGTGTATTGCGACAAAAGTCGATAAGCTTCACGCTGTCTGTATGAAATGCGGCTGCGAACATGCGACAAGAACCCAGCGTCTGATTGACGGCAAGCCGGCAGATAAAAATTCTCCATTGATTATGATAGGTGGAGATGAAACCTATGAAGCCAGATGTGTAAAGTGCTACGAACTCCCTGATGCGCAGCATGAAAAACAAAAGCGTAATTTAAAAATTCTACCGTTTAGTTTCAGATAAGTGTTTTATTAGGTTAATATTTTTTAATATTATTGTTATACTATGGCAATTACCCAATTTATATATTCTTTATATATATAAAGAATATAGCTATGGTAAAAATTAGTTTAGATAATTATAGTGATTCAC
Source organism: Candidatus Gastranaerophilales bacterium (assembly GCA_944324365.1). Lineage (GTDB taxonomy): Bacteria > Cyanobacteriota > Vampirovibrionia > Gastranaerophilales > Gastranaerophilaceae > UBA1221. Next base: position 56,630 of record CALUWA010000007.1, read on the forward strand.
AAGTAAGTGATAAACGGTTTTCGGTCTCTAAAAAAGAGCCAGTAAAGACCGTAATATTTACTTGTGTTCCATCTTCCACAAGAGTTTATACAAAAGCAATTGATGCGGAAATTCGAATAGAAGCTGCATTAGAATTGAGGAATGCGCATAATCATGGAGTAAAAATCGGAGATATTGCGGAAATTCCTGATTCTGTATTGTACAATCCTATTTATAAATCTAGTTATGCATATTTAAAGTTATTTGGCGGCAAATTCAAGGTGGAAGATTGCAAAGGGGTAAACAATAAAAATGCTTCAACAGAAGATATATGTTTGAGTCTTTATGCCGAGCGGGTTGCTGATAAAATGGAAAATGTCGGAGCGTGTTATACAGGAGTAAAAAAAGCATTGTTGTCTGCAGGAATAATAAATAATTACGATGATATGCCGCGCGGAGAGGCAAAAGATTCCATAAGCTATTTTGAAAGTCATCCGGAAAAGTTTAAGAAAATTTTTGTTAAAAAAGAGAATTTAAAGAATTTACCTGCCGGCAGAATTGTCGTATTTACAAATAAAGATGATGCCGGGCATATTGTAATTACAAACGGGTACGGGCAAGGAATGAGCAGTTCAACAGATAATATGGGCTGGCTTGATTATAAAGGTAAAGAGGCGCAGTATGTCGTTTATGAGCTGACTGACGGATGGAAATATAATGTGCATACTAAAAAACTGGAATTTTGTGATTAGAATGTATGCATAAGCCTGAGAAAATCAGTTTTGCAGTTAATGTCACCTTGATATTGTAATATCTGAGATTATATGTTAAATTTACACAATGAAAAAATTGTTAATACTATTTACCTGCATAATTTTACTATGCGGATGTTCAAAAATCGCTAACATGCCGAAAAATCCAGCAAGACCGCCGCGGGATGGATATTCTTGGAAAATTCAAACCGGATTAGGCTTAAAATTTTATGGGCAGGAAAATAAAAATACGAGATTTGTGTTTGACCAAAATTTGTCTACAGTTAGTATTGAAACAACGGCAGCAAATAAAAAAAATATTTTTCCTGTAATTAGAATTTTTGACATCACGAATAAAAACCCGAAGTCAGTAAAAGCTAAATTAAAAAATATAGCCCCGGAATTATCTAAAAGCACCAAAAACAAATATGACAACATTGATTTATGCGAATTTAAAGAAATAGAAACGACAAGACCAGGCGTAGTAAGATTTATCCTGTATCCGGCCGGAGCCGCAGAGCAGGAATTTTTATCTGCAGCAAGCAAGGAAGCGATACCTTCTACCTGCACAGGTTTTGGATGCGGTAACAGCGGAATGCGGTATTTTGAAATTCAAAATAAGAACCCAAATAAGCTATTATTCATCGAAATAGGTCAGGAACAGCCTTTATTTGATGAAAACAGCATTACCGTAACAAAATAGATAACTTTTGAAACATATCATCTAATACCGGAAGAACTTCTTTATAATCTGATGTCAAAAGTTTGTTTATGTTATCTTCAAAATTTCCCGGAACAATTTTACAGTTAGTTTTTACATAATTAATTAGCCTTTTTTCTCCCGGATGAAGCATCTCATTGAGTGCAAATATCACATCAAAATAACTTGCCAAAAACGCAGCAATTCTGTGATTAACACTCACAATATCATTTCGCTGCACTGCTTTTTGTATCTGCTCATAATATGAAGCAAAAGGTTTTTCTTTCATTAATTTCACATTTCGTTCAATTATATTTTGTTTAAGCTCTTTTGGGTAAGGCGTATTAATCTTTTCCTGTAAGCTCTTCAACCAGCCTGTCTTATCATAAAAAATATTGAAATTATTCAACGTATATAAAAAGCAGGTCGTATACCCGTTTGAAGGATAATGCTTAAACCAGACATTATTTACAACATCTTCAAACCAGTTAACATTCCAATACATAATATCAAGCTGGCATCCTAAATCGTCAACGAAATATTCATCTCCCGGACCAAAATATTCCCCGCCTATTTCGTATTTAGAAGAAATATCTTTAACAAGCCGTTCTCTAACCTCAAGCGAAATATCATTCCGTACAAAAATGTAAATATCTATATCTGATGATTTATCCGAAGTTTTTGCGGCAGAAGAACCTCCCAGCGCAACGGCTTCTACCTCGTCTAATTTTGCATACTTTTCCAAAATTGAATTTAACATACGGATATTATAACATAATTATTTCATCCGGTTTATTTCTGTATCTTTACCGTTTCTATATCCGATACCGGCTCTGTATGCAGAAACAGAATATAACATAGGTAATATCGGGCCTATCCACTTTAGCCCCGCTACAAACCCGACGGATGCCACATCATCCAAATGCAGGCTTACGTCTAAAACTTCCGGATGTCTTTCTGAATTTAAATTTTTAAACCTGTCACGGAACGATTTATGTTCTTTTCGCTCGGTTTTATCAAAAAGCGGATTTATGGCATTTTTTGCAACAAAGTTAGCGATAGCATTACCTGCAACTAACCCGACGCCCAAAACTCCGGCCATCATTGCACAAAATCTGGCAGCTTTTGATTTTACTTTAAAAGCGTTCATAACCAACGCCCCTAATCCCGCTCCGACATTACACAACGCTATATTATTTAAATACTGGTATGTACCTTCTTTCACCTTATCCGGGAATTTTTTCTTCCAGTTTTCATGTGTAAGCTTATCACCTACAACACCGCCGGCAATTCCTCCCAGCACAGGAATAAGTCCCAGCCAGGAGAGTTTTAATAAATCCGCAAACGGCGCTTCGCTTTCAGGATCAGGGATAACTTTGGAAACCAAATTCTTATCTGTTCCATTAAATTCTTTTATCAGAGATTTTACCTGTTTGAATGATAATATTTCATCATTTTCAACTTTTTGAACAAGTTTTTTTGCACTATCGGAAATATTTTTGCCCAAAACTTCTTTCAAACCATCGGCATCTTTTTCCGGCAGCTCAATTATACCTTCAAACAGAGTTTTTCCCTTAATACTGAGCCCTCTTGTTGCAAGCAGTGCTGATGCCACAGTAAACCCGAGTACAGAGAAATTTTTAACGGCTCTGTTTTTTCTTTCACCTTTTGGAGCTTTAAACGTATCATATGTTCCGTATCCTGCCGCCAGACCTGTGAGAACTCCCGGCATAACATCATACAGCTTGTGAACAAGCGCAGGCTGATCTATATATTTACCGACTGTGTATGCTCCTGCTTTCAGTGAGCTTATTTTTGGAATTGGCATTTTTAATCTCCAAATTTTGTTATTGCAAATGATTTGCATTTGCATTATTAATTAGACAACTTCAATAAAAATAATCAAGTTTTTTTGTTATATTTTATGAAATTATGTTAAAATAATCGTGAAAGGTTAAATTATGCAGCAGAAACTAAGAGGTTGCAGAGCTTCAAAAAACAGAGAAGAGGTGTTAAAGGTTCTTGAACACCAGAGCTGTCCTGTAACGGCAGAAGAGATTTACAATCTTGTAAAAGAAGAAATTCCGACAGTTTCGCTTTCAACAATTTACAGGATTATAGAGAAACTCATAAGTCTTGAGATTGTAAACAAAGCAACGACACTGGATGACAATAGAGCCAGATATGAGCTTGTACGAGAAACGCATAAACATTACATGATTTGTACAAAGTGCCGTAAAATGATTCCTATAGACTGCTGTCCGATTGAAGAGTTTGAGAACAAGGTGGCTGTTGAAACCGGGTTTAATATAACAGGACATAAGTTTGAGCTTTACGGAGAATGCAAAGCATGCGCTGAAAAAAGCAAAAAGGCTTAAGCGGCTCAATCAAATAAAATACGTGACATAGGGGAATTTTATGAAATATCTGTATTTACTGCTGGCAATAATATTCGAGGTTATCGGAACTACTGTTCTTAAGAGTTCAAACGGGTTTACGGTACTTGTGCCTACTGTAATTTCTCTGTTATGTTACGGGTGTTCATTTTATTTTTTATCTGTTTGCATGCAGTCAATTCCGACGGGAGTTGTGTACGCTGTTTGGTCGGGGGTCGGAATTGTTTTAATATCGTTATTTGCGTTTATTTTTTATAAGCAGACCTTGGATTTAGCTGCAATTATGGGTATTTTAATGATTATTGGCGGAGTTCTTGTTATAAGATTGTTTTCAAATTCTTTTTGATGTAGGATAGTCATGCGGCATGCGGAAGTAATTCAGTGGTAGAATGCAACCTTCCCAAGGTTGACGTCGCGGGTTCGAGTCCCGTCTTCCGCTCCATTGAAAACAGCATAAAAAGTCAAAAGGGACGAGAACCGTCAAGCGAAGCTTGACTAGTGAGAAGTCCCGTTGCTATAGCTCTTATGCGAAGAATGAGCATTAGAGATATAGTACCTATTTGGCTTCCGCTCCATTGAAAACAGCATAGAAAGTCAAGAGGGACGAGAACCGTCAAGCGCAGCTTGACCAGTGAGAAGTCCCGTTGCTATAGCTCTTATGCGAAGAATGAGCATTAGAGATATAGTACCTATTTGGCTTCCGCTCC
>CALUWA010000008.1 GCA_944324365.1 Candidatus Gastranaerophilales bacterium
ACCTTATTTTAGAGTAAAAGCAAGATTATTGCTCACTATGCTCTTTTCTTTCTAAAATTATCTCGGACAGTTGTGCCCTACTCGGGGAGGGATAGGGTGGGGAGTGAATGCGTTGCGTTGTCCTTAGATGCCCTTAATGCCCTTCGGCAATACTCTACGCTCACAATCCGCTTTTTACTTCGCAAATAAAAAGAGAAAATGAACAATAAATTACATAACTTATGTATATTGCCGATTGATGCACATAACATTGGTCATGTAACTAATTACTTGACATGTACAGCAGGTTCCATACGTAAGAATGACATTTGCGGCACTCATATAAATAAAAAACCCGAAAAAATTTTTCGGGTTCAATTAACAAATAATCATCACCTATCTAATTCTATACATTCATTACTCTTAAAATTTCTGTCATATCTGCCGGAGTTTTCTTAACTTCGCAGCCGGAATATTTTATTGCGTTATCCGGATCTTTCAAACCGTTTCCTGTCAAAATACAAACTATTTTTGAGCCCGGTTTAATCTTATCTTTTACTTTGATTAAGCCTGCAACAGATGCTGCGCTTGCAGGTTCTGCAAGAACACCTTCTGATGAAGCAATAAGCTTATATGCATTTATAATTTCTTCATCAGTTACGTAATTAATCATTCCATTGCTTTCATCTCTGGCTGCTTCTGCCTGTTTCCAGCTTGCAGGATTGCCTATTCTGATAGCTGTTGCAATTGTTTCAGGATGTAAAATTCTTTCTCCTTTAACTATAGCTGCCGCGCCTTCTGCTTCAAACCCCATCATCTTAGGAAGCTCCGGAATTTTTCCGGCTGCATGCCATTCTTTATACCCTTTCCAATAAGCTGTAATATTTCCTGCATTTCCGACCGGTATAAAGTGATAATCAGGAGCCTGGCCAAGAGCTTCACAGATTTCAAACGCGCCTGTTTTCTGCCCTTCAATTCTATAAGGGTTCACAGAATTTACAAGCGTTATTGGATAGTTTTCTGAAATTTTGCGCACAAATTCCAATGCTTCATCAAAATTCCCTTGGATTGCAATAATCTCTGCTCCGTACATCATAGCTTGGGAAAGTTTGCCGAGTGCGATATAGCCGTCAGGAATAAGCACGTATGTTTTTAATCCGGCTCTTGCCCCGTATGCTGCTGCAGAAGCTGAGGTGTTCCCTGTTGAAGCACAAATTATTGCGCCTGAACCGGCTTCTTTTGCTTTTGTCACAGCCATTGTCATCCCGCGGTCTTTAAAGCTTCCCGTCGGATTGCAGCCTTCAAATTTTAGATAAATTTCAGCTTCAATTCCTATTTTCTTAGCTAAATTCTCTGCTTTAATCAGCGGCGTATTTCCTTCGTTAAGCGTTACTACCGGTGTTGTGTCTGTCACCGGAAGATATTCTCTGTATCTGTTTATTAGACCTTGGTAATACATTTTTCCCTCTTTTTATATCTGTACTCTTATTAAGCTGTTTACGTTATTGATATATTCACTTGTTTTGAATTGCGAAATAGCATTTTGCATATCTTTTTCTTTGCATAGCTCTGTAATAACAGTAATATCAGCAGTATTGTTATCTCTCAGACCGCGCTGGACAATACTGGAAAGACTTATTCCGTTATCTTCGCAGATTTTTCCTATATTCCCGATAACACCAAGTTTATTTTTGGCATTAAGTGAAAGATAATATTTATTTTCAGTGTCCTTCATATCTATTGTTTCAGCAGTTTTATGGTGGTTACATCTCATCATAGGAAGAATATAATCATTTTTTCCTAATTCGGAAGCAATCGCCAAAATATCTCCTACAACAGAACTTGCTGTCGGAAACTCCCCTGCTCCCGGCCCCGACAATGTAACAGAACCTACCGGATGACCTTCCAGGCTTACGGCATTTGTAACATAATCTATATGAGCAAGCGTCGATTTTTTTGACACAAGCATAGGGTGAACCCTCACGTCTGCTTTTCCGTCATCTGTCATAGAAGCAGAGGCTATAAGTTTGATTTTATAACCCAAATCATTTGCGGCTTTCATATCTTCTGCCCTGACTTTTGTAATACCTTCCCTGTATACGTTTTCAAGCTTAATTCTTTGTCTGAAAGCAAGAGTTGCAAGGGTTGTGATTTTATATGCAGCATCAAAACCTTCTACATCTCCTGTCGGGTCAGCTTCTGCATAACCCAATTCCTGAGCTTCTTTTAAAACATCTTCATATGAAGCTCCGTCTGCATCCATTTTTGTCAAAATATAGTTGGTTGTGCCGTTTAATATAGCTTCAACACGTTTAATCTTATTACCTGCAAGAATTGTTTTTATTGGCATGATAATAGGAATTCCGCCTGCAATTGCGGCTTCGTATAATATAACTTTATTGTGTTCTTCCGCAAAATTAAACAGCTCTTCGCCGTGTTTTGCAAGAAGTTCTTTATTTGCAGTTACAATGTGTTTGCCGTTTGCGATTGCGGTTTTTATTAAGTCGTATGCCGGCTCAATACCTCCTATCAATTCAGCAACTATATCAACGTCGGAATTTACAACATCATAAGGGTTGTCTGTTAATATAGACTTATCCAAACCTTCAATATTGCGCGGCTTATTAATATTTTTTACTGCAATTTTGGTAATTTTTACCAAATCAGAATTTTGGAGGGTTTTATATACGCCTGAACCAACTGTTCCCAACCCGATTAAACCAATTTTTATATATTTACTATTTTCCATGCATCTATCTTAGCACAAATGTTAAATTTTTGGAAATTATATTTTAGGAGTTATATAACGAATTCTACAGATAATATAAAAAGCCCGTCATTCATACAACACCTGCATTGTTGTGCATAATAAATTTATATAAAATGGTATAAAAATTATCTTGGACAGTAGTGGAATTTATTTCAGGGTGACAATTCCAGTCTTTTTTAGTGTAATCTGCGATATAACTCCATTAAGATTTCTCTTGTAAAAAATTTTTGCCCGTGCAATAATTTAAGTAACGAAAGGCTAGACATGGCAAATACTTTAGTTTATTTATTAGAAGGAAAAATTTATATAAATTTAACTAACAGATGCACAAATGATTGTGTTTTTTGCCTGAGAAAAGACAAGGATGATGTGTGCGGGCAGCGCTTGTGGCTTGACAGCGAAAATTATCCAGTCGAAGAGATTTTTGTCCAGTTTGATAACTGCTGCAAATTTCATCATTCACTTGTCGAAAATGGTCATATGGAAGTTGTATTTTGCGGTTACGGTGAACCTATGCTTAAGCTGGAAGAGCTAAAAGCAGCTGCAAAACATATTAAGGATATTTATCCGAATGCAAAAATCAGGGTAAATACCAACGGACACGCCAATTTTGTTTACAAGCGAAATGTAGTTCCTGAATTGAAAGGACTTGTTGATGAATTCAGTGTGAGCTTAAACGCTCCGACGGAAGAAGAATACAATGAGCTTTCAAATCCAAAATTCCCTCAGGCATATGATGAGGTAAAAAGTTTTATAAAAGCTTGTTCAGATGAAGGTATTGATGTCGTCGCAAGCGTTGTTGACGGATATAAAGGACGGCGTATTAATCTTGGGGCCTGTGAAGAAATAGCAGCCGGCTTGGGTGCGAAATTTAGAGTGAGAGAGTGGATTGTAAACGGTTACTAATTTGAAAGGAAGAATTCATGCAAGTACAAAACATCTCTGTTTCACAAAACGTAAATCCTAATTTTAAGGGAAAAATCAATGTTTTACCCGGGAATTTGAGCTATAATCCTGCAAGAACTGTCAGAAAAGCTTATGATGCAATGCAAGCCTTAATACAGGATAAACCTATTGATTTGTTGATAAAACAAAATTATAAAACAAAAAATGTGGTTGTGCTGGCTAAAAAACCGGAAGATTTCGGCAAAAAGAATGCCCCGAAATTTGAAGTTCTGATTCCGGATGCTGCTGATATGGATGACGATTACAGAATATGCGGCTACAGTCCGGTTGAGGTGTACATACAAGCTGCAAGACTGGCCGCGCGTGAATATGAATATCGTTTTCTCGAACACGCTGTCAGCCAGCCTAAAAAGGGTTTCTTTGCTGCTATAGGTCAAAAATTAAAGGAAAGTCTCTCCGGCAGCAAGAATAGTTAAATAATTTCAGAAAGACGGATATGTATATAAACAATACTCATAATAATACAAGTTTTAGCGGACAAATGATTGTCATAGGCAAAAAAAATAAAAATACCCTAAAAAAATTTGCTAAACAGGTTAATAATATGAGAATTGTGAAAAACAGCAAATATAATCTTTATGTTTCATATGGCAGTATATTTGGCGAAGCTCCGGTATATGTTTCGGCACAAAAAGGTACGCTTGATAAAATCAGACATTTTTCCGAGTCAATAAGAACCGTCTTACATCCTGACGCCCTGTCCAGTGCCGCAAAACGTGCTATAATAAAAGCTGATAAAGAACAATCCCTAAACAACAAGATTTTTACAGAAAAAACTCCAAAAAAGTTAACTCCAAAACAAAAACTTTTAAAATTTTGTGATAATATTATGAATAGATTTTTGAAATTTTTTCAGGACGAGGAAGAAATATAACTAAAAAGAAAGGACAAGTCATGAACATTTTAGACAAAATCATGAAACCAAAATCAATTGCAGTTATTGGTGCGTCTACAAAAGACCACACAATTGGTTCTGATATTATGAAAAGATTACTGGAATACAAATTCAACGGTAAAATTTACCCTGTTAACCCGAAAGGCGGAGAAATCCAAGGTTTGCAGGCTTATACTTCTATTACGGAAGTTCCGGGCGAAGTTGACCTTGCAATTATTGTAGTTAATGCAAAATTCGTATTATCAACAATTGACCAGTGCCACGAAAAGGGTATTAAAGGTATTTGTATAATTACAGCAGGCTTCAAAGAAACAGGCGCTGAAGGTGCAGAGTTAGAAAAACAGCTTGTTGAAAAAATTAAAGAATACGGCATGAGATGTGTAGGTCCTAACTGTTTAGGTGTTGTAAATACTCACCCTGATATCAGAATGGACGGCTGCTTTGCAGAATCTCTTCCTGAACGCGGAAACATCGGTTTCGTTTCTCAATCAGGCGCTTTGGGCGGCGGTATTTTGAATATTTTGAAAGACTTGAATCTTGGTTTTGCTCAGTTCATTTCAATCGGCAACCAGGCTGATGTTAACGCTGAAACTGCTATTGAATACTGGGAAAATGATGATGACGTTGAGCAAATTCTGCTTTATATGGAATCAATCCAGAACCCGTCTAATTTCAGAAAATTAGCTTCAAGAGTTACAAAGAAAAAACCTATTTTGGCATTGAAATCAGGCAGATCTGCCGCTGGTGCTTCTGCTGCATCTTCTCATACAGGTTCTTTGGCTGGTGCTGATAAAGCTGCTGCTGCACTGTTACAGCAATCAGGTGTTATTAGAGAATTTTCTCTTCAAAACCTTTTTGAAACAGCAAAAGTATTTGCTAACTGCCCTATCCCGAAAGGTGACAGAGTAGCTATCATTACAAACTCAGGCGGCCCTGGTATTATGGCTACTGACGCTGTTTGCGAATACGGTATGCAGATGGCTAAGATTTCTGATGAAACTAAAGCTAAATTGAGAAGCTTCCTGCCTTCAGCAGCATCTGTTAAAAACCCGATTGATATGATTGCTTCAGCTCCTATCGAGCACTACAAACAAACATTGGAAACAGTTATTGCTGATGAAAATGTTGATATGATTATTACAATCTATCTTCCGTTCTTAGGATTGAAAGATATTGATGTTGCAGAAGCTTTGATGGAAATTAAAGCTAAAAATCCGCAAAAACCTATTATCGGTGTATTCATGACTAAGAACGAATTCTTTACAAAACTTTCCGATATGGATGTTAATATGCCGTTCTTTATGTACGCTGAACAGGCTGCTGATGGTTTGAACAGATTAAATCAGCAAAGACTCTGGATGGAAAGACCTGAAGGTAAAATCCCTTGCTACGATGTAGACAGAGCTAAAGTTGAAAGCATTATCAAAAAATCTTTAGCAGAAGGCCGTGCTCAGTTGACAACTCTTGAATCAATTGATGTTCTTCAGGCTTACGGTATCAGAGCTTGTAAATACGGTTTGGCAACTAACGAAGAAGAAGTTGTTGAACTCGGCAACTCAATCGGCTACCCTGTAGTTATGAAGATGACTTCAAAAACAACTTCACACAAAACAGATGTAGGCGGTGTTGTTGTTAACATCAAATCAGAAGAACAATTGAGAAAAGAATACAAAGGACTTCTCGAAAGACTTGAAGCAAAAGGATTGCTCGAAGGTCTTGAAGGGGTAATTATTCAGGAAATGGTTAAAGGCAGCCGTGAAATGGTTTGCGGTATTGCAACAGATCCTCAATATGGCCCTATGATGATGTTCGGTTTGGGCGGCGTATTCGTTGAAGTTATGAAAGACGTAACATTCAGAATTGCTCCTTTAACAGATATTGATGCAGAAGAAATGATTAAATCAGTTAAAGCATATAAATTGTTAGAAGGTGCAAGAGGTACAAAACCTGCTCAATTAGACCAAATCAAAGAAACATTGTTGAGATTATCTCAGCTTGTAAATGACTTCAAATTTATTGACGAGTTGGATATTAACCCGTTGTTAATTTCTGAAGCTACAGGCGAAGGTATTGCAGTTGACGGACGTATTAAAGTAAGAATGGAAGAAGCAAAAGCAGCTCTCGGATGTTCTTGCGGTGCGGCTTGTTCTTGCTGCTAAGTCTTTAAAAATCTGAAAAGGAAGGCCGTTTTATAAAAACGGTCTTTCTTTTTCCAAATTTTGTATATACATTTACGTGAAGGATAATAAATCATGATAAAAATAACCCCGCGAATTAATTCTGCAATTGGTGCAACATTGGATAGATTGTATGTCAGAAAATGTGCCAGAGGAAATTATAAGAATATGGATCAGAGATTTTATGACTGCCTGGTAAAAGAATCCGGTCCTTCTACAAATAATTTAAAGAAGATGGTTTCGGGCTGGAAAAAAGCCTATTTTGCTAATTTAAAACGGAATATGATGATATATAATCTGAGAAATCAATTCAGAAAAAAGTAACTCTATAAACCCGATTTTATCGGTTTTTTTAGAATTTACAATTTATAATATCCATAACCTCAGTTTGTAAAGCTGAGGCTATTTTGTATAAAGTTTTTATTTTGAAGTTATATGCTCCTCGCTCAATTGCACTGACTGAATTAGTGCTTAATTCTGACTTAAACCCCAATTCTTCCTGTGACATTCCCCTTTTCAGGCGCAAATATCTGATACTTTGCCCTAATTTAAATAAAAGTTCATCCTGCATACATTTAATTCTACCTGCTTGACAATCGCCCTTCTAACATGTAAACTTGTATTATTACAAGTAAACATGTAATAATAAATGTAAAATAGGAGAATTCAAATAGTATGAGAAGAGCATTTACTTTGGCAGAAGTGTTAATAACTCTCGGTGTAATAGGTGTTGTTGCTGCAATGACACTTCCTACGCTTATAAATAGGACTCATAATAAGGAACTCCATACCGCGTTTTTAAAAACATATTCGGAATTAAACCAGCTTGCCTTATTATATGTTGCGGATAACGGGATTTCAGTGTCGCAAGATGCGGGAGGAAAAGGTTCAGTTGCAGGTTCAACAATCCCGAATGGAATTAAATCTGAAATTGCAAATAAGATTTTTGGGTACTACAGAGGAGCAGCATCAGTTGGAGGTTCAATAATGGGAACAAATGATGGTGAAGGGAATTTTATACCCTGGTATGCAATGAATACTCTTAATGGGAAAAAATTTTCTGGAGGTCTAAATTCGACAGGCAGAGATTCTTCTTTTTTATGTGATAATTCAGCATTTTTAAACAATCTTACCGGAGCCTTATTAGTTTTAAATGATGCTCCTTTACAGGGACAAAACGGGCCGGTTGTATGTGTTGATATAAATGGTCAAAAAGGGCCGAATCGTTTTGGAGTCGATTATTTTTTATTTATTTTTACCGTTGATGGCAGGGTTTTACCTATGGGGCAGGAACATAAGAACAATCCATTACCATGTACAAATTCGAACGGTTCATGTTCAAATTTTAGTAATGTAGGTTCTGAATATTGTTCAAATACAGCGACTAATTATACGAATAATACATCTTGTGCCTATTATGCTTTAGCAAACATCCATCCGACAGAGGCAGGAAAAGATTACTGGAATGATTTCGTCGGTGAAGTTTATAAACGTTAAATGTAAATTTTTCTTAAGGAAATGACAAAAAATATTTTTTTATGTTTATTATATATACATACGTAATAAACGGGGGTGTATATGAAGGTTTCTGCAGTAAACAGGTTTTCTACATTAAATTTTAACGGTGAAGGTTCAAGAAAAACAAACAAAGTGAGAAATGCCGCAGGCGCAGCGATGATTGCTCTTGCAACGGCAGTTCCGGCAGAAGAAGCGAATGCGCAATATTTCAGACCGCTGCCACCTCCGCCGCCTACATATTATCACTATTATATTCCGGCACCTGTTATGAATATTCCGGGCTGCTTTATTGTCGGAGATAATACTGTTGAAAATTATGAAAAAACTATGCAGGATGTTTTTAACGAAGTCGACAGAGCTATTGATGAAAACGGAGAACTATCCGTTAATGAGGTTGTTAGCGTAGAAGCTAATAACAGAATTACTGTAGGGCTGAATCCTATGACCCGTCAGGAAAAAGTACGTAAAGCGAATTTGGTAAAAGATTTGGCTAAAAAGTATAACCAGACCGGTTCCGATCCGAATACAATTGATTTTAGTGAATACCAAAAGATAATGAACGATTATATGCAATCTAAAAATATAGCTGATTTTATGAATTTGCTTCAAATCTGGACAAATCCGCCATATCGTTATCATTATCACAGACATTTGCCGCCGCCAAGACATTTTTATTATTAACAGAACATTTAAATAATTCTACTTTCAGGCAATGTAAAAGTTTAAATTGTCGTCTAAGCTATAGTAAAACAAGAATAGCTTTTAACCTGAAAGGAATTAGTATGAAGAATTTTCTAATATTGTTAATGGCAGCCGGATTTGCTCTTCCGGTAAATGCTGTTTGTCCGGTGACGGGATTTTGTGCTCCTGAGTCGTCTGCCTTATCCAGCCCGAATTTAACCGAAAAATATATGCCGAATAATTTGAATGAGATGCAAAAACCTGATGCATTTATGCCGCAATACAGGCCTCCTTATTATGATATGCTTATTCATACCTCGGATGATCGTCAAAATACTACCCCTGGACTAGATAACAGTAACACGGAATCCACATATAACTCAAACTGCCAATTTGGACTTTGTATCCCAAGTACGGGTGTAAGCGAAGAATAATTTATTCTATGGTATAAACTTTTTTGTAGTAAAGGAAGGAACCAAAGACCGTAAGAATGATATTTGGCATCCAGGCCGCAAGAACAGGAATTAACGTGCCGGCTTCCCCGAAAGATATTGATAGCGCACGGATTAGGTAGTAAGCAAAGATTATCAATATTGAGAACAAGAAGCCGCGGTTATAACGGACTCTTGGCGGTGTAATTGCAAGCGGAACCCCTACAAGCACAAGTACAATAGTTGTAATAGGCAATGCCAGTTTATCGTATAACTCAATTACTACAGTGTTTCTCTGCTCTTTATCAAGAGTGTGCAGGTTCGTTGCAATAAATTTCAGCAATTGCGTGAAATTCATTTCCTTTGCCATATTTTTATTTAACTGCTTGGACAAATCAAGCCCGAACTTTACGGTAGAATCTTCAAATAAAGTAGTATTAAGGACTTTGCCTTCTTGTCCTACGGTATAGACAGCACCTCTTTGAAAATCCCATCCGGCAGGTGTTGTCTTGCCCTGTCTGGCTTGTAAAACCTGAATAGTACCCTCTTTTGAAGTATCCAAAACAGTTATATTGTATAAGATTTTATCCTCGCAGTGTCCAACGTAAAACAATCTTTTTAATACACCGTCTGAGCCGATATCTTTAAATACGAAATTCTGTTTTCCGTCCGGTACGTTCTTCTGGCTGAGTGACCATAGTGCGAGATCTTTTGAATATTTTGATGCAACCGGTACAATTGTTTCGTTAATAACAAAACTGCAAATACACATAACAATTGAAAATATGAATATCGGTTTTGCAATACGGTTGATACCTATACCGCAGGCTCTTAGTACTGTGATTTCAGAGGCCAGGCTGAGTCTGTTTAACGTCATAACCGTAGACAACAAAACCCCCATCGGAATTGTCATAACAACAACCGACGGAAGGTTTAAAATTATCATAAGCAGTGCAACCTTAAACGGGATGCCAAACAGCGAGATTTGCTTGATAAGTGTAATAAAAGTATCGGAAGCAAATATAATGGAAGTAAATACAAATACTCCCATTATAAACATCTCAATTATCTGCTTAAGGATATATTGATCCAGTATGGTAATATTTTTAAGCTTTCTGCTAATTCTTCTTCCTACAGCCATAAAAGAATTATATTCTAAACAAAAAGTTTTATCAATTATTTATTGAGCGTTTTTGTCGAATATTTGCCGTTAGGATTTCTTGTAGAAATCACAGTTTCGCCGTTGTTTTTTTGCATAGATTTTAATAATTTGCTGTTTGCATCGTAAACGTTATATGATGAAACATAATATTCGGCAGAGTAGCTTTTTGGCATCAAAACCATGTCTATTGTTTTTCTTTTCGGGGTATCTATCTCAATTACTCTTCTGACTCCCTGGTGAATTTTTTCTTCCAGCGCAAGACTGTTTACGAGTTTTTGGGGTTTAAAATTAATTCTCATAATATTTCCTTCGTTATTTGGGGTAACACACTCGAAAACTATACAACTAAGATAACATTTTGTAAAGAAAATAACAAAAATTGTTTTTTACGGTTTTTATCTGTATTAACAAAAAGGGAAAATAATGTTAGTACAGAATAATAATAATTATATAAATTTCGGAGCCAATCATATAAGGACGATAAACAAAATCGCGGGCTCAAATAAGATAAATAATATTGCAAATATTTATTCAATAGACAAGACTGATAAGGCTTTTTTAGAACGTTTCATATCAAATTTAGATAATGAGCAGCGTTTTGATAAAGCTGCAATAAAAGAAAAGGCTACTGTTAACGAAACTTTAAAAATGGTTTTGGAAAAAGCCTTACATCTTGATAAGAAATCGAAAGACAGTGTGTATATAGCTGTAAATAATAAAAACCAAATTTGCGGCAGTTTGGATTTTACGAACAGCGGTATTCCGGTGCTTAAAAATGTTATGGTCTGGGGAAAAGAAAATAAATCTGCTATAAGAGGCGGACTGTTAACTGAATTTTTACGGCATGTTAATAAGATAAATAACTCCTCATTGGGGGCAACAGATATTTATTCTTACTGTGAACCGAAAATTCCCGGAAATAAAGTGCTAAAATCTTTAGGGTTTAAAACTGTTATAAGTAAATATAACTTTATAAGAGAACGCTTAAGAATGGCGTCGGGAAATATAAGGCAAAATATTAAAATGTCTGAGGAGAGTTTGGAAAAGCGGCTAAATATAAAATTTTCCAAAAATCAAAAACACGAATCTGTTCAATTGGATAAACTTGATATATAATAATTGAAATGATGGTTATATTATTTAAGTGTGGTGGATGTACATGTATAAAGTGATAATATCATTGCTTTTGTTAGCTTATTTTATGAGATTGAATTTTGTAGTGCTTGCGGAAGAAACAAGTTCGGCAAAGGCAGAGCGGATTAGTGAGATTGTAAGAGTTCCTAAGTGGGAGGAATATGTTCCTTATAAATATCAAAATCCAAGAGATTTCAGTAGAGGAAAATCTATTGGGGAATTGTCTACCGGTATATTTCTTACAAATTTAATCATAACATCTCCAATAGGTATTCCGATGATTGTGCATTCGACTACGAAATTAAAGAATAAAAGCTATTATGATAAAAAGATTAAATTTGAACAAGGATTACTTGAAGCAGAAAAAATTACAGATCCGAAAGAAAAAGAATTATATTACAAACAATTATTGAAAGATTGCAATATGTCAGAAGAAAGACGTGCCAAACAGTTAAAGAAGCTTAAAAAAAGAAATAAAAAGTTTACAAAAGAACAATTGAAAAATGAAGTAAAAAAATAATTGTTAAAGGTGTTTATATGGCTTTTGATATAGATGTTTTTATAAATGAATTTGTATCGCAGTTAAAAAATATATATGGAAACAGATTATTGTTTACAGGCCTGCAGGGTAGTTATGCCAGAGGAGAGGCGACTGCAGACAGTGATATAGATTTTGTTGTGATTATTAAGGATTTAACTTTTGAAGATCTAAAAGATTATAAAAAGTTAGCAGATATATCATCTTACAAAGAGAAGCTGTGCGGATTTATTGCAGGTGATAAAGAATTGCGTAATTGG
This sequence comes from Candidatus Gastranaerophilales bacterium, assembly GCA_944324365.1. Lineage (GTDB taxonomy): Bacteria > Cyanobacteriota > Vampirovibrionia > Gastranaerophilales > Gastranaerophilaceae > UBA1221. The sequence goes on from CALUWA010000008.1 coordinate 12,512, forward strand.
TCAAAATTCGATTTATTTCAATTGATATTTGATACGAAAGCCGTTTGTGGAAGTTTATCAGATATAGTAGAAAAACCTTCTTCAGACGATGTAAGGACTTTTGTAAAAATAAACAGTGAGAATTTATATCACGGTGCGGTTCATAGTTATTTGTATTCGCGAACCAGGCATGATGATTTGTCCGCATTTTATAAGAATGTTTTTTATGTTTTGCAGGGGATTTATTATTTGAAAAGCGGAAAGTATTTCCCGACTAAGCAGCTTTTGGCTGGTGCGCTGGAAAATAAAGACTGTGAAATATTTGAAATTTGCCTAAACAGGCGCGATATTACCGGAAAAAATACTGTTGAAGTTGAGCAGTTATATGAGGAATTAATAAACTGGAGCAGAAATAACATAAAAATATACACTTGATTTTTCAGACAGTTGATGTTAAATTGGAGAAGTGGCATTTAGCGAAGCCGGTCGGGGAAGCCGATGAGGTTTGTGGCGGATGCCGGTGATAAGTAAATAATTCTGGGATGAGGCACTCTGCCGACGAGAAAGATTAAGTATCTTTCGAGGAGAGGAAGGTAGCGCAGCTACCGCGTCAAATCCCGATGACAATCAAATATTCTGGGACGTGGCACTCTGCCGACGAGAAAGATTGAGTATCTTTCGAGGAGAGGAAGGTAGCGCAGCTACCGCGTCAAATCCCGATGACAATCAAATATTCTGGGACGTGGCACTCTGCCGACGAGAAAGATTAAGTATCTTTCGAGGAGAGGTAGGTAGCGCAGCTACCGCGTCAAGTCCTGACAAATCCAGAAATTCTGGGACTGTGGCGCAGCGGTAGCGCAGGGGACTCATAATCCCTTGGTCGTGGGTTCGAATCCCTCCGGTCCCAGTTTTTTATGTTTTAATGCTGAGCGGGTATAATTAATTTACTTGTTATTTATTTGTTTGTAAAAAAATATTTTTATACAATTGAGATTTATAACAATTTTTGTTATTATATAGATATATATTGTTATAAATGAGGTATTTTATGAACATATCTTTAACACCAACATTAGAAAAATATGTACAAGATAAAGTGGCTTCCGGATTATATAATTCTGTTAGCGAAGTCATTAGAGAGGCTTTAAGAATGATGGCTTCTAAAGATAAAATATCACAAGAGAGAATTGCGCAGTTAAATAAAGATATTGAAGAAGGTTGGAATGATACTGTAATTTTGGATGGACATTCAGCTATGGAAAAATTGATTAAAAAATATGAATGATTTAGAACTTGAAATTACAAGTAAAGCATATAATGATATTGAAATAATTTCGGATTATATTGCAAAAGATAATAAAACTGCTGCAACAAAATTGGTAAAATTATTTAATAAAGCATTTAAAACTTTATGTAGACATCCATCTCTTGGTAAATCAAGAGATGATTTTACTTATTTAGATGTTAAATTTTATGTTGTGAAAAAGAATTATTTAGTTATATATAGAATAATTGATAACAAAAACTTAAGAATATTAAGAGTTTTAACGGCTTATCAGGATATTTGTTCAATATTGTGAATTACGAGCGCAACGGATTTGGGCAATAGTGAGCGCAGCAAAACTCGTACAGACGAGAACTGCGTTGAGCTGCTTTAGCCGTCAATAATCCAAGACGCGTCATGTTGATGTGCCTCAGGCACTTGCAAAATTTGTGAACATCGTTTATACTAAAGAAAAATGGAGGTGTAAAACATGCAAAACTCAAGTATAGCACGGGGATACCGGGGGGGGGGTATCTACATCTAAGTCAGGACAAGGGTTTATGCCCATTTGCCATTACGGCGAGCTTGGGATTTTAAGGGATTTATTCCGAAGTATTTATAAATCAATCCAGGGGAAAAGATCGCGCAATAAATGCGCGATGACAAATTTTGGTGCGTCCCAACAGCCATATGTCATCGCGGAAGGCGAAGCCTGTCCGCGATCTATGGATTGCTTCGCTAACGCTCGCAATGACGAAAAAAAGAGATTCTTCGGATTTCATCCTCAGAATGACATAGCGAAGAAAGCGGCGTTTACACTTGCGGAAGTTTTGATGACGCTTGGCATAATAGGTATTGTTGCTGCAATGACATTGCCTTCTCTTATTCAAAAGCAGCAGGATAAGATTACTGTTACCAAATTAAAAAAAATGTATAGTGTATTCTCTCAAGCTTACTTATTTTCTTTAGAAGAATATGGAACACCTGATAATTGGGGATTTGGCAACCGAGATGCCGGCATGGCAGATGAAGATGATACGGATTATATTGCCCAAAATGCTTTAATAATAAAAAATATCTTTTTTAAACAGGTAAAGAGTATAAAAATTTGTGATAAAGCTTTAGACAAAACTAACTGCGGGCTTGCTGATAAATATTATTACGAAGGTGGTTCGGAAGCAACAGCACTTTTTAGCCAAATAACCAGTTTTTCAATAATCGACGGCAGCAGTGTTTTAATTTTGGTAAATAATGGAGATTGCAAGGAGGTTCGCGGAACTGATAAATATCTAAAAAATGTTTGTGCCTGGATATTTGTTGATTTGAATAATTCGAACCCTCCAAATACAATAGGCAGAGATTTATTTGGGTTTTATCTTACAAAGTATGGAATTGTTCCGGAGGGTACGTTAAGTGAAACAATGTATAATATTGAATCAACAAACGGACATGGCAAAGCTGCTTGGATTATATATAATGAAAATCTCGATTATCTCAAATGTCCAGGGAAATTAAGCTGGAGCGGCAAAAAAACTTGCCGTTAGGCTTTAAATCGGGTTTTATCCTTATCCTGCTTGTTTGCAGTCTTAATAAAAATTTAATCTTAGCATACTTTTAAAGTATTATAATAATGCTTGGAGGAATTTAAGATGAGTATATTTGAAGCCGGAATGATGGTATGTTTTGGTGTAAGCTGGCCGATTGCAGCTTATAAAACCTATAGAGCAAAGTGCGTAAGTGGAAAAAGCTTTACATTTTCCTGTTTGATATTAACTGGTTATATTTGCGGAGTAATACACAAATTGTTCTTTTACAGGGATTGGGTAATATGGCTTTATCTTTTAAATATGATATTTTTGCTTACGGATATGGGACTGTATTTAAGGTATAAATATAAGCCGGTGCAGGTAAATAATGATAAGTAATTTTTCTTATTTCCTCATAACAAAATTTTTGAGCAAAATACCCCCTCTTTCGACATTTTGCTCTTTTACAACTCTGTAACCTCTTTTTTCAAAAAATGCTTTTGCGCTAATAGATGCGTGAACTTCATAGTACGGACTGTTAATTGAGGTTTCCAGTGTATTACAAATTTCAGCGGCGATATGTTGTCTTTGGTAATCTTTATGTATATACAGCATATCAATATACCCGCTTTGGCTTATATTTCCAAATCCGGTGATTGTATTATCGATTACCGCAACGACTGTATAGTTTTTTAGAAAAGATTTATTTAGATGTGTTAAGTCTGGGTTTTGCGGAGCCCAGGCATCCAATTGTTCTTTTGTATAGTCTTTTGCATTTACGGTGTGTACGGTATCGTAAAATAGAGCCGCCAATTGTTTGCAATCTTCTTGGTTGTATTTTCTTATTATCATTAACGTATATTATATAATCGGTATGCTATTAAAACACTCTGCTTAATATAACTTTACAATACAAAAACAAAAAGGCAATTTTTTGGGAGGTATATACTTTATATATATGTAAGAAGTAAACAAGAGAGAGAAGAGAGTTATGATAGCTAATCCTAAAAACGGAAATCAATTCGGTTCATTAACAAGAAAAAGACCTGGAAATAAAAGAAAAGCAGCAGGTTTCAGCATTGAAGACTACTGCTACTTAGATAAACGTGATAAAAGAATGCGTTTCAATAATTCAAAGGACCCGATTTATTATGTCTTTGATTGTATTGAAAACAGACCTGTTTCAACTTTGGCAAAAGAATTTGTAAAAGATACATTCTTTGAAATTTCAAATTTTGTATCAAGAGTCGTTGGATAAAATAGGAAAAAGAAAAAGATAAGGAAATATCGTTAAGGAAATAGGATAAGGAGATTAAAAAGTACCCGCAGTTTAGCGGGGCTTTTTTTATGCAAGGTTAACATTTGTTAAATAGTATATCTTAGTGTTTTATTTTTATTGTAATATGATTTATGATATGTGATTAGAAAGAGGTACGAATGAATACAGTTGTATTAGTGGGTCGTGTCGGGCGAGATGCGGAAATTAAATATTTTGAATCAGGCAAAGTTAAGGCGAATTTCTCCATTGCGGTAAACAGATGGGATACAAAGACTAAATCAGAAGTAGCTGACTGGTTCAATATAGATGTTTGGGACAAGCAGGCCGAATTTGCGGGTGAATACGTAAAAAAAGGTATTCAGGTTGCTGTTGACGGCAGAATTCAGCAGGACAAATGGACTGATAAAGTTTCCGGCGGCGACAGAGAAAGATTTTTAGTAGTTGCAAACAATATCAGATTGCTTGGTTCTAAAAGAGATGCAGAAGTATTATGATAATTAATTCCAGTGTATCTTGTATAATTGCGGATGATTTAACCGGTGCAAACGATACAGCTTTGCAATTTCATTTGCATGGGGCAGGCACTCAGATTTTATTGAGTGAAGATGTTGAATGCTATAATATAAAAGGAACTCAAACCTGGGCTATATCAACAGAATCCAGAAATATTCCGGCGCATGAAGCGTATGAAAAAATTAAATATACAACACAGTTTATGATGGATAAATTCAATCCGGATTATTTTTTCAAAAAAATAGATTCAACTGTGAGAGGAAATATTGCGGTCGAAGTTTTGGGAATGCTTGAGGTTCTTGGCTGGGATGCAAGTATAGTTATCCCTGCATTTCCACGTGAAGGCCGTATTACAGTCGGCGGGTATCATCTTTTAAAGGGGGTTCCGATTGAGCGCTCCGAAATGGCCAGAGATCCGTATTCTCCTATTTTTGAGTCACATTTGCCGACACTTTTGAAATCCCAAATAGGGAAAGAGTGGGAGCATTTGGTCGGTTCGTTAGAACTTCATGTTGTAATGGAGGGTGCAGGGCCGATTTTGCAGGCTTTAAATAAAATGATTGCTGACGGTAAAAAGCTTATTATTGTGGATGCAGTGTCTACAACGGATATTGAGCAGGTGCTGCTTGCAATGAATAAATCCGAATATAATATTTTGCCTGCCGGAACTGCTGCTACGGCACAAGTTTTAGGCGATTTGTGGTATTCCGATTTGAAGCCGCATAATATAAATCAAACTATCCCGGAACTGCCGAAATTGATTGTTTCAGGCAGTGCGACTGAAATTACTGCAAATCAGATAAAAAATCTTGAGCAGTCAGATGATTTTGAAGATAATACGTTGATTGTGAACCTTGATTTAAAGACAATTGTGGGCGGAGTACAGGATGAGCTTGTAAATCGTATAGTGAATAATCTTGGGCAAAATAATATTGTAGTTGTTCATACTTCACGGGTACTGCAGGAGTTTGACGGATTTTCCGATGACAGTTTGGATGCCGAGCTTACTAAGGATAAACTTGCCGGGATGATTACGGATTTCCTTGCTGAGCTTACGAAGCGTGTAACGGAGGCAAAACAACTTATTTTGATAGTAATAGGCGGAGAAACTTCTTACAAATGCTGCTGTGCGATTAATGCCTGCCAGCTTCAATTGATTGATGAAGCTGCTCCTGCAATTGCGTTGAGTCTTGATCATAATGCCCAGTGGATTGTGACTAAATCCGGCAATCTTGGCGGGGCAAATACGTTAATTGATATTTTGAAGTATTTTGAAAATCATGAATAAAATAGCTATTACAACCGGCGATCCTAACGGGATTGGGGCGGAAATTACAATAAAGGCTCTTAATAAACTTAAGCTTGATACTGACAAGGTTTTGCTCGTATCAAACCGGAAAATACTTGATTTTTACGGCAAACTTGACAAGGACTATGAAATTGTTGAAGTTCCGTTTGAAGGAGAAATCCGCCCGGGCTGTGTTGCAGCGGAGGCCGGTGAGTTTTCGTTTCGGGCTTTAAAAAAGGTTTGTGAAATTAAGCCAAAGGCAATAGTTACGGCACCGACCGCGAAGAATGCTATGCATATGGCCGGCCACATCTATAACGGGCAGACCGAAGTGCTTGAACATTTTCTTGCACATGGCAACCAGCACGCTGAGATGCTTTTTGTTGCGAAAGATTTTAGGGTTTTGCTGCTTACAAGACACTGTGCGCTAAAGGACGTAAATTTAACGGAAGAAATGCTTGTAAAAAAGATTAGTGACTTAAATTTGTTTTTTGAAAATGTGCTGAAAATCAATAACCCGAAGTTTGCATTATGCGGTTTAAACCCGCATGCAGGGGAAAACGGTATTTTAGGGGCTGAAGAAATCGAGGTTATGCAGCCGGCAGTTGAAAAGCTTCTAAAACTCGGAATTTCCGTTACAAGGCCTCTTCCTTCGGACACTCTTTTTGTGAAGGCGGGATATGCCTATAACCATGGTGAAAAAGTTCCGTATGATTGCTATATTGCAGCATATCACGATCAGGGGCTTATTCCGATTAAAACCGTAGCAGGAGATAAAACCGTGAATATGACAATAGGGCTGGATATAATAAGGACATCTCCGGGGCATGGAACGGCTTTTGATATAGCAGGGAAAAATATTGCGGATGAAAACGGAATGATAGCGGCTATAGAAGCGGTTATTTCTTAATTATTTTTTTGCAAACAGCAAATAAAAACGCCAGTGCGGCAGCTCCGCCGGTAAAAAGAACGGCTGTCGGAGTTTTGTAAGTTTTCCCGGGTTTTACTTTTGATTGTTTTTGGTAAACGTCATTTGTGAGTGCTTTGTACATTTTGTTTGCATCTATGTCTGAATACAGCTGTACTTTTCCGACTCCGTCCGGAACCGTCAGAACTCCCAAATTTGCAGCCTGGTAATTTATTGCACTGTTATTCACTACACTGTTCATATTTATATAAAAACATAAACATATAAAAAATTGCTTATGTATCAAAAAAGCCTCCTTTGTAAAGGAGGCTTTTTTCAATTAATACCCTTTTAAATTATTATTTAACAGTTAATTTTTTCTTAGATTCATTTTCCGTGTATTTTTTAGGTGCATCAATTTTTAATACACCGTGTTCAAGTTTAGCTTCTGTTTTATCAACATTAATTTCTTCAGGGAAGTAAATAGTTCTTGAAAATTCACCATATCTGAATTCTGATTTTTTATATGATTTTTCATCAACTTTGTTTTCTTCAACTTTCTTTGCGTTGATAGTCATATAATTTTTATCAATATCTATATCAAGATCTTCTTTTTTAACTCCGGGAAGTTCGGCTCTGACTTCATAATCCTGACCTTTATCAGTAATTTCTACCGGCATGGAGTATTTATCTTCATCTTCCCAATAAGCAGCTTCCGGAAAATAGCTGTCAAAATGTCTGTTCAACAATGAGCTAATCTCATCATTAACTGTTCTTATAAAACTTTCAGGTGCTTTTTTAACTAAGAATTTCATATTCAACACTCCTTTCAAATTTCTTTATTGTTCCTTACACTTACGTTATAACTCTTATTTGCACAAAACTCTTATTCTTTAACTAAAATTTAACAATTTAACAAATGTAACAAATTTCCGGCGAATATTAAAGTTAACATTAACTTGTACCGTATAACGATTTGTAGAAAGGTATAAAATTATGTCAGATCAAATCCCACAAATTAAAGTTCCGTTTAAGGCTCCAGAGCAAAAATTTGTTCCTTATGACTGGAACAATTTTAAATCGGATCCGTTATATTTAAGTATATTTGGAAAATTTCCTTGGCTTCCGAAATCAGAAGAAGCTGCGTTAAGTGAAAAAGAACAACAAATAAAACAAAAAGTGCAGGAAATTCAAGGGAAGTTAAAACCTGATTTGCCCAAATTATCGGATGAGTTTGTGGAAAAAGTTGTAATTTTGGCAGAAGAATTAAAATGCAGTCCTGAAGACTTGCTTGCAATTATGTATCATGAATCCGGCGGTTGGGATCCTTCGATTGTTGCCAAGGACAAAAGAGGCAGAATTTTATACGGCGGTTTAATCCAAATGAATAAAACATCTTTGCGAGTTGTGGCAGATAAGTATGCGGATGAATTGAATTTAAAAGAAAATATTTCAATGAATGAATATTTAAGACTTCCGAGAGAAAAACAAATTGATTATGCAAAGGGATATTTTACATTATTAAAAGATACTTGTAATTTGGATAATAAAAAACATTTAACTGCAGGTGAAACCTGGGGAATGCTTAAATCTCCGCGGCTTACCAAGGCACGGAACCAAAGGTTTTTAAACAAACTGGATAATTTCGTCGAAAATATTAAGAAAAAAATCTTTGTACAGGAAGGGCAGCATTTAAATGTTAAAAATTAATATCTTTAATAACGCGTTTCATAACATCATTCCAGTTTTCATTTTCAAAAGCGGAATACAGTTTTACGCTCTCGTACCAGTCACAGTAAGATAAATCCATATGCCATCTCCAATTGTAATTGAACGGTAAAAGTACAACACAAGGCTTGTTCATTGCACCCGCAAGATGTGCCAGGGAGGTATCGTTGCAAATAATAAGGTCAAGGTTTTCTATTGCGGCAGCCGTATAAGAAAAATCTTTAAAACTCTTGCTCAAATCAATAATATTATATTTTGATGCGAGTTTTTCAAACTCTTCCGCTCCTGCAAATGTTTGAGCAGAATACACCTGAACATTATCAAGTTCGAAAAGGCTTGAAAATGCATCGACGTTAATTACGCGGCTTGTTTCGTAGTATGTGTTGCCCTGCCATTTTATTCCTATTTTGAACCTGTCATTGTTAAAGAACTCTTTTTTGTAATATTCGGATTTTTCTTTGTCGGCCTTAAGATAACCATACCGTCCCGTAAACATTTCTTCCGTATTTAACCCGAGGGCATACGGAATACTCAAAAACGGAATATGTACGTCAAATTTCAAATCATTTTCTTCGTAAAAATAATCCATAACATCAAGATTAGGAAAATTTTCCCGGAACAATTGTGAAAGTTCTACCTGCGGTTTTAAAATAATTTTTTTGCATCGTTTTTCCAGCAGAGGAATGTATCTTGCAAACATAATCATATCCCCGAAGCCCGCTTCATAATATGTATATAATGTTTTATCCGAAATATCCTCTCCTCTCCATATATGAGATTGCGGGATTAGGTTAGGATAAGTGACTATTTCTGTATTGATAGCTGTTTCGCGGCATAAGCGCGTTTCAAAATACGGGAGCCCGTTTTTGTAATCTTTTAATCTGAAATAATTAAGGGCAAGAAAATATTTGGATTCTCTGTCGTTCGGATTAATTTCTATACATTTTAAGTAAAATTCTTTTGCCTGCGTAGGCATTCTAAACAGGGTGTAAAGATTTGCGAGATTAAAACATACATCGCGCGAATTCGGATTCATATTAAGAGCTTTGAAATAATAGTCCTGCGATTTTTCAAAGTCCATAAGATTTTTGTATACAAGTCCGAGGCTGAAAGCTAACTCAAAGTTAAGCCCGAAGATTTTTTCTTCTTCAAGTCTTACTTCCAGTTCTTTTTTATAAAATTTTTGCTCAAAATAAATACGAGCAAGGGTTTCATAAAAGTATCTTGCTTTTTTTACGGAAATTGCGCGGGAAACAAATTCTTCGGCTTTTTTATAATTATTCTTTTGAAGTTCTGTGATCCCGACAAGATTCAGCACCTCATAATCGTTAGGATTTTCGTTCAGAATTTTGTTGTAAAAGTTTTGAGCCTCCACAACTTTTCCTGATGAATGAAGTTTGAAAGCTTTATCAAAATATTCTTTTCTAAGCTCTTTTTCCACAGAAAAATTATAGCATATTTTTGTGATAAAATATAGATATGTTTACAGGGATTGTGGAAGAAATCGGTAGAATAAAGGAGTTCAGCAGGCTTTCATCCGGTGCAAAAATAGCTGTGGAATGTTGTGAAATTCTTGCCGGCACGAAGCTTGGCGACAGTATTGCAATAAACGGCTGCTGCCAGACTGTGACCGAAATCGGCGGAAACTATTTTAAGGCGGATGTGAGTGAAGAAACTCTGCGGATTACAAATTTCGGTACTCTTAAACCTGGGGCGAAAGTAAATTTGGAAAGAGCCCTAACCCCGGCGTCGAGAATGGGCGGGCATATCGTCCAGGGACATATAGATTGTACCGGGAAATTTTTGAGATTTGAGAAACTTTCGGATTTTTACAATTTAACCTTTGAAGTTCCGGCAGAATTTAGCAGATATATCGTATACAAAGGTTCAATAGCCGTAAACGGTGTGAGCCTTACAATAGCGTCTGTCAGGGAGAATATTTTTACTGTTGCCGTAATTCCGCATACGTATCAGAATACTACAATGCAGGATTTAAAATCCGGTGATATTGTAAACATTGAAACAGATATTTTAGGCCGATACGTTGAAAAATTTTTATTAGTGGATAATAATAGTAGAACAATAAACGAAGAGTTTTTACGAGAAAACGGGTTTGTGTAATGGATAATTTCAAATTTGATAATATAGAAGAAGCTATCGAAGATTTTAGAAACGGTAAAATGCTCATTGTTGCAGACGATGAAGACCGTGAAAATGAAGGTGATTTAATCTGTTCTGCCCAAATGACAACGCCGGATATTATAAACTTTATGGCAAGAGAGGCCGGCGGACTTGTGTGCCTTGCGATATCGCGGGAAATTGCGGATAAACTTGAGCTTCCGCAAATGGTTGAGCAAAATAACGAGAGTATGAAAACTGCGTTCACGGTAAGTATTGATGCTGACGAAAAGTTTGGCGTAACAACTGGAATTTCTGCTTATGACAGAGCAAAAACCATTGAAGTTGCAACGGCCCCTGATGCAGTTCCTTCTGATTTAAGACGTCCGGGGCATTTGTTCCCATGTGTTGCAAGACCTGGCGGGGTGTTGCAAAGAACAGGACATACGGAAGCCGTTGTTGATTTGGCACGTTTATGCGGACATGTTGCAGCCGGGCCTATGTGCGAAATTATGACAAAAGACGGTCATATGGCGCGCCGTGATTATTTAAGACAGTTTGCGGATGAGCACGGCATAAAATTTATTTCCGTAGCGGAACTTATTGCATACAGATTAAAATTTGAAAAACTAGTAACCAGAGAAGCCGAGGCGGATTTGCCTACAAAGTACGGGCATTTTAAAATCTATGGTTATGTGAATAAATTAACCGGCGAAGAACATGTTGCGCTGGTCAAAGACGACGGTTCCGATAAAATGCCGCTTGTGAGAGTTCACAGTGAATGTTTGACAGGTGATATTTTCCACAGTCTGAAATGCGATTGTAATTCCCAGCTCCATGGGGCTCTAAGAATGATAGAAAATTACGGAAAAGGTGCGGTCGTTTATATGCGCGGACATGAGGGCAGAGGTATCGGACTTATAAATAAGATTAAAGCCTACAAACTTCAGGAAGAAGGTCAGGATACTATTGAAGCAAATCTTTCACTCGGGTTTAAAGCTGATTTGAGAGATTACGGTATTGGTGCGCAAATAATACGCGATATCGGATACACAACATTTAACCTGATTACAAACAATCCGAAAAAAATCATAGGTTTGAAGGGTTACGGGTTAACTGTAAATGATATAATTAAAGTAGAGTCTGAAGTGACCACTTATAACAAATATTATTTAGATACAAAAAAAGAAAAAATGCACCATATGCTGTAATATGGGTTAAGAATAAGGAAAAGAAATATGAAAACTGTATTTGAAGCACGATTAATTAACAGAGATGACTATTCGTCTTTTGAAGCAATTTATAATGACTTTAAGGACAGAGCCATCGAAGAATACAAGTTTGAACTTCCGCCGCTTGATTACAAAGGATTTATTGATGCGGTTGAAAAAGATCTGATTAAATGTATTGTGCTTTTTGAAAATACTCTTCCTACGGCGTTTTTGATATATACAACTTCTATTTCCGAAGCGGTTGAGCTGAATATTATCCACTCTTACAAGATGGAAAATACACAGGAAAGAAGTCGTTATTTGATAGAAGAATTTATGAACGAAACAAAGCTGGATCGTCAGAATATGGTTGTATGTTACCCTATGCTTGGCGCGCAGAAAATTTTAATAAACGAAGTTGCCCAATTCGGGTTTAAATTTGTCGGAATTGTTGTTCTGAGATTTATGATGAGCGGTACAAATTCAAGAGAAATTCTTGAAATGGCTGAACTTGACCCGCTTCCGGAAGGTTACCGTATGGTTGAATGGAATGATGATTTTTACGGTATTGGAGTGGAAATTATTAAAGAAGCATTCAGAAACAGTGCCGATGCTTTGTTTGATCCAAGATTTAATTCTGACGAAGGTGTACGTGATATTTTAACAAAAATTACCGGTGATGTATATGCAAAATTCCTGCCGGAAGCTGCAACCGTGCTTTTATATGAAGATGAACCTGTCGGATTATGTTTAATGAATTTAACCGGCGGAAGTATCGCAAACATTCCGATTTTTGGGCTTATGAGAGAACATCAGGGTAAAGGTTTGTCTAAACATATGCTGAAACATTCTGTCGAAAAGCTTATTGAAATGGCGGAAAATGGTGTTTATCCGATATCTGAGGTAAATACAACGACTGAAACAAATAACTTCCAGGCGTTGAAAATGTACAGACATATCGGATTTAAAGAAGATTACAACTACCCGCAGTCATACCTGCCTATAAAAAAATAGATTAACGGGATTCTTGAAAAACAGTCATAATGTCATTCTTGCGACCGGTTTATGGCGGCGGTTTTAGATTGGGATAAATAAAAAGCCCGAAAATATTTTCGGGCGTGTAATAAATAATCATCACCAATGTCTTTTATATGTCCATAACTTTTAAGATTTCCGTCATATCTGCAGACGTTTTCTTAACTTCGCATCCTGCATATTTTATTGCATTATCTGGATCTTTCAGGCCGTTTCCGGTTAAAATACAAACGATTTTTGAGCCCGGTTTAACCTGATTTTTAACTTTTATTAGGCCTGCAACAGATGCCGCACTGGCAGGTTCTGCCAGAACTCCTTCTGATGATGCAATAAGCTTGTAAGCTTTTAGAATTTCTTCATCTGTTACAAAATTAATCATTCCGTTACTTTCATCTCTGGCGGCTTCTGCTTGCTTCCAGCTTGCAGGGTTACCTATTCTTATAGCTGTTGCAACGGTTTCAGGGTTCATAATTCTTTCGCCTTTAACTATTGCAGCAGCACCTTCCGCTTCAAAGCCCATCATTTTAGGCAATGACGGAATTTTACCTGCTGCGTGCCATTCTTTATAACCCTTCCAGTAAGCTGTTATGTTCCCTGCATTACCGACCGGGATAAAGTGATAGTCAGGAGCTTGTCCGAGAGCATCGCAGATTTCAAATGCACCTGTTTTCTGCCCTTCTATTCTGTATGGATTTACTGAATTTACAAGGGTTATCGGATAATTTTCGGATATTTTTCTTACAAATTCCAGGGCCTGATCAAAGTTCCCCTGAATAGCTATAATTTCCGCTCCGTACATCATTGCCTGTGATAATTTGCCAAGTGCGATGTATCCGTCAGGAATAAGTACATAAGTCTTTAGACCCGCTTTTGCGCCGTATGCGGCAGCTGAAGCGGAGGTGTTTCCTGTAGAAGCGCAAATTATGGCACCTGAACCGGCTTCTTTTGCTTTTGTTACGGCCATGGTCATTCCGCGGTCTTTAAAGCTTCCCGTCGGATTGCAGCCTTCAAATTTTAAATAAATTTCAGCATCCAGCCCGATTTTTTTTGCCAGATTATCCGCTTTAATAAGCGGAGTATTTCCTTCGTTAAGTGTTACAACCGGCGTTGTGTCTGTTACCGGAAGATATTCTCTGTATCTGTTTATTAGACCCTTATAATACATTTTCCCTCTTTTATATTTGTACTCTTATTAAACTGTTTACGTTATTGATATACTCGCTGGTTTTAAACTGTGAGATTGTTTTTTGCATATCTTTTTCTTTACACAATTCTGTAATAACAGTAATATCTGCGGTGTTGTTTTCCCTTAATCCGCGCTGTACAATGCTTGCCAGACTTATTCCGTTATCTTCGCAAATTTTTCCGATATTTCCTATAACACCGAGTTTGTTTTTGGCATTTAGTGATAAATAATACTTGTTTTCAGTATCAAGCATATCAATTGTTTCGGCGGTATTGTGATGATTACATCTCATCATCGGGAGGATATAGTCATTTTTTCCTAATTCGGAGGCAATAGCTAATATATCCCCGATAACTGAACTTGCAGTAGGGAATTCGCCAGCCCCCGGGCCGGACAAGGTTACTGAACCCACCGGGTGCCCTTCAAGGCTTACTGCATTTGTAACATAATCTATATGCGCAAGAGTTGATTTTTTTGAAACAAGCATAGGATGAACTCTTACATCTGCTCTGTTATCTTTGTCAAGATAGGCAGATGCAATAAGTTTTATTTTGTATCCCAAATCGTTTGCGGCTTTCATATCTTCTGCGCGAACTTTCGTTATGCCTTCTCTGTATACATTTTCAAGCTTAATTCTTTGTCTGAATGCGAGAGTGGCAAGCGTTGTGATTTTATATGCGGCATCAAATCCTTCTACATCTCCCGTAGGGTCGGCTTCCGCATACCCGAGCGCCTGTGCTTCTTTCAGTACATCTTCATAAGAAGCACCGTCTATATCCATCTTTGTCAGAATATAATTAGTTGTTCCGTTAAGAATTGCTTCCACGCGGTTAATTTTATTGCCTGCAAGAATCGTTTTGATAGGCATAATGATAGGAATACCGCCTGCAATAGCAGCTTCGTAAAGAATAACTTTGTTATGTTCTTCCGCAAAACTGAATAATTCTTCACCGTGTTTTGCGAGAAGTTCTTTGTTAGCGGTTACAATGTGTTTGCCGTTTGCTATTGCGGTTTTTATCAAATCATAAGCCGGTTCAATTCCGCCGATTAATTCCGCAACAATATCAACATCGGAATTTACCACGTCATAAGGATTATCTGTTAATATTGATGTATCAAGTCCTTCAATGTTACGCGGTTTGTTTATGTTTTTTACTGCAATTTTTGTAATTTCTACAACATCAGAGTTTTGGAGCGTCTTAAATACGCCTGAACCAACTGTTCCCAACCCGATTAAACCAATTTTTACTTGTTTTTTATTTTCCATGTGTTTATTTTAACACAAATCAAAAAATTTTGGAAATTATATCTTATATATCAAGCAAATATGGTGCACCCATTATGCCAATGGCAAGCAAAACGATTGCAATTGCGGTCAAAACAAGCGAAGCTACCCCTGCGTTGTAATCATCCAAAGGATTGCCGTACTTGTCTTTGTATCTGTTAAAGCACATAGAAAGCAGATCTATAAACCACCAAATAATACACCCGCCAAGTGTAAACATTTGGAAAAATCCAATTCTTTTATAGCCGGTATACAGTCTGTGTATTCCGAAAAAACCAAAGAATGCACATATTGCAATTGTTTTAATAAAATCCTTTTGGTAATGCGGAGCTGTTCTTTCTTTTATTTCAAAACCTTCCATAAATATTCTCCTTAATATTATTTCCCGGTAGAGCCGAAACCGCCTTCGCCTCTTGCGGTTTCCGTTAATTCGGCAACTACTTCTATTTTAGCCTGTTCAACACGCGAAATCACCATCTGGGCAATTCTTTCATCCGGTAGAATTGTATATGTTTCATTAGACAAATTAACAACAGGGATACATACTTCTCCGCGATAATCCTCATCAATTGTGCCGACACAGTTAATTAAAGTAATGCCGTGTTTTATTGACAATCCCGAGCGCGGTCTGACCTGCGCTTCGTAGCCGTGTTCAAGTTCAATTTTTATCCCTGTCGGAATAAGAGCTCTTTCTAACGGTTTTAGCGTAACCGGCTCAGATATAGCTGCGCATAAATCCATTCCCGCCGCACCTTCTGTTTTATATTCGGGAATAAACCTGTTATGCGCTAATCTTTCGATTTTTAGAACTGTTCTTTCTGCTGTTGCCGTTGCCATTAAATATTTTTCTCCTGCTTTAATTTTATTATAAGTTCATATGATTTTTCAATATTATTTTTTAACTCAATATCATTTTCCGCTTTTTTCGCAATTGTGTCAATAATATTAATTGTTTCAGAGTAAGAATTTCTGTAAATAAACATATTTAATCCGGCCCGGATACCCATTTCGCAGGCTTCGACCGGGCCAAATCCCGCAACCCCTTTCATTACCATATCATCGGAAATTATTATTCCGCGGAATTTCAGAGTGTTGTGCAAATAATTTAGTGCATTTTTGCTGAGCGATACCGGAATATTTTCTTTCTCAAAATGCGGAATATGCAAATGTGCTGCCATAATCATTTCAATTCCGTTTTCAATTGCGGCTTTGAATGGTTTTATATGAACATCTTCCAATACTTGAAAATCCATATTTATTTCCGGTAAAGTCAGGTGGCTGTCCATATTTGCATCCCCGTGACCGGGAAAATGTTTTACACATGGTATAATCCCGTTTTGACAGTATATTTTGGATACTATGCTTTCTCCTTTTATAACATCGTCCGGATTATCCGAAAATGCGCGTTCTCCGATTATGGGGTTATCCGGATTTGTGTTTACGTCAATGCATGGCGCAAAATTCAGATTAATTCCGTACGACTTGAGTTCTTGAGCGATTTCATTGGTTTGTGCGGCCAGAAAATCTAATCCTTTGGCAAATGCAAATTTTGCAGACAGGTATTTTTTCCCGTTATGGATGTTTTCTGTTCTTTCGACCCGTCCGCCTTCCTGGTCGATTGACAAAAACGGTGAAAGCACAGCTTCCTGTTTGATATCTGCGGTTAATTTTCTGAACTGTTCGGGAGTTTGAATATCTTTCGTGAAAAATATTATTCCGCCAAGCCCTTCCTGAAGCGCATTTTTATATCCGCCGCCTTCAAGTCCGAGTATGAACATTTGATAAACTTTTGTCCTTAAATCCATATCAGTCCTTTAACATAGGAACAAGAAGTTCTTTCAGCTCAAATAATTTGCCGGATTCTGTTACTTCTTCGATTTTGTCAAAAAGATTTTTAACATCGTCAGGAGCTTTTATACAATCAGGCAAAACTAAATCGTCGGTTGTTTTTACTCCCGTAAAGCCTTTATTTGCTTTTAAAAACTCTTTATATGCATCAAGAATTTTCAAATCCGTACCGTCAGGGGTGTAATTTTGTCCGAGATAGTATTTGATATCTTTTGGCAGGTAGTTAAGGTATTCAATTAAGAAATTTACTTCCTGTAAAGTTTCTTCTTCATTGTATTCCGCACCGCAGATGTAATTCCCGATAATAGGTTTGTTTTTTAAGGTTTTTATTGCGGCAGCCCATAGAATACATCCGGCGTAAAAGCCTATATAGTTGTTTATTAGCCCGGTTAATTTAGGGTAAAGCATTTTAAACTGTGCTTTTTTCTGACCGAAATTTTTATATCTGTTCAAATTTCCGTAAGCATATTCAATATTTGGCATTATAGCTGAAATATGCTGTACAAACCCGGGATCAAACTGAACTCCGTTATCAAAATTCATAATCTCTTTCACTCCTTATATGTTTATTCCTTACGAAAAAATACCATAAATATAAGTAAAAGTATACGCTTGAATAACGGCAAAATTTAAATGTAACGAAATGTAAAAATAAATTTAAAAAGCCTGAAACCCGGCTATAATGCCTCATAGCATGTGAGGTAATGTGTAGTCTTGTAGGCAATTTTTTGATAAAAAATGGTTTATTAAATTATAGGGATTTATTCCGATGTATACAAGTGTTTTTGATATAGCCAAACAAGACGAAAAAGCAGCATAAGCGCGCAATGATTTAAAAATTTTCAGGGAGGTATTAAGAGATGACAGAGATAAATCCTATAGGAAATAACAGTTCGCAAATTTCAAAAAACGAGTTAAAAGCAAGTGCGGATAAATCAATGAAAGAGAGTCTGTTTACCAAACTTGATAAAAATAAAGACGGATATATAACGGACTACGAGTTATCACAGGCAGGTTACAGCGGAAAAGAATTATATGCTATGTCTGATGCGCTGTTTATGGCTCAACGAAATGTAAATAAATGGTTTATGCTGGACAAGGATAAAAACGGTTTGCAAAGTAATATTGAAGCTAAAATGTGGGATATTCATAATACCGACCAGAACCATAAAATCGGTGAGTTAACTCCTGAACAGTTTGCAGAAAAATATAATATGAAGTTTGTACCAAATGAGTCCTTTGGGAATTTTGAAGGTTGGTGCAAAGAATGGATTGAAACAGATAATCCGATGCAGGGTATAAAAACAATAGTTAAAAACCGTTATGGAAAAGAAATGACGGATGAAGAAAGCCGGCTTTTGTATGATGTTATGAAAGCCCAGGCAAACAGATGGTTGTTTAAAACGGATGCATTGTATAATACACTTAACAATTCTGCATACACAAGACTTGTAACGGATGAACAGACTGTATCCTGCTGCGGCGGAGATATCTCAAAACCTCCGATAGGCGAACAGCCAAAACTTAATCCGGACGGGACACTTGCTAATGCTGAAAGCTGTTCCTTGATTTTTTCTACTCTGACAGATGAAGGAGATTCAAATTCAGCGGATGAAATGAAAAACAGGCTTGCCTGGGCTGCCTTTAAGACGGTTCCGGATATAGAAGCCGCGAAAATGTCGCCCGAAGAATACAAGGCTTACCAGGAAAGGTGGGAACAACTTCGCAATATGAAGGCTTCGGATTTCAGAGAGCTGCTGAAACCTGAAAATAAAGCCGAGCTTGAAAAATTTGAACAGACTTCGAACATGACCGTAAAACAGATTGTTGATTATATAGATATTGTAGAAAGTGCTACGGGCAAAGACTTTGACAGCGATGACTGGTCGGTTGATTCAAAAATGTTTCATAGAAATATTATGGAGCATGTAAACGGCACAAGCGGTGATGAAACTTTGCTTAACGGCAAAACACGCGCAGATATCCCGCCTGAAAGGCAGGATTGGCTAAACTATCTTGAGGAGCACAACTTGCTGCTTGACCAGTTTAAAGAATAATTACAGTAAAAAGAAATTTTTTGCAGTATTGGTATCGTACACAAAGCGGGTAGCCTTGAATTTCGGTTCAAATTCAAACTGAAACTGCAGTCTGCTTTCCTGCTGCTTTTTAAACGGGCACAGCCCTACGACTTGCTCATCATCGTTAAAAAAGTTTTTGAAAAAGTCCATAAAATACACATCCTTCTTTTTTTGTTGTATAATTTTTTTAAGGATAATGTCGAAAAAGTCAATAAAAAGGAGAAATATTATGGCAGGAAAAGTAACAAAAGATATGGGAATTTTGGAAATTGCACAAAATTATCCTGAAAGTATTGAAGTGTTCCAAAAATATGGTCTTGGCTGTTTGGGCTGTGCTGCTGCAAGATTTGAAAATCTGGAAGCCGGCGCTAAAGTTCATGGCTTTGATCCGGATCAAATGGTTGCAGATATTAATGCTTTGATTGAAGGATAATTTAATATTTATAATTTGATTTTAACCAAAGAAGTGCCGTTTTTAGCGGCACTTCTTATTAATATTAAATTTACAAATTTGATATTATGTATCAATATTTGTTGCGTAAACAGCGTTTGCTTCGATAAAGTTTCTGCGCGGATCAACTTTATCTCCCATTAATATATCAAACAACTGATCGCAAAGCATAGCATCTTCGATACTTACTTTTAACAGAGTTCTTGTCGCAGGATCCATTGTTGTTTCCCACAATTGCTGCGGCATCATTTCGCCCAGCCCTTTGAAACGCTGGATAGTCATACCCTTTTGCCCTCTGTCATCAATTATTTTTTGAAGCTTTTCAAAAGAATTGATTTCGTATTGCTCGGTATCCGTTTCAAGAAGCAGGCCGTCGGATTCTTCTATAAGGAAATCACGTATCAACGGATAAGATGTTTTTAACCGCTTAAATTCAGAACTCTTGATAATATTCTGATTTAAGATTACGTGTTCTTCTTCATTTGTGTTTAACTGAATTGAATATTTAGAATTTTCCGGATTGTACTTGAGTGAAACGGCATAATTTGCGGCTTCCGAAATATTGTAATTCTTCGCGTGATCCTGCAAATAATGGTTCAGATATTCAACAATCTCTGTCATTTTTGCCTGGTCGTCAAAATCTTCCGGTGTAACTCCTGAACGTACAAGCCCTCTTAAAACAACTGCCGGATAAAGGTTCAAAATAGGGTTGTTGTAAGAGTTGTAGAACACGGACATATTCTTGATTAATTCAAGTAATTCATCCCCTGTCATTACTTTTGATTTCTTTTTATCGGAAAGACTTAGCGATTTAATTCCGCGTTCTTTAAGCATCTTATCAAGAGCATGCTCGTTATAGAGGTATTCGGTATTCTTACCGATTGTAACCTTAAACAGCGGAGGCTGTGCGATATAGACATGTCCGTTTTCAATTAATGGTCTTGCATAACGGAAGAAGAAGGTCAAAAGCAATGTTCTGATGTGAGCTCCGTCGACATCTGCATCTGTCATAATTATAATTTTATGATAGCGTAATTTTTCAAGATTAATTTCTTCCGAGTTGCGGCTGATGTTTATACCGAAAGCCTGTACCATAGATTGAATTTCATTGTTGCTGTAAATTCTATCAAGTCTTGCTTTTTCAACGTTTAAAATTTTACCTCTCAAAGGCAAAATGGCTTGAAACATTCTGTTTCTGCCCTGTTTTGCAGATCCGCCCGCAGAATCTCCCTCAACGATGTAAATTTCGCATTTTTCTGGTTCTCTGTTTGAACAGTCGGCGAGTTTGCCAGGCAGAGTGGAATTTTCAAGAACAGATTTTCTTCTTGTAAGTTCTCTGGCTTTTCTTGCGGCTTCTCTTGCACGCTGTGCCTGGAGAGTTTTTTCAAGAATTGTTTTTGCAATTTTCGGGTTAAATTCCATCCATTCCTGCAGTTTTTCTCTGACTGCATCCTGTACTGCACCGAGTGCTTCCTGGGAGCCTAATTTTTCTTTTGTCTGCCCTTCAAATTCCGGGTTAGGAAGTTTTACGCTGACGATTGCCGTCAAACCTTCTCTTACATCTTCTCCCGAAAGGTTTTGGTCTGAGTCTTTCAGTATATTATTTTTTCTTGCATAATCATTAAATACACGCGTAATGGAGTTTCTGAACCCTGTCAGGTGGGTTCCGCCGGAGTGTGTATTAATGTTGTTCGCAAAAGATAAAACACTTTCGTTATAAGCATCAGTGTATTGCATTGCAACTTCTACCTGCATAGAATTTACAACTTTATCAATATAAATCGGTTTATCGTGCAATACGGTTTTATTTTTGTTTAAAAATTCGACATAACTTGCAATACCGCCGGCGTAATGGAATGTTTCTTCCTCCCCTGTTGCGTCAATATGGAAAATAATTTTTAAACCTTTGTTTAAAAATGCCATTTCTCTTAAACGGTTTGCAATTACGTCACAGTCGATGACTGTAGTTTCCGTAAATATTTCAGGGTCAGGCCAAAATGTCGTCTTGGTACCTGTTTTGTCAGTTTGTGCGACTTTTTCTACAGGAGTCATCGGTTCCCCTCTCATATACTCCTGTTTCCAAATATAGCCCTGGCGTGAAACTTCAACGATATATTTTTCAGACAAAGCGTTAACAACTGAAGCACCAACCCCGTGAAGTCCGCCGGATACTTTATAGCCGCCGTCACCGAATTTCCCGCCCGCGTGAAGTACGGTATGTACAATTTCAAGAGCGGATTTGCCGGTATCAGCTTTGATGTCAACCGGAATGCCGCGGCCGTTGTCTTCCACGGTAACACTGTTATCTTTATGGATAGTTACATGAATATCGGTACAGAACCCTGCTAAAGATTCATCAATAGAGTTATCCACGATTTCGTAAATGCAATGATGGAGCCCGCGTTGGGAAGTTGAGCCGATATACATCCCCGGTCTCATTCTGACAGCTTCAAGCCCTTCCAAAACCCTGATATTATCAGCACTGTAATCCTGGCTGGTTTTGGTTTCTATCGCTTCATCATTATCCGGCAGTTCATTAACTTCTATATGTTCATTAACAGGTGTTTCCGCAACTTGTGCCATATCCTGCATAGTTTCTTGTGTTCCGTCTGACATTTATTTCTCCCCTAATCTATTCTTTATACCTGTATAATAGCATAAACAGACTTTTTTTGCAAAAATATTAAATTATGCAGGCATATTTTCGTTTATGATAAATTCTTTATCAAGCTTAATGACAGACGAATTTTGACTGTGAAGAGGCAGAATTATATCAAAAACATTTTCATCGTTTTTGTTGTTTCTTACAACTATTCCGCCAGAATGCGCTTTTATTATCTGGAGTGCAAGGTAAAGTTTTATTCCAAATCCGATTTTTGTGTTTTTTGAAGGGTTGCAGGCATAATAATCAAACATACTCTCAAGTATTTCATCAGAAAGCTGGTGCCCTTTGTTTATCACTGAAATACACGAATTAAGCCCGGTATTTTTCATCTTTATATAAAAAACAGAGTTTGAATATGCATAAGTTATACTGTTTGAGATTATATTAAAAACGGCCTGTTTTAAGTATTTTTCATCCCCATGTACAATAACACCGTTCGGGGAAGGATAGATTAAAACTTTAAGTTTTTTCTCTCTGAATTTTTCATCCAGTTCCTGGCAGCATTCTTCTACAAGTTGCTGCAAATTTACCGGCCTGTTGTCAAGAATAATTTCTTTGTTTTCAAACTTGTAATTTGTAAGAGTTGTGGAAACCATATCCAAAATAGTTTCGCATGATTCTTTGGTAAGTTTTATTATTTCGACTTGTTCGGAATTTAGAGAGCCGAAAGTTCCTTCAAGCAGCATGTTTAGCGAACGTAATTGTGCAATTACCGGAGTTTTTAAATCGTGGTTCAGAATGCTTATGAAATTTTGTTTCAATTCATCTATTCTTATATTCATACGTTTATGTCCCATTAGTTTTCAGTAAAGGGGGTAACAGCTTTTATAATCTTAATTTACATATATAATAATATCTTGTATGAAAAAATACTATTATCCACTTGGGTAGTTTTTACTCAAATATTTCAATTCTGTTGCGGCCGGCTTGTTTTGCGCGATATAAGGCTTTGTCCGCATTATCCAGAAAAGTTTCCATATCCTCGGCATTATTTGAGCTTACGCCCGTGCTGATTGTTACATTTAGTGGTTTGCCGTTGAAAACAAAAGGGTATTCCTCAATTTTTTTACGCAATCTTTCAAGAGGAATTTGCGAAGATTTTATATCTGTTTCCGTCAGTATTACGACAAACTCCTCTCCGCCGTATCTAAAAACAAAATCAGTTTTTCTGAAGTTATCCATAATAAGATATGCAACTTCTTTTAAAACGTAATCCCCGCAAAGATGGCCGTATGTGTCATTAACTTTTTTGAAAAAATCTATGTCAATAATTGCAAGACTTAAATCCCCGCCGTACCTTTTTGAACGCATAAATTCGCGCTCTACCGTATTATCAAAATGTCTGCGGTTGTATAGTCCTGTCAGGGCGTCAGTTAAAGATAAATATCTTGTGCGGGAGTACATAAAGTTAATCTTTTTTATGACGTCCAGTTTGTTATCTTCCGGTACCGGAAAATTTGTAATAATTTCTTCTATATTTTTCTGAATTTCGTCCAAAAGATTATCCGGAATATCAAACGAATTTTGATATTCAATATTATCCTCAAAATCACCGCTCATACTTATTTTCTCCACTAACACAAGATTAAGTACTAAAACATTCTATCATAAAAATTGCAAGACAGAAAACTTTTTGCTAAAATTTACAACAAAATGAAACTTAATGCTGGAGAATTATTAAAAAAATATTTGGAGAAAAATACTCCTCATGCGTATGAGGTAGAAAGATTATGCACAATGCTATTTGAAGAACTTAGCAAAAATGTGTATGAAATGCCGCAGCGCGAACTTGAAATGCTTCAGGCTGCCGCCCTTTTGCATGATATAGGCTATTCTGTTGAGGCAAAATCACATAACAAACATTCCCGCGATATTATTCTTAAAGAAGGATTAGAAGGTTTTGCTGATGAAGAAGTGAAAATTATTGCCTGCATTGCAAGATATCATAGAGGCAATCTTCCCGATAAAAACAGACATAAATTATACGGAAGCTTTTCAAAAACCGAACGGAAAATTATAAAAAGACTCTCCGGTATTCTCAGATTTGCTGACGGCTTGGATATCGAACATAAACCAATTATTCGTGAAGTCCGAACGGAGTATGATTCTGCAAATCATATTCTGAAAATAATTTTAATTCCGGATCCTGCAGCCGGCGGATTAAATATCTCAAAATCTTTGAGAAAACGGGATTTGCTTGAGCTTGGCTTTAAGTGCCAATCTGTCGTTTTTATAAAAAGCAAATGATTACTTCCGTTTTTCTCTTATAACGATTTCATACCCCAGATAATCCAAAATATCATTCACGGTTTGGAAACGAATACGCTGATTTATTAATTCGGATGAAATTGTACTTTCATTTGGAATATCATAGTTGCTGCCTCTAGTGGCTTTAACTACTTTCCGCATTGAAGTGCCTTCTTTTACCAACAATATTTTTAACTCTTTACGAATATCCATAAGTAGAATCGTAGCCTTATTTTGGTCAAAAAACAAAAACATTGCACGATAGCCTTTTATATCGAATTTAATTTGATATTATGCTATAAATGTTAAGTGAGTTTTTAATAAAATTAATTTAAAAGACAAAAAATGTTAACTTTTGTAAAAAAATCTCTTATTGTAACATTTCTTTATAAAAAAAATACTTTATATATATAGGGAAAAACATAAAGGAAAAGTATCATGAGTTTCGATGTTAATGTCTTAAGCGTCAAGCCGATAATCAGGGAAGCCGCGAGCATGAACAACGACGGCGGCGGCGGAAACCTTGGCTATATGCAGCAGGGGCAAAAGGACGAAAAAGAAAAAAAATACAGGTTAGATGAAAGCATTTTCGGGAAAAAAGAAGAAGATATTTTTGTCGGTAAAAATGATTTAGAAGGTTTTGAAGAAGGTTTTTCGTTTGTTAAATGGGTAGAAAACTTGGTTAAAAACATTAAAAAAATCTTCTTAAAATCGAAATAGTTATCTTCCGTATGAACCCATAAATTTCATATAGGTAGCTTTTTCTTTTACTTGTTTTACAGTTTCAAGGATTGTTTTGTTTTTGATATGTCCGTCAAAATTCACAATAAATATATAGTCGCCGAATTCATGTTTTGAAGGACGTGAAGATATGTAAGAAAGATTTATATTGTTCTTATAAAATATATTTAAAATCTCCATTAACGAGCCCGGGCGGTTTGCGGCCGTAAACATTAAAGTTGTTCGGTCTTTGCCTGTAGGTTCGGTCTCAAAATCTCCTATGAGAATAAATCTTGTCTGGTTTGACTTATCGTCGTTTATGTTTTCTCTAAGAATATTCAAATTGTAAACTTCTGCGGTTTTTTCGCTTCCTATTGCGGCATAAGTCAGGTTATAGTTAGCCAAACTTCTGGCAGCTTCTGCCGTAGACGGAGCTTCTATAATATTTAAATTTCTCGGCAGCTCATCATGAATAAAACCCTGGCATTGCGCCAAAGCCTGCGGATGGGAAATTACACCGGTTATTGAATAAAATTCGGTATTGCGGGACAACAGGCAATGATGAATAGGCATAATAATTTCCGATAGAATTTTTATATTCGGGTTCTGGCATGCCATAAGATTATCCAGTGTTTCCCGAACTGTTCCTTCAATGGAATTTTCAACGGGCAAAACCCCTAAAGAGTCCGGAGTATTTTGGACAAATTCAACTACCTGTCTTATTGTATTTTGCGGTGCTGGATATGCCTTTATATTGTATTTGTTGCAAAACAAATCGTGTGCCATTTCCGAAAATGACGCGTGAGGACCAAGGTAAGCTATTTGAGTAACGTTTTCGAAATTCATCATTTACTTAACTCTGTATTTTAACTATTATTATACATAAAAAGAAGATAAGAGGATAATATGACTGGAATAAAGTTTGGAACAGACGGCTGGCGTGCCGTGGTCGGAAAAGATTTTACGCCGGAGAATGTAAAATTAGTAACCAATGCTATCGGAAAGTATGTTTTTGATAATTTTGGCATAAACAAAAAAATCATTATCGGTTATGATCCGCGAAACATGGCGGATATATTTTCCAAGCAATGTGCCGAAACCCTAAAACAGCTCGGATTTGATGTTTTATACAGTGATAAAATAATTCCGACCCCTGTTCTTGCGTATAATGCAAAACTCTTAAATGCCTGCGCCGTGATGTTTACAGCGTCGCATAACCCGCCGGAATATCTTGGGATGAAATTTATCCCTGACTATGCAGGGCCTGCAACAAGCGATATTACAAATCAGTTGATGGATAATCTTGAAGCGGAGGAATTCGAACCGCAAAAGTCCGGAAGTATTACGATATATGATTTTCAGCCGGATTATAACAGACATATCGAAACTCTTATTGATTTTGAAAAGATAAAAACACTTAAAACAAATATTCTTTACGACGGGTTTTATTCGGCAAGCATAGGGTATTTTGATAAGCTTCTTGAAGAGCACCGGATAAAGTTTGAAACAATGAATATGTTTTACGATAAGAATTTTGGCGGCGGCATGCCTGATCCGAAGCCAAAGTATTTAAAAGATTTGATAGAAAAAATAAAAAATAGCGAAAACACTATCGGACTTGCAAATGACGGGGATGCCGACAGATTCGGCGTGATTAATGAAAACGGAGAATATGTTTCCCCTAACGAAATCATTGCGATTTTGCTTATGCATCTTAAGAAAAACAAAGGCTATGAAGGTTCTCTTGTAAAA
Source organism: Candidatus Gastranaerophilales bacterium (assembly GCA_944324365.1). Lineage (GTDB taxonomy): Bacteria > Cyanobacteriota > Vampirovibrionia > Gastranaerophilales > Gastranaerophilaceae > UBA1221. The sequence goes on from CALUWA010000008.1 coordinate 39,592, forward strand.
ACAGTCGGTGCAAGCCTTTTGTTAGATAAAGTTGCGGAAAAGCTCGGTGTGGAAGTAATAGAAACAGCAGTAGGTTTTAAACACGTCGGCGAAGCAATGAGAAAATATAACCCGGTAATAGGCGGCGAAGAAAGCGGCGGATTGAGTATTCAGGGGCATATCCCTGAAAAGGACGGTATTCTGGCAAATTTATTAATCTTAGAGGCTATGGCATATGAAAATAAATCGCTTGTTAAACTTCAAGAGGATTTATATGCTTTTGCGGGGTGTAAATTCTATAATGACAGGGTTGATAAAAAGTTAAATAATACCGAAGAAATTAAGCCTCTTTTGGAAAAATTTAAAGCTCAGAAAATAATCGGGAAATATAATATAATTAGGACAGATACAAAAGATGGGGTGAAAATATATCTGGATGACAATTCAAGCTGGATTTTAGTTCGCCCGAGCGGAACCGAGCCGCTGTTAAGGATTTATTTCGAAAGCAGCAGCCCGGAAAAAATAGAAGAATTGAAAAACTTTATTTAATAAAGTTTTTACATAATCCACGTTAGTGCCTGAAGCACTACACTATAACGCGTCTTGGATTATTGGCGGCTCGATCGGTTAAACGCAGCTCTCTTCTGGACGGGTTTCGCTGCACTCACTCTTGCCAAAATGTTATTTGAGTTTTCAGCTCAAATTCTTTCATGGCTCACTATCGCACTTCGTGCACGTTCGCCTGACTCAACTCTACCAGACGTCATTGCGAGGAGCAACGCGACGAAGCAATCCAGGAAATTTTCTATGGATTTTATGGATTGCTTCGCTTACTATCGGATTATTCGGGTTGTCGCCGGAGTAACGTCCGGCTCCAACTTACGGGCTGGGGCACTTCGTGCCACGGCGCCCTACCGAAAATCCGCCCTCTGAATGACGGGAAATGCGCTGCGTTGTCCTTAGCAGCGCTTAACGATTTCGTTTGCGAAGCAAACGGAACGTACTGTAACTTCTTGAGTTTATAAATCTCCTACCAAAGTATAATATATCCCATACTAAAGTATGAAATTTTGTAAAAAACATTAAAGTTTTTTCACAGTCATGCCGTATATAAAAACAAAGCATGCAAGTAGAAGGAAATTTGTAATGGAAAACAAAGATTTAAAAAGCGGCGTATCACTTTTTGGTCAGTCTGAGAGATTAATGGGTAATGACCCGTTAGAAGAGATTTTTGCTTTAAATTTAGGAGATTTTGTTTCTGAACATTTGATTTCGGAAGATTTGGCAAAGAAAATCGGCTCAAATGAAAAGAATAAAAAAGAACGTTTAAAAAATCAGCTTGAAGAACTTGTTTCTATCTATTCGCTGAAAAATACTCTTTGTGTTCTAAATTTCGAAACCAAAGAGGAGTATGCTATTTATACGGCAATTGCGCATTCCATTACCCAAATGCTTGAGGTTAAAAAGTGTAATATATATCTGGCAAAAGATTTTGCACGCGGCATGTCTAACCCGGATTTTGACCTTGTACTTGTCGGAACTTCTGATGAAAAATTATACCGCGGCGGGTTCAAATACAGCGACGAGTCCGTAGTCAGCAGAGCATATACAGAACGTGAAACCCTGAAGGACGGAGATATAATTGCAATACCAATGTTCTGCAATTCAAAGAGTGTTGGTGTTATTTCTTTGGAAAAAAATAATTCAGCTCCGGTTGCACAGGAATATTTGAGTTTGGTTGAAAGTATGGCGAAGCTTTTTGCAACGTCAATGACATTGCAGGGAGAGATAGATAATACAAATCTTCTTATGGCGGATGAAGATTCGCATATCAGCGACTTACAGCATTCAAGAGCCGAACTGACGGCTTTAATCGGAGATTTATGCGATTACCAGCAGAGTTTTGTGGAACATCTGGCCAAAGCTGTTGATACCAAAGGAAGATACAACGTTTCACATTCAAAGAATACCGCTGAACTTGCCCGTAAGATTTGCAAACAGCTTGGTTTGAATGAAAAAACAACGGATTTAATATATTATGCGGCACTGCTCCAGAATATCGGCAAAATAATGCTTCCGGAAAAAATCTTCACAACCAGCGGCAAGCTTTCAGATGAAGATTTGAAATTAATGCAGTCGCAGGCAAATATCGGAGTTAATCTGCTTATGAATATAAACTTCTTGTCAGAAGTTGTTCCGTACGTTACGTACCAAAAAGAACGCTATGACGGCTCCGGTGCTCCGGAAGGGCTTAAAGGTATGTCAATCCCGTTCGGTTCAAGAATTATTGCGGTTGCCGATGCTTATAGCGCGATGACTTCCGACAGATCATACAGAAAAGCTATGACAACAGTTAAAGCTGTTTCGATATTAAAAGAAGAAGCGGGTACAAAATGGGATCCGGTTGTCGTAGATGCTCTTTGCGAAATTGTTTAGGCAAAATCTTTACTTTTTGAATTTTTTTGCCGTATAATTTTTCCTGTAATCTCAGAAAGGAAAAATTAATGAAGATAGCAGTATATCCGGGTAGTTTTGACCCGATTACAAAGGGGCATCTTGATATTTTAAAAACAGGTGCAGGAATTTTCGATAAAGTTATCATTGCGGTTGCGAGAAATTCCGAAAAAAAAGGATTTTTGCCGGTAGATGAACGTGTCAGGCTTATTCGCGAAAGCGTAACCCATCTTGACAATGTCGAAGTTGACAGTTTTGAAGGCTTAACTATTGAATATGCCAAAAAGCATGGTGCACAGGTGTTAATCCGAGGATTGCGCGCTGTTTCGGATTTTGAATATGAATTACAGCTTTCACAGGCTAACAGTGCCTTGTGCGAAGATATCAAGACTGTGTTTTTAACCACAAAGCCAAAGTATAACTTTATTTCATCAAGTACGATTAAGGAAATATATCTAAATAACGGCGATATTTCCAAGTTTGTGCCTCAGCCGGTTTATGATTATCTGGTGAAACGTAAAGTATGTTAAGGACATAGCAGTTTATAATTTGACAATTATTTTACGCTTATGTAGAATGATGTTATATAGAAAGGGAATATGTGTGACGGACATGCAACAGAACGGAGTATTTGACTTATTGAAATTGCTTGAATACGCAATTGAAGAAAGTTTTACAATTATACCTAACAAATTTGTCGTAGTAAAACCAAATGAAATTTTGACATTAATTGACAGAATATATGCATCTTTGCCGGTAGAAGTTCAGGAAGCAAGAGCGTTTTTAAGACGCAGAGAAGAATTGCAGCTTGAAGCTCAGCAAAAAGCTGAAAAAATTATAGCGGATGCGCAGATGGAAGCTGACAGAAAACTCAGTGAAGCCGATTTTATTAAGGCTGTAGAAAGAGAAGGCATCAGAATCAGAAACCAGGTTCAGGAAGAATGCGAAGAGTTGAAAAGAAAAGCTCTTGAGGAAGCTGACAATATCCGTTCACAAGCTGCAGATGATGCAATCAGAACAAAAGAAGGTGCTGAATTATACGCAGAACAGGTTCTGACAAATATTGAACAAGATTTGAATAAACTCCAGCAGGTTGTTAAAAACGGCCAGATTTATATGGAACAGCTCCGTGCAGGTTCCGGTTCCGGAGCTAATTACCAGGTTGCAAGTTCAAATCTAAAATCCTCCGATTACGCAGTGAAATAAAAACAGCGATAAATAATTTTTTGAAAAGAAGGATGAAAATCCTTCTTTTTGTATATTATGATTTATCTAAAAACTTTGCTTATAGTTTGTTAACAATTGTTTGCATTTTAAAATTTTTTGTTATAGGATAGAAGCATAAGCCGATTTTGATAGAATGTGTTAGTTCACATTCTATTTTAAAAAGCAAAGCTTTTATAAGTTTTGAAAAGGCTAAAAATGGCACTATATAAGGGAAAGCGCCAAAATACAAAAGACAATTAAAGACAAAAAGGAAGAATAAAATGGGTATCAAAGGTAAAAATGACAGAATGGTAGTTCTTGCTTGTGAAGACTGCAAGGAAAGAAACTACACAACAGTAAAAAACAAGAAAAATATTAAAGAAAGATTAGAATTGAGCAAATATTGCCCAAAATGTAAAAAACATACTAATCATAAAGAAACAAAATAACCGTTTTTCGGCAGGGCGGCAATCGCCTTGTTACTTTCAAAGTTCTCTGTGATAGCGGAGGCTGGAAAGCTGAAAATTCGGTACCGGGTACTCCCCGGACAGGCGTCCTTAGTTCAGTTGGTAGAACGTCGGTCTCCAAAACCGGATGTCGAGGGTTCGAGTCCTTCAGGGCGCGATTTATAAAAAGTCAAAGGAAATATAATGGACAATAAATTTAATGCAATATTAGAATCAATAAAACTTTACTTCCGCGGTGTACGTGCCGAATGGGGGAAAATAAACTGGCCTGAACAAAGACAGGTAATTATGGAAACTATTTTTGTTGTGGCTATAGTTTTTGTGTTTACTGTTGCAGTTTATTTAATGGATATTATATTCAAATCAGCGTTAAGCTTAATTAAGTAGTAACCGGATTTAAAATTTTAAAATAAAAATGAAAATATAAAGGTGGCTTATGACTAAAAAAGAAAAATCAATGGAAGAAGAATTGAACGAAGACAAATTGGCTGAGCAGCAAGCTGCAGAAGCAGAAGCCCAGGCACAAGAGGAAGCTAAAAAAGCAAAAAATAACCAAAAACGCTGGTATATCGTTCACACATATTCAGGTCACGAAAACAAGGTAAAAGTAAATCTTGAAAAACGTATTGAGTATATGAATATGGGCGAAAAAATCTTCCGTATTGAGGTTCCGCAAAAGACAGTTACCCAGATTAAAGGCGGGAAAAAACAAGAACGTGAAGAAAAAATCTTCCCTGGCTATGTCTTGGTTGAAATGATAATGGACGAAGACAGCTGGTATGTTGTAAGACACACTGCAGGTGTTACAAAATTTGTAGGATCCGCAAAACGTCCTATTCCTGCAAAAGACAGCGAAATTAAGAAAATTATTCACCGCTCTACATCACAGTCACAAAAAATCGAACTTGATGTTAAAGCCGGTGACAAAGTTAGAATTGTATCAGGGCCGTTTGCAGACTTTATTGCAGATATTATTGAAGTATACCCTGACAAATCTAAACTTCGTGCAAATGTTTCTATATTCGGCCGCGAAACTCCGGTTGAGTTGGAATACAAACAAATTAACAAACTATAATTTACAGTACAAAAAGGTGGAAGGATTTTCACTATGCTGGTGAAAACCGTTATTACCACAAAAGGAGAAAAAAATGGCAAAAAAAGTAGTAGGAAAAATTAAGCTTCAAATTGAAGCCGGAAAAGCAAATCCATCACCTCCGGTCGGCCCGGCTTTGGGTCAACACGGTGTAAACATCATGGATTTTTGTAAGCAGTTCAATGCAAAAACAGAATCACAGGCAGGATATATTATCCCTGTTATTATTGATGTTTATGAAGACAGAAGTTTTTCATTTGTTATCAAATCACCGCCGGCTCCGGTGTTGATTAAGAAAGCATTGAATCTGTCTAAAGGTTCAGCTGTTCCGAATAAAGATAAAGTTGCTGAAATTACCAGAGCTCAGCTTGAAGAAATCGCTAAAATCAAAATGAACGATTTGAACGCTACTTCAATGGAAGCTGCAGTAAAAATGATTGCAGGTTCTTGCAGAGCAATGGGTGTTACAGTAAAAGATTAATGTTACAACGAAATTACTTTAAGTATGGAAGGACGTCAGTCCGCTAGTACCACGAAAGGAAAGAGCCTTCATCATAATACTTAAAAAGTAAACATGAATTTACAAAGAAGGATGAAAAAAATGGCAAAATTGACTAAAAAACAAAAAAGAATGCAGGAAATGCTTGCTGATTTTACTCAGCCGGCAACTGCAGTTGACTGTATAAAAAAACTGAAAGAAATTTCAAAAGAATTATCTAAATTCAATGAAACAGTTGAGTGTCACATGAGATTAGGTATCGATGTAAGACAGGCTGACCAGCAAATCAGATCTACTGTTGTATTACCGGCAGGCCTTGGTAAGACAGTTAGAGTATGCGTAATTGCAAAAGGTGCGAAGGCTACCGAAGCAAAAGAAGCAGGTGCTGATTTTGCAGGAGCAGAAGAAATTATTGATAAAATTTCAGACGGCTGGTTTGAATTCGATACATTGATTGCAACACCTGATTGTATGGGTATGTTGGGTAAATTAGGTCGTGTATTGGGGCCTAAAGGTTTGATGCCAAACCCTAAAACAGGTACAGTTACAATGGATGTTGCTAAAGCGGTTAAAGATGCTAAAGCAGGTAAAGTTGAATTCCGTGCTGATAAGCAGGGTATGATTCACTGTCCTATCGGTAAAGCTGAATTCAGCGAAGAAGATTTAGTAAAGAACTATGCTACATTGGCAGATGCTATTTTGAGAGCAAAACCTGCATCAGCTAAGGGTACATTTGTTAAATCTGTTTACCTTGCAACAACTATGGGACCTGGTTTAAAATTGGATCCTAAAGTATTTGCAGCTGAAGTAAAAGAATTAATCGCCGGTTAATATTTGAGTAACCTGATTAATTTTATATGTGAAAAAAGAGTTCGTTAAATACGAACTCTTTTTTATGTCAGGCATGTAACAATTTTCGGTAAAATGTTACATACAGGCAAATTTTACTATTTAGTGGTTATATTAAAATGGTACTATTAATAATATATGAGGATGGCAAGTGACTTTCAATATTAATACCACGATTAACCAAAACAGTAAAAGTTTTTTAAATCTGCAAAGACAAAAATATATGCAAAGCCGAAATGAAAATAGTTTTGCGAATAGTTCGGTAATATGGAACGGCAGTTTTAACGGAAATGTGGATTCTATTAATAATAGTGAAAAAGATGAATACAGTGATCCGCTGCTTAAGTGGCCGTTACGTGGTTTAGCTTTTACTAATGATATTGGAGCTGCGATTATGGATATTGCACCTACGCTTGGTACAATGTTTTGGATTCCTGCTTTGATGTATTTTGGAGCAGACATTTATGACAAATATAAATCTGATGAAAAAGAGTATAACCCGAATAAAAAACGTGCATTTAAACAGGCAGTTTTTCAAGCTTTGGCATCTGTCGTTATGCCTATTATCGTAGTGCATAACGGACAAAAAGCAGCGTCTTTGCTCGGGCAGACTTCAAAATCCGGAATGTCTTTGCAGCTTAAGGAAGAAATTGAGAAGTTTACAATTAATCATTTAAAACGCCGTAAGCTAAAGGATTACGACGGAAATATAGATGGTTTTAAAAAAGAATTTAATGAACATTTAAAACAACATTTGCTTGATCGTGAAAAATCACTTAAGACAAAAAATCCGTTTAAATTATTAGGCCGTTGGATTTTTAGTTCTACACACAGTGAAAAAATGTCAGAAAATAAGTTAGCAAGTGTTAAAGAATATGCTGATAAAAATATTGACGAGATATTTTCAATAAGGGCAGATTTATTAAATAACAAGCAGCCAAAAAATCTTTCAAATAAACTGTTAAAATTTTATGATAATACAAAACGTAGTTTTGCAAAAGATAAAAATACTATAGAAGGTTATGTGGAGGACTCAATTAAAGCTTTATTAAAACAAAGGCAGCGCAACAATTTATTTAAAATAAAATTATTGAAAAGTGTAGGCGGCTTTGTTGCTCTCGGGGCATCTATAAGGTTTATTGATCATTTTATAGAAAAGCATGTAATAGAAAAATTTGTAGAACCCGGTTTAGAGAATTTTGAGTTTGCCAAATGGCAAAAAAATGTAAATTTTGCAAATTTTGCTAAGCGTCAAAATGTTGGAAATTAATAAATTATGCAGTGGCAGGCTTTGGTTTTAAGATAATGAAAAAGGCTCCATCGGAGCCTTTTTTGTAGTTAGTTTTCAGTTTCTATAGCTTTTACCGAACCGAGTTTGTGGATATCTTCATCGGTTCTGTTTCCGTAGATTGTTATTTTATTTAATTCGGTTTCGATATTATTAAACTCCTGGTCTGTAAGCTCTACATCAGCTGCGCCAAGATTTTCAATAACCCTTTCATCTTTCCTCATGCCCGGAATTGGTACAACGTGCTGGTATTTCTTAAGCATCCAGGCGAGTGAAATTTGTGCAGGTGTAATTCCTTTTTTATCCGCGACTTCGTGTAATAAATCCAAAAGCGGCTGGTTTTTTTCTACATTTTCGGGATTAAACCTTGTGATAACTCTTCTTACGTCATCACCTTTGTACTCAGTATTTTTGCTATATTTTCCGCTCAAAAATCCGCTTGCCATAGGTGAAAATGCAACAAATCCGATATTTAGTTCCCGGCATGTTGGAATAACGTCTTTTTCAAACATTCTTTCCATCATTGAGTATTCGCTTTGGATTGCGGTAAGAGGAGTGACTGCATGTGCTTTTCTGATTTGTTCTTCTGTGGATTGGGATTGTCCCCAGGCGCGAATTTTTCCTTCTTGTATAAATTCGCCCATCCATCCGGCAACTTCTTCTACATTGCTGTCAAGAGGAACTCTGTGTTCGTAATAGATGTCAATGTAATCTGTTTGAAGCCTTTTCAATGAGTCATTTAAAGCATTTGTAACCCCTTTTTTGCTAAGTTTACCTTCAGGAATTTCCTGTCCCGGCTGGAATACCGGAACAAATTTTGTTGTCAGTATAATTTTATCCCGAAAAGGTTTAACGGCCTTTCCAACAAGTTCTTCGTTAATAAATGGGCCATAAGCTTCGGCTGTATCAAATAATGTGCAACCTAAATCATAGGCTTTGTGTATTAATCTGATGGATTCTTCTTCTGTTGGAATTGCGCCGTAGCCGTGGCTGAAACCCATACATCCCATCCCTACTGCCGAAACTTCAATATCTCTTAATTTTCTGTATTTCATAATTTTATCTCCTGTTATTAATTCTCTCTCATCAATGTCCAATTTTAATTTCCGAAGCTTGCCAGAAATTCTATAGTTTCCGGATCATGATGAGAAAAGAACAGACTTTTTCCTGTATCCAATGTTCGGATTTTATCCAAATCTTCAGAAGAAAGTTCAAAATCAAATATATTGAAGTTTTCTTCCATTCTGTTTTTGTGGATGGATTTCGGAATTACAATTATACCTTCCTGAGTTAAAAATCTAAGAGCTACCTGTGCAACGGATTTCCCGTATTGTGCACTGATTTCTTTTAAAGTTTCATTTTGAAAGTAGTTATTTCTTCCTTCAGCAAAAGGTCCCCAGGACATAATTTGGGTATTATATTTTTTCATAATTTCTCTTGCCTGTTTTTGCTGCTGAAATACATGAGTTTCCACCTGATTTATTGCAGGCTGTATTTCCACAAAATGGGATAAATCAACAAATCTGTCCGGGTAAAAATTACTTATTCCAATTGCACGTGCTTTTCCTTCTTTGTAAGCTTTTTCCATTGCACGATATGTACCGTAATAATCGCCTACAGGCTGGTGGATTAAAAGCAAGTCAGCATAATCTGTTTGCAATTTTCTTAAAGATTCATCAATTGATTTGTAAGCTTTTTCTTCCCCGGCATTTGAGATCCAGATTTTTGTTATAAGAAAAATATCTTTTCTGTCTATTCCACTTTTTTTGATTGCGGAGCCAACGGCTTCTTCATTAAAATAAGCCTGTGCCGTATCCAGCATTCCGTATCCGACTTCCAATGCTTCCGATACAGCTTTTTCACATTCATTATGATCGGGAATTTGGTATACGCCAAAACCCAAAAGCGGCATTTCTACACCATTGTTTAGTGTTACTGTTTTCATAATTTTATCTCCTTATATATTTTTCTAACATTGTTTTTAATTGAACTTCACAAAATTTATCAGTCCAATCAAGCGGTTCAAACTTGCCGTCAGACATGCACCAGCAGGTCATCATTCCGTAAAGTTCACTGATTATGATATGTGTCAAAAGTTCTGTAGGAGTATTTTCTTTTAATTCCTCGTTTCTAACGGCATTGTCCAAAATATTTTTGAGCATATCATAGTCGTATTTCCATTTTTGTCCATCTTTAGTTTCCGGAACATTATTTGGATCTAAGACATCTCTTGTCCATTGACGGCATACATTTATTCCGCATGATTCTACGCATTCCATAAACCGGTGATAATAATGAATAAGTTTTTCTATGATATGCAGTTCCTTCATATTTTCAATTTCATCGGCGATTTCGCTGAACGGAACCCGGCTGATATCAAGAACGATGTCTTCTTTTCGTTTGAAATAAGTATAAAATGTACCCTTAGCTACTCCTGCTTTTTGGGTAATATCTTCGACATTAATTGCATCAAAGCCTTTTTCTCTCAGAAGCTCTAATCCGGCTGTGATGAGTTTTCGTTTGGTTTCCAAAGCTGCAGTTTGTCTTTTGTTCATAGTGTACTCCTGTATAATAAAAAATTATAACATGTTGCTGACTAAAAGTCAATGACTTTTGGTCAATATCTTGTGTTTAATAACAAAAACTACGGCAGGCTGTTACCGTAGAGAATATGTTTTTATATTTTAATAAAACTATTTTATATGAGTTTAAATTTTGTTTAATTCTTCAAAAGCCTTTTGAGCCGCGGCTTGCTGAGCTGCAAATTTATTATATTTTTCTGTTGCTATTTTAGCTTTTTGGGCAAGTTTTGCAACATTTTTTTCTTCTCTGAATATTTCAACGTACCTATCAGAGAAATGTTTTTTCATGATTTCAAGTTCCATGCTATTCGTTAAATATTGTTTCTGAGCCTCTATTTTTGCTTCCCTCAGTATATCAATTTTTGCAGGTTCGTTTGTTAACTCTGCATATTCAAGATGTTTACGATTGTATTTCTCTTGCATCTTTATTGACTTCTGCCGAAGATCATTTATAATTTTTTCAATTCTGTCGGCATTTTGCAAGTGTTCTTTTGCCATTTGGATAGCTTTTTGGATTTCTGCATATCTATCAGGCGGAATTTTCATAGATATCCTTTCTCAAAATTGTAATCTTATTAAAACACGAAGGAATTTTTTTTTGCTATTAAATTTTTGTAAAAAACTTACCATAAAATCATATTTTGTTATAGAATTTCTAATAACGATTATTTATGTTGTGTTTATAAGAGGCGGCTATGGCGACAAAGGATTATTGTGAAAAGGGTTTTAATGCAAAAGAAATGTTTTCGGGGCTTAGAGCTACAATAACAGCTCCATTTTTTGGAAATAATGTTATTGAGGTTTCGGATTTAGCAGAAGCTTATGAGCTTGCGCTAAATTCTCCCGGCACCGTTGAATTAACCGGCATGCCCGTATATCAGCCTGAAAAAATCGGATTGCCGAAGGGAGCAAGCCAGCTGTTATTTAATGACGGTGCAGTTGTGGGGCGCTGCATTGCGGCGCGTAAAATAGTCGGGGAAACGGATTGCGATATTTCAAAACTTTTGCCGATTGTGCGGGAAGCTGTTTACAACACAAGGTATCGTGCAATGTTTAAGGCAGAAGCAATAGTCGGTTTGGATAAAGATTTTATGTTAAAAGCTCATCTGCTTATCCCTCAGGGGTTTGAGAATACTTTGTATTCCTGGATGCTTAATTTTCAATCAATTACAAAGGAATATGAGAGAATGTATGCTTCCTCAAGACTACTGGATGAGCCGGATATTTATATATTTTCCGATCCGGACTGGAAACATCCTGATTTCCCTTACGGATTGACTCTGTTTGATCCGGAGCATAACTGTGCGATAATTCTCGGTATGCGTTATTTTGGCGAGCATAAGAAAGGAACCTTAACTCTTGCCTGGGCAGTTGCGGCAAGAAACGGTTATGTATCATGCCATGGCGGGATGAAGAGTTATAAACTTAAAGGGAAAGATCCGTTTCAGCTTGCAGTATTTGGGCTTTCCGGTTCGGGTAAGTCAACAATTACGCACGCAAAGCATGACGGCAAATATGATGTTACAATTTTGCATGACGATGCGTTTATAATTAATCTTGAAAAGAAATACACAATTGCGCTGGAGCCTGCGTATTTTGATAAAACTGCGGATTATCCTATCGGGCACGAAGCGAATAAATACATTTTGACCCATCAAAATGAGGGTGCAATTGCTCTTCCTGACGGCAGGATTATATCTGTACCGGAAGATATAAGAAACGGTAACGGCAGAGCGGTTAAATCAAAATTGTGGGCGCCAAACAGGGTGGACAGGTTGGATGAACCTTTAAATGCCGTATTTTGGCTCATGAAAGATTTTACAATTCCGCCGGTTCTGAAATTAAACGGCGCGGAATTAGGGGCGGTTATGGGAGCAACGCTTGCGACAAAAAGGTCGGCTGCGGAGCGTCTGGCAGAAGGTATTGATCCGGATTCTCTTGTTTTTGAACCTTATGCAAATCCTTTCAGAGTTTATCCGCTGGGGTTGGATTATGAAAGGTATAAACAGATTTTGCAAAGCGGAATTGATTGCTATATCTTAAATACAGGCGACTTTATGGGTAAAAAAGTTCCTGCATACTTGACTTTTAAGATAATAGAGTCGATTATAGAAGGTAATGCCCAATTCCATAAATGGGAAAGCTTTGATAATATTGAAATTATGGATATTGAAGGGTTTGAGGCTTCGTTTAGGGATAAGGAATATAAGAACAAATTCATAGCAAGAATAAATGACAGGATTGAGTTTGTAAAATCCAGAGAGTATGCTTTTGGCGGCAGAGATAGGCTTCCGGCAGAGGCGTTGAAACAACTGGAAAATTTATGCACAGTGCTGGTTGGGTAGATGAAATATATAGCGGACAAAACTTCGGGTTTCGCAAGGGAATTAAGTGAATAAGTAATTAAGTTGTTACAGAAATGATTTCGTCATCCTTACAAAGCAAACCGCCGCAATGAAGCAAAGTTACATTGTCATCCTGAGCGGTAGCGAAGTATCTCTTAT
>CALUWA010000009.1 GCA_944324365.1 Candidatus Gastranaerophilales bacterium
CTTCGTCGCGTTGCTCCTCGCAATGACGTCTGGTGGAATTGTGTCAGGCGAACGTGCACGAAGTGCAATAGTGAGCCTTGAAAAAATTTGAGCTGAAAGCTCAAATAATATTTTGGCATTGAGCGCTAGCGAAATGCAGGGAACGTTTGTGTGTTTTCTTTTCTTTTGCCTCGCAAACAAAAGAAAAGAAATAGACATAAACGAAACCTTTGTATATCAAAAGAGATACTGATAACATGAATTATGTAACTTGACATATACAGCAATAACGGAAATAACATTTATTAAGATTTATTTTTATTCTTGAGTGCAGCGGTTAACTCTTGTAAAATATAATTCAGTTACTTAAAAAAGGAGAACATATGTACAGACTCATAGTCGTTGGGATGATCCGTTTGATTATGCAATTTTGGCGATATTACTACTCTGGTTGTTGTTTAATTATATCAGGGACAGAAGAAATCTAAAAAAATAAATCTTTTCGGTATAAATACTTATTATTTATAAACTTGCTTAATATTTTTTTATAATGTAATATATCTGTATTAATATGAGGAAATTATGGCTAAAGTAGAAGTTACAGTATGTATGGGAAGTTCTTGTTTTGCAAGAGGAAACGCGCAAAATCTAGAATTTATAGAAAATTATATTAAGGAAAACGGCCTTGAGGCTCAGATTGACTTGTCAGGAACAAGATGCTCCGGCAAATGTGCTGTCGGGCCAAACATTGTTATTAACGGAGTTGAATATAACGAAGTTGATGAAAATAAATTAAAAGAAATTCTGGACAGCATTAAATCTTCTGTTTAGTATATTTTTCGGTTATTATAAAAATAAAGTTCTGCTAGTTATGAAGGAGTTAAGAAATGGATTCTCAGTATCCTGTTTATACATTAGTTAATGAATGCCACGATTGTTATAAATGTATCCGCGAATGTCCTGTTAAGGCAATTAAGATAGAGGACGGACATGCAAGTGTCATTCCGTCAAAATGCGTTGCATGCGGGAATTGTGTAAAAGCTTGTCCTTCAAATGCAAAGAGGGTCAGAACAGATATTGATAAAGTTAAAAATCTTCTTCTTGCACAAAAAAGAGTTTTTGTATCTCTGGCACCTTCGTGGAGCGGGGTGTTTGATTACTCGCCATATAAAATGATTTCAATCCTTAAGCGGCTCGGATTTGCCGAAGTGTCGGAAACTGCGCTTGGAGCACAGGAAGTTTCCATTGAAACGGCAAAAATGCTCAACAATGCCGAAAAAGGGCTGTTTATTTCAAGTGCCTGCCCGGTTATCGTAGATTATATAAGGCTTTATCATCCGGAATTTATTGATTGTATTACTCCTATCGGTTCTCCGGCAATGACACATGCCAAAATTCTTAAGGAGAAATACGGCGATGATATTTCGATTGTGTTTATAGGTCCTTGCATAGGTAAGAAAAACGAGGTTAAATACGCCGGGTTATTTGATGTGGCGTTAACTTTTGAAGAATTAAAGATGTGGATTAACGATGAAATTGTTGATATTGCATCCGTAAATTTCGACAAAAACAATGCGTTTGTTCCGTATGATGCGAATGAAGGTGCTTTGTACCCGATAGACGGCGGTATGAACGAAACTTTGCGCCGAATAGGTATCAGACGCGATATTCAGCTTATGGATGTGTGCGGATTAAATAATTTTGGCAGAGCTTTAAATAATCTTAATCCTGAAAAAATTGACAGCGTAATTTTTGTCGAAGCGCTTGCATGCGAGGGCGGTTGTGTCGGCGGGCCTTGTATTTCTACGGATAAAGCAGGTATCAGTGTTGTTTCAACTATTATGACCCATGTAAAAGACAGGGATAATATTCCGAAAGAGCCTGAAACAGTTGTTCCTTATCAAATTCAAAAAGGAAAAATTGTTCATTCGGAATATTCTCTGGAAGAGATACTGAAAGCTTTAAAACGTATCGGGAAACATACTGTGGATGATGAACTTAACTGCGGCGGATGCGGTTATGCAACCTGCAGAGATTTGGCAAAGGCGCTTCTTGACGGAGATGCCGAAACTTCTATGTGCGTTTCCTATATGAGAAAAATTGCGATGAGAAAAGCTGCAGCCCTTGTAAGATGTATGCCTGCTGCAGTTGTTATGGTAGACAGAAACCTGAATATTTTGGAAGCTAACGACAGCTTTATGAAAATGTTTTCCGGCGATATGTATGAGATTTTCAAAGCTCGTCCGGACGGTATGAACGGAGCCGCCATCGACAGAATTTTAAGTTTTTCGGAATTGTTTAAAACCTGTATGAATTCCGGCAAGGATCTGCATAAAGAACGCTATGCCGTAAAAGACAGATTGTACGATATTAGTATATTTACGATTGAAGAAAACGAGATTGTCGGGGCTGTAATTACAGATGTTACCCAGTCCGAAACAAACAGGGAAAAAATTGCCCAAAAAGCACACGAAGTTATTTCAAAAAATATTTCTATTGTTCAGGAAATTGCCTGTCTTTTGGGCGAACATATGGTTGAAACCGAAACCCTGTTAAGTTCAATCGCTAACGATTACGATGACAAAGACAGTGAAAACGACAGTTCTGCAAATAAAGGATAGATTAAATGTTTATAGACATCGATTGCAGCCAAATGAAAAAATATAACCAGAATGCTTACGGAGATTATTTCGTTTCCAAAAGATATCCCGATGAAGCAAGGCTTGTTGCTGTATTATCCGATGGTTTGGGAAGCGGAATTAAGGCAAATATTCTATCCTGTATGACTGCTACTATGCTTTTGCAGTTTATTTCAAATGACCAGATTCCGATAAGGCAAGCTGCTGAAATTGTTATGAACTCTCTTCCTGTATGTAAAGTCCGGCATATTAGTTATTCAACATTTTCCGCAATTGATTGTGACGATGACGGAAATGCTAAGATTGTAGAAGAGGGCAACCCTGAATTTGTTTGGATTCGTGACGGAGAGGTTATGGAGCCGCCTTATGAAACAATTCAGTCAAAAACTTTTAAAAACAGAAGGATGAAAGTTTATAAAATTAAGCTTAAACTTGGCGACAGGCTTATTTTTTGTTCTGATGGAGTGACTCAGTCTGGACTTGGAGGCGGACGGCTGAAACTCGGATTGCGCAGGGAAGGCTTGATTGTACTTCTAAAAGATAAATTAAACGAGCATCCTGATATTTCAAGTTCCGAGCTTGCAAATTATATAGTTAATCAGGCGCGCAATATTGAAACAGACAGAAAACCGAAAGATGATATTTCGGCTTGTGTTTTGTATTTCAGAGAGCCGCGTGAAGCTTTAATATTTACAGGCCCGCCTTATCATCAGCAGAAAGACAAAGAGTATGCACAGATGTTTCAAAATTTCAAAGGAAAGAAAGCGATTTGCGGAGGAACTACGGCAAACTTGATTTCCAGAGAGTTGAATATTCCAATCAGAATGGATTCAACAATAAGTGTTGGCAAGCTTCCGGCAATTTCTTATATGGACGGGGTTGACCTTGTAACAGAGGGAATTTTAACGTTAACAAAAACTTTAGAATACTTAGAAAACGGCACCTCGGATATTGACAATGCCGCCGGGAAGTTGGTAAAATTTTTATTAGATAGTGATTGTATTCACTTTATGGTAGGTGCAAAGCTCAACCAAGCACATTACGATCCGGCATTGCCGATTGAGATTGAAATTCGTAAAAATATCATAAAAAATATGGCAAATGTCTTACAGGACAAATATTTCAAAAAAGTTAATGTACAGTATATGTGAGGAAATTCCTCGTCAAAGAAAGGTAAATGACAATGGACAAAAAAATTAGTGTTAAGGTATGTTTGGGAACAACTTGCTTCGTTATGGGGTCTGCTAATTTACAGGAGCTTATTGATACTGTTCCTGCAAAGTACGGCGATAAAGTAGATGTATCAGGTGTTCCTTGTTTGGGCTTGTGCTCCATAGACTGGGAATTTTCAAAAGCACCTTATGTAAAAGTTGATGATGAAGTCATTAAAGAAGCAACTGTAGAAAAAGTTTTAAAAGCAATAGATGAAAAATTAAAGTAGTTAGGCAGAAGGTTTCATACCTTTGCCGGAAGTAGAAAAGGAAAAAACAATGGTAATGAATGCCCCTAGACAAACTTCTCATTTAAAAAGGGAAATATTGATAAGATTAATTAAAGCATTTTATACTGATGATTTTGGTGAAAATGCAAGATTAATTCCGTATCAGATGCGTCCAAAGGATTACGAAGCTGCATACAGATGCTGCGTTTATAAAGAACGTGCAATTTTGCGTGACAGAACAATCGCGGGATTGGGTTTATCAATAGAAGAAACCGACGACAGTATACATATGGCAGAGCTTGCAAGACAAGTACTTGACAGAAAACAGCCTGAGGAACATCCTTTGACAGTTCTTCAAACAGCTTGCAAAGGCTGTGTGCCTTCAAGAATTTATGTAACTGATTTATGCCAAGGCTGCGTTGCAAGACCTTGCGTAAATACATGTAAGTTCGGCGCAATAAGCATTAAAAACGGTAAATCAGTTATTGACCCTGATAAATGTAAAAATTGCGGAATGTGCGTGCAGGTTTGTCCTTACCAGGCAATTACCAAAATTATCGTACCTTGCGAGAGTGCCTGCCCTGTAGGTGCTATTGCAAAAGATGAAAACGGGCATGCAAGAATTGATTTTGAAAAATGCATATCCTGCGGAAAGTGTGTAAGTGCTTGTCCTTTCGGGGCTGTGCACGAAAAAAGTCAGATTATTGATGTGCTGAAAAATATCAAAGCAGGTAAAAAAGTTATTGCAATGGTTGCTCCGGCAATGTTCGGGCAGCTGCCTTGCTCTCCTAAACAGCTTAAAGCAGCCATTGAAAAGCTTGGATTTGCTGATGTATACGAAGTTGCACAGGGTGCCGATGTTACAACAAAAACAGAAGCCAAAGAATTTGAAGAAAGACTTATCAACGGTGCGGAATTTATGACGACATCATGCTGTGCCGGATATAACGAACTTGTTGAAAAACATGTTCCGGAGCTTAAGCCTTTCAGATCAGATACAAAGACACCTTTGTATTACACAGCGGAAATTGTAAAAAAAGAACATCCGGATGCAGTGACTGTGTTCTTCAGCCCTTGTGTTGCAAAGCGCCGCGAAGCATTACAGAACCCTAACGTAGATTATGTTTTGAACTACGAGGAAATAGGTGCGTGGTTTATCGCAATGAATATTAAAGTAGAAGATTGCGGAGAAGAAGAATTTAAAACAGAAGCTTCTGCAGAAGGCAGAAACTACGCTGTAACAGGCGGAGTAGCAAAAGCTGTTAAAACTCTTGTTCCGGAAGAAATTCCTGTATATCCTGTAGTGATAGACGGATTGGATAAGCAGTCTATTCGCGATTTGAAAAAATATGCGAAAAACGGAGTTTGTGATCTTGGCAACCTGATTGAGGTTATGGCTTGTAAAGGCGGCTGTCTTGGCGGTAACGCTACGGTTAACTCTTATAAACCTGCACTTAAGCAGCTTACAAATTACGTTAACGAAAGTAAACCGCTTCAAAAACCCGAAGAGGTTCACGAAAGTAAATAATTAAAAAAGCGGGGGAACCCGCTTTTTTAATGCCATATATAATGCACGGCATTTTTGCTTGCAAAGCAAACTAGGAAGAAGTAATTAAATTTTACAGATAATAATTGCGTTATAAGTTACAAAATTTACTGTAATAACTTAATAACCTAATAACGAAGTATGAATAAAGCTCAAATAATATAGTTTATACAGATTACATTTTTATGCTATAATATTTGTTATGAAATGGAAGGATATGAGTAGAAAGAAAAAAGCTTATATTGCCGCTGCTCTTGCGTTAGTGGGAATTTTGGCATGGGCGTTTATTTCTGCCGGAATAATTACTCATAACTTTAACCGCAGCCAGTTAGCCAACAGCGAAGACCGCCAGGAAGCACAGATTAACGGTATAATACTTACGGAAACAAAAGACGACCATAAATATTGGGAAATCTATGGCGAAACAGGATCTTATGACAGCGATAATGGAGTTGCACTTCTTAACAATTGTATAGGCAACTTTTTTGATGAAAATAATGATGTTTCTATGAGCTTTGAATCAACAAAAGGCTCTTACAGTGCCGAAAGAAAACAAATAATTTTATATCAGGATACTCATATTGTGGTTAAAGACGGAACTTCGCTTGAAGCAGACAGAGTAATATGGTCAGGCAGCGACAATCCTGTCATAGCATATGGAAATGTAAGAATTACAAGGAATGCGGAACTTCTTGCAACCGCAGAATCCGTTGAAATAAGTCCGGATTATGATAAATTTAAAATCTCAGGGCACGCTGTTTCAAAATTGTACGACACCAAGGAGAAAAAATGAAGAAATTATTGATAACAATTGCGATATTAATGTTTTCATTAGGGATAATTGCGCAAGCATCTGATTTGGTTATTGAATCAAAAACACAAACATTCTCCGAAGAAGATAACAAAATCAAATTCAAAGGGGATGTAAAAGTTTCTGTTGATGACTTAAAAGTTGTCGGCAACAGTGCTGATGTAAATATGAATGAACAGCAGAACCTTGATACTGCAACATTTTATGACAAACCTTACGCTTATGAAGTTAAGAAAAACAAAAAACGTGAGGTTAAAGCAAATATCCTGAAAGTTTCTCTGATTACCAAAATAGTAAGAGCCGAAGGGGATACTCAGTCTGTTGTGTTCGACGGCAAAGTTCCTATTGTTGTAATAAATTCCGACGTTCAGGAATACGATACAAAAACCGGGATTATGACAGCAACCGGTAATGTAACCATGAAATATAAAGAACTGGAAACTTTTTCGAACAAAGCTATCATAAAAACCGACAAGAACGGAGATTTAAAAACACTTGAGCTTATCGGCAACGGACGAATTAAACAACAGGCAAATGATTCTTTTGCCGACAGATTTTTCTATAATTCTGCAACAAAAATTTTAATCGCTACCGGAAACACGACTTCAAATTATATAAACGATGACGGTAAAAAACTAACATTAAAATCTCATGTTCAGGAATTTACACAGGATAAAAACACATTCTCGGCGAGCGGTGATGTAAGAGTTTGGTACGAAGATTATTACGCCGTAGGCCCGAAAATTAACGTATATCCTAACAAAGAAGGCAAACCTAATGATGTATATTTCATAGGACGTTCAAGCATAACTCAAGGGGTCAGAACAATTTTTGCCGATAAAATTAATATGAAATTAAATCCAAAAGATTTTAAAGCCGAAGGAAATACAAGAACAGTTATTAAAAATATCGGTTCAAATGACGGAGGGGACAATAACGGAAGCTCCGGTATGACATTAGGATTGTAAGAGGAATTTATGAACGAAAAAATTGAAAAAGCACTTGATTTTTATAAACAAGGTGAATACGAAAAAGCAATTGATGCATTTAGTTCAGTAATAGAAACTGAAAATCCGACCGCAGAAATTTATAACAATATCGGACAGTGTTACGCAAGTATATCAAACGACGAAAAAGCGGAAGATAATTTTTTAAAAGCACTTGAACTGGATCCTAAACTTCCGCAGGCGTATATAAATCTTGCAGATCTTTATTACAGAAATAAAGATTATGAAAACGGCATACAACTTCTTTCGCAAGGAGTATACGAAATGCCGGATAATATGGTTATTGCGCATTTTCTGGCAAGATTTTATATGGAGGATTGCAGACTGGATTTGGCGATAGATGAGCTGGAAAAAATTCTTGAAGCGCAGCCGGAAAACTATGATGCGTATTATGATTTAGGCAAAGTTCATTTTGAACTCGGCAACTATGCTTTGGCTATCGAAAATTTTGAAAATATTCTGGAATTTAAAGAAGATAATCCTTATATATATTTCAGCCTTGCACAGGCTTATGAAGCTAATAATGAAGTCGATAAAGCAATTTCAAATTATCTAAAAACAATTGCGCGTGATGCGGGTTTCAGGCAGGCATATAAGAAAGTTGCAATTCTTTTCCTGGCACGCGGGGATTATGATGATGCAATAGAATATCTGGAAGATTATATAGAAATGGAACTTCCGGAAGAAGAAGTTAAAAACGTAAAAGAACTTATAGAAAGAATTAAAAAGAAAAAAACTAATGGATAAATATTGGATAGCGTTATCGTCAATAGAACAAATTGACAGTACTTTTATTCAAAGAATTTACAATTATTTTGGAGATGTCGAAACAGCTTATAATGCTTCGCTGTCGGATTTGTCGCAAATTGACGGCCTAAGTGTTAAAAAGGCCGAAAAATTTATAGAAAAAAGAAAAAATCTTGATCTTGAAAAAACATATAATACTGTTTTGGAAAAAGGGATAAAATATTTTACATTTGAAGATATGAATTATCCCAAAATGCTGAAAGAAATTTCCGATCCTCCGGCGGTATTGTATTACAAAGGGAACCCTGAACTTTGCAACTTTGAAAAAACAGTTGCAGTAGTCGGCTCGCGCAAAGCCAGCTTCCACGCAAAAGAAGCCGTTGAAAAAATAGTGTCGGAACTTGAAGGAACAGATATATGCATAGTTTCAGGTCTGGCCTCCGGTATTGATACAAGTGCTCACACAAGCGCACTTAAGCATAATCTGAAAACAATCGGAGTAATTGCAAGCGGCTTTGACTTCACATATCCGGCAAGTAATAAGCATTTATATGAACAGATTGAACAAGGCGGAGGCTTGGTTGTAAGCGAATATTATCCGACATTTGAGCCTTTAAAGTTCAGATTTCCGCAGAGAAACAGAATAGTATCGGGTCTTTCTTACGGCACGCTTGTTGCGGAAGCTTCGATGAAAAGCGGGGCGCTTATTACGGCAAATCTCACTCTTGAACAGGGAAGAGAGTTAATGTGTATCCCGGGGCTTATTTCCAATCCGAACACGGAAGGAATATATAAACTTCTCAAAAACGGAGCCACACTTGTAACTTGTGCAAATGATATTCTTGAAGCATTAAATTGGGAAATTAAACCCGCCAAACAGCTTCAGATGCCGCTTTCTGATTTAACTGATGATGAACAGAAAATTTACAACGCGCTTGAAGTGGAAGAAAAGGGGTTTGATGAGTTAAGTACAATTACAAAAATTAACACAAATGATTTATTGATAAACTTGACAACCATGGAGCTTAAAGGGATAATAAAACAGGTAGCCGGCGACAGGTATAAAAGAGTTTAAACCATCCGTCATTGCGAGGTCGGATTTTCGGTAGGGTGCCGTGGCACGAAGTGCCCCAGCCCGTAAGTTGGAGCCAGACGTTACTCCGGCGACAACCCGAATAATCCGATAGCAAGCAAAGCAATCCAGAGAAAACAACAATCCGGGAGAAAGAATAAGGAAAATAAATGGCAGCAAAAACTACAAATAAAAAAGAAAAAGCATTAGTTATAGTCGAGTCTCCGGCAAAATCTAAAACCATTAAAAAAATTTTGGGAGATGGATACCAGATTGAAGCAAGTTTCGGACACGTGAGAAATCTTCCGACAAAAGATCCTTCAACCGAAAACTTGGGATTTGATATCCAAAACCACTTCCAGCCGAAGTTTGAAATAATCCCCGGCAAACAAGCCGTCGTAAAAAAATTAAATGATTTAGCCAAAAAAGCAGACAAAATTTATCTTGCATCCGACCCCGACCGTGAAGGAGAAGCAATTGCCTGGCATGTAAGACAAATTCTGAATGTTCCGGATGATAAAATTTCAAGAATTGTATTTAACGAAATTACCCCGAAAGCCGTAAAACATTCAGTTGAAAATCCTCGCGGAATTGATATGGATATGGTTCAGGCACAGCAGACAAGACAAATTCTTGATAAACTCGTAGGCTACAAGTTAAGCCCTGTTTTATGGAAACAAATAGGAAACCGTAATCTTTCGGCAGGACGTGTACAGTCAGTTGCTCTCCGAATGATTTGCGAAAGAGAAGAAGAAATTGAAGCTTTTGTACCGCAGGAATACTGGTCAATTCACGCAAATCTTGACAAAGACGGCAAAACTTTTGAAGCGGAACTTTCAAAGATTAAAGGAAAAGCCGTAGAAAAAAATATTAAAAATAAAGACGAAGCACAAAAAATTGTAGATTTCCTGACAAATTACCCGTCGGAATTTGATGTAACAAAAGTTACCAAAAAATCAACCAAACGTAAGCCTACGGCACCTTTTATAACATCAACCATGCAAAGAGCCGCAAGTTCAAAACTCGGTTTTGGCGTGCAAAAAACAATGCAGGTTGCCCAAAGACTCTACGAAGGTATTGAAATTGACGGCACTCCTGTCGGTTTGATTACCTACATGAGAACAGACAGTGTGAGAGTTTCGGATGATGCGCAGGATATGGCAAAAAACTTTATCCTCCAAAATTACGGCGAAAAATATTATCCTGCCAAGCCGAATATTTACGTCAAGGGCAAACAAAATGTTCAGGATGCGCACGAAGCAATCAGACCGTCTTACCCTGAAAGAACACCTGACAGTATTAAAAAATATCTCGATAATGACCAGTACAAATTGTACAAACTTATCTGGGAAAAATTTATGTCATCGCAAATGTCGCCTGCAGATATTGCAAACAAAACCGTAGAGATAACCGCAGGTGATTATACTCTAAAAGCGGGAACAAGCAAAATTACGTTTGACGGATTTTTGAGAGTTTATAACGATTCCGAAGAAGAAGCTCCGGAAGCAGATGCAAAAATTCCTGATTTGAATGAGGGTGATAAGGTAAAATGTGTTAAAGTTGAACCAAAGCAGCACTTCACCCAGCCGCCTCCAAGATATAACGAAGCTTCTCTTGTTAAAGCACTGGAAGAGTACGGTATCGGCCGTCCGTCTACTTATGCAACCATAATTACGGTTATTCAAACCCGTAAATATGTTGAAAAGAAAGATAAAGCGCTTCATCCGACACTTTTGGGCAGAACTGTTTCCAAGCAGCTTGTAAACCAGTTTGCGGATATTATGGATTACAAATTTACGGCAGGCATGGAAACAAAACTTGATGAAATTGCCGAGAAAAAAGCTGTCTGGAATGATGTTTTGCAGGAATTTTACACCCCGTTTATAGATGAAGTAAACAAAGCGCTTCAAACAGGGGAACGTGTAAGAATTGAAACCAAAGTTAAATGCCCGAACTGCGGGCGTCCTATGCTTGTAAGAACTAGCCGCAAGGGAACACAATTCTTAGGCTGCTCCGGCTATCCGGAATGCAAAACTGCAATGTCGCTTAATGCAATGAATGAAGGCGCTGAATCCCAAAATTCCGAACAGGAAATTTGCGAAGAAAAATGTGACAAATGCGGTTCTGATATGGTTTATAAGACAGGCCCTTACGGGAAATATATGGAATGTATAAATCCGGAATGCGGAAGCCGCAAAGCAGTAATAAAAACAACAGGTGTTACATGTCCTAAATGCGGTCAGGGCCAAATAGTTGAGAGAAAATCAAAACGCGGCACAATATTCTACGGCTGCAACAAGTATCCTGACTGCGATTTCGTTATGTGGAACGAACCTACGGGAGAAACCTGTCCTGATTGCGGTTCGCTTCTTGGGAAAGTAGTAACCAAAAAAGGAACATCCCTTAAATGCTCGAATGCAAAGTGCGGATTTAAAAAAGAAGTTCCTGTTGACTCCGAAACAGAAGAAATGTAAAATAAACCAAAAGGAGAGATATATGGAAAAATTCGGACTTATCGGCTATCCTCTGGGGCATTCAATGTCAGCGGTTATCCACCGTGCCGGATTTAAAAGTATCGGGATTAATGCATCTTACGAAATACTTGAAACCAGTCCGGAAAATCTTATTGAAAGAATAAAATCATTTAAACGCGACGGTTATTCGGGGTTTAATGTAACTATTCCGCATAAAGTTCCGCTTGCTCTTTTTGTGGATGATGTAGACAGATATGCAGATATAACAGGGGCAATCAATACTGTAAAAATTAATCCTGACAAAACAATGAAGGGTTATAATACAGATGTAGCGGGATTTAAAAAAGCAATCCCGGAAACTATTGATTTAACGGGAAAAACCGCCGCAATTCTCGGCACCGGCGGAGCAAGCCGCGCTGCTGTCATGGGACTTGCCGACAAAGGAATAAAAGAAATCGGTATTTACACAAGAAGTATCCCGAATGCCATGGACTATATGGCTTATGTAAGAAGAAAATTTCCTGCGATTACATTCAACTCATACCAGATTGACAGAGTTCGGGACTTATCTAAATATGATATTCTGGTAAATACCACCCCGATAGGAATGCTCGGCAAATCAGCCGATATGACACCTGTTGAAAAACCGGCTTTATCAACTCTGCCTAACAATGCAATTGTTTACGATATAATTTATAACCCAAAGAAAACTGTTCTCTTAAAAAATGCGGAAGAACTTGGCTACCAAACAATTAACGGAGTTGATATGCTTGTATATCAGGCTGTATCGGCACAAGAAATATGGTTTGGCAAAACTCCGAGTTTTTCTGATATGAAAATTGCCTTGCTGGAAAATTTATAAAATGTTGGGTAGTTACATAACCAATGTTATGTAAGGACATATACAGCAATAGCGAAAAAGGTATTATTATAAGTTCCCTCCACAGCTCGGGCAGGGTCAGGGCGGGGAACAACTCCCAATCCCAGCCTTCCCAAAGTAGGGGAAGGTGTTTATAATAACTCACTTGCTTAATGACTTAGTCACTTTTTAATAAATTCTTTCTCAATCAAGAACAAAAATATCAAATAAAAAACCCGCCTGAAACTCAGACGGGTTTTAAAATCATATTTACTATTAATTTATTTAACTTCTTTTAAAATAATAGTCGCATTTTGTCCGCCAAAACCAAATGAATTTGACAGAGCTGCGTGAACTTCCGCTTTTCTTGCCTTATGCGGAACGTAATCCAAATCAGCAACAGCTTCATCCTGGTTATCGAGATTTATCGTAGGCGGAACAACACCTTCTGTAATAACTTTGGCACAAGCTATACATTCAACAGCACCTGTTGCACCAAGAAGGTGTCCGTGCATACTCTTTGTTGAACTTACAAGCAAATTCGGGTTCTGCTTTCTGTCGCCGAATACTCTTGCAACAGCGTGAGATTCAGCAATATCACCCAAACCGGTACTTGTACCGTGCGTATTAATATACTGTACATCTTCAGGTTTCATATGAGCATCTTCCAATGCAAGCTCCATAGATTTTGTAGCACCTTTACCTTCAGGACAAGGAGCAACAACATCATACGCATCAGCCGTCTGACCGTAGCCGACAACTTCCGCGTAAATCTTGGCACCGCGTTTCTTAGCGTGTTCATATTCTTCCAAAATTACAACACCGGCACCCTCAGACATAACAAAACCATCTCTGTCTTTGTCATATGGACGTGATGCTTTAGTCGGTTCGTCATTACGTTTTGACAAAGTTCTTGCGCTGGAAAAAGCACCGATACCTACATCGCAAATAGTTGCTTCGCAGCCGCCCGCAACCATAATATCCGCATCTCCGTATTGAATAGAGCGCATAGCATCACCAATAGAGTGGGTTCCTGTCGCACAAGCTGATACAACAACTTTATTAACGCCCTTGAAACCGTATTTCATAGAAATTCTGCCTGATGCCATATTTACAATCATCATAGGGATTGTGAACGGAGAACATTTATTAGGACCTTTTTCCAAAATTCTGATATGGTTATCTTCAAATGTTCTGAAACCGCCGGCAGCAGCACTAACTACAACACCAATTTTATAAGGGTCAACATCTTTCACTTCTTCCAATTTTGCATCTTTTACAGCCTCATCAGCCGCAACCATAGCAAACTGGATAAATCTGTCCATTTTTTTAGCTTCTTTCGGGTCAAGATAATCTTCCGGGTTAAAATTCTTAACTTCACCGGAAATCTTAACTACGTGTTTAGAAACATCTATCAATTCGGAAATACTAATTCCGCTTTTACCTTCCACTAGGCTGTTCCAAAATTTATCAACGCCGACACCAAAAGGGGTAACGGCACCCATGCCTGTGATTACTACTCTTCTTTTAGTCATCTCTTTACCTTTTTTGTTCGCTTTAATAAATGTACGAGGGGAAAATCACTATTCAATTTTCACCCTCGCAACACCATATATCTTGTTTCTTAATATTTCTGACGGATTATACAGAACAGTAAAAGAAACAATTTTCAATCGACACAAGACTACTTGTGAGAATCGATATAATTAACAGCGTCTTGAACTGTTTGAATTTTTTCAGCTTCTTCATCAGGAATTTCGCAACCGAATTCTTCTTCGAAAGCCATAACTAATTCAACTGTATCTAAAGAATCAGCACCCAAGTCAGCAGTGAAGCTAGCTTCCGGAGTAACTAAAGCTTCATCAACGCTCAATTGATCTACTACAACTTTTTTAACTTTTTCAAATGTACTCATCTTCTTTTCCTCATTTTTATTGTATTACGAATTTTATTTTTCTACTTTATTATATCTGGCACAAAATTATTTTGCAACACATTTACAAAATCAGCCGGTTTTTGTTAAAAATCTTTACTTAGCTTAAATCATCAAGCCGCCAGCAACTTCGATAGCCTGGCCGGTAACATATTCTGTATCAAGTGCAAGAAATTTAACAACTTTTGCAATATCTTCCGGTGTACCAAGTCTTTTCATCGGAATAGCTTTCAAGTATTCATCAATATTAGCCAAATCCTGAGTCATTGCAGTTTGGATAAATCCAGGGCATACCGCGTTTACTCTGATACCTCTTGAACCGAATTCTTTTGCAAGTGTCTGAGTCAAACCAATCAAACCTGCCTTAGAAGCAGAATAGTTTGCCTGCCCTGCATTACCGTGACGGCCTACAATACTTGACATATTAATAATTGAACCCTGGCGGGCTTTCATCATATACTTAATTACGGCATGTGTAACGCAGTATGCACTTGTAAGGTTGATTTTAATAACTCTTTCCCACTGTTCCATATCCATTCTGACAAACAAACCGTCTTTTGTAATACCAGCATTATTAAGCAAAATATCAATTTTGCCGTGTTCAGCAATCATTTTATCAACATTAGCCTGAACTTCTTCATCATTAGAAACATCAAATCTGTAAAAATAAGCATTTACACCGCAAGCTTTAATTTCATCAAGCGCCGGTTGAGCTTTTTCAGCTTCACAAATATCATTAATAATAATATCGCAGCCTGCTTTTGCAAGTTCTAACGCACAAGCCAAACCGATACCGCGTGAACCACCGGTTACTAAAGCAATCTTTCTTTCTGTCATCAATTTTCTCCTTATTTCTGTTGGGTTAAAAACCCAACCTACATTTTTTACACTATTTTCTAAAAACTTATTTTTTATACCAGAGCCAGTTCTTCTTTCAAAGCCGCTATTGTATTGTCAAGGCTTGCCTTGTCAAACACATTGAACACTTTAGCTTCCGGAGCTATTTTCTTATTCAATCCCGCAAGAACTTTACCCGGCCCAATTTCAATGAAGATTTCGACACCGTCTTCTGTCATTTTCTGGATAGTCTGAGTCCAATGTACTGATGAATAAATTTGTTTTGGCATTTTTGCCCTGAAATCAGAAGCACTTTTTGTCGGCTGTGCATCAACATTGGTAACAACCGGAAGCAATGCATCATTTAACTCTAAATCCGCAGCAAAATTTTCAAATTCCTTCCCGGCTTTTTCCATAAATTTAGAATGGAATGCACCTGATACCGCAAGAGGAACAACTCTTCTCGCACCTTTTGCAAGCAGGATTTCGCCGGCTTTTGATACTGCAGCTTCATCACCTGTTATAACAACCTGAACAGGAGAATTATAGTTTGCAACATCAACATACCCCACAGAGGATGCTTCTTTCAAAGCTTCTTCTACAGAACCTTCCGGCGCATTAAGAACTGCAGCCATAGCACCGCCTTTGGTACTGCCCATCAAATCAGCTCTTTTTTGAATAGCTTTCAATGTTGTTTCCAAATTCATAACACCTGCCGCATACATCGCGCAATATTCACCCAAGCTGTGACCTGCAGCATAATCAGGTATTATATTAAGCTCTGATTTTAAAGCTTCTAACGCTGCAATTGATGTTGTGACAATACAAGGCTGGGTATTAACAGTTTGTTTTAAATCTTCCTCCGGTCCTTCAAAACACAACGTTGTGATACTTTTGCCTAAGATTTTATCAGCAGTATCGTAAACATTCTTTGCAATACCGTAAGTTTCATACAAATCTTTTCCCATTCCAACAGCCTGAGCCCCTTGACCCGGAAATAAAAACGCGATTTTTTTTGCCATATGTTATCCCTTCTCAAATGCCGGGCAAGTGCGCCCAACCTACTCTCTTAATAACCCTAATGCAATTATACAATAAACACACGAAAAGTAAACCGTAATAACAAATTAGTACTAAAAAATGTAAAAATTTATATTACAACAGATATGGATATTTCTTAGAATATTATGCATCATATCGCTTAAATGTTTTCTCAATATTCTTTGAGATAACTGATTTCACTGTATCATATTCCGTTGTTAAAGCAGATATTTCAGTATCAAGATTTTTCATCTTCATATCTATAATGTTTTCTTTTGCATTGATTTTATCTTTTTCGCGGTTGTATTTTGCTTCGGCAATTGCTATACCCTCTTCATCAGTAATTTCTTTTATATAAGAATTGGTCGCATAATTACCCTGGTAATAATAGTTATCATCTCCTATTGTAGATATATACATTGAACCGTTTTGAAGCATTGTCTGAAGATATTCGTTATCCGTTACCTGGTCATTCTGTACCCAGCCCTTTGTTGCTATCTGGTTGAACAACATATCATAGAAACTTGCTATCAAAAGATTATCACCTGAAACATTAGCATCTTGAACAACATTAAAAACAAAAATTTCGTTACATTTGGGCGTTTTACACTATTTCCTGTATTTACATAACCCATGTTAGTGCCTCAGGCACAAAATCCCTAATTTATTTTATACAAATCGTCCTTTATTACCGAATAAAACTTTTCATCCAGACTATTCAAATCCACAACATCAACTTCATACGGAAAAGTGGAATTTTCAAAATCTGATTTTATTTTAAAAATAATTGAATTATCAGCTTTTTTACCCGCAAAATCTATTGCAATATCAATATCGGAATACTCTTTAAAATCTCCTCTGGTTCTTGAGCCAAAAATGTAAAAAGACGCACCATTCCAGGCAATGTTTTTATTCAGAACCTCAAGTATAAAGTTTATATGCCGTTCTTCCAAGCCAAATCTCATAATTACGACAAACTTCCTTTTAACTTATTCAATAAAAACTCAATTTCTTTGGTAAAATCTTCTATTACCGATACAACTTCAAACGCGGCTTTTTCATTATAAGTATGAGAAGTCGCATTGCGTTTTTGCCGGAAAACATCCCAGGTCTCGAGATTTGAACGTAAAAGCCCCATTTTATTTGCAGTTCTGACCATCTCGTTGAAAGTCATACCTTCTATATTTTCTGAGGCAAAAGCACTTAAAGCAAAATAACGTTTTAACATTTTTAAGGCAAGAGAATAAGTATATTCAAATCTTTGTATCATTGAATCTCTGACTATAAGATTACTTTTATCAGAGTTATAAATATTTATAACTTCGACTAAACTGTTATATGCTTTTTCTAACACGGTAAAATCAAAACTTTTCATAGGTAAATTTTACCATATTCCGCCAGGAATGACAATAACACTATTCTGCACTTTACACAAGCAGGATGTTAGGTTATATGCTAACAATTACCGCTGTATATAACTTTACCGTCCCGTATGATTTGAACCGCTGTGTTATTTTGATTTAAAGCATATGTTCCGTCCGCATTAAGTTTTACAAGCGGATTTGCAGGGTTATATAATGATCGAAGTTCAGACTGTGTAGGTTCCATTCCATTTAAAATTATACCGCCCGCTATTCCTTTAACATTGTCACCATTATGAAAAGCCAGCTGACAGACTGTTGTTCTTCCGGCAGCACTCAAATAACAGCCATCCTGCCCAATTGTATATTCTTTACCGCCAATTTTTACAACATCACCTGATTTTATTTCAAAACCGCTTTTTTGCATTGGATGACGGATTGTAACATCTCCTGATAAATTCTCCACAAGTCCCGGATAAGAACGCTCTATCCAGCCGCTTAAATCATTTTCAAGTTGTGAGTTATCCGTAAGATAATTTGTTACTTTGTATTTTGACAAATTTTCTCCCGGAGTTCTGAACTGTTCCGGCGGAGCATAAGGAGCATAGTTTTTCCCGCTTAAAACACCTTTATCAATAAGTTTTGCCGTTGTTAAAAGCGCAATTTTTTCACAAGCTTTTTCTTCTTCCACAGAATTTATTCTCGGAGAGTTAAGCGGCTGACCATTTGCATCACGATGTCTTGTATCGTTTATATCACTTTCTTCGGGATGATTGAACAAATAATTTTCATCACAATGGTTTGCCTCATGCATAAGCAATTTTACCAAATCCTCGGGAGAAGAATACGTGCAGCTTGAGCTGACCCAAATACCATTTTCAATTGCCTGTGCAGACCCATAACCGTCGGCATTATAGTGAATATTCTTAATATAATTAAGCATTCTGTCACGCTTAGTTTCCGAAAGCCCAATATCAGCTAAATCCTCACTGCTCATCCCAGCCAACCCTTTTGTTAAAGTCGCTTGTGCAATATTAACATCTTTTTTTAAATTCACAGGCGGTTCAACCTCTGTTGTTTTGACATCCTTCGTTAGATTCACCTGTTCAACATTATTAACCCGGCCGGCAGAACTTACACCGGTAACGTTATTTTCGGCCGGTTTGACCGTTTGTTTACCGGTTACAAGTGCAACAATTTTATTCCATAAATTTTGTGCAATCTCCAACGGACCCGCATGAACCACAAAGTTTTTATGCGTATCTCCTGACAAATCACTGCCGCCTTCATAGAGAGCTTCTTTGCCTTCTTGCAGATTTTTTGCATTTTCAGCTGAAACCTCCTGCATAACTTTTGTCCAGACACTGCCTGTAAGTTTTGAGGTATCATATCCCTGCTCATCAAGCTTTGCCCTTATTGCACTTGTTATGCCTTGATTTTTAACTATTTGGATTTCGACCATAGCTCTCTCCTTGTCTATATAAAAAAATTTCCGGAAAATTAATTGCTACGGGCGCAATGTATCCTATCCTATCCTATCCTATGAGGCATTATAATTGAATTTCAGCCGTTTTAAAGTTTATTTTTACATTTCGTTACATTATGGAAACAACAGTAAACTTATTAATAAATAAGGTGCTGTGACAGCACCTTATTTTGTTTCTTGCTTTTCAAAAACATCATTCTCTAACGAATCAAGCTTATATCTTGCTAATTCTTCATCAAGTTTTATTTGTTCAGGAGTTTTAACAGTTTTTGAAGGATTTGTTTTAAGCTTCGCAATCCGTTTAGGATCGCCAAAATCAATTACCTGTGAAAATCCTGACAGCTTTGTTCCGCGGATTTTAAATCCGGAGACTTCACCCAAACGAAAACCCATTAGCAAATACCTTCTCTAAGTCTTACTATAGCACCGCCCCAGGTCATACCTGCGCCAAACCCGCAAAGAACCGCCGTAGTGCCTAGTTTTACATTACCTTTTTCAACACTTTCTGCCAGTGCAATCGGAATAGATGCAGCAGAAGTATTACCATAGTATTTGATATTTGTAACAACTTTTTCGTCAGGATATCCTAAACGTTCTTGAACGGCTTGAATAATTCTGATATTTGCCTGATGCGGTATCAAATAATCAATATCTTCAGCCTTCATGCCTGCATTTGTGATAAGTTCTTCAACATAATGCGGAAGAATTTTTGCAACAAATGTATATACACCGCGCCCGTTCATCCTGATACCTTTAGGTTTTTCCTGATATTGTTCAACAAGCGGACAATTTTTTCCGTCAAAAGAAAGTTCAATAAGGTTTCCGGAATTTCCGTCGGCCTTAATATCAATCGCTATAAGATCATCAACGCCGTCTTCGGCTGCAGTAACAACCATTGCACCGGCACCGTCACCGAAAAGAATAGATGTAGCTCTGTCTGACCAGTCAACTAATCTTGAATTGTTATCTGTTGCAACAATTAAAATCTTCTTATACATGCCGGATGCAATATATGCTCTTGCAATACTCAGACCATAAATTAATCCTGTACATGCCGCTGTAATATCAAAAGCCGGAATAGGTTTTGTAATCCCCAAGCGCTGATGAATATGGCAGGCAATCGCAGGATACAAATCCGGCGGAGCAGAAGATGCCGCCAATATCAAATCAACTTCTTCAGGAGCCATTTTTGCTTTTTCCAATGCTTTTTGGGCAGCTTCAAAACCCAAATCTATAGCATTCTGCTCTCCTGAAACAACTCTTCTTTCCTTAATTCCCGTTCTTGTATAAATCCACTCATCGGAAGTTTCGTATAATTTAGTAAGATCATCATTTGTGATAACCGTTTCGGGTAAACTGTATCCAACACCCGCAATCCTGAGCGGAATTAATTTATCTGTCATATTGTTTATTCCTCATGAAATTTCGCAATTTTTTCATTTACGCCGGATTCAACCGCATTTTTTGCGACTCTAACTGCATTCTTTATAGCATAAGCCTTACTTCTGCCATGGGATATTACTGTTATCCCCTTAACCCCAAGAAGCAGAGCTCCGCCAAATTCTTCATAATTGATTTTTGTATAAATCCTTTTCATAAACGGTTTGGCAAGCAAGCCAATAATCTTACCAAGCAAATCAACTTTGAATTCTTGTTTTAACATTCTAAATAACATTGAAGAAGTGCCTTCCGTAACTTTCAAAGCAACGTTACCTACAAAACCGTCACAGACCACAACGTCACAAACGCTCAGGAAAATTTCTTTACCTTCGATATTTCCGACAAAGTTAATTTTGTCCTGATGTTCTTCCAGCAATTTATAAGTAGCCTGCGCAAGCTCATTTCCTTTGCCGGCTTCTTCTCCGATGTTCAAAACTCCGACTCTCGGATGTTCAATTCCAAGCACATTCTTTGAGAAGGTTGCACCCATTATCGCAAACTGCATAAGCATTTCCGGGGTACAATTACTGTTTGCACCGCCGTCTATTACAACGATAGGTCTTTTAATTGTCGGAAGAGTAACTGCAATTGCAGGTCTGTCAATTCCCTGCAATCTGCCAAGGCCAAACAAACTTGATGCCATAGCTGCACCTGTAGAACCTGCGGCAACAACAGCATCCGAGCTTCCCTGCGCGACAGCATCGACTGCCAATACGATTGATGACTTTTTCTTTTTACGAATAGCCTGTCCCGGAGCTTCTCCCATTTCGATAACCTCGGAAGCATGGGTAATTTTTATATCAAGCTTGCTTGTATCAATCTTGATACGATACTGCTTGCCGGCTTTTCCGCAATCGGAATAAAATCCTTCATGGGTAATTCTATCAAGTTCCTGCTCTATTCGGTCTTGTTTACCGACCAATTCTATTGCAACACCATACTCTTGTGCTGCCCAAACAGCTCCTGCTACTATTTCATGAGGAGCGTGATCGCCGCCCATTGCATCTACTGCTATCCTAGTCATGTTTCCCTCTCTCAAAGTCTATTTTAAACTTGATATCGAGGTTGAAAGTTTCCTTTCAACCCCGTTTATACATAATTTATTTTTCTTCTTTTTCTTCAGATTCTTCAGCTTTAACTTCTTCTTCAGCTGCAGTTTCTTCGGCTTTTACTTCTTCAACTTTTTCAGCTTCTTTTGTTTCTTCTTTAGCTTCAACTTTTGTTTCTGCTTTTGGTTCAGCTGCTTTCTTAGTTGATTTTTTAGCCGGTTTTTCTTCTTTTACAACTTCTTCTTTTCTGTCTTTAAGGCTAACCGGTTTTCCTTTGTAATTGCCGCATTCTGTGCAAACTGTGTGTGTTAAAACTGTTGCTCCGCAAGTAGGGCATTTTGTAGTTTCCGGAGTTGTAGCCTTCCAATTGCTTCTTCTATGTCCTTGAGCGGAATGTCCTGTTCTTTTCTTTGGTACTGCCATTTTCTTTTTTCCTTTTTATTTTTACTACTATTTAATCTTTCGGTTGTATTTGAATGTTTTTAAATACATCCATTCTCGGGTCTGATAATTCTTCTTCTTTCAAAAAATTATCTCCATTACAATTTATACCACAAACTTTTTTATTTGGTAAATTTAATATTACAGATTGATACAATAAGTCATAAATATCAATTTTATTTTCGCCGTTTAAGTCCGTAATAAACTGTCCGTCTTTGATTTCCGTTTCCTGTCCGTACTCATCCAGCAGGGCGTGTTTTGCAAATATTTCATCTAAATTGAAATCCAGTTTATATTCAAATTCCTTTAAACACAAATCGCATTCTAATTTTAAAGTTCCCTTAACATTTCCGCAAACTTCAATAAATTCTCCGAGAGATTTTAAAGTAAGCCCGGCAGAAATCGGACCGATTGAATTTATTCCTTCAATTGTCTGGTTAAAATCATAATAGACGGTTTTTTCATCCGAATTTTCTATTTCATCTATGGTTACAATATTAGACATTGATTTTGACTTTATACGTACTGTTCTTCCTGCATAGCTACTGCTGCAATTTGGTTAGCAGCAAAACAAACTTTTTTCAAAGGTCCCTGGGTTTCTTTTTCAACAACTGTGCTGCCCGGAGTTTTAATAAGCTGAGTTAATTCAGCATACAAATCCTGCGGATTTTCCACATACAGCACCATCGGAGCTGTTGTTCCCTTAATGAACACCAAAACGGATGTTCTTTTTTTGATATTCTGCGGATTAAACTGCTGTGCCATAATTTTCTCCTTATGATTTTAATCAAATTTTATTACAAACATATAAATATGTAAATAACTCCCCGGTAAGGTAATTGTATAACCCGGAAGGATGTTTCAAAATAACTTTGAAAAAGAAAGAGAGGATTTAATTATGTATAAAAAATTTCACATAGCTGTAATTGTTGCATTAGCTTTTGGTTTGGGATATTCGGTTAATAACATTGCAATTTCTGACACCGCGCCGAAAGTCGCGGTAGTTGACGCAACAAAAATAGTTGCCAATTCATCTGCCGTAAAAACCTTAAAAGCAGATCAGGAGAAAAAAGTAAAAGCAATGCAGGCTACAATTGATAAAGCAAGAGCAGAAATTTCCAACGAAAAAGACCCGCAAAAAATCGCGCAATTAGAAGAAAAATACAGGAAAGAAATCAATCAGCAAAAAATTGCGCTTGATAACGATTACAATAAAAGATTAAATCAAATAGACACAGATATAAGAAATGCAGTTGTTGAAAAGGCGAAAGGCATGAATTACGACCTTGTGCTGCCAAAAACCATTGTTTTTTACGGCGGGGAAGATATAACCGATATTATTGCCAAAGATATAAAATGATTCCTTACAACGGTTTATTTTCAGTCCAATACAGCCTTATGAAAAAGCAGGCGACGTGCTGGATTGAATCTACCCTTACCCATTGGCGCGTATTTTTAAACCTTATTGCATTAAGAGAGCGTTTCGGATTTTTGTGCGCAAAAGTATATTCTTCGCAGTTAAATAAAGAAAATTGGCTTTTGGCAGCAAGCTTGCAGGCTTTAAGAAAATTCTTTGCAAGAGCATCTTCGCCCATGTTGTGCGCAAGATAATACGCAGCAACCAAGCCTTCAGAACGCGCGCCGTCAGGATAATAGTGATCCCCGAAATTGTAATAATATCCGCCCTCATAATCAAGATACGGCGTTTCATCTTTTCTGTACATATGGCACATCATTGTCTGGGCATCAGTATAAACAAAATT
This sequence comes from Candidatus Gastranaerophilales bacterium, assembly GCA_944324365.1. Classification (GTDB taxonomy): domain Bacteria; phylum Cyanobacteriota; class Vampirovibrionia; order Gastranaerophilales; family Gastranaerophilaceae; genus UBA1221. Next base: position 23,927 of record CALUWA010000009.1, read on the forward strand.
CAAGTAATTTTCTTTTCTGAATTCTTCATCATGCGCAAATTCTTCAATTGCCTGCATAAGCCACGCATCAGAAGGTAACTCGGTAAATAATTCCGCATAAAGTTTCGGACGTTCATTCACAATCCAATCCAGTGCAATTTTTGATTTTTGGCGGACTTCTTCATTTAAATCCATATCATCCTTAAAATGGTTCATAAAAAGCCCGAGCCCCAAAAGTGCCTCTCCCGGATAATAGAATGAAAAAGTTTCTTTTCGTTCTTCATCAGTCATATCAACAAGCGGCTCGCCGTTATGATACGCGGGATGAATATAGTATCCCATTAACTCTCCGCTCTCACACATTCTGCTCAAAAGATGCCTTGTAAACCCCTTAATATATTCATCATACGACTTATCGCCGGTCGCAATTCTGTATAACATCGTCATAATCAAAGCAAGTCCGGTTCCGCCGAGTTTGCCTTTTTTATTGTAATAAGCAAAATAAGCCCTTTGTCCGTTATAATCATGTTCTTTTGATATAGAAGCCGTAAATTCTATGGCTTTTTTTGCAGCATTAATATATTTTTCGTTATGCGTCTGCAAATATGCCCTAATAAGCGTAATAGCACCGCCGCAGTGTCTTAAATCATTGTAATAAAGGTTTTCGGGTTTACGGTTAGGGTGTTCATGGTCTTTAAAGTTGTCCTGGGCGCAATCGTAATAATACAAAAACCTTCCGTCATCATACATATTCTCAACAAGCCAATCAGAAGTCTTAATAAACTGGGCAAGTAAAATGTTATAATCAAATTCGGGATATAAAATATTTCCGCGATAAATCGGAACACACTTATTATGGCAAGTCACAAATGCTCTTGTACGGAAAAGATAAATTTCGTATTCATCGGAATTTCGCAGCATATTTATTCTCTCAGTCTGCGTTTTTGCCGGTTTTTTCCCGAGTTCTGTCCGCTTTGTCAAAGTTGCAAGCGCCTGGTTTAAAGACAAATGACTGTTCACAATTGCATCTGTAGGCATATAAAACGCATTTGCACCTGTAAACACATTCTTAGCTTCCAGACCGTTTATACCAATTTCAAACCTGTCGGCATCAAATTTTTCACTCTGTAAATGATTTAAATCCGTCATTTTTTTTTCTATAACAAATTCAAGCATAATACGGCATTTATCCGGGTTTTTAATATCAAATCCCGAAAACCGTTTATTTTCCCGTATTTTTGCCAAATTTCTGTTTATTGTGGAAGCTATATCTTCTTTTTTACATCCGTAACGAAGCGGCTGCAAACCTTCCTGAAAAAGAGTTACATACGCAAAAGACACACGCGGGTCAAAATCCCAAACTCCAGTAAAATCAAGATTGGTAAGCTTCACGGTAACTCCGTAAAATAAAGCATTACGAATACGCTTAAGCAATGCATCAATTGCCGAAAAATCCTGATTATAATATTCTTTCTCTTTTTCAATAAACAAATGATAATCCATAAGCCAATAATATCATAGATTATACATATTGTAAACAAATATTAAGCAAATGAGATTTTTCATGCAATTTTCAATAAAAAAATATCTTTATATAGATACGGGGATTAAAAAACACCGGGGAAATAAAGGAGTTAACAATGTTTGGTTGTTATTTTTACAATCCAATATTATCTTTTATGAGATTAAGGTTTCCGCTTTTCAACTATTACGGAGGCGGATACACCGGTACCTTGGGAAGTCCTGCCCGCACATATGCATCCGAATGTACTGCCACAATGGCACATGCGGCTCTCGGACCTTACGGATGGACATCCAATTGGGGCGGGAATATTCAACTTAACAGCTATGATCCGACATTACCCCTTAGTACTGTTATGGCTTTACAGCGTATGACTTATGATCCGACTTACATACCGGGTATGGATCCTGCATTAACACAAAGTAATCTTCCAAATGCTGTAACAATGCAGCAGCAAATTAATCAGGCAATGGAAAGAGGAGCAATGGAATCCGAAAAAATTTGTCTGAACATTCTTTATAACGGTACACTTCAAAAAATAAATTCATTTGCAACAGAATTAACCCAGCTTTTAAAGACAGAAGGACTTCCTGCCGCAGAAAAAGCTGAATTGGAAAAAATAAAAAAACAAACAGAAGAATTAAAGAAAAAAATGGAAGATTATGCAAAAACTTCTTCAAATAAAGAAGTATTAGCAGCAAGAGCAGAAGTTGAAGCAATGTCCGGAGAATATTTAGCATTAAAAGATGCTGCAACAAAAGTAGCTGAAAAAATAGCTGCACAGCAACAACAGGAAAATCCGGAAGAAACCACGGATCCGGCAAATTCAACTGACCCGGCAGATCCAACAAATCCAACCGATCCTGCAGACCCTGCGGATCCAAACATACCGGCGGATCCGGATGACCCGGCAACTTCACCGGAAGCAGTTACCGCAGCGGCAGAAGAAGCTAAAAAGCAATACAATGAAACTATAAGACCTTATATAAATGATACATTACTTAAAAATAAACACATAACAGCCGAAGACAAAAAAGCTGTTCTCGATAAAGCAAAAGAATTTACAAAAGCGAAACCGGAAGATAAACCGCGTATTTTACAGGAACTTGTAGATTTAATTGCAGAAGTTGAAAAGAGAATTCAGATTGCGGCTCAAAAAGCTGCAGAAAAAGCAAATGAAGAAGCTGTGACTATTTGTTCTGACCTATACACAGCCGCTAACGGAAGCGACTTCGGGTTTGGGGAAACAGATAATGAGAAAAAGATTAAAAACACAGTATTTAACAAGATAACAGCAGATAATGTCATAGCTGTACTTGATGCGTGGGCACAAGGCGATTATAACTCTTACACTGGTGACAGTTGTCTATTAGAAACTCTGTTTGGTGAATTTAAATTTAATACATCCGGCACAAAGACAAAAATAGCAGAACACTTCCTGAAATGTTTAGAACAAGCCGCGAAAGAAAAAGGACTGCAAAAAGACATTATGCCTTATGTAAGTATAATCAGAGGTGAAATGAACTGCACATCCTGGAGCTACGAAAAAATATATAATGCATTCAACAGCATTCACGCAATATTATCTAATATAGAAGAAGAACCTGTACAAGCCGAACAAAAGGCTCAACAGGAACAAGCAGCATAATAAAGCAGGAGAAAATAAATGAAAATTTGGTTAATTAAATTAATTAATAGTAGTGATTCCTCAAGAAAAGAGTTACGAAAATTCTCAGATGGTTAGGTTAGTGTAGAAGATATGTAAGCCTCTTAAAAAAATTTAAGAGGCTTTTTCTTTGGAATTTCAATGTATGTATTTTATACCAAGCTTAAATAATTATTGTGCTTTTTAATTGATTTTAGTTTTTCAAGTCTTGTTTTGGCAAACTGAGCCTGAACATCAAGCGGTTTTTTCTGCAAAAATTTTCGGTAATATCTTTGAGCCTCTGCCGGACAGCCTGTTTTATCAAGGCAGGTTGCAATCCCCAAATACGCCGACGCGTAATCCGGCTGTAATTTTACAAGTTTTACCAAAACCCCTGAGGCTTCCCTAAACCTTTCCAATTTCATAAGAAGTGTAGATTTATGTTCATATGCTTTTATAAAATTAGGGGAATTTTCTATTAATTTCTGGTAAATCATTAATGCCATATCCGCCTCATCGCACAACTCATGGGAAATACCCAGCTGCAAAATAGCATTCGGATTTTCAGGGTTAATCTGAATTGCCTGAACAAAATTCTTTATTGCCCCGCAAGGAATACCTTCAAGCAGATGGCAGATACCTAGTTCGTAATAGGCTTCGTAAAAGTCAGGTTTCAATTCGGCTGCATGCTCCAAATTTTTAATCGCTTTTGTATAATTTTTAAGATATTTATAACAAAGTCCGAGCCCATAGTATGAATTTACATCATTTCTGTTAAGCAGAATTGCATTAAGATAAATTGCAGCAGCCTCTTTATAAAGATTTTTTTCACGCAAATCATTTGCACGTGACAGAAAACTTGCTGCTAAATTTGATTTCGACTTATTATATGATTGTTTGTCCGTTTTACTACTCAAGGGAACCTCTTTTCCACATTTTTATTTTACTTTTTTATAGAGCAGTAAAGAACAATCTTAAGATTTATAAGCATATCAATCGTTGGATTTATTATTTTGCTTATGCTATAACTTTGTTATGAAAAAAATATTAGTTTTGTTGGTTATAATATGCGGGATATGTAATCAGGTTACAGCGGAAGAAATCACGCTTGACGGCGTAAAGCCTGAACATATTGAAATTCCGAAAAATGAGGTTAACCTGAAAACTTCACTTGTGATAAATGACGATTCTGTCATGCAGGAAATTATCAGCAAACAAAAAGAAAAAGATCTGGAGGATATAGAAGCCCTCTGGAAAGGAACTGTTGATAATAACCAGGTTATAGGCTTTGCCTTAAAAAAACTTGCAACACCGGAAAGCCAAAGACGTATCCATGCTTCCCTGATGTCAAAAACCCTATCGGCACTTGTTGCAGGTGCCTCGTTTGCGCCGATGATGATGGGAGGAGATTATCTTGTCCAAACCTCAGCTTTTGCAGCCGGCCGTCTTGCACAAAATTTAATTAACAAGAAAAATGTTCCGACAGAAGTTCCGCTGACAGATACGGAAATGATTGAACTTGCCGGATTAATCGAAAATTTGCAGGACAGAATTATCAATGCATATTATAATTATAAAAGTTCTCTTACACAGCTTAAAGAAACACGCTCAAGACTTTTGCTGTATAACAAGAATTACTCAAAAGCAATGGATGAAGATGACTTGCTGGAAATTACAATTTCATCTTCTTTATATGACAATATGAAGATGGAAGAAGAGTACTATCTTCAACAGGCAAAAAAATACCGGCTGGAACTTCAACGACTTGCCGGCAAAAAAGTTGTTGACAGTCTGAATATGTATCAATACAATCCAAACACGACATTATACAAGGGAAAGGAGGCTGCTAAATGATAAAAAAAATGGTATCTTTTGCTTTAATATGCGCACTTTCTCTGCCGGCATTTTCCGCTGATGTAACTTTGGACGATTTGAATGATGCAAACATAAAAGATCCGGCATTCAGAGTAGGATTAACCGATACTCCGGAAAAGAAATATGTAGAAGTTAAACAGAATATTGAGCAGGAAACTGTCAAGGCGGATTTGGATGAAATTGATACAAACGACTTAACTTACGCCGATTTAAGCATAAAAAGAATGTCAAAAGAAATTGCAAAAGAGCTTGAATATGAAGAAGCAGATATGTATGAGGACTTAACTCTTCTCTGGCAGGGTGCCGCTGCAAAAAGCGATACAATAAGTTTTGCACTATACAAGCTTTCAAATCCGGAAGAGGACAAACCAAACGACAAATCAATTAAAAAAGTTCTTTTAACAATTGCGAGTATGTCAACATTAGTCGGTGCAGGTGTCGGCAACCCGCTTATTGCCACGGGTTCAATGCTCGGCAGTAATATTTTCGGGATTATGTCGCAGGACACGAAAGCGCTTAACTATAAATATACAAAAGTAACTGATGCCGATATGATTATTCTTATTCGCAAAATTGAAGATCTCCAGCAGCAAACAGTAAATCTTTATAATGATTATATGACATCAAAAAAAATGCTTGATATGCTGACAAAAACCACTGAACAACGCAAAAAATATTATGATGCGGCACAAAACCTCTCAAGAGAACTTGTATTAATTACTGATGCATACTATAGAACAGCTCTTGATGAGCAAAACAAGGCACGCACAACTTTTTATTCAAAACGTGCAGCGCTGGAACAGTTTGTAGGAAGTGATGTTTTTAAGCAGTTTGAAGAAAATCTAAAAAAACGAGAAGAAAAAGAAGATAACTAATAATGATAAAATTTATACCCTATGAGGTAAAAACCGGACAGGAAAATATGCAAATCGACTCGGATTTGCTCGATTATGCAATTGAAAATAAGCTGGAATATCCGATATTCAGGCTCTACGGCTGGTCACCTGCATGCATATCTTTGGGACGCAACCAAAACGACAGTTTTATTGATAAACAGTTTCTAAAAGATACCGGCATAGATTTGGTCAGACGCCTCACCGGCGGGCGAGCTTTGCTTCATGATAATGAAATAACGTACAGTTTTATATGTCCGCAAGTTTATCTTAAAAATGGTGAAAACGTCACAAAATCTTATATTGAAATTTCACAAATTCTAATAAACAAATTTAAGAAAATAGGGATACAGCTTGACTTTGGCGGCAAAACTAAAGTTAACACAAAATTTGACTACTGCATGCTTATCTCAACGGGTGCAGATTTGTGTTATGAAGGGAAAAAACTCATAGGTTCCGCACAGTGCAGAAAAAACGGCTATATCCTGCAGCATGGCTCTATATTATACGATTACAACAGAATCCTGCTTGAAAAAATTTTTCACGAAGAAGTTGACACAAATTCAATCACATCAATCAGAGAAATTAATCCAACGCTAAGCAAAGAAGATATAATTAACTTATTTTCAGATTCTTAGCAGAGATTAAACAAAACTAATTACTATTAATTTCAGCCCCGATGACATAATCTTCTAACGGGATAGTAACACCATCAACCATAACCGTATCAAGTCCGCCTTCACTATCCGGAGAATGAACCTTATTTTGTAATACCCAGACTGCAAACACATCCGCCCCTATTTTATTTGGTTTTTTAATACCGTTTGTATCAAAAAATATTCTGCCGCATCGGCTTGATTCGAGCTCCCTGGTTTCTCCGGTAAAATTACCGTTTTCATCTTTTAATTGTTCAGTCCATTTATAATAACAATTTCCGTCTGCATTTGTTTCCCGCCGGGCAGCAACAAATGCACCGTCATTTAAAACTAATCGAACCTCAGCAAAAAAGTTTAAAGCTTGAAGATGCCCTGTTCCATCATTTGTCGGTTTAGAGTCTTGAATACGATAACTGCCACCGCAGCCGCCTTTGTTAATACTTTGTGAATCGCACATCTCTATAACATTCAGGTATTTTCCTAATTCTTTTGTTACCTCTGTATTTGTTTTCTTATAATCCATTAATGTTCTGTTATCACCAATAGATCCGTTATCTGCATTATACAAATTCACTGCATTTGTTATAACGGAATACATTTTCTTTGCCTGAGCAACATAAACTTTTTCCTTATATTGGTTAATTAACGTTGGTAGTGTCATAGCCGCAACTATTCCGATTATCCCAAGAGTTATAAGCACTTCTGCTAAAGTAAATGCAAATTTATTCATTATTATCTCCATTAAATTTTTGTTAATGATTTAACCCATGTAATAATATTATATATTATCTATAATAAAAAAGCAAGTATTATTTAGCTAATAGATTATTAAAATATCTAATAATTTCGGTACCATTAATTAAGAGGAATCTGTTAATGGGTAATATAAAACATTTATTAGGAAAAAGAATAAAAGAAATCAGAAAAAGGCGAGGGTTTACGCAGGAAAAACTGGCAGAACTTGCAGGAATAGAAATTCCAAGTTTAAGTAATATCGAAAACGGCAAAAATTATCCAAACAATGACACATTGGAAAAACTTTCGGAAGCTCTTTCAATCCCGCCGTATGAACTTTATATGTTTGATTATTACAAACCCACAAATGAGCTCATAGAAGAAATGACACAGGCTATGCAAAACAATGAACAACTTACACAAAATATGTATAAATATTTTATGTGTATCAGATAAAAAATAGCGTAATACTTACAAAACCCTATTTTTTATCAACAACTTTAATCAAGTGCCATCCGAACTGGGTTCTTATAGGAGAAGAAACTTCCCCGACTTCCATTGAGAAAGCCTTTTTCTCAAATTCCGGAACCATCTGGCCATGTCCAAAATATCCAAGGTATCCGCCGTTTTTTGCAGAAGGGCAAATTGAATATCTCATCGCGTAATATTCAAAACTGCCGCCGTTATCAATTTCTTTTTTAATTTCCATAGCCTCAGCCGCAGTTTTTACCAAAATATGTTCGGCAGCAACCTGTGTAGGACCTTCCGGAACAGCTTCTTCTGTTGTTTTGGTTCCCCACGCAAAAGATGTACCCGTTAATAATACCAAAATTGCAAATAATCTGATTAATAAATTTTTCATACCAGCATAATACTATGGAAATTAAAAAAAGCAACTACCTATTATTCTAATCCCCCAAATATAAATTATTGTGGATTTATAGAAGCAATCCATAAAAGTACCATCAAATGTGTTCAAGCAGGAACTCCAAAATGCAAAGGCAACATAATCTCCTGGATTGCTTCGCTATCGCTCGCAATGACGCAAAATGTCATTCTGAGGGCTTTAGCCCGAAGAATCTCTTATAAAAGGAGATCCTTCGCTACGCTCAGGATGACCTGTGGAATTTATATATAAGTCCTAATTATTGAATATTAATTTAAAAAAACGATTGAAAATTTTCAAAAATGATTTATAATAATATATAAGAGTAGAAAAAGGAAGGATGGCACTATGGAAAAGGCAATTATAGCAAGAATCTCAGAAGGGGGGGGGGCTTCTTTGTAAGGAAACACAAACGTTTCGCCGGTTTCAGCCATTCCAAAATTTATATAAAAGCAACAAATTTTTAAATACGCAAAACGGATTTTCAGCAGCAGAAATGCTTGTTGTTCTTTTGGTTATATCCTTTTTAATCCTAGCAATGCCGCCTTTAGTACACAAAAAGGTTGTAAAACGAACAACACCAAATTCTCACGGACGTTATGAATGCTGGATTAGTCCTGACGACGGGCAAGTTTACGAATATTATGCAACATCAACCGAAGGAACAGTAAGCGGATATGAAGGAACACCAACACGACCGGGAAGACTAGCCCCTGGCGGAGTTTGCCATTTTGATGCGAAAAAAATGGCCGGAAATGCGGCATATTTTATTTTTCAAGCAATAGGCGGAGGTGCCGGCGGTTCATATGCGCCGCATGAAAATGGTAATGCTAAATATCAGGGCGAAACAGGAGCTTCATATGATATTACATTAACCACAACTACATCAGATCCTGAAGCATCGTATTATTTTAGTTATAAAGAATCATTAGCAAGTGCACCGGATTGGGTTAAAGATAAATGGGTGCCAATACCTGCCAATACAGGTAATGCTACGCTTTGTACCGGAGCATGGGAACATACCTGGACAGATGAAGACACAACAGCAACAATACCAACCATTCAGCCAGACGGGACTATAAAATATGAAACCGTAGTAATTCCCGGGGAAACTCATCATGAAGAAGGAAACGGAAAATGCGTAGATGCAGATCTTAGCAAAATTACAATTGGGGCAGATGATTATTTAAAAATTACAACTGACAAAGGAACTTCATACAGTAAGGTTTCCGTAGGCAATGTTGCTCCATGCTCTATAGAAAGAGATACCGTTACAGATTGTGCGGCACCGATTTATTCTGCACCGTATCCGAATACAACGCCGACAAATGAGGCTCAGGTTGTTATTAACAGCACAAATGTATTTCCAGCAACGGTTACTTTAAAAAGAGTTAATGAATTTGATTCTCCTACATTTGGTTATGCGGGAAGCCCGGGAGCAGGTGTTTCAATGTTTCTCCCGTCAATTAAAGAAGATTTATCATTTCAACTCGGAGCCGGCGGAAATGCCGGAACCGCAACTTCTTTTAAAGGAGAAGACGGCGAAGATACAATTATAAAATCAGGCAGTAACATTATTTTAAAAGCTGCCGGAGGAACAGGTATTCTTGGCGGAGCAGCAGGTTCAAGAGTAATTCTTCTTGGTGCAAACACCTGTACAGACACTGCTTTACAAATAGGGAACTGCTTAGATGTCGGCGTAGATAATGCTAATCGCTATTCATTAAGCTCCAATTTCAACACAATTCCGGAATTAGATGTAAGCAGCGAAACAAGTTCTGCTATCGAAAAATGGTATAGCGGCACAAATCTTTTACCAGGTTCCGGCGGGGATGGAGGATATTCATTTATCAGAGATGTAAGCGGCTATGAAAAAATTCTGGTATATACAGATGACACATTACGAAATGAACTTGGAACCGAGCAAATTATATCTTATCCATTATTAGTTGATAGTTACACCTGCAATAATAAGATAAGTGAAACTGTTAATGGTACAACAACAGTTTGCTCGCCTGCAAACGGTTATCCGGGAGCAATAATTATTGTCTGGTAAAGGAGATATATGCTAAGTTATAAAAATAAATTAGGATTTTCACTTTTTGAAGTTGTCGTAACTATGTCAATAGTTGCAATCTTCATTGCAGCCTGTACGAATGTATTTACTCAAAAATACAAAGGGAAATCCAGCACGCCTATGCATGGCAGATTCGAATGCTACTACAATTCTGCCGGAACCCTGATGCAAAAATATGATGCAGGTACTCCTACTGCAGTAACTACCCCATATTGTGAATTTAGTCCTAACAGTGCGGTTGCATATTATATTATTAATGCTGTAGGCGGAGGCGGTGCAGGTGGAACTATACTTGGCGGAACAAAAGGAGAATATAACAGCGTTTTTATGACGACAATAAACTCCGATTTACAATTATACCCCGGGAAAGGAGCACTTGCGGGCAGCTCCGATGCCAGAGGCGAACGTTCATATGTCATGGCTGAACAAATTACCGGAGAAAATCGTGAAATTCTCTCTGTTGAAGGCGGACTTAGTGCTGTCGGTAACAGTGTGAATTTAAATAACTGTGATGTTGCATTTGCTGAATATGCTTGTACGCTTACACCAAAATGCACTTCCGATAATGAAACACGCACGGTAAAAGTTGAGTATTGTTCCGAAATTTGTGCAGATAATAGCTGCTGGGCAGATGAAACACTTAGTTTCAATACTATCTTAGCACAATACAGTGCAGGCCTGCCTTCTTCAAACAATCTTTATTACACCAATGCAGCAGGTTATACCTTACATCTTGCAGTTGAAGGGAACAGTACCGAAAATGAAGACATATCAGGCATGATGAATTACTTTGAGGCTCTGAAAGAACAAGAAACAACCGGGGCTTATACAGAACATGCAGGAAACGGCGGAGCAAAAGAACAAAACGGAAAAACCGGTGCAATCGTCATTGTATGGTAATTTATTACAATAAAAATTTTAAAGGAGCAATTAATGTATAAAATATTAGATAAAATTAAGTCACAAAAAACCGGTTTTACTTTAATAGAAGTTATGCTTTTGCTGGTAGTAATATCGCTTATATTTGCAAGTTCCGCATCTATTATTACAAGAAAACATAAATTAAAACCTCATAGAAGTGCACACGGTATATATGTTTGTTATCGAAATAATGATGATACATTGCATGAAGTTCAATATTCAGGCAGTCAGAAAATATTAGAAAATGATCAAAGAACGAATGCCACATTTACAGAATGCAGTTTCACACCGCCTACAAGTGCATTATATTTACATATACAATTAATAGGCGGAGGCGGTGCAGGCGGTAATGCAAACCAGTTAAGTGAAGCAAAAGAAATTATTGATTCCGAGATGTCTATTCCGCTTATCAATCGTGACGGCAGCGGAATTTCCAACAGTACCGTCAATAACTTTACAAGTCCAGGCGGTAAAAATCGTTTTTCGTATACAGCATTTCAACAAATAATGCAAGATCACAATGTACGTATTTTTGGATATGATTTTGCAGGAAATGCAGCACCTGGCGGCAGAATTGAACAATTAAACACTGTACCGATCAGTACAACAACAAAACTGTTCCAAAGCGGAACATGTCGCCGCGATGACAATTCTGCCATTATGGAGAACGGAGATTTTGTTGAAGATCCTACAGATTGCGCAAGAGTTTTAAACTTATTTGAACCGAAAAGTACATCCTGTATTCCAAGAGAACCTATAGGTGACAATTGCCCTATCGTAAAAAAGAACTGGCGGCCAGGATTTAATTATACGTCCAACATAAGAACTTGCGCCGGAGGCGAAGGCGGTATCGGAGGGATATTCACAACTCCGGTAATAGAGTACAAAATCGGTTCACATTACAGACTTGGCACCAGAGAAATTGTAACGCATTTTGCAGATTGGGTAGAAGGTGCATATGATACCAGCCAAATTTTGGAAGGATACGGTATTGATGATAGATTTACAGATACAGACACAGGTGATTTAAGTGATACGGCGGATTTAGGCAACAAATACGGATGCCAAAGAGGTATAACCTACAATTGGACTGCACTTGTTCCGGGAACCCATATTTGCAGCGGAGTTCCGCCAGCAGGAGTTAGTTTGGATTTAAACGGTTGCTGGGTAAATGATGTTACCATAGATGAAAAACTATATAATGGTACAAGATTTTTTGGAACAATGCCTCAAATGGAATATGTATTTGCAGATTCAAATACAACTTGTACACCAAGAGAAGGCTACTCAAGCGGACTGCCAAAATGTCCGGATGGCAACCGCGGGATATATTTATGTCAAAACGGAAGTGCTTCTTCCTGCCAATGCTATGACTGGGAAGCCATAGGAGTTAATGGACTTACTTTAGGCAGTCCTATTGCGACCGGCGGAAAAGGTGCCGTAGCAAACGGAACTCTTATAGACAGTATGGGGCATATATTATCCAATGCACAAGATTTTTGTACATCAGAAGACGGTTTAAATGCTGAAAGCAGCAACACTCTTGATTTTACACATTATCCTGGAGCACATGCCTGCGTAAGCGGAGGACAGTTTAAAGATAAACCATACGGTGCCGGTGTAATTTATGATGACAAAGGTTATTTATCACTTGACCCTGACGGGACACTGGCAGACTGTCCTAATTATAACTATACCGGTACAACAACAATATCCTTACCGGTAGCATTTTTCCATAAGGAAGTTCCGTTATATTACGGAGAAGCCGGACAAGCCGGAGCATACAAGACTGTATTTGCGAGATCAATAAGTGCAATGGGCACGTTAAAAATGATTCCTGGCAGAGGCGGACAGCCTGCGGCGCAAAGCACACTTGCAGACGAAATATATAATCCTGGAGAAGACGGCGAAGACACTATAATAGCCTACAATTGTGAAACCGGCACTTGTGTCAACACAATTAAAGCGGAAGGAGGCAAAGGCGGCACAAGCCATATTTTAGACAAAATTGAATTTCGTGAACTTACGAATGAAGAAATCAAAAATTATTCTACAGGAGCTGCAACGATTAATTTAGAAGATACACTTTCAACTCAATCGTTAAGTTCACAATCAGAATTTAGTTCGCTTGGATTTTTATCAAGTATATCTAATATATCAAATGATACAGGCGAATTACTTTCGGAAATCCTCGGCAAAAGCGGCGATGGCGGTTATGTGACCCACCATTGCTGGTTGCAGCCACAATATTTTGTATATTCGGCTGATCATGTAGAAATCCCGAATTATCCGACATCTGATTATGAAGGTTATACAAACTTCTCTGAAGGTGTCATAACAGGGCTCCCGCAATGTACGGCAAAACCCGGCGGACTTGAAAATCAATTCGATGAAGAACCGGGGAAACCGGGCAAATCAGGAGCTATAGTAATTATGTGGTAAAATCCTCCACGAAAAAAAAGCATTTTACGATTAATTCGTAAAATGCAGCACTTCAACTCGTAGAAAGGTTATACATTTATCCCCGTATTTTTTTTGTTTTACCAATTCCCAACCATATAAATCAACCTCGCAGACATGTTCAAGAATTACAATCCCGGATGCCGTATTTTTTACGGCATTCAGGCTCTGTTCATATACTCCGGAAAAATACGGAGGATCAATATATATTATATCAAATTTTTCATTCATTTTCGGAACAAGCTTCAAACTGTCACCAGTATAAAGCTTTGGAGGATTTTTGAATTTCTTAAAGTTACTCCTGATAATTCCTGCGGCTTTTGGGTGCTTTTCAATAGCGACAACCCTTTCAAACCCTCTTGATAAAGCTTCAAGAGCCATAATCCCCGAGCCCGAAAACATATCCAAAAAACTTGCTCCCTCAAAATCAATCATTGCTTGAAGAGTATTAAAAATACCCATCCTTACTTTTGAAAGAGTAGGTCTTGTAATACTTTCATCAGGAGCACTAACTTTTTGACCTTTAAATTTACCCGCGGTTATATTCATATGAAGTATTTTACAATGAAAAAAATATGTTGTATAATATTAAGGCAAAGAGGAGTTTATGACTGAACTACAGAGAGAAAACAAGACCGAAGTGATAGTTGTAGGCGCAGGCCCTGCAGGAATTTCTGCAGCAATAACCGTTGCCCGCGCCGGTCACGATGTTGTATTGATTGAACGCGGAACATTTGCCGGAAGTAAAAATGTCTTTGGCGGTGCAATATATGCAAAAGCTGTTAAAGAAATTTTCCCTGACTTTGAAGAAAGTGCTCCGCTTGAAAGAAAACTTATTGAACATAAATTCTCAATTCTCGGAGAAGACGACAGCACTGTAGTATCATACAGAAAAAATCATGAAGAAGCTGTCAGCTACTCCGTTATCCGCGGAAAATTCGACCGCTGGATGGCGGAAGAAGCCAAAAAAGAAGGGGTTATTCTTGTAGAAGAAACCGTTGTAAGAGAACTTATCGTAGAAGATGAAAAAGTCGTCGGTGTAAAAACTGAGCTAGAAGATTACTACGCGGATATTGTAATCCTTGCCGACGGCGTAAATTCTCTTTTGGCAAGACAAATCGGCTTAAGAGAGGATATTGAGCCGAAAGATGCTGCAATTTCTGTTAAAGAAGTTATTAAACTCGACAAAAACACAATCAATGACAGGTTCCTGGTTAATGACACAGAAGGCTGCGTATATGAGCTTTTCGGCGGTTCAATGCTCGGTAAATTAGGACTCGGGTTTATTTACACAAACAAAGACAGCATAAGTATCGGACTTGGAGTTACTTTGGATGAATTCACCAAAGAAAAAATAAAACCATATGAACTTCTCGATAAAATAAAAGCCCATCCTGCAATAGCACCTTTAATCAAGGGCGGCGAAACCATAGAATATTCAGCCCATTTAATTCCGGAAGGCGGATATAAAAAAGTGCCGACACTGAGCGGAGCCGGCGTTATGATTGTCGGAGATGCCGCAATGCTTGTAAACAATATGCATTGGGAAGGTACAAATCTTGCAATGATTAGCGGAAAGCTTGCCGGAGAAACCGCAGTAGTTGCGTTGAGCAAAAAAGACACAAGCGAGGATACTCTTGCAAGATATCAGGAAGCAATGGAAAAATCTTTTATTATGAAAGATTTATACACTTACAGAAATCTGATGGATATTGTGCATGACAAAAAAGAGATTTTCCTTGATATTTATTTGAAAAAAGTTAATGCATTCTTTGAAATGTTCACATCAGTTGACGGAACTCCGAAAAGAGAATTATACCGAAAATTTATAATAAATTTCTTAAAAGAACGCAGTATAAAAGGATTGTGCAGTGATGCCTGGGCAATATTAAAACTAGTATGGAGTATTTTAGTAAAATGAATTTAGATGACAAACTGGCAACATTAAAATACACACCGGACAGCGTTTCACACCTGAAACCGAACAACGCGGACTGTAAAACGTGTAAATACAGACCATGCGAAAATGTTTGCCCGGCAGGAGTATACGAGTGGCTGGAAGATGAACAGAAACTTCTCGTAAAATACGAAAACTGCCTGGAATGCGGAGCCTGCAGGATTATATGCGAAAAGCAGTCCCTTGATTGGGAATACCCGAAAGGCACAAAAGGAGTAATGTTTAAAAAAGGATAGAAATAAAAAGGAGAAAGAGACATGAAAGAAGAATACAGCAACAAACACAGACGCTGGTACGACAAGGATCCTGTATTATCACAGGCAATTGAAACACTTGAGCACAGCAGCGACGAAACGCAAATTAAAGTAGCGTTGAATTTAATTAAAATCATCATTGAACACAACATTGAGGATGAAAAATTTGAAACCGTTGATGATATTATCAATGCGGTAGGTTCAGGCCTGGAAGATAATCGGAAAGGCCGCTGGTATGATATTGATTCTACGGTAAGAACCGCTATGAATATGCTTCAGAACTGTCCTGAAGCAACTCAGAGAATTATCGCAAAAGAAATGGCAAAAATGGTTGTTGATAAAATAAAAACCAACAAAGACGACGAAGAATAATTTTTTAAAAGGAACTGTTTAAACAGTTCCTTTTTTAATTTTTTATTATTTTATTCTGTACATGTCAAGTAATAAGTTACATAACCCATGTTAGTGCCTGAGGCACGACACCATAACGCGTCGCTTCGTGGAACGCACTATTAATCTTCCTGTTGCTCATTTCTTTCTCTGCTTGGTTGTTCGCGTATTACGAGTTACAGAGCATTGCCCTACGGCAACGCTCTTCACTCTACGCTCACAATCCGCTTTTTTCTTCGCAATAAAAAAGAGAAAATGAACAATAATTTACATAACTTATGTATGTGGTCGATAGATGCACATAACATAGGTTATGTAAAACCCCACATATTTCTGCTTATAACATATAATTTCATTATAAAGAAAGAAATTAGCAATATTAATTAATTTAAAGGAGTAAAAAATTTATTTATCAATCAAAGAAAAATCTTTCGGCAGTCTTTTTTCAAGTTCCTTAAATAATTCGGAAGGTTTGATATCTAAAGCTTCACATATGGAAAGAATAGAAGCAAGTTTAGGTTCATTAAGACCATGTTCAAGCCTGCTGAGCATTGATTTTTGCAAATCATATTCATCAGCCAGAACTCTTTGTGATTTGCCGCGCTTAAGTCTTTGCTCCGCAATAATTTCTCCTAAAATTACATATGCGATTTTTGCTTTTTCTGTATTTATATGTTGCATAAATAGAATCTTATGTTATGATTAAGTAAAACGTTATCTATAAATAGAACCAGACGGGATAATTATTATGGAAAACAAAAGTTATAAAAAAACTATTTTGATAGACCTTGACGGAGTTTTGAACCAATATGAAGGTTCTTATTCCGAAAACTTTATTCCGCCTGTACGTGAAGGGGCAAAAGATTTCATAAAAACACTGGCACAAAAATTTGAAATAAAACTTTTCACTACAAGAAACAAACTCCTTGCCTCCAAATGGGTTATAGAAAACGAACTTGAGAATTTTATAACGGATATTACCAATATAAAAGAAGTTGCCTGGATTTATGTAGACGACAGATGCATAAACTTCGACGGAAATTTTGAAACTTTAACCAATAATATTTTTAATTTCAAGCCTTGGTATAAGGCTGGTATTTAAACGTATCCTAGCTGTATTTCAAAAAGGTACGTTAAGACGGTTTTGTGTTATGCAGACCGTTTTTTGTTATTTAAAATTAATAACAAGAATCTCAGGGAAACAATTAAATCTTGCAGGAATAGTACTTGAACCCAAACCCTTGGATATAAATATCAACTTGTCATTTTCTTTTTTAAATCCGTAGGCATATCTTGTGCCGTAAACAGAAGGAACCACTATAGGTTTTCCGTTCGGAGGAACAATCTGCCCGCCATGAGTATGTCCCGCAAGAGTCAGCACAACATTTTTTGGAACATCAGGAAACACATCCGGGCTGTGTGTAAGCAAAATTACGGGCTTTCTGGCTCCCGCAAGAGCTTTTTTTACATTAGGATGACCCGTCTGCATATCGTCTACTCCAGCAACCGTAAGTTTATCTAAATTTCGATTTTCGTTTTCAAGCACGATAATTCCATGAGATGCAAATTCTTTCATAACAAGAAATTTGCACTGCCAGCAGTCATGATTTCCCAAAATCGCATAAGTCCCGTAATGAGATTTTAATTTAGTGAATTCATTCGCAATTTTATCGGGAGTAAGAGTAAATCCCGGTTTGTGTCCGTTCACATAATCTCCGCCTAACAGAATAATATCGGGATTTTGCTTATTGATTGCATTTATAATTCTTCTGAGCCTGTAGGTTTCATAAGGTTTTATATGAAAATCCGATGCAAAAACAACTTTTAGTCCGCTCAGCTCTTTATTTTCCACCGTAATTTTTTTTATAACCAAAATATTAGGTTCAATAACAACCGCCCAGAATATTAAAATAAAGATAGCAAACACAAAATATTTCATACAGGTATTTTACAACAAATATTTGTTGTAAAATATTGGTATGAAGAATAATATCGCATTAATCGGCATGATGGGTTCCGGCAAAACCACTGTTGCGGAAGAGTTACATAAACTTCTTCCCGATTATGCATTAGTTGATATTGATAAAGAGATAGAAAAAGGTTCGGGCAGAAAAATACCGGAATTATTTCTAAAATTCGGGGAAGCACATTTTCGCGCGTTAGAAAGCGAAAAAATAAAAAAATTCGCGGACAACAAAGAACAGATTATTGCACTTGGCGGAGGTGCTTTTGAAAATGATAATAACCGCAGAATCCTTTTGAAAAACTGCACCGTAATTTATCTGAAAGCTTCCGCACAAGAAATTTACAACCGGATTAAAAATGAATTTCACAGACCGCTTCTACGCAAAAATTTTTCAGTAGAACGCATTGATGAAATCATGAAAAAACGTGAAGTAAATTACAAAAAAGCAGACATAACAATTACAACCGACGGCAAAACTCCCAAAGAAGCAGCAGCAGAAATCACGGGAGTTATAAGATGACAACATTGAATATAAATATTCCGTCAAAAGAAAAAAGTTATCCTATATATATTGAAGATACAGATATTTCCGGATTAAAAGAAAAAATTTTATCATCTGTCAGAGGAACAAAATTTCTTATTGTCATTTCCGAAAAAGTTGACAAATTATACGGTAAAATTCTAGGCTTCAATAATGACGAAAAATTTATACTAAAAGACGGTGAAAAAGAAAAGAATTTTAAAAATTACAAAAAAATTCTTGAACGTGCCCTTAAAATAGGTCTAACCAGACAGGATGCAATTATTGCTATAGGCGGCGGAGTCGTCGGGGATTTGGCAGGATTTGCCGCAGCGACTTATATGCGCGGAATAGATTTTATACAAGTTCCGACAACACTCCTTGCTTGTACAGACAGTTCTGTCGGCGGAAAAGTTGCCATTGATACGGATTTTGGCAAAAACCTCGTCGGAAGTTTTTATCAGCCGAAAGTCGTTTTTATCAATACAAATTTTCTCAAAACTCTGGATGAAAGACAATATAAATCCGGACTCGGCGAAGTCGTAAAATATATTTTTATTGAAAAAAGCTGCAAATGCAACGAAGATTTAAATCTTACAAACTTTATTACGGAAAATACAGATAAAATTCTTTCAAAAGATATAAAAATTCTCAACAAATTAATAGAAATCTGTATAAAATTAAAAACTTCCGTAGTAGAAAAAGATGAGCAGGAAGCAGGTTTGCGTAAAGTTTTAAACTTCGGGCATACCTACGGGCACGCAGTTGAAAAAGTTACAAAGTACAAAAAATATACCCACGGGGAGGCCGTTGTTAAAGGAATAATTTTTGCGTTTAATCTTGCTGAAAAACGCGGACTTATAGATAAGAACTACAAGTTTTTTGCAGAAGACATTTTAAGGAAATTTGATTTTAAGAAAATTCCGGATTTAAAAGAAGAAAAACTTCTCAAAGCAATGCAGGCTGACAAAAAAGCAACATCAGACAAAATTATTTTTATACTTCCAATTGACTATTCAACGGTAGAAGAATTTAAATTAACTCAAGACGAAATATTTTAACTCCGCAAGATTTGGTAATTAAATCTTCAAGCGCTACTAAGGACAACACAGCGCATTTCACGTCATTGCGAGGAGCAACGCGACGAAGCAACCCAGAAAAAGAGTTACTATATATCCGTAAATTGCGAAGATAATAAGATCCTGAAACAAGTTCAGGATTACACCGTGCGTCATTCAAAGAGCGCAGCCCGAAGAATCTCATTAATAAGAGATCCTTCGCTTTCGCTCAGGATGACGGAAAAAATAACATTCGACTTTGTAAAGATGACACGAGGCGTCATTGCAAGCTCGGATTTTCGGAAGGGCGCCGTGGTACAAAGTGCCCTAGCCAGTTAGTTGGAGCCAGACGTTACTCCGGCGACAACCTGAATAATCCGATAAAAAGCGAAGCAATCCATAAACCCATAGAAAATTTTCTGGATTGCTTCGCTAACGCTCGCAATGACGTCTCGTGTACATCAGGCGAACGTGCACGAAGTGCAATAGTGAGCCTTGAAAGAATTTGAGCTGAAAGCTCAAATATCATTTTGGCATTGAGCGTTAACGAAATGCAGGGAACGTTTGCGTGTTTTCTCTTTCTTCGGTTCACTTCTTTCTCTTTATTTGCGAAGCAAAGAGAAAGAAGTGAACATAAACGGTACATTTGCATATTAAAAAAGATACCGATAACATGGGTTATGTACGCTGTTTCGGGTGTGCAACACCGTAGCCGAAAGTTGCAAAATCATATTTGACAGGATCATCTGCGTCAAACTGTTTCAACACGTCAGTAAGCTCCACAACAGCCTTAAAATCATTTGAATTTCTTTTCAAAAGTCCCATTTCTCTTGAAATTCTTGCAACATGAACATCCAACGGAATAAGAAGCTCTGACGCCGGCATAAAATTCCATATACCAAAATCAACAGGAGGCCTTCTTACCATCCAGCGCAAAAACATGTTCATACGTTTCATGGCACCGCCGTTTTCAGGGTTAGGAATCATAAAATAAAATCCCTGGCCGGCAGGTTCTTTTACACGTGAATAAAAATAATCCGTAACTATCTTAAAAAATCCGGTATCACGCAAAGTTTTGATATTATCATACGCATATTTAAACAATTCCTCAAGTCCGCCGTCTTTTGAATACAACTCTTTCATAATATAAAAAATCTGGGCAAAATCTTCGGTCTTTCCAAAGCGGTAATTGAAATCCCCCAATAGTTTCCCCTCAAAATTCAGGATAAAATTCAGAGGTTCATTCTGCGTAATTTCAAACAAAGATTCCAGCTTTTTTATAAAAACTTTTCTTGAACCGTATGCGACAAGAGATGCCATAAATCCGGCAATTTCTATATCTTTTTTGGAAGAAAATCTGTGCGGCATACGCACCGGATCATCTTTGATAAAGTCCGCATTCTCGTATGTTTCAACCAATTTATCTATTTCAGCTTTTGTAATCATAAAGGTATTATAGCATATTTGTAGAAATCTTTTACAAAACTTAATACCCATTAAAACAACGCAAAAAGCATGCGTAGAGCATGATTTCATGACTAAAAACATGGAAACCATGGCACAGAGCATGATTGAGAATATCAATCAGGCGAAAAATATTCTTACACAAGGGTTTTTGACGACCGTTACAAATGTTAACAATGCCATGTGCCGGTATTGAAAAAATTTTCTGATTTTTTATAATGGAGATATGCAAGGGGCATGAAAGCTCCGGGGGTGGAGATTACGGGCACTTGTCCGGTACTTTACTTTAAAAAGTAAGCAGTAAAAATTGGAGAGTATATAAATTGTTTAGAAGTAGGGATATGGGTAGAGCAGTTGCAGTAAGAAGATGGACTACCACGGCTCTTGAGTGTTATAAAAGAGGATGTAACTGTGAAGGATGTTTTTACAGAGATTTCTTCAGCGGTTCATCACAAAAATGTCAGATGAAGGCTTCCGTTTTGGAACTTGTAAGAGTAATCGGAGCTCCTAACGTAGAATTACAGCAGTTTTTGATTGAAGATTAAATTTTCGAAAACCAAGATTTTGTATATCGTTTTTTTAAATCCTCTTTAAAAAAATTGTATATTGTGTTATACTGTTTAAGCAGTATTTTAACACGGAGGTATACATGCACATTTACGTTAACGGAAGAAACATCGAAATTACTGAAGCTATCAAGGCTTATGTAAAAGAAAAAATCGGTAAAGTAGCAAATCACTACGACCAAATTCAAGGTATTGAAGTAGTTTTGTCAGTTATTAAAAATCCGGCAGCTTCAGGCAAACACGTTGCAGAAGTAACCTGCAAAATGAATACGGGTGTTGTACGTTGCGAAGAAGCAGCTGATTCAATGTATGAAAGTATCGATCTGTTAGCTGACAAATTAATGAGACAGGTTAAAAAATTCAAAGACAAAACTCTTAATGCTTCTGACAAATCATCTATCAGACTGGACAATATCCAGGGAGAATCTGTTGAGCCGGAAGCCATAACAGAAGAATAAATAAAAAATGATTAACGGTAAAAAAGTCATCGTAATTATGCCGGCATATAATGCGGCAAAAACTTTAGAACAAACATATAATGAAATTTACAAGGATTTTGTTGATGAGGTAATTCTTGTGGATGACAATTCACAGGATGAAACAAGAGAAATCGCAAAACAATTAGGTATAAAAACGATTGTTCATAAAGAAAACAAAGGTTACGGCGGCAACCAGAAATCATGTTATAAAGCAGCATTGAAATCCGGAGCAGACATCGTTGTGATGCTGCATCCGGATTATCAATATACACCAAAACTTATTCCTGCAATAGTTTCCATGATGGCGTTTGAAGAATACGATGCGGTATTTGCATCGCGAATGCTCGGGAACTCTGCACTTAAAGGCGGTATGCCTCTTTATAAATTCATAGCAAACAAATTTTTAACAGCATTTGAAAATATTTTGACAAACCAAAAACTTTCAGAATACCATACCGGTTTCAGGGGGTTTACGGCAGAAGTATTGAAAACACTGCCATTGGAATCATGCAATGACGATTTTATTTTTGATAATGAAATTATCGCGCTGATGTTTTACAATAATTTTAATATCGGCGAAATATCCTGTCCGACAAAATATTTCAAGGAAGCTTCCTCAATAAATTTTGTCCGCTCCTGCAAATACGGGCTGGGAGTTTTGGCAGTGAGTATAAAATACAGACTTGCAAAACTCGGCATAAAATCTAAAATATTTCGCTCTGATGCCAAAAAACTCGATTTGAATTCCGATTTGGAATATTATTTTAAATAGAATACGCACAAACCCTCTAACAGAATGATAAAAAAGTTTTGTTTTCTGAGTAGAATTATATTATGTATGATTATGAGTTAGACAACGAAGATAAGGAATTAAAAAAAGTCGGGCTGGAATTGATGTTTATGACACCTGAAAAATGCAGCAGCGAAAAGGGTATTACAGCCGTTGAACTTGCCAAACGTGTCGGGCTTCCTTTAGAAACAGTAAAGAAAAAACTTTCAATACTGAAAGATGCCGGACTTGTACGCGTTATCGGGATTAATCCCAAGTATTGGAAATTTGACGAATATAATTTCCAAAGGATTGACGAAGATGATGATGTTTACAGGCTTCTTTGCAATTTTGAGGATGTAGATTTTGACAGATATTTCCAGTACTAAAAAATATGCAAAAAATTTTTTGCCCGGATTTTATATCCATATGTAATATTACTTAAAGAAAAATTGAGTTTTCAAGTCAACAAGGTTATAATAATTCATGCATTTTAAGAAATAGAAAGGATAATGAAAATGGTTTTTGAAATGGCTCTCCCGCAACTGGAAAAAGCAATTAATCCTACGCACGATATAAAGCTTTTTGCAGGTCGTTCAAATCCAAAACTTGCACAGGAAATCGCAGACTGCTTAGGCACCACAATCGGTCCTATGGTTGTTAAGAATTTTGCAGACGGCGAAATTTATGTTCAGGTAAAGGAAAGTGTCAGAGGGGATGACGTTTTCATTATTCAGCCGTTATGCAATCCTGTTAACGAAAATTTGATGGAACTTTTAATTATTATAGATGCATTCAAACGTGCGAGTGCAAAATCAATCACTGCAGTAATCCCATATTACGGATATGCAAGACAGGACAGAAAAACATCAGGCAGAGAAGCAATTACGGCAAAACTTGTAGCGGATTTGCTTACAACTGCAGGAGCCAACAGAGTGCTTGCAATGGATTTGCACACCGGACAAATTCAAGGTTTCTTTAATATTTTGGTAGACCATATTTTTGCAACACCTATTTTGGTTAATTATATAAAAAGTCTTGGCATAAATCCTGATGACATGGTTGCGGTAAGTCCTGACACAGGCGGAGTTCAGAGGACAAGACATTTTTCAAAAAATATAGGATGCTCTCTTGCTATCATCGACAAACGCCGCGACAAGCATAACGAAGCTATTGCAAGCCACGTTATCGGAGATGTAAAAGATAAAGTTTGTGTTATGTTTGATGATATCATTGACACAGCGGGTACAATCTGCGAAGCTTCAAAACTTTTGAAAAAAGAAGGTGCAAGAGAAATTTATGTATGCGCAGTTCACCCGGTATTTTCAGGCCCTGCGGTGGAAAGACTTTCCAATGCGCCTATAAAAGAATGTATCGTTACAAACACAATCCCTCTTGATATGGATAAAATGCCTCCTAATATTAAGCAGCTTTCCGTTGCACCACTTTTAGGCCAGGCAATATCAAGAATTCATGATGACGAATCCGTAAGTTCACTATTCGGATTTGAAAAAGAAATGCAGGTTTCATAACAGACAAGTTGGAAGTATGAAAAGATGGAAGCCGGTTGAAAATTTCAGCCGGCTTTTCTATGCTGAAAACCGGCAGAACATAAGCTTATGTTATAAAGGCCAATATTATTATTACCCTTTCCCCATTGAGCGGCTAATCTGGGAACGGATTTTGTTCGCTTTGTAAAGATATTCCGTGAGTCTTTCGTAGTTTTGTGCAGTTTCTCCATACGGGGTTTTCATTTTTATAAGCTCATCTACGTTCTTGTTAATTGTTGCAAGTGTATCCAAAGAATCACCCAAAACAACAAGCGACTTGAACCTTTTTGAAATACGTGCAAGAATTTGGCGTTTAATAAATCTTTTTATTGCGTTAATTACGGGCATTTTTCGTTTATTTGCAGTTTCGGCAATGTTATTTATGCCGTCTGAAATTTTTGAAGGCAAATCTTTTGATGCATATTCCTTATACAAATCCCTAAGTTCCCCTTCTATCCTCTGTTTTTTAATCCTTAAGCTGAACAAATCCTGCTGGTTTCCGACTTTATCCGCAATTGAGATTTTTTCATTCAATTCTTTTAAAACTTTTTCTTTATCCTCTATTCTATACTCAAGTTTTAAGGATTCATCTTCAACATTCATATAAGCTTTTTCTTCCAAAATATTCACGTCAAAATCATTCAATCTGCGCGGATTGGTTACAAGATTAGATATGGAAATACTTTGAGGAGTCAAAAACCAATGAGTTTCAGACCCTTTCAGCGTTGAAAATATATTCTTTTTATTCTCATGCTCTGTCATACGCCTATTTTAAAATACGAAAAAACTTTTTTTGACCTCCAAAAAGGGGAAAATGTTACAATTGTTTGTATTTTTTATGTTACAATATTAATTGTAAAGGGTACAATTTAACAAAAAGGAAGAGAAAATATGAGAAAACTTTCACCGTTACAAATTGAAAGATTGAAATATCAGCCGAAACTCCCTTCCAGCCTTTCTCAGGGAATCAACTCTTTGGAAATGGTTGAAGGTGAAGCTACTCAATCAGTAAGAGATCAGGAACAAATTAAAGAATTATTCAAAAACACTTACGGAAAACCTGTTGTAACTTTCAAAGTTTCAGGTTCCGCATCAACATCTTCCCAAAAGAATGTTGGTGTAATACTTTCAGGCGGCCAGGCTCCTGGCGGACACAACGTTATCGCAGGTTTATATGACGCTTTGAAACAGGCAAATTCTTCAAATAAATTATACGGATTTTTGGGCGGTCCTTCCGGTATTATTGACGGCAAATACATTGAATTTACGGATGAATTTATGGATCAATACAGAAATACCGGCGGTTTCGATATTATCGGTTCAGGCAGAACTAAACTTGAAACAGAAGAACAATTCCAAAAATCGCTTGAAGTTTGCAGAAAATTGAATATTTCTGCTGTTGTAATTATCGGCGGTGACGACTCAAACACAAACGCTGCACTTTTGGCAGAATGGTTTGTTAAAAATAACACAGATATTCAGGTTATCGGCTGTCCGAAAACAATTGACGGTGACTTAAAGAACGAACAAATCGAAATTTCTTTCGGTTTCGATACCGCAACAAAAACTTATGCTGAATTAATCGGCAACATCCAGCGTGATGCAAATTCTGCCAAGAAATACTGGCACTTTATCAAAATTATGGGAAGAAGTGCTTCTCACGTAGCATTGGAAGCAGCTTTGCAAACACAGCCAAATATAACTTTGATTTCCGAAGAAGTTGAAGCTAAGAAAATGTCTTTGGAAAGCATTGTTAACTACATGTCTGACATAATTGTAAAACGTGCAGATATGGGTAAAAACTTTGGTATTGCCGTAATCCCAGAAGGGTTAATTGAATTTATTCCTGAAATGAAATCAATGATAGCAAACCTTAATGATATTATGGCATCTTTGGAAACAGATCCTGATTTTGTGAATGCTACAACTATCCGTGACAAGTTTGATATCGTAGAAAACAGACTTGACGAAGACAGTGCAAAAGTTTACAACTCATTGCCTGCAATCATTAAAGGCCAGCTGTTAGCTGACAGAGATCCGCACGGCAACGTTCAGGTTTCTAAAATCGAAACTGAAAAACTTTTAATTGAAATGATTTCTACAAGACTTGATGAATTGAAATCTCAAGGTGATTATATCGGCAAATTCTCTGCACAATCACACTTCTTCGGTTATGAAGGCAGATGTGCATTCCCGTCAAACTTTGATGCTGATTACTGCTATTCGCTTGGTTACAACGCATTTGCATTAATCAACAACGGTTTGACAGGGTATTTGTCATCAGTAAGAAACCTTACACAACCTGCAAGTGAATGGGTTGCAGGCGGTGTTCCGCTTACTATGATGATGAATATGGAAAAACGCCACGGTGAAATGAAACCGGTTATTCAAAAAGCTCTTGTAAGATTAGACGGTCCTGTTTTCAAACAATTGGAAGAAAACAGAGAAGACTGGGCATTAAATGACAGATACTTATTCCCTGGAGCAATCCAATACTTCGGGCCTTCAAGTGTATGTGATTTAACAACTTGTACACTTCAACTTGAAAGAGCTAAAGAATTGGCTTCTGTATAAAGAAGTAAAAAATACAATAAAACCGGTACTTATGAAAAGTATCGGTTTTTTGTTTGTTAATTTAATTAATTACCACGGATAACCATCTGGTATCTTCCAGCCGTTTATCTGTATTAATTTTGTACAATAACTGCAATTTTCACAACCCTTATAACATCCCCACTGTCCGGTCTTTAAGGATTCTCGATTTCCATTCCAATCTAAAACATAAGGCTCTATAAATTCAACACTATTATATGCTTTGCTGCCTTGCGTTTTCTTTTTAACCATCTGAAACGCAAATTTCTCTCGCGGATTGTATTCATATTTGGCATTTGGATGAAATACAATATCTCCGCCGTTATCGTCTATAGATAAGCGCATCATGGTACCGTTTACAAAATATACACAGGCAAATATCTGCCCCCATTTATTATTACACTGTTTTATCTTTGTATATTTAACATAAGGAAGTAAATAGGTTTCCAAGAATGCCTTTATTTCATTGTAGCTGTAATTTTTATCTTTTATAACCCAATCGTCAAAGGTACCGTCATAATCCGCGTGTGCACGCCTGAATGCATCGTTTATCTGCGCATAAAATACCTGTAATTTCGTTTCTACAACAAGTTTTTGGTATTTGGCAATCAGCATCGGCATTGTCATTGCCGCAACCACGCCAATTATGCCAAGGGTAATCAGCACTTCCGCTAGCGTAAACGCCGCTTTCTTTTTGTCATCCTTACAAAGCGAACCGCCGCAACGAAGTGAGGACGTGTGAGCCTGTATGCAGAGCTGAGCGGTAGCGAAGGATCTCTTATTAATGAGATACTTCGGTGTTGCGCACCTCTGAATGACCGCTTTATATATACTTCGGGCTAAACCCCTTAAAACCCCAGGCTCGCCATAATGGCAAATGGGCACAAACCCTTGTCCCGACTTAGATGTAGATACCCCCCCCCCGGTATTTCCGCGCTATACTTAACTTTTGCATACTTCTATCCTCCATTTTCTATCAGTATAAACTATTTTCAATCATTTTTCAAGGGGGGCGAAGCCCCCTTCTACATGACGCTTCTTGGATTATTGGCGGCTCGACCGGCTCAACGCAGCTCTCGCCTGGACGAGTTTCGCTGCGCTCACTCTTGCCAAAATCCGCTTCGCTTCGTGGAATGCGACAAAAAGTTTATTATTTACTCCTTCCCCTACTTGGGGAAGGTTGGGATGGGGAGCAATCTTAACCGAGTATTA
>CALUWA010000010.1 GCA_944324365.1 Candidatus Gastranaerophilales bacterium
GAGTCCGGGGGGCGAGCGGATGGAGCCGGCTTGGCGAAAGCCAATAGGCGAAACTCCGGGAGCAAGAAGGAAATTCAAGACGCGAATTTCCGGACGGACGGAGCGAAGCGAGTCCGGGGGGCGAGCGGATGGAGCCGGTTTGGCGAAAGCCAATAGGCGAAACTCCGGGAGCAAGAAGGAAATTCACAGCAAATATGAAACGGCACCTTACGAGGTGCCGCTCTTTTATAGAGGGGGAATGAAATGCAGACTTTAAAATCAGACAGACTACATATAGGCGTTTTCGGTAAAACAAATGTAGGAAAATCCTCTGTATTAAACAGAATTACCGGGCAGCAAATCTCTATCGTTTCAGATATTGCCGGAACAACCACCGATGTCGTCGAAAAATCAATGGAACTTTTGCCTGTAGGGCCTGTAAGATTTTTAGATACAGCGGGTATTAACGATAAAACAGCACTCGCAGAACAACGCATTGAAAAAACCATGAAAATCATTAACCGTACTGATATTGCCGTTATTATATGTGATTTTAACGGAGTTGATGATTATGAAAAAGATTTGATAAAAAAGTTTGAAGAACTAAATATCCCGTATTTGATTCTTGTAAACAAGACAGATATTCAAAAAATAAGTGATGAAAAATTAAACGAACTTTATACACTGACTCCGCATGTCCTTCTGACGTCAGCTATGGAAGATAAAGAACTTGTATTTAAGTTTAAAGCAGAAATTTTAAAACTTCTGCCGGAAGATTTTGTAAACACTCCCAAAATAGCAGGGGATCTTGTTCCGCCGAAAAGTACTGTTATTTTAGTTATCCCGATTGATAAAGAAGCTCCTAAGGGCAGAATTATTTTGCCGCAGGTTCAAACAATTAGAGATATGCTCGACAGCGACTGCCTGAGTTATGTTGTAAAAGAAACAGAATTAAAACAGGCAATCGAAAACCTAAAAGAACCGCCTGCACTGGTTATCACAGATTCCCAGGCATTCAAACAGGTTAGTGAAATTGTTCCGCCTGAAATAAAACTTACGTCGTTTTCCATTCTTTTTGCACGGCTGAAAGGGGATTTGAATACCTTTATAAAAGGGGCACAGGCAATAGATACGCTCAATGACGGGGACAAAGTCTTAATATTGGAAAGCTGCACTCATCATGCGATTGAAGATGATATAGGCAGGGTTAAAATTCCTAACTGGCTAAGAAAAAAGACAGGCAAAAACCTTATTATAGAAAACTTTTCAGGTCATGATTTTCCGAATATTGATGAGTATAAATTAATAATTCATTGCGGAGCTTGTATGACAAACAGGCGAGAAATTCTTTCCCGCATTTTAATTGCAAATGAAAAAGGAATACCTATCACAAATTACGGGATAACTATTTCTTATTGTCTTGGAATACTCCCGCGGGCAACGGAAATTTTTAGGCAAGCTAACGCTTAGTGTCAAAATAACATTTGAGCTTTGCTCAAATATTACTTTTTAATAAATTGCTTTGTCGCGTTGCTTCTTGCAATTGCACATGTCAAGTAATTAGTTACATAATTCATGTTATCGGTACCTCTTTTGATATGCAAAGGTACCGTTTATGTTCACTTCTTTCTCTTTATTTGCGATGCAAAGAGAAAGAAGTGAACCGAAGAAAGAGAAAGCACGCAAATGTTCCCTGCATTTCGCTGACGCTCAATGCCTAAATGTTATTTGCGCTTTCAGCTCAAATTCTTTCAAGGCTCACTATCGCACTTCGTGCACGTTCGCCTGACTCACTTACGTGAGTAACAGATAGCAGTTTTGCGTGTGCGTAAGCACGATAGCAAAACCTAAAAGATTTTGTGAGCAAAGCGAACAAAACGTACATCCATTCGGTCAAAGCGATGCCGCAGGCAGCGCAGAAATCTTTTGCGTGTTTTTCTTTTTCGGTTCACTTTTTCTTTTTTCCTCGCAACAAAAAAGAAAAAGTGAACAAATAAATTACATAACTTATGTATGTGGTCGATAGATACACATAGCATGAATTATGTAACTAATTACTTGAGGTATACAGCAATTACGTAAAATCATCCCCCGTAATAACTTAATTACTTAGTCACTTAACAGTGCCAGCAAGCAGAAAAATTTATACAAGAGCCTCTTTGCCTTCAAGGGCATTGGAAATTTCGTCTATAATAAGTTTTGCTGCCGCAACTCTATCTTCTGCCGTAGTAATCGGCCGTCCGATAACAAGATAATCTACACCGGCCGTAATTGCACTGTACGGAGTATCAACACGCACTTGATCATTAACTGATGACCAGGTAGGACGGATTGCAGGACAAACGATAATAAAATCTTTATCAGGAATTTCTTTTCTTATCCTTTTTGCTTCTTCAGCACTTGCGACTACGCCGTCCAAGCCGCAGTCATAAGCAAGTTTTGCAAGCTGAAATACATAATCTTCAATACTTTTTTCAACACAAAGTTCGGTTGTAAGCGTACGCTGGCCAAAACTCGATAAAAGAGTAACCCCGAGGATTACAGGAGGTTCTTTTTCCATACGTTTTGCAGCGGCACGTGCAGCTTTCACACTGCCTGATATCATCTTTGAACCGCCCTGGATATGGATATTAAAAAAGTGGACATTGTTTTTTACAAGACTGATGCAAGCCTTCTGGACAGTATTCGGGATATCATGGAATTTGCTGTCATAGTAGCATTTTCCGCCAAGTTTTTCTATAAGGCGAACAGCCTCAAACCCGTAATTTACCATTAAAGGCAGGCCTATTTTGAAATATCCTACGTAATCTTTTAACTCGTTTACTAAATTCTCAACTTCTTCCAGCGTTTCAACATCAAGTGCCAAAATAATTCTGTCTTTAGGACAAGTCGGTTTTATCATATATCCACCTCTTAAGCGACAGTGTATCATAATAAAATATCTTACGCAAGTACCGGAAGTTTTAAGCCTGCTGTTCGATTTTATTTAAGCATTTCCGCCCAGTCAGCAGCAAGTTTTTCCAGAATTTTCAAAGTATCGCCTTCTCCAAGAAGAATTTTTTGAGTTGCAGAATTAATCAAATTATTTATATCTTTTTGGTTTTGTGATGAATGCAGAACCGGCTCAACTTTATCTAACTGTTTTGCGCTTATCACACGAGCTTTTGCCATCAAATCATCATCTGAATATTTTGTATAAAAATCATTGCGGAGGGTTTCTTTATTCACGGCGATTACATTTGTAAGTTTTGCAAGTTCAAGTTCGTTTTTGTCATTTGTCAAAAACAGAGCAAATTTTAACGCCTCGTCTTTGTGTTTTGCTTTTAAAGGAATTACAAAATTCATTAGAGAAAAATCGTTTTGTCCGAGTTTCCCGGTCATTTGCGGTGCCACATCGGTATTTTGATATGTCAGAGGAGCATTTTCCTTAATCATATTTAAAAAATTTGCACCAGCCTGGAAAAGCACAATATTTTCGGACATATATTTTTCAAGCGCTTCTCTGTGAGTTTGGGTGATTGATTCTTTAGGGATAAGATTTTTTGAATATAAATCTTTAAAATATTCAAAAACCTCGACAGAAGTTTCGCTTGTTATTGTTTGCGGAGAATTTACACCGTACTTGTTCAAGATTTTAAGCATAGTATCGTTTTCCGTAATATTAGGAAGAAATACATATGCACCTGTCTTTGATTTTATAGTCTGAGCGGCATGTCCTGCTTTTTCATAAGTCAATGGAACCTCAATTCCTGCTTTATCAATTAGTTTCTTGTTATAAATTGTAACGGCAGAAGTCGCATACCACGGAAGAGAATACAACTTCCCGTTGTATTTTAAAGACTCAATTATTGAAGGATTAAATTGTGAGGTGCTGCTATCCGGGATTTCATACAAAGCCCCTTTCTGCGCAAGAGCAGCCGAAAAATCAGGATTAAGATTAATCAAATCCGGCGGATTGTCGCTTAAAACAGAAGCAAGAGTTCTTTTTTCACCTTCCGAGAACGGAACATCAATCCATTTGATTTTAATCTCCGGATTTTCATTTTCAAATTCCCGGATTACACCATTAATATAATCCGAAAAATCACTCATCTGCAAAGTCCAAAAGATAACTTCATTGTTATCTTTCGGGCCATGAAAAATTTTGAAACCAACCCCGGCACATATAATAACTATCACTAACACTAAAACAAATCTTAATTTATTCATATTGCCCCTGATTATTTTATCCAATCCATGTTATGATTATACTATGAATAACTTATTTACGGAACTCGAAAATCAGAATAAGCAAATTCCTCTGGCGGAAATTTTACGCCCGAAAACTTTGGACGAATTTTTGGGGCAGAGCAATGTTGTTGCTCCAAACAGTCCGCTTTTAAATTTACTCAAAACACAGAGATTATTTTCCATGATTTTTTGGGGTACTCCGGGATGCGGAAAAACTACCCTTGCGCGGCTTATCGCAACAAAAACAAATGCTAATTTTATCGAAATTTCCGCTGTAACATCAGGGGTTAAGGATATAAAAGACGCCGTTGAAAACGCAAAAATGTCGTTGAGAAGCGGAATAAAAACAATTTTATTTATAGATGAAATCCATCGTTATTCAAAAACCCAACAGGATGCCCTGCTTCCACACCTTGAAAACG
Organism: Candidatus Gastranaerophilales bacterium; assembly: GCA_944324365.1. GTDB lineage: Bacteria > Cyanobacteriota > Vampirovibrionia > Gastranaerophilales > Gastranaerophilaceae > UBA1221. The sequence goes on from CALUWA010000010.1 coordinate 4,632, forward strand.
GAACCCTGTTTCTTATAGGTTCTACTACGGAAAATCCTTCGTTCCAGGTTGTTCCGGCACTTTTGTCGAGAGTTCAGGTTATCCGTTTAAACTCAATAGATGACGAAAGTATGTACAGAATTATTAAACGCGGCTTTGCTTATCTTGCAAAAAATTATCTTCCCGTGGATATTGAAAGCGGAGTTTTTGACTTTATAATCAACCTCTCACGCGGTGATGCGAGATTTGCTTTAAATATTGTTGAAAATGCCTATTTTGCAAGCGATTTAAAAGATGAACGACGCAGTTTGACTGTCAAAATTATAGAAGAAATTTGCCAGAAAAGAAATACAAGATATTCGCAGCAAGAGCATTACGATTGTGCCTCTGCGTTTCAAAAGAGTTTAAGAGGAAGCGATCCTGATGCGGCGATATATTACCTTGCAAAAATGCTCGCAGCGGGTGAAGACCCGAGATTTATTGCCCGAAGGCTTATTACCTGCGCCGCGGAAGATGTCGGGAACGCGGATCCGATGGCTTTTAATATTGCGGTAAACGCATACCGGGCAGTTGAACTCATAGGGCTTCCGGAAGGAAGAATTCCGCTTGCGCAAGCTGTAATCTATGTTGCGCGCGCTAAAAAATCAAACGAAGCGGCATGTGCAATTGATGCGGCGCTTTCCGATATCTCAAACGGCAAAGATTACCCGCCTCCTGTGCACTTGCGGGATGCACATTACAAAGATGCTGCAAAATACGGTTTTGGTGTCGGCTATATATACACTCCGTCCGATCCGGATTATGATCAACAATTTATGCCTGACGAACTTGTGGGAACAAAGTATACAAGATAGTTTCCGCTGTTTCTTTTTTATTTGCAGGCTGTTTTACGATTAAATTTACATTTTATAAACCAATTCTTAATTTTTCCTTAAGGAATTCTTAAATTTGCCAAAATTGTTATATAAATAATATTGTAGATAATATTGAGTATTAAAAGAAGGAGAAAGATATGTTAAAACCATTAGGCGACAGAATTGTTGTAAAAGTTATTGAAGATACAGAACAAACTTCCGGCGGAATTTTTATTCCTGAAAGTGCAAAAGAAAAACCTCAAAAAGGCGAAGTTGTTGCGGTAGGTTTGGGAAAAGTAAATGACAAAGGCGAAAGAGAGCCAATGGATGTAAAAGTAGGTGAAACAGTTTTATATGCTAAATATGCAGGAACTGACGTTAAAATGGACGGAGTAGAATACAAAATTCTCTCTATTAAAGATGCATTAGCAATTATTGAATAATTAATTAGACATATATAATAAGGAGAAATAAAAATGGCAAAACGTATAGTTTTTGATGAAGAAGCAAGAAAATCGCTTCTTAAAGGTATAGATGCCGTAGCCGATGCCGTAAAAGTTACGCTCGGACCTAAAGGCAGAAATGTTATTTTAGAAAAGAAATTCGGTGCACCTCAAATTGTTAACGACGGTGTTACCATCGCAAAAGAAATCGAACTTAAAGACGGTTTGGAAAATGCAGGCGCTCAATTGTTGAAAGAAGTTTCTTCTAAAACAAATGACGTTGCGGGCGACGGTACAACAACAGCTTCAGTTTTGGCTCAAGCTATTGTTAGAGAAGGTTTGAAAAACCTTACAGCCGGCGCAAACCCTATGTCTATGAAACGCGGTATCGACAAAGCCGTTGATATGGCTGTTAAAAAAGTTAAAGATATGTCAAAACCTGTAAACACAAAAGCAGAAATTGCACAAGTTGCAGCTATTTCAGCAGGTAACAATAAAGAAATCGGTGAACTTATTGCAGAAGCAATGGAAAAAGTCGGTGCAGAAGGTGTTATCACTGTTGAAGAATCAAAATCTTTCGGTACTAACTTAAAAGTTGTTGAAGGTATGCAGTTTGACAAAGGTTATTTGTCACCTTACTTTGTAACAGATGCTGAAAGAATGGAAGCTGTTCTTGAAGATGCTTACGTTCTTTGTGTAAACAAAAAAATCAACCTAATTTCTGATTTGGTTCCTGTTTTGGAACAAGTTGCACGTGACGGCAGATCACTGTTGTTAATCGCAGAAGATGTTGAAGGTGAAGCTCTTGCAACATTAGTTGTTAACACTATGAGAAAAGTTTTAAGAGCAGTTGCAGTTAAAGCTCCTGGTTTTGGCGACAGAAGAAAAGCTATGCTTGAAGATATTGCAATCTTGACAGGCGGCGAAATGTTTACCGAAGAACTCGGTATTAAATTAGAAAACGTTACAACCCAAATGATGGGACGTGCAAAACGTGTTACAGTTACAAAAGACGAAACAACTATCGTAGTAGGTGACGAAACAAAAGCTGCAGTCCAGGAAAGAGTAAGACTTATTAAACGTCAAATCGAAGCTTCTGATTCTGAATACGATAAAGAAAAACTTCAGGAACGTGTTGCAAAACTTTCAGGCGGTGTTGCTGTTATCGAAGTTGGTGCAGCTTCCGAAGTTGAATTAAAAGAAAGAAAATTGAGAATTGAAGATGCTCTTAACGCAACAAGAGCTGCTAACGAAGAAGGCATTGTTCCTGGCGGCGGCGTTGCATTGGTAAGAGTTCAACAGGCACTTGAAAAACAACTTGAAACTATGACATTCTCATCTGATGATGAAAAAATCGGCTTCAAGATTTTGACAGCTGCTCTTGATGTACCTTTGAGAGCTATTGCACGCAACGCAGGTGCTAAAGCTGACGTTGTTGTAGATACTGTTCTTTCTCATGAAAGTGCATACGGTTACGACGCTTTGGATGACAAATATGTTGATATGTTCCAAGCCGGAATCGTAGACCCTGCAAAGGTTACACGTTCAGCATTGGTTAATGCTGCATCAGTTGGTTCTATGTTGTTGACAACAGAAGCTGCTGTTGTTGATATTCCGGAAGAAAAACCGGAACCTGCTATGCCTGGTATGGGCGGCATGGGCGGTATGATGTAATAACCCGCTTGCAAAAAATAATCATGAACCAAGACCGGAAGTTATCCGGTCTTGGTTTTTAGTTGATTAGTTTAAATAATAAGTAAACAAGTGATTAAGTGATTTCTTAGTTACTTTTCCTAAATTGCCTCGCTGCGCTCACAAAATCCGTTATATTACTTTATATTTTAGCCAGAAATTTATCTGTCAGGTCATTAATTAAACATGCGCTCAAACTCCGGACGATATTTATCCAAAATTTCCTTATAATTAACACTTACCGGTGTGGGTTTTGAAGTTTTTATCACATCAAGAAATATTTTTGCGTGTTCAGGCTTTTTACCGTCTAAAAAATATTTGGAATTTTGTACATCAGACCTTGCCGGCACAATAAGCCCGCTTTTAGTAAATTTTTCAATACTTTCTTTTGATGAAAGATAATTTATAAACTTGAAAGCCTCATTCTTATGCGCGGATTTTTCGGCAACAGCCCAACCGGAAGAATCTAAAGGAACAACACTGCCGGCTTTCCCGTTTGGAAAATTTATTATATCCCAATCAAATTTGGCTTCCTCGCGATATTTTGGCACAAGCCATCTGCCGGTTAAATGCATCGCAATTTTTTGCTGCAAAAATAACTGCGCCATTGTTGCGCTGGCACTTTCTTCCGCCCTTGGCGCCGTATGATATTTTTTCCTTAAAGCCGCATAAAATTGCAGCCCGTTTTGGGAGTTTTCAGATTTTACAATCTCATTTGACAAGTCGTCAGATAAAATCCCTCCGCCCTCGCTCATCAAATACGGTAAAAAGAACAATGAATCTTCCTCAAAACTTATACCGAAATGCCCGTCACGGGTTAATGCCTGCGAAGTTCTTAAAAAATCATCAAATGTCCAGCTTTTATCCGGATAAGAAACCCCGTATTTATCAAACAAATCTTTATTATAAAAAATTACAAGATTTGAAACATCACGCGGAACCGCATACAAAACACATTTCCAGCTCAGTGATTTTAAAATATTTTTATCATAACTGCCTAAATCAACATTATCCTCGACAGGTGCCAAAACTCCGGCATTTGCATAAATCGGCAGATATAAATTATTGATAAAAATTACATCCGGCTGGGTATTTGATGCAAAAAGCAGATGAATTTTTTGAAAATAATTCTGCGGGATATGCATAAAATTAATTTTTATATCAGGGTTGTTCTTTTCGAAATCGGCAATTACCGGTTTTAAAATATCTGTTTCGGATTTTGAACCCCAGCTTGCAAAATTTAAAACAACCCTGTCATCTTTAGGCGTACACCCGCACAACAGAATTATTAGCAGCATACATCCGATGAACTTACTTAATATATTTTTCACTTCTGCTCTTCTTTCTGCTTAATAACTATAATTCAAGCAGTACACCCATTTTATTATTATTTATTTCTACAAGATAACGGCTTCTGTTTGCTTTTACCATATAAACATTAGGGCTGTCTGCTCTTACCTGGAGTTTTATGTTAGAGTCAGTACCAAAATCTTTGAGTTTGGTTACATCGTTGTTAATTCTGCCGATAAGAGAGGTTTTTCCCTCATTATCTCTTACAATATAAAATCCGCTGTCATCAGTTATACTGTATCCGGAAAGTACAACCATGCCGTCAAACGGATTAGTATGTTTTACAGCTGCCTGTTCTTTAATTTTGTTAATATTGTTTTCAATAGTCATCTTGCCTAAGCTGTCTGCAACACGGCTTGCAAGAGATGCCGGTGCTGTTGCCGTACTTGAATAATCAATTTTATCGAAAAATTCATCCAAAGTAACCGTAGAATATTTTTCTTTTTTATTCGGACGCGGCATAGGCGCATTATCGTTTGATTTTGCATTTAAGAATTTGTCGCTTTTTGCAATCAAATCACCCACACTCAAATTTGCCCCTTCAAACTTTCTTGAATTAGTATGAAGCGGAGAATTTCCGAGTTCTACATGTTTTGATTCAATATTTCCGACTCTTTTTATTTCAGAACGGCCCTTTGGCATAGGCATATCGCGTTTTGTTTTTTCCAGTGCAATTTTATCTGCAAAAGATTTAAGTTTTTTAGTTCTGCGCATTGTTTCTGCGATTTTATCAGTTTCATTTGCAACCGGAGAAGACGTCAAATTATTCTGCATCTGTTTTAACAATGATTCTTCGTTTATTTCGAAGAGTTCAATATCCGGTGCTTCATGAAGCGATCTTTCCAAAGATTCCGCAAGTTCTCTGTAATCGTCCTCCACAATAGTAAGTTTTGGAGCTTTTTTAGGTTTTAAATCCTGATTTTTAACTTTCTTAATAGGAGGAATATTTTCAGGAGATACGTCTTTTGCAGTTTTATTATAAGCCTTAAATTTATTTCCCTGTTTAGGTTTCAACTGCGCCGCAGCAGAAGTGATATCGCTTACGATTTCGCTCTTGCCGGTTTGAACGGTATCTTTTGCATCACTGTTTTTAACCTCTTTTGTTTTTCTCTGAGGTTCCGGAGCTGCAGCTTCATTGACAAACTTATATTCGCCGTTGCCGATATGTTTCAAAACTCTGCGGCCCGGTTCTTCAACGGCAGCTTTTGCGTTGTTAATATATTTTTGATATTTTTCCTGCCAGTTAAGCTCCTTATCATTTACAATATCATCGTATGTTTCGACTTCTACAGGTTTATATTTTAAATTTTCTTTAAAAGATTCTTTCAACAGCATCGAATGTTCAAGCGATTTCTTAATCAGCTTAAACAACAAAAATACTCCTAAAGCCGAGCACAACAGCATTCCTAACAAAGTAAGCAAATTTGCAGGAATACGCATTTTGTAATGATCTTTTAAAAGATTTTTAAACGGCGTTACGGTGTTTTCAACAGTCTGTTCTTCTGCGGCAGGTTTTACATCTTCATTAGAAGCTGTTTCCGCAGGTTGTTCAACAGCCTGGGTTACACCCTCCTTAAATAACGGCGGAACATGCTTTTCCAAATCTGCGTTTATATCAGTTGAAGCTGTTTTGTTTTCCACAACATTCTTAACTGTATTTTTGATTTTATCCTGAGCCGCTTTTACAATATTTTCTTTTTTAATTTCCGGTTCAATATCAATCGGTTTTGAAGATACTAGCGGCTTTTCCGTAACTTTTTGCTGAACTTTTGGTTTTGAAGGTTCTGCATTATCAAACTTCAAAGTTGCAGAAGGAACGGAATAAGTTTTAGGAGCATTCGTACTTGATACAGGTTTCGTCGCTCTTGATTGCGCTATTAAATTTTTGTAAGCTTTTTGCTCTGCTGTGAGCGGGGCGCTTCTTTTAGTGAGAGTTTTAATAGTTACAGGTTTAGTGGTAGTGAGAGTAACTTTTGTATATCCGTTTTCATCTGCCTGAACAGATTTTACATCAACATCTGATATAACATCGTGCAGGCCGGATAAATCAGGTTTTTCACCGGTAACGCCGGAGATATTAGGCATAATGATAACGTATTTGTTATCCGCTTTTTTGGAAACCGCAACATTTTCATCGTACGGTGAACTTGTATAAATTGTTACATTTAAAGTACCGTCAGAAGACACACTTTTCTTGATGTCAAGCTGCGTTAAATTATTTGAATATGCGCCAAGAATAGTAAGTCCCAGTCCCAAAAGCAGACATACTGCTAATTTACGTGTCATTTTTACCATTTTATAAACCTGTTAGTATTTTCCCACTATATATATTATAATAACTTATGCCGAAAAAAATTGCCACTTTGTTAAAAAATTGATACTTTTATGTTAAGATATCTTTATGAAAAGCGGATTTACAGCGATAATAGGGCGTCCCAATGTGGGCAAATCTACACTGCTCAACTGTATATTGGGGCAGAAAATAGTTATTACAACTGACAAAGCCCAAACAACGAGAAAACGAATAAAAGGAATTTACACAACAGAACAGGGACAAATAGTCTTTGTGGATACCCCGGGTGTGCACAAGCCGCTTAATAAACTCGGCGAATTTCTGCTTGATGAAGCAAAAGTTGCAGTTCCGGACGCGGATTTAATCCTGTTTCTGGTTGACGGTTCAGAACCCGCCGGCAAAGGCGACAAGTGGATTGCAGAAAATATTCTTAAAACAAATATCCCTGTAATAATTGTCATGAATAAGGTAGACAAAATAAAAAAAATTGACAAAGTAGAAGAAAATCTTCTCTCTTACAAAACCTTGTTCAACAAAAATTATCCGGTTGTTAAGATTTCCGCAAAAACCGGCAGAAATATTGATACTCTTATAAAAAACATATACAAAGAACTCCCGCAGGGAGAAATGCTTTACCCGGAAGATGTTGTAACAGAAGAAACTATGAGAGATGTCACGGAAGAAATTATCCGCGAAAAAATCCTTTTAAATACATCAGATGAAATTCCGCATTCAGTTGCCGTAAAAGTCGAAAACTATTTTGAGCAGGAAGATATAGATAAAATTTATGCAACAATATTTTGCGAGCAAAAAAGCCAAAAAGGCATACTAATAGGCAAAGGCGGCTCTCTGTTAAAAAAAATAGGCACAGAAGCAAGGCTTGAGCTCGAAAAAATTGTTGAAAAAAAAGTTTTTTTATCACTTGAAGTCAAAGTCGAAAAAGACTGGCGGAAAAAACAAAATGCACTAAACAATTTTGGCTATAAAAGCGAGAAATAATTCAGTTGCATAACTCATGTTATGTGCATCTATCGACCACATACATAAGTTATGTAATTTATTTGTTCATTTTCTCTTTTTGATTGCGAAGCAAAAAGCGGATTGTGAGCGTAGAGTGAAGAACATTGCCGTAGGCAATGCTCTGGAACTCGTAATACGCGAACAACCAAGCAGAGAAAACGAACCGTTCACGACCGAAAGAAAGAGTGAAGCCATTTTGCACGTTTCGAGCAAAGCTCTCAACTGCAAAAGAAGGCAAAGAGAAAAACACGCAAAAGATTGTTGCGCTGCCTGCGGCATCGCTTTGACCGAATGGACGTACATTTTGTTCGCTTCGCTCACAAAATCTTTTGGGTTTTGCTATCGTGCTTACGCACACGCAAAACTGCTATCTGTTACTCACGTATGTGAGTCAGGCGAACGTGCACGAAGTGCAATAGTGAGCCCTGAAAGAATTTGAGCTGAAAGCTCAAATAACATTTAGGCATTGAGCGTCAGCGAAATGCAGGGAACGTTTGCGTGTTTTCTTTTCTTTCGTCTATTTCTTTTCTTTTGCCTCGCAAACAAAAGAAAAGAAATAGACATAAACGGTACCTTTGCATATCAAAAGAGCTACCGATAACATGGGTTATGTATGGACATATACAGCAATGACGTAAAATGTGAAGCGTTATAACGATGTGCCTCAGGCATTATGTAATGCCCTGTTAGCTTATAACCTTTGCAAGTTTAAACAAATAATCCTCTTTTGCCCCGCATTGCAGACCTATCGGAATAAAGTTTTCCTTAAATTTTTCAACGGCATATCTGTCTGTCATGCCGGAAATATAATCCGTTACAACACGTTCAATTTTACTTTCTTCACAAACCGGTTTAAGCATTTCACAGTAATGGTAAAAGAGTTCTCTTATAACCCGGCGGGCTTTTTTCTCTTCATTTTTCGCAGGCGAATCATCTGTATAAACATTATCGAACATCCACTGCCTTAATTCTGTTGTATAGTGCCAGCCCTCTTCACTCATCGCTATATGGCTTTTGCCGATTGAGTTTGTTATAACCTCCATAATCATCTTATTCAATCTCTTGCTCTGAACCGATGAAAAATATTTTATACAATCTTTCGGCAAATCGCTTTCCGCAATTATTCCGGCACGGATTGAATCTTCTATATCATGATTTATGTATGCTATTTTATCCGCAAGCTGAACAACCTGAGCCTCCGGAGTACGCGGCGTATAACCCCAGGTATGGGTTAATATTCCGTCTATTGTTTCTGCACAAAGGTTTAAATCCTCTAAAACTTCAACCACCCTCACACTTTGAATATTATGATGAAAACCGCCCTTCACAAGCTCGTTCAATACACCCTCACCGCAGTGCCCGAAAGGTGTATGCCCCAAATCATGCCCAAGTGCTATCGCTTCCGTCAAATCCTCATTCAAATTCAAAGAACGGGAAATTGTTCGCGCAATTTGGGACACTTCAAGAGTATGCGTAAGACGGGTTCTGAAATGGTCGTCAAAAGGTGATAAAAACACTTGGGTTTTGTGCTTCAATCTCCTAAACGCTTTGGAATGTAAAATTCTGTCCCTGTCACGCTGGAAGCAGGTTCTGATTGCACATTCCTCCTCTTTGCGTTTTCTGCCTTTTGAATCTCGTGCTTTTGTAGCTATATCACTTAATATTTCAAATTCTCTGTTTTCTAAGCTTTCTCTTATTTTGCTCACATCTGTAAATTGAGGCATAGTATATAAATCCTTTTTAAATAATTAATTGCAAAAATATTGTAACATACAATTATCTCTAGGCAACCTGACTGTTTGTAGGATTTTCTGCAGCATTTCCAGCCGGATTTTTAGCGAATTTTTTCCGCAATATATCCGCAACACTGCCGATTTGATTAAGAACAAAACCGGAAACAGCACCAAACACCATAGCCTTTCCGCCTGAGATTAATCTTGCCGTACAGAAAAGGGATGTCGCAATTGCGCCGACAATCGGAATACCGGCTTTTAACGTTACGGACATTCTCTCATCTGCATCTTTTGCTTTAGTCAAGCCGTATGCAATCATTCCGCCGGAAGCCGCAATTGATAACAAATCTGTCGGAGCCGAACCTAATTCCAAATCTCTCACTTTATCGAAAAATTCAACAGTTTCCAAATTCAGGGATTTATCAAATGAAGCAACAGCCTTTGTAACCTGCGAACGAACAAGAGATAATTCATACGGAGCAATTTTTTCGTAAATGGAAAGCATCTCCTGCAACTCTCCGCAGTCTTTGCTGTCAATCAAATCTGTTATTGATTTCATGTAAGAGTGTCTTAAATTCTTTTGATTTGCAATTATACTCTTGTCAAGCCCCTCCTGCAAAGGTCTTTCCATAAGTTTCGCCAATTCTTTCTTGAATACATCTGTGTTTTCAGCCAAGCCGTCAGGGTTTTTCAGGAACCATTTTAATTTTTTGACGATATCCAGTCCTTCTCTGTCGGAAGGCAGAATAAGTTCTTCAAGCTTTCTCAAATGTTCATCCATAAGGTTTATCTTGTCAGCATTCGTATATGTTATTTTGTTTCTTATTGCAGCGACCTGTTCGGCAAGAGAAGTTTTTCCGGCAGAAATTTTCTCCTCAGGAATAAACGTCTGCCACATCTCTTTGCGGCGGAATTTATTATTTTTTGACCAAAAATCTTTAAAACTTTCATCCCAGAATTGGTCATAAAGCCTTGAGGTTGTGGACTTAATGCTTCTGTAACGGTTCGTCTGTTTCGGAGCAGAAATAAAATCCTCTACCGCTCCTTTTATATTTTCTCTGTGCTGTTTTGCAATTTTGAGCCATTCATGCTTTGTACGGGATATTCCGTTAATAGTAACAATCTCATCAGGATTTGTTTTTAAAATACGGGCATCCAAATTATCAAAAGACGTGAACATCCTAGAGAATTTTTTACCGGTATTTTTATACGCACTTTTTACCGTCTTTCTTGATATTCTTTCAAAAAAGTCTGAAATCTTTTTATGAATTCTTGCAGTAGTTTTGTTTTTGCTCATTATATTTTTAAACAATATATCTTTTAATGAGGAGAAATTGTTGATACTCTGCGCTTTTTCAATAAATGAGTTAACTTTTCTGATTGAATATACATAAAATTCATTCCAGTAATCAGAACCTTTAATCGCGGATTTTTCTAAACGTTTCTCCAAAAATTCCTTAATTTTTTCCAAATGTTTAGCAGTATTCTTTGGAAGGCCTCTTGTTAACAGCAGAAAACCCGCACCGACAATAAGTGCGGAACTTCCGATTGCAAAAGCCAGGTTTCTGCCGCGATGAGATTTTTCCTGAGTTTCTTTTGTCTGCGATGGAGTCATAATAAAATTAACATCGCGATTTTTTGAAAAATCCCGAAACGGATTTTGACTATAACTGCTACTATTTACTGAACTAATCATAGACAAACCTTCTATGAATATAAAAACATAAAACCAACAAGATTTGCTTTTATAAAATTTATTTTTTAAGTTATGTTAAATTTAACTCCGCGGCAATCTCTTCGGCAGCCTCTTCACTTGAAACTTTATCAGACAACAGTTCCCGAACACCTTTCAGGCCGTTAATTTGCTCTTCGCGAGCCTGCTTATCATAAAGAAGTTTTTCGACATTGTAAGAAATATTATGCACCGTTGCGTGATGTTCAAGAATTTCCGGAACTATAAATTTCCCGCTGATAATATTTGGGAGGCAGACCATATTAATACATCTTACCATCAAATAAATCAGATAAAAAATAAACGGCCCGCGATATGATATAATCATCGGAGTTTGATACAATGAAGCTTCCAGTGCAACAGTTCCCGATGCAAGTATCAACGCGTCGGATACACTCAAAAGAGCCTGGTTTTCTCCTTTTATTACTTTGAAATCGGTTCCCTTGATGTATTTGTCATAAACCTTATCCGGTAAATTCGGAGCATGCGATATACAAAACTGAAGCTCAGGATGTTTCTTTTGCAAATCCAGCGCCGATTTAATAAATAATTTTGCAAGATTTTTTAACTCAAACTCCCTTGAGCCCGGAAAAATTGAAACAAGCCTTCTGGCAGGGTCAAGTCCGTGTTTTTTAAAAAACTCAGTGCGATCAGCCTTTGGGGGTAATTGTGATACAAGAGGATGACCGCAATAGTGAGTTTTTATTCCAAGATTTTCATATAATTCTTTTTCAAACGGAAATATACACAAAACCTTGTCAATATTTTTCTTAATTGTATTAATACGCCATTTACGGCTCGCCCATACCTGAGGTGGAATATAATAAAATACTTTTATGCCTGCACGTTTCAAAAATTTTGACACGTTAAGATTAAATGCACCGTAATCTATCAATACAACCAAATCAGGCTTATATTCTTTGGTAATATAATCAACAACTCTTTTGCCCAAAGAAATATGGTCGACAAGAATTTTTAAAGATATTCCCATTACACCCATTTTCTTTTGATCAGAAAAGAGTTTTACGCCGCAAGAGCGAAGATTTTCTCCGCCAATACCTTCTATTTCAACATCAGGACACTTTGCACGCAAAGCTTTTACAACACAACTCGCATGGATATCGCCTGAATATTCACCCGTTATTATAAATACTTTCTTCATTTCACCTATACTGCCATAAGAACTATATTATGTGCATCCGCATATTTAATAACCTTTTCCTGGTCAACAATAATCGTTTCATTAGCTTCAACCGCCAAAAGGGAAGCTTTATATCTGTGCATGGTTTTTAACGTTCTCAAACCAACAGCCGGAATATCAAAACGTTTATCCTGCTTCGGCTTTGAAACCTTTATCACAGACGCACCGGATTTTGCAAGTTTTGCTCCTCTTTTTATACAGCAATCAGTACCTTCAATTGCCTCAACTGCCATTGCCATCTTATCCTTGATAACCACAGACTGGCCGACATCGATTTTTCCCATTTCTTTAGCAAGCCAAAAGCCATAGTTAACATCTTCCATTTGTTCTTTTGTCGGTTTATGTTTGCCGAGAACTCCTGCCGGTATCATAAGATTTTTTATAAATATTGTTTGGTCAAGTACTTTAATACCCGCTTTTTCAAATTCATTTACAATAAGAAGCATAACTTCATCATCATTAAGCCTTTGAACAGTCTTAAGAATTTCAATCGCTCTTGAATCAAACTTATGAAGCTGCAAAAGCACCCTCTTATGAACTTTACCCAGGAATGTTACCTGTTTTAATTCTTCATCTTTTATTATCTTCTCAATCCTGTTAACTTCCCCCGGATGACAGGAATATACTTTGGAACAGTATTTTTTTAACTGCGCTAAATTGTCATTTGCCAATGAAATGCAAATAACATCAAATCCGTTTTCTTTTGCATATTGAGCCATTTTTACCGGTAAAGTTCCGTCGCCTGCTATTAATCCCTGTTTATGTTCCAATTCTAGTGACACTTTATATTCCTCTTTTCTATTCTTTATTTTTTCCTTAATTCATAAATTTCTTTTACCTGCTGTTCAGTCAAAACCTTTGCACCGCCAAGTATTCTGGTATTTAAAACAACCTGCGCATAAGATTCCGCTAAGGTTAATTTTAAGAATGCATCGTGTATAGTCTTATCCCCGACTATAAACCCGTGATTTGCCATCAAAACAGCATCGTATTCATCAAAAAATTTTGCAGTTTTGTTTACAAGATCCGTTGACGAAGGTAAACCGTACTCCGCGAGCGGAATTTTGCCGAAATAAAAAACATTTTCCGCCATAATAGGTTCATCCAGCGCAACACCCGCGGAAGCAAACGAACTTAAGTACGGACTGTGCATATGTATAATATAATCGACATCGCTGCGCATCTTATAAAAAGCACAATGAAGCAGTTTTTCACTTGACGGTTTCTTTTTGCCTTCAATGACATTCCCGTCAAAATCAATCAGTACAAAATCATCTTCACTTAAATACCCGTTTGCGGATCCGGATGAAGTTATCAAAATTTTATCACCGCAGCGCGCGGACATATTACCCGAAACTCCGGGAGTCAAATTCTTTTCCTCGGCATGTTTTCCGTATTTAATTATTTCTTCTTTTAATTCTTTTATTGATTTTGTCATAGTTGTTCTCTATTCGGATCTTCTATATTTATAACCTCTGCGTAAGTTCTTTTTATCTTTTGAGGTTTCGGCTGATCAAAGTTAACCAGCTCAACCTTTTCGGAATCATCTCTTGCAAGTTTATCAGGATTTTTAATTACCATTTTCTTGTAATCAACGCTTGTTCCTTTCATGTCAATTGCAGATGTAAACAAGAAAATAGTCTGCTCACGTATAAAATCGTAACCAAGCATAAGTTTTAAATCATCCGGCCCTATTGCCAAATAAAACCCGTTTTCTTGGAATACTTTGCCGTTAGGCGAATCATCAGACAAGTTCGCAGATGTTACCCAAGAAAAAGTCAAATATTTATTTAAACGCAAAGATTCTCTTGCAAAGACATTTGATCTGCCGTAACGGTATGTATCAAAAATAGGAAGCGGTGTATTGTCATCATATGCAGATATAAAATATCCTATATCCTGCATCCAGCGTTTATATTGGGTATGCAGTACAGGCCCGGTTCTTCCGATAAACTGTGTGTCACCCGTACCGTATAAAGCGGCACTACCCTGCAAAATCCAGGCCAAATCCGCTCTTATAAGTTTTTCTTCATTTTTATAGCTGTATAAACTTTGCGCCAACTCCGCCATATACTTCAGACGTGTTGTACCCATTTCATTTGTATTCAAATGTTCATTTTTTCTGTTATAATTTGTATCCTGAATGTAACCGGCAGAAATTCTCTGTCTGTATTGTGCAGAACGGTTGCCGAGAGTATTCGGGATAGTGTATGAATCTCTGTATATAGCCTGAACTTGATATTTGGACATGCCGCTGCCCATCCACCATTCTTCTAGGTAAGAATTTACACCATACTGCAGATACAGGCGGTCATCCAAAAATTGCCGGCCTTTTAATATGAAAACATTTTCTGCTGTTCCGTAATAGGCTTCGGTATAATTTGTACCGCTTCTGTATTTAAGAGCCGCACCAACTCCCATATCGTTTTTATAATTCAAAAACGGAATAACTTTGAATGTACCGCCGCCATACGGTGCATCAAAAACAAAGCCCGGCCCGATAAACATACCTAAGCGCGGTTTTGAACCAAGTTCCGGATAATTTGCTTCAAAATATTCATGATTTTTATTGGTATGAGCCGTAAACGAGCCTATACGGGTTATATAATTACCTTTAATAAAAATATCCGCATCTTTAACTGTTACAACATCATGATCTTTTTTTGCCGTTACATAAATGTCTTTGGCTTTTACTTTAACTTTTAAACCTTCTTTCCCGGCAGCACACGTATATTCATCTTCTGGAATCATCATTTCTTCAAGCCGAGGCCCGACCATTCTTGAGCGGAAACGTAAAATATAATCACCTTCACCCTGCATTGAACCATTTTCAAGCACAAGAGTATCTTCTGAAGCGGAAACATCTTTCGCTTTTACAAGCATATTCATCTTATGCGCTTTCATATTAGTTACAATTGCAGTTTCATCGTTCATATTAATCTGGATATAATCTCCGGTAATAGGAGGATTATTATCTTTTATAATTTCAACATTGTCATATGCTTTTATAATATTACTTGCGGTATTGTAAACAAGTTTGTCTGCTTTTATAGTTACCCTCTGCGGCGGGAAAGAAAGTACAGGACTTCCAACAGCAACCAAATCTTCCGTAGCATCGTCATAATTCATCTTATCGCAATCCAAAACAATATCATTTTGGGCAACAACTTCTTTGACACCTCCGGAAAGTTCAACATTTTCTTCAGAGTCAGTTGATTGTTCCGAAGCTGCACTTTCTTTAGACGCATCATCAGCTTTGGTTTCAGTTGCATCTGTTTTTTTACGCTTAAAAAGATTTTTAAATTTCTCAAAATAAGAAACTTCAATCTCGTCGCCGTTTTCGTCAGTATAAATCTTTTTTATATTACGATCTATAAGCTCTTCTAACTCTTCGTCGCTAATATCTTCAGCCGCATACTCATCCATTATCTGTCTGCGCACTTCTTCCTCTTTGAGGAGTCTTTGCGCATCCTGATAAGCTTTAGTCCTGAAGTGATTAGTAATTTTTATACGGCATTTTTTAAACAAAGGGGTACCGGAAGAACGCGGCCCGTCACCGCCGCCGCTTGCATACATAAGCATTGATCCCGGAAAATCCCCGCCGTTAGAAGCATTATCCATCGGCTGCGGATTCACCGGACGAACCGTTCCCGATTCAAAAAATTCCTGCTGCTGTGCTTCCAGCTCATTCCCTTCATAGAAATTACTGTTGCGGACAATTTCTGCATTAACCGGAGCTGCACATACTATAAGCGATATTAATGATATTAAAGCTAACTTCTTCAAAACAATCCCTTCATCTATATATAATTCAACGGATTATTAGGCTTACCGTTTATTCTTACCTCAAAGTGGCAATGAGGCCCGGTGCTATAGCCTGTAGTTCCTTCATGTCCGATAACTTGTCCTTTATTGACATTCTGCCCGTTTTTCACCGTAATAGATGACATATGAGCATAAAGTGTAGTTGTCGGTTTATTATTAACCAGTCCATGATCAATAATAACAACTTTTCCATATCCGCCATACCAGCCTGTGTATATAACTTTCCCGGAATTTGAGGCATGAATATTACCGTAGTTTGGCCCGCCGATATCAACCCCTGAATGGAATGTTCTGCTCTTAAATATAGGATGGGTTCTCCAGCCAAACGGAGAAGTTATTCTTCCGCCAATAGGTTTCATAAACCCGGCAGACGTGACTTTTACTGTTGAATGATTATAATTGCTCAACATTGCCTGCAAACTCTGGGATTGTCTGGCAAGTTCTCTTTCCGAACGTTCATATGCAGCTCTGTCAGTTTTTAATCGCTGTATCATATCATGATTTTGAGCGATTGCATTTTGTATTGAGCGTTTTTGTGAATTTATATTTTCAATTGACTGAGCAAGGTAACGTTTCTGAGCTTCTATATCAGCTTTCATCTTGGCAAGTTTTGCCGCACGTGTCTTTAACACAATCATATGCTTGTAATCATTTTGAATTACTATGCGCTCAAAATAGATTATATCAAGCATTGCGTTCAAATCTTTTGCTTTAAAGATTAAATCAAACATTCCGGTTCTTTGGGTTTTAAAAACCTGTCTGATTCTGTTTTTAATAATCGCATCTATATTATTAAACTCACGGTTTGCAACAGCATATTTTTCTTCCATTTCTTTCAACCTTGCATCCATATTAGAATATCGCTGCTTGGATATCTCAAGATCAGAAGCTGCTGTTTCAAGTTTTTTCTGGTTTCTGACAAGTTTGCTTTTTTCCTGCTGTTCCCGGACCTTTAACGTTTGAATTTTTTGTCTTGTAGTTTTAATTTTGACCTGATTTTTTTGCAGCTTTTGGGACAGCGATGCATTAGAACAAAATGCTGCCTGCGGCACTCCGGTAAATAATATGAATGCCGTTAATACACATATAAATAATTTCCCTACAAGTCTGTTTATATCCACTGTTTCCCTATTTAAAAACAAGAGGTATCATCATTAAACCAACAGTCCAGGCAATGAAAGTTATCGCTATTATAAGAATAATCGCTTTTTGGTGTCTTCTAAAAAATTCCATAATTTCCCCTTGTATCACTGCTAATATTTTACTATAAAAATATTTTATTTGGCAAATTTTTAAAATTAAAATTTGCAAAATATTAAAAAATCAGGTAATATGACGATATGGAAACACAGTTTACTGACGGAAATTTTGACTATAAAAATTTAATCAAAGGTGAAATCAGCGGGGTTAATCAATTTCTGCTGGATAACAACAAAAAACAACTTGAAACTATTTATAATTTTTATAAATCAGATATTCCGCTTCTTTTGGTAAACGGTTTTATGGGAACAGGAAAAACCCAGATAGTCAGGCACTCTCTTAAATTTCTTTCCCAACAAACCATTGTCCTTGAATACAATTGTTTTGAAACAACTATCCTGGATGATATTCTGCTTTCGTTCTTTGAAGATTTTAAAGAGCTTACAATGCAGAATATTATACACCAGCCAAAAGTTAAAACGGAAAATTTCACTCAAAAAATAGCGTCTTATTTCAACAGTATTAATCTGCCGATAGTAATAACTTTAAATTCATTTGAAAGTATTTTAAAAAGCAATAAGCAGGAAATTCTGGATTTTATTTTCCATGTTTCAAAAAAAGAAAATATAAAAACTATTATTATTTCAAGAACATTTGATTATGATGACTTTTTGCAAAAAACGGATTTTGAAAGAGCAACCGTTCTTGCACTTGAAAAAAGCATTTTTGAAAAATATCTTCGCGCCGAAGGTATAAAAATGATAGGCCCTGTATCGGATGAACTGTATAAATATACACGCGGATATTTTTTATACACCCAGCTTTCGGCTAAAATTATTAATTTTCACAACCTGACATTAATAAAATTTCTTGACGGCTATACAAAAAGCTTTTTGTCATATAACGACTTTATTCTGCGCGAAGCACTCGCCCTTGTTGACCCTGTAAGCGGTCATCTATTCAGGCTTTTAACAATTATAAGACATCCCGTAAGCATTAAACTCTTGCAAACGGTAAATCTTTTCAACAAAGAAAAAATAGATTTCTTTATCTCAAATCTTCTTTTATCAAAAGAAAAAGATATGATATATCTGCAAGACTACTATAAAGAAATATCAATAAATTCTATTCCCGAAAATGTTGCAATTAAACTTCATAAAGCCTGCATAGATTTATATTCAACCCAGCTTCCTCTGAAACCTTTTGAGAGAGATTTGTTAATTTCGCGCCAAACAATGCGTTCGGAAATTGAATACCATACATTGTTTATCCCTAAGAAACCGCAATTTAAGACATTGGGAGAAACTACAGTAGAGGCACTTGAATATTCGGCAGATTCAAAATACACCTATGACGTCCCGAAAACGGATGAAATTCCGCAGCCTGTTCTCGAACCGCCAAAAACAAAAGAGGAGCAAATTAAGAATATTACATTTATTTTCGACTCCGAAGAAGATGAAAATAAAATTATGACAGGAATTGCAGATTCAATAAATAAATTTATCGACTATTCAAATAAAATTCTCACACCGGAAGAAACAAAACTTTCTCTGATGGAAATTATGAATAATGCAAACAAAGAAGAATTAAACTTCAATTACAAAAAAGCATTAGCCTTTTACCAGCTCGCCCTGACAATGAAAGATGATGATAATTTCCCGTCAATGGTGTCAAGAATTTATCCGAAAATGGCAAACTGCTACGAAAAAATTTCCGACTGGTTTAACGCCTTAAAATATTACGACATGGCATTTGATTATTTTACCAACGCGCAGGATATAGAAAAATTAAACGAAATACGCTTAAAAATTGCAAACATTTTCTACATAACGTACAAGCATGATAAAGCTAAGCTTATTTTGAATGATATTCTTGACTCAAAAGAAACTATCTCCAACGAAACAAAAATCAGAGCGCATATTGCTATGGCAAACCTGTGCAACGATGATTTGAAATCGGCATACAACCACTATAAAACTGCTTTTGAACTAATTCAGCCGGGAATGAATAAGCAGCTTCTTGCGGAATTATATTATAAATTCGGGGCAGTATGCGACGAAATAGATGAGATTGAAGCCGCCGTGAAATTATACAGAAAATGTCTTGACATAACAAAAGACAACAGTTACCTTTCTTCGGCAATGACAAATCTGGCAATGATTTTTGACGATACAGGCGCAAAAGACCTGGCCATAAAATATTACAAAGAAAGCCTTAAAATTGATGAAGCAAACAAGAATTTAAGCGGCATATACGTTTCAGCCGCAAAACTTGCCGAACTATACAGACGCAAAGAACCCGACACTGCCCTTGAATATTTTCACAAAGCAGCACAAACCGCAAAAGAAACAGGAGAATCCTATTATATAATTCTGTCAAACATTGAACTTGGAGATTTTTGTATAATCAGAAAAGATTACAAGTCCGCACTATCTTCATACCTGACAGCATTAAGAAGCCTGGATGAGAAAGCTCCGCTCCAAACACGCGAAAAAATCGAAACAAGAATTCAGGATTTGAAAGTCCGGCTTGGAATATACGAATTTGAAAAACTTGAAAAAGAGATTGCAAATGGATAAAAAATTATTTGAAAATTATATAAAAATTTTTTTGGAAGAAAATTCGAAACTAAATCTTATATCAAAAAATGACGAAAAATATTTATGGGAAAAGCATATATTTGACAGCCTTGCAATTGAAAAGTTTTTCAGAGAATACAATATTAACCCGTCAGGCAAAACTCTGCTCGACTTTGGAACAGGGGGAGGGTTTCCGTCCGTACCGGCTGCAATATATTATCCCGAATTATCAGTAACGGCACTCGACAGCATAAGAAAAAAAATTAACGCCATTGAAGAGATGAGGGAAAGATTATCTATAAAAAATCTTGAAACTATATGCTGTAGAGTTGAAAACTTGCAGAAAAAATTTGATTTTATAACATCACGTGCCGTAGCGTCTATGGATAAACTAATCCCGTATGCAATGCCGAGATTAAAATCTGACGGGTATTTTATTGCATACAAATCCCTGAAAGTACAGGAAGAACTTGAAAAAGCTGCCCCGATGCTAAAAAAATACAACGCAAAAGTCCTGTCTGTCATAGAATATGAACTTCCGCTTGAAGAAAATCATACAAGAAATCTTGTTATAATCAGGAAAACAAATTAATTACTTATGCCTGAATATCCAATTTTTTACCCAAGTTAGGGTTATGATTTTTATAACTGATTGCCTGCTGTTTAATCATTCGTGCCTGATTTGCAACTTTATAATCCTGAGAAGAAGGATCGGAAGGTGCCATCGCGGAGCGTATTACCGTATCTGCATCATTAATTGTTTTCTGCGGATTATTTTTATCAAGCCCGGGCATTTTTATATCAACATGCCCGCCAATCGGAATACCATCCGGGTTTCTTTCAATAACAATGGAACCAGCAAGATTTCCGCCGGCTCTTTTATGCGCAAGTTCATGTGAATATATTTCGTTATAGTTTTTGTTAATCAAATCCTGCTTCTGCTGCTGATTTTGCTGTTTTTGCTGATTCAGGGCATCTATATAAAGACTTTTATAAGCACTGTTAACATTCATCATACCGCACACTCCTAACTGACACATTATACTACTTTCGTAGCAATTTTGCAAGCGGTATGTTAAAAAGTTTTACACTGAAATTGATGAAAAACTCATTTTATTTTTATACAAGTTGTCTATGAGCCTAGTCATACGCCTTTGGCCCGAGTCATCCAAAACCTTTTTGTTAAGATAATCGGCAGTAACTTTTTTATCGAAAACAGCAGGACTGCTGAAATAAACCGGCGTATTATAATAAAAAGTTGTTTTAATAGTTTTATCGCCTTGAAAATCGTATTTTGAAACGGAGCTTATCGCCGTGGAATCCTTTTTGTAATTAATTGCTCTTGTGACCATGCCGGTAGACGGGTCAATTTCTTTTACCATACTTATTGAAACTCCGTCCGGACGAAAAAGAGTAACCCTGTTAATTTTTTCGAGTTCAATATCAAAATCATAAACCGAAGTTTTACAATTTTCGTTTTTTATATCGTAGTTTGTGGTCTTTGTTTTTTTACCTGTTTTCACATCAAATTCTGTTACGGATTTAAACAGGGTATAGCTTGTCATCCGTGTTTTAAGCCCCGTTTCTTTATCGAATTCTTCTACAGATTTAATTTTTTTATCGTTGAAGTAATCATAATTGATTACTTTAACTTTCATTCCGGTCTTTGGATGGTACTCAATAATTTTTTCAACAGATGTGCCGTTATGGCGAAAAATCGTTTCTTTTAAATTTTCTTCTTCAGTTTTTTCGCCTTTCAACTCTAAGAGAAATTTCGAATTGACAAGTATGCCGAATTTATTATTTTCATTCTCTTTTTTGCCGCACATAACAGAATTACCCATCAAGCCTCCTTAATTATTTTGATTGCTACAGTAAAATCAAACAACCAAAACAACGTTGAATAAATTACCCGGTAAGGTAATTTGTGCCGCCGAGGACAGAATATTGCCAAGGTTAGAAGATATACATAATCCCTATTATCGGCACCTTTTTTGATATGCAAAGGTACCGATAATAGGGATTATGTACCTGATACAGGTACAAAGATACCATTCAAATAAAGCGCTATTGCTATATAAGCACTATTAAATAACTTTTGACAGAAAACTAAAAGAAACGGCTTAGCTGTTTTGTGAAGCCAAGAAATCCAGGACTTTTCTTAATGCCCTGCCGCGATGAGAAACTTCATTTTTTTCATCTTCGGACAATTCTGCCATTGTAAGACCATCTTTTCCGTCAACCAGAAACACCGGATCATACCCAAACCCGCCGGTACCGGCTTGTTTATGTGCAATCTCGCCAAAGCATTCGCCTCGATCCGCAAACAATATGCTGCCGTCAGAATTTGTCAGAGTCATTGCACAAACAAACTTTGCTTTTCTGTTTTTGTACGGAGCAACAGCAGCAAGCAATTTATCAATTCTGGCCTGCGGAGTCGGCGCATAACGCGCGGAATAAATTCCCGGCGCACCGTTCAAACATTCAACACAAAGACCGGAATCATCCGCCAAGGATATCATGCCGGTCAGCTTTGATGCTTCTCTTGCCTTTATCAGAGAGTTTTCTTCAAAGGTTTTGCCGTCTTCCAGCGGATCAAAATCTTTAGGAGGCAGTATAAATTCAATATCTTTCACCCCGTAAGAAGCGGTAATTTCGTTTAATTCTTTTAATTTATGCGGATTTGAGGTTGCAAAAACTATTTTCAAAACAACCTCCTACTTGCCGTAACGTCTTTGGCGGCTGTGAAATTCCTCTATTGCATTAGCAAGTGCATTTTTATCAAAATCCGGCCAAAGCATTTTTGTTACAACAAACTCCGAATATGCAATCTGCCATAACAGATAATTCGAAACCCTCATTTCGCCGCCGGTTCTGATTAATAAATCCGGATCCGGAATGTTTTTTGTATAAAGGTGGTTTGAAATCAAATCTTCGGTAATATTTTCGAGTTTTTCTTCACCGTTTTGAACTTTTTGGGCAATTTCTTTTACCGCATGCACAATTTCATCACGCGAACCGTAATTAAATGCAATTTGGAGATGCACCCCTGTGTTATCCTTGGTAACTTCAACCGCATGCGCGAGAATTTCCTGCAATTTTTTGCTTAACTTGGTTAAATCTCCGATAAAATTTATTACAACACCGTTTTCGTGCATTTCTTTTAATTCATTTTTAATAGTCTGCCCAAGCAAATCCATCAAGAAATCGACTTCTTCCTGTTTTCTGTTCCAATTTTCAGTAGAAAAAGCGTAAACAGTCAAATATTTAACACCGAAATCATCGCAGGCACGCATTGTTTTTTTAAGAGCGTCAACCCCTTTTTTATGTCCGAAAGCGGATGGGAAATTTCTTTCTTTTGCCCAACGTCGGTTGCCGTCCATAATTACCGCAATATGCTGTAATTTTGTATCCTTCACATAACCGATAATTTTTTCGTCTAAAGTTTCAACAGCCATTTTATATTCCGTTCCAATTTTAATCCGTTAGTTATTATAGCCTGAACCTGAATAAAAAACAACATCTGATAAAATTGGATTAAAAAGTGATAATTTATTGTCATTGCGGTATATGTCATTACATAACCCATGTTATGTGCATCTATCGACCACATACATAAGTTATGTAATTTATTTGTTCACTTTTTCTTTTTTGTTGCGAGGAAAAAAGAAAAAGTGAACCGAAAAAGAAAAACACGCAGAAGATTTCTGCGCTGCCTGCGGCATCGCTTTGACCGAATGGACGTACGTTTTGTTCGCTTCGCTCACAAAATCGTTAAGCGCTGCTAAGGACAACGCAGCGCATTTGACGTCATTGCGAGGTCGGATTTTCGGTAGGGTGTAGCGAAGCGAAACCCGTAAGTTGGAGCCGGACGTTACTCCGGCGACAACCCGAATAATCCGATGCAACGCGACGAAGCAATCCATAGATCGCGCAACAAGTGCGCGATGACATATTTTGGCGCATTACATCAGCCACATGTCATCGCGGAAAACCAAAGGTTTGTCCGCGATCTCATTTCCTGGATTGCTTCGCTTCGCTCGCAATGACGCCTCGTGTACGTCAGGCGAACGTGCACGAAGTGCGATAGTGAGCCTTGAAAGAATTTGAGCTGAAAGCTCAAATAATATTTTGGCATTGAGCGTTAGCGAAATGCAGGGAACGTTTGCGTGTTTTCTCTTTCTTTGGTTCATTTCTTTCTCTTTGCTTCGCAAATAAAGAGAAAGAAATGAACATAAACGGTAACTTTTGCATTAAAAAGATACCGATAACATGGGTTATGTAAGTTAATTCTTTACGGATTGCTCTGCTATGCATCATATCGCTTAAATGTTTTTTCAATATTTTTTGAGATAACTGATTTCACTGTATCATATTCCGTTGTCAGGGCAGATATTTCAGTATCAAGATTTTTCATCTTCATATCTATAATATTTTCTTTTGCATTGATTTTATCTTTTTCGCGGTTGTATTTTGCTTCGGCAATTGCTATACCCTCTTCATCAGTAATTTCTTTTATATAAGAATTGGTCGCATAATTACCCTGGTAATAATAGTTATCATCTCCTATTGTAGATATATACATTGAACCGTTTTGAAGCATTGTCTGAAGATATTCGTTATCTGTTACCTGGTCATTCTGTACCCAGCCCTTTGTTGCTATCTGGTTGAACAACATATCATAGAAACTTGCCATTAATACACTGTCGCCTGATGTGTCGGCTCCTTCTATTATTTCAAATGAAAAATCATCATCTACAAAGTTACAGTTACTTTCTTCATTATTGATTTCGTATTCTGTTGTTGCAAGTCCTTGCATATATTGCGCAAAGTATGTGAAGTATGCTTTTGTTATGTTGGTCAAGTTTAAAGCATAACCGTGATTATACTTGCCGGAATTTCCTTTTTTGTTATGACAGTATATAAAGCCGACATAATCATCGCCTCTATTATTTATTTCATAATTAATATCACCATCTTTTGAATGGGAACTTGTCCATTGGTGTGCTGCGTTTGAAACATCAAACTCTTCTCCATTAGCACCGGTTCCTAAACATTCAACTTTTTTCAATGTTTCACGTTGTGCATATTCAAGTGCGGCGGCAACGTAGGAATTACTTGTATCTACATAAGATGCCAAAGTTTCAAATAATACATCCCAATATGAGGATGAGCCTACTTTGTCTACAACTCCGCCTTTACCATAATCTCCAAGATTTTTATTATCCCAGGTAAGACCCATTATAGCATAATCACCATTTAAAATCTGGGACAACGTCAAAACTGCTCCGGATGAGCCCGGATCTTCTACAGTAGTGTCATTTGCATAGTTCTTCAATCTTAGATTTGAACCGCCGGTATCATCAAGTAAATCACCAAAATCAAACTCTATATTACATAAGTATTCGTTTACAAATTCATCATAGGTTACGGTTCTTGTTACAAAATCAATTGTATCAATTGAACCAAGACCCGCTTCAGGATTATATTGTATATTCATTATACCCTGACCTACGGTTTCTGTTATTACTCCATTATCTACTAAGCCTTGAATAAATTTGTTCCTTACATCCGAAGAAGGAGTTGTTCCCAATCCTTCCTGTGGTATTCCGGCTGCTGCCGCTGCTGCCGCAAGTTTTGCATCCAAAACTACTCTGCCTGCCTGATCTGTTATCGGGGACGGCATATAATCATTCAATTTTGATGGCTGCATAAGCAAGCCGTATGACAACTGGGTACTCTTATCCCCTGTTCCGTAAAAATCGTATACAAGTTTTGTCTGGGTCAGCGCATCCTGGTATTCCGCAGATACTATGCTCATATCGCGGGACAGCGCAATCTTTTGGTGTGAATATGCCATTGACTGGTATTCACAGTCCGATTTGCGGGCCGTTATTGTTAATAATCTGGCTTGTGATGCTGCTAATCCCATTGCCTGTAAATATTTCCTTTCAGTCTTAGTAACATTTCCTGGTCGTACATGTTGTTCTACGGCTTTTATGGGATAAAACTTTAAAAATCATAACTGTATATGTTACAAATGTTTACAATTTTAAAAGTAAAAAAGATTGCCAAATCATACTACTTTAACTTAGACCTGGGGGGGATTATTTGAACGGCAAAAACAACTACAATTTTTATATAGAAATTTTTTGTGGAGTATTTTGTTATGTTTATCGAAAACAATTGTCATGATTGTAGCAAATACAATCGTATGGAAATGAAAAATGTTAATAAAGAAATAGTAAATTGGCTCGAAGACATTGTTGAAGAAAACAATAGCCGGGTAGAAAGAAAAGAATGGAAAAGCAAATATAACAGCTATGTTGTATATGATTATGAACCGTTTTGTACAGACGGATTTGAAATTAATCTTGTCATCACATCATACGATCAGGCATATTTGGATTTTATAAAATACCTGTATGATGAAAAAGTCAGTACAATTGATTATTTAAACAGCTGCATAAGCCAATAACAGCAGCTTATTATTCTCTTTGCACATACGCCGGAAGTGCGCTGCTCTTACTTCATAATAAGTCATATAACGTTGAAAAAATATTTGGGATAAGATAAAATCAAAATAAAAGAGGGTTAATATGACTGCAGTTCAAAAGCGTATCTTAATTGTAGATGATGACGATGAAATAAGAGAGTTACTGGAATTCGACGTTGCTCAAAGCGGTTATTTTGTCGATACTGCCAGTGACGGAATGGAAGGGCTTCATAAAGCGCTGAATAATTCTTATGATTTGATTTTACTTGATGTTATGATGCCTAAAATGAACGGATTTGATGTATGTAAAAATATCCGCCAGGCAAAACTTGCTATCCCGATTTTAATGTTAACCGCAAAAGGCACAATAGACGATAAAACCGAAGGTTTTGACTGCGGGGCTGACGATTATTTGGTAAAGCCGTTTGACATTCAGGAAGTCCTTTTAAGAATCAGGGTTCTTTTGAGAAGAAACCAGGTTGAAGAAAAAAATTCTCTGTCGGATGAAATATTAAATGTCGGCGATATCCAAATTTTTCCGGAAACTTTAGAATGTATTATTGTTAATAAGCGCGTAAAACTTACACCTACGGAGTTTGAAATATTATACAGTTTAATGCAGCATTTTAATAACCCTGTTACATTGGCAACTCTGCTTGACGAGGTATGGGGTTATGACAGCAACGAAGATGTAAGAATGCTGAGAGTACATGTCGGAGGTTTGAGAAATAAAATCGAAGCTGATGCAAAAAATCCGAAGTACCTTCATACGGTTACAAATGTAGGGTACAAACTCACTCCGTTTGCAGAGGACTAGCTTATGAGATTTTTCAAACTAAAGCGGCTTAAGATTGTAGAACAGATTGCTATTATCGTCTGTATTGCAGTAGTTATCCCGCTATCCGTAAGCGGTTTTATTATCAATAACGTTAACCAGCAGGCAGTGAGATACCAGTTAAGAGAATCTGCCGTTTTGATTGCAAATATGGTATCTGATGAAATAGACTTCTTTTCCAATACAATTAATACAAGTCTTGAACAGGTTGAGTTTTCACTTAAATATATTAAAGGAGATGCTGCCCGTAAAAAATATTTAAATTCGGTTTCGAAAAGTTTTGAAAATTGCGAAAAAATCGAAATCGCAAAAACTACTGCAGAACTTCTACAAATTCACGAAAGAAACAACCAAAAGGAAAAAGCCACAATTTCCATAAATCTTGATAACGGAGATTTTCTTGTTGCAACATACAGTCTGCAGGGATTAAGAGATGAATTATTCCAGTCATTAAAAGATGATGAACGACAAATATATGTTATGACAAATGACGGAACACTTATTGCATCTCACAATTACACTGCAGACCTTTTCCGGGAAACTCTTGCGTTAATGCCTAAACACCAAAAATTTGATGAACCAGTTATATTCGGAAATGCCAAAAACCAGCCGATTGTATATGTTAAAAAGAAAGAGCCGGCTATTACGATTATCGTAAATACAACGGAAGATATTACAAACAGAATGATATATTCAAACAGGGCAAAAATTATTCTGTCAATATTGTTTGCAACCATTGTAATTCTCTTTATTGTGGCACTTTATACTTATTACCTCTACATAAATATAAGGCAGCTGTTCAAAGGGATTATTGCGATATCCAAAGGAAATTACGAACGCCAGATAAGACTTTTGACTACTGCTTTTACTCCGCATGAAATCGTCTTTTTGGCATTTGAATTTAACCGTATGGCAGGCGAAATCCATAAATCTTATATCCAGCTTAAACAAAATAACGTTGAACTTAAGCAGCTTAACGAATTCCGTTCAAACTTGATTGATACGGTAAGCCACGAGTTAAGGACGCCTTTGACGAGTATTCAGGGATATACTTCACGTTTGATGAGGCAGGATATCAAGATTGATGAGGAAACAAAACAGAAATCCCTGCGCATAATTAAAGAACAGTCCGAACGCTTAAAAAGACTGATTGAAGATTTGCTTACTATTCCTGATATTGAAGGAATGAGGCTGCGGACAAATATCGAATCCGTATGGCTTCCGGAGGTTATGGAAACCGCAAAACTTCTTGTAAAAAACAAAGATAACAAAGAAATAATTATAAATATAGATGAAAATTTCCCGAATGTTATGGGAGATAAAAACAGGCTAGAACAAGTTTTCGTCAACCTCATAGAAAATGCCGTAAAATACGCTTATCCTGACACAAAAATTATAGTAGACGGGATTGTAGAAGACGGTAAAGCCAGAATTTATGTACAAAATGAATGCGATGTCATTCCGGAAGATAAATTAAACCGCTTGTTTGAAAAGTTTATACGCCTTGATGATAATACAACTCGTACGACCCGGGGAACGGGGCTTGGATTGTTTATTGTAAAAGGTCTAATCGAAGCAATGGACGGAGAAATAAAACTTTCTTCTTCCGAAGAATGCGGTTTTTGCGTGGAAGTTACACTGCAGCTTGTTGACAATAAGGTGCCTCAAAAATGATGGAATTAGCTCTTGAACAGGCAAAACTATCAGGTGCTGATATTCCTGTCGGTGCCGTAATTGTTTTGGACGGACAAATTATCTCATCTGCCTGCAACCGAAAAGAACAAACAAACGATGTAACTGCACACGCAGAAGTTGTTGCGATAAAACAAGCAGCACAAAACCTGGGCAATTGGCGGCTTGATGAATGCGAAATGTATGTCACATTGGAACCCTGCCCGATGTGCGCTTGGGCAATTATTCAATCAAGGATTAAGACCGTTTATTTCGGAAGTTATGATGTTAATTACGGTGCCCTTGGCTCCAAAATTGATTTGAGAAATCTTTTAAATTCTCCCCTAAAAGTTTATGGCGGCATAATGGAGAGTGAATGCGACAAATTGCTTAAAGATTATTTTGCTAAATTAAGAACAAACAAAAATTAATTTTCATCAATATATTTTTGATACAAATCCGGACGTTTTTGCCTTGTTCTTTCTAAAGACTGTTGATATCTGAATTCGTTTATATCTTTGTGGTTGCCGTTTAGGAGAACTTCCGGGACTTTATATCCTCTGAAATCTCTCGGACGCGTATACTGCGGATATTCCAAAAGCCCGTTTGAAAAACTGTCCTCATCAGCTGATTCTATTTTCCCCAATGTACCCTCAATTTTGCGGCTGACAGCATCAATAAGACACAGTGCAGGCAACTCCCCGCCCGTTAATACAAAATCACCTATAGAAATTTCACGCGGTTTTATTATTTCCCTGATTCTTTCGTCAAACCCTTCGTAATGTCCGCATAGCATAACTATCTGCTCAAATCCGGCAAGCTCATTTACAACTTTATCGGTTAAAGGTTCTCCCTGCGGTGAAAGCATTATAGTAACAGAATTTTCTAACTTATCCACGGCAGCATACGCATCAACATACGGCTGCGGCATTAAAACCATACCGGCGCCGCCGCCGTAAGGGATATCATCAACTTTTTTGTGTTTATTTTCCGTATAATCCCGCGGATTTACCGTATTTATAGATACAACTCCGCCTTCGACCGCACGTTTTAAAATGCTGAACTGAAAATAATTTTCGACCATTTCAGGGAATAAAGTAAGTACATCAAACCTCATTCAAGCAGTCCCTCAAGATTATTTATAACAATCTTTTTGTCCTTAATGCTTACTTCTCTTATTATCGCCTGCACAAAAGGTACAAGACAGATGTGTTTTGAGTTTGTTTTGACGGAAAGCAAGTCGCTTGCTCCGTTGTTAGAAACCCCGATAACAAACCCGAGTTTCTTATCATTTTCATCAAAAACACTTAATCCGACAAGTTCATCAATAAGAAATTCATCCTCTTCAAGATTTTCTCTTATAGTATTTTCGTCCACAAATAAAAGCTTGCCTTTGTATTCCATCAGATCATTAATAGAATCTATTCCCTTGAATTTGAAAAGTGCAAAATTTTTATTTATACGCACCTGCTCAACATCCAAAGGCTTGTACTCAGAACCTTCCTGAACATAAACTTTATCCAGCATAAGCAGAAAATCTTCCTGGTTTTTAGTGAAACCGACTTTAGCTTCACCTTTAATCCCGTGGAAATTCAAAATTTTGCCGACTGAAATATATTTAGTCATTACTCTTCAACTGCTTCTTCGGTTTTTTTAGGTTTTCTGCCGCGTTTTGGTTTTTCTTCCTCAGCCGGGGCTTCTACCGCAACTGCTGCTTCTTTTGCTTCTTCAGCAGGTTCTTCCGGTTTTGCAGCTTCCTGATTCTGTTTATTTTTAAATTCTTCAGGAACATCTTCTCTTTCCTGGTTCCAGCGCTGTAAGCCCATCTGTGAACGAATTAAACCGATACCAACGTGAACACGCCATTCGTCCATTTTTAACTGTGCTGCGATAATTTTGTGGCAGCCGATTGGAGGAAGCGGAAGCAGCGGTTCATACAAGTTCTTAATTGCAAACAACTGATCCGGTGTAATTGCAAGCTTACGTTTCGGGAACGGTAATTTCGGAAGCATAAGTTTTTGTCTTACAAGATTTATACCGAAAAATACTTTTCTTGGTTCTACACCGATTTTTTCCGCAATAACTTCATGGGCATCCGGATTTGGAAGCGGAAGCATTGTCTTATATAATGCTTCAATTTGCTCTAATTGCTCCTTGCTGATTAACAACTGTTTTGGAGTTTTGTTTTTATTCATAGGGCGTTTATTGTTAAATCCGCCTCTGTTAAATCCTTGTCTGTTATTATAATTTCTGTTGTCGCGTCTTTGGAAACCGCCTTGCGGTCTGTTATATCCGCCTCTATTGTCGCGTCTTTGGTAATTTCCCTGCGGTCTGTTGTATCCGCCTCTATTGTCGCGTCTTTGATTGTCACGTCTTGGGTAATTGCCGCCAGGAGCGCTGTTATAAGAACGCTGCGGACGCGGACGCCCCTCTCCTGCACTGTAACTGTTATAAAACTGCGGCTGTGTTTCCGTACTGTAGCCGTTTAACGGTTCCGAAGCCGAAGCCGGAGCCGGAGCCGGTGCTGAAGCTGCAGGTTCATTTTCACTTCCGCTGTCAGACGGATTAATCATCATTTTCTTATCCGGGTATAAACAATCCGGACATATAACTCTTTTGGGGTTCTTAGTTTCAAATTCCCGACCGCATTTGACGCATTTGTTTACATACATAATAAAAGCCTCTTAATTGTTAAAAAATAATCTCATAAACTATAAAAAATAAAATAAAACTGGTTTGTTAATCTATAAATAAAAATCCTCTAGCATAAAGTAAATCAACGATATATCTTAATGGTATTATTATAACACATCCTCAAATTATAATCAAGAGGGTAAATTTTTTATTTTTCTACCATAAAAGTTACAGGCCCGTCATTTATAAGCGCAACATCCATCATAGCGCGAAACTTGCCGGTTTTGACGGATACATTGAATGAACTGATATTTTTAACAAATATTTCATAAAGCCGTTCGGCAATTTCCGGAGGTGCGGATTTATCAAAACTCGGGCGTGTCCCTTTTTTACAATCCCCGCATAGAGTAAACTGCGATACGACAAGCATTTCGCCATTAACGTCAATTAGCGATTTATTCATTTTTTCCTGTTCATCTTCAAATATTCGCAGATTAACAAGTTTTTGAGCAAGTTTTTGGGCATTTTCTTCCGTGTCACCTTTTTCAACCCCCAAAAACACCAGCATTCCTGCCGATATCTCGGAATAGAGTTCGGAATTAATTGTAACTGATGCTTTTTTAACTCTTTGAATTAATGCTTTCATAGATTTTACTATATCATGAATGTAAATTTATGTAAATTTTTGACGGCCATATTAGCATAAAAAGATTTTCAGGGGATATAATGCATGCAAATAGGGGAAAACATGAAAGTACAAGCAATTAATACATATACTCCTTCTGCGAACAATAAAATTGCCAGAAATAGTCATGTATCACGTGTTAGCTTCGGATTTGGCGATGACTACGGAAATGAAGAATTTCTCTACGATTCAGACCACAAATCCGGCGGCAATATCTTTGAATATATAGGTTTGGCGATTGCTTTTCCTTTTGCTTGGATTCATGAGGTCATAAAAGAAAAACGTGCTGCAAAAAAAGCACGTGAAGGTAAATCGCTGAACGATTCGGAAAACTTTGATATAAACGAATTTTCATAAATAAACTTGTTGATTAGCTAAAGTTTTTTATGTTATGATGTGGTTATGTTCGACAGTTTGAGTGAAAAATTACAGGATATAATAGGCAAAACGCGCTCCAGGGAATTAACTCAGGAAAATATGCAGGAAGCTGTGCGCGAAATTCGCCGTGCGCTTTTGGAAGCAGATGTTAACCTCAGAGTAGTAAAAGCGTTTATTTCAGCTATTAAAGACAAAGCGGAAGGCGAAAATATTATTCAGGGTGTTGACCCCGCGCAGCAGCTTGTCAAAATAGTTAACGATGAGCTTATCGAGCTTCTGGGAAAAGAAGCAAAGCCGCTTGATTTGTCTGCAAATCCCGCGTTAATTATGATGCTCGGGCTTCAAGGTTCGGGAAAAACAACTTCATCTGCAAAACTTGCCGTAAAATTAAAAAACGAAGGCAAAAGACCGCTTCTTGTAGCATGTGATGTTTACAGACCGGCGGCTATTACTCAATTGCAAACCCTCGGCAAAGAAATTGATACGGAAGTTTTTACAATCCCGGGCTCAACAAATGTTCAGGAAATTGTTCAAAATGCAATCAATTACGCAAAAGAAAATAATTATAACGTTTTAATTTTGGATACTGCGGGCCGCCTGCAAATTGATGTCGATATGATGGCAGAACTTTTGTTAATTGACAGAATATTCAGCCCGCATGAAAAACTTCTTGTAATTGATTCTATGACAGGTCAGGAAGCTGTTAATGTTGCGGAAAATTTTGATGCGCAGTTAGGGTTAACCGGTCTTGTTCTCACAAAACTTGACGGTGATTCCAGAGGCGGTTCGGCGCTGAGCGTGGTTTATTGCACCGGCAAACCTATCAAACTTACGGGTACAGGCGAAAAACTTAATGCACTGGAAGATTTTTATCCTGAAAGAATGGCAACAAGAATACTCGGAATGGGTGATATCGTATCGCTTGTTGAACGCGCACAGGAAGTTTTTGACGAAAAACAGGCACTTGAGCTTGAAGAAAAAATCAGCAAAGATAATTTTTCTTATAACGACTTTTTAAAAATGCAAAAACAAATGCAAATGTTTGGTTCAATGGGTAACATCCTCGGGATGATTCCGGGCTTAAACATCAAACGTGATGACAGAGATAAAATTACCCATGAGAGTGAAAAACAGTTTAAGCGGATGGAAGTTTTTATATCAAGTATGACGCCGCAAGAACGCAGCAACCCGGATATAATAGACACAAGCCGCAAAAAGCGTATTGCAAAGGGCTGCGGAATGGAGCTTTCTGAAATTAATCAGTATATCAAGCAGTTTGATCAAATGCGCATGATGATGAAGGGTATGACGAGCTTAAAAGGGATGTTTTCGCACATGGGCGGCGGAATGCCTAACCCTCACAGCAAACAGGGCAAACATGCCATGAAAAAAGCTATGTCAA
The DNA here is from genome assembly GCA_944324365.1 of Candidatus Gastranaerophilales bacterium. Taxonomy (GTDB): domain Bacteria; phylum Cyanobacteriota; class Vampirovibrionia; order Gastranaerophilales; family Gastranaerophilaceae; genus UBA1221. The sequence goes on from CALUWA010000010.1 coordinate 38,634, forward strand.
TGATGAGAAGGTTTAAATAGCGTCTTATGGTAAAGATTTTGGATTGTACAATCCGTGACGGAGGTTACGCAAACAGCTGGAATTTTACTGATGAATGTGTTCTGGCTACATTTTTAACTGCTCAAAGAAGTAATATTGATTATTTTGAGGTCGGATACCGCAAAAAATCTGCAACCAGAAAATATGAACGTATAACTGATGATAAACTTGACTTTCTTGCGGATTACAAAAACAATAAAACAAAGCTTCTCGTAATGGTAAATGAACTTGAATATGACGCGGCTTTGTTTAATGATGCTGACAAATCGCCCGTTGACGGGGTCAGGGTTGCATGCCATGTTCCGGAGCTTCAAACGGGAATGGATATTTGCGAAGAACTCTATGACAGAGGATATGAAGTTTTTCTGAACATTATGAATATCCCGCAGATTGAAGAAAAACATTATGAACTGCTAGCCGGATGGGAAAAGAAAAATATTATAACATCACTTTGTTTTGCAGACAGTTTCGGAGTGCTTGTACCGAGCAAAATTCCTGCATACTTTGAAAAATTCAAATCCTGCGGGTTTGAAAACGTAAGTATCCATACACATAACAACTTACAGATGGCATTTGCAAACTCTCTCAGAGCAATTGAGTGCGGGGCATATTCAGTTGATGCAACAGTATACGGTATGGGCAGAGGCGGCGGAAATCTTCCAATTGAACTGATTATCGGATATTTAAAAGAAAATTCTCCGGTATACTATATGAACTTAATAGAAAAATATTATCTTCCTATTTATAAAGAACACGATTGGGGCTATTCTGTTCCGGCATTAATCAGCGGATTGAAGAATATTCACCCTAACGAAACGCACGATACGGCTATGAATTTTGTGCAGATGTGGAACGAGTTAGGGTAGCAGACAGTTTTTTGTCCCATCTTTTAGCGGCACCCCAGTGCAGGAATGTTGAGATTGCTGCAATATAGGCACTATATTTATGAACCTTCATTTTGTGCGGAAACCTAATTTGTCTAAAACCTGTAATTCCGCATATTGTACCTGTTGCAACTGCTGTATAGCCGCTGTCGCGGATAAACTGCCGGCGTCCGTATTTTGATTGTGTCAGAGTTGAAGTTACTGAACTAATCATATAAAAATTATAAAGTGCTGAAATTTTTAAATGTAATACTTTGTAAATAAATATTTACTATCCATAAAATATGTATCACAACTGATGAACCTAAAGTAATAACTTGAATTATGTAAATATTATTATTTTTTGTAGTAAAATCAAATTATGGACAGAGAGAAATTTATTAAAGCAAAACGTATTGTTATAAAACTGGGGACAAATGTTTTACGCGGGGATGACGGTCATGTATCGCTTCCGCGTGTATTCTCATTTATTGAAGATATATCAAACCTGGTTCACAAAGGCAAAGAAGTAATCTTGATAACATCCGGCGCCGTAGGATTAGGAAAAAAGCGATTAGGTCTTGAAAGTACGGAGGGTACGGCCCTCAAACAAGCTTGCGCCGCTATCGGCCAATGTAAGCTTATGTCAATATACGAATCCGGCTTTGATACTTACGGGCTTGTAGCTGCTCAAATTCTTTTAACAGAAGATGACTTTTCTATTCGTACTAGATATTTGAGCCTTCGAACAACTTTGAACAAACTGTTGGAACTCGGTGTAGTACCGGTTATAAACCAGAATGACACAGTATCAACAATAGAAATTTCGCCGCGATATGCCGATATGCAGGTATGTTTCAGCGATAACGATAAACTTTCCGCTCTTGTTGCAAGCGAGCTTGATGCAGATTTACTGGTTATTTTATCAGATATAGACGGGTTGTTTGACAAAAACCCTAAAACAAATCCTGATGCAAAACTTATACGGGAAGTTCCGGAAGTTACGGAAGAAATCTATGCTCTCGGAACAGATGCTTCGGAAGGCGGCAGAGGCGGAATGAGAACAAAACTTAAAGCCGCACAGCTTGTTACGAGATTCGGCGGAAAAGTCTTGATTGCAAACGGTAAAGTTCCATATATCATTAAGAAAATATTTAACGGAGAAGACTACGGAACTATGTTTCTCCCTCAAAACGGCGGACTGTCCGACAAAAAACGCTGGATAGGATACGCTACAAACATTTTAGGAAAAATAATGGTTAATAACGGTGCAAAAAAAGCCCTCATTAAAGAAACCAAAAGCCTTTTGCCAATAGGCGTCGTCAAAATTATCAATGAATTTAACAAGGGAGATGTTGTTTCAATTGTTGACGAAAACAACAATGAGTTTGCAAGAGGAATTGTGAATTACAATTCCGAGGCCTGCGAAAAACTAATCGGCTCACATTCAGACAACATCATAGACATTTTAGGCTTCAAAAATTACGATGCTATTATCACACGTGACAACATAACTATATTGTAGGAGAAATTATGGATTTTGTTGAAATTGCAAAGAAAGCAAAAGAGGCAAGCCTTAAAATAGCGGATTTGTCTGATGAAATTAAAAACAAAGCGTTAATTAAAATTGCAGATAAAATTGACGAAAAAAAAGACGAAATTTTTGAAGCAAATAAAGAGGACTTGAAAGCCGCAGAACCTCTCGTCGAAGCAGGCAGTCTTACAAAATCCACTTTCAACAGGCTAAAGCTTGATGAAAACAAATTACGCAATATGGTGCAGGGTATTCGCGATATTGCAAACCTGCCTGATCCAATCAATAAAAAATTGCTGGTCAGAGAACTTGATAAAGATTTGACCCTGTACAAAATTTCCTGTCCTATCGGGGTTTTGGGCATAATATTTGAGGCAAGACCTGACGTTATTGCGCAGATTTCTTCTCTTGCAATTAAATCGGCAAATGCAGTAATTCTCAAAGGCGGAAAAGAATCAATTAATACGAACAAAAAAATTATGTCAATTATCACCACCGCTTTAGACGAAATTGAAGAATTTCCAAAAAACGTCTTAAATCAGGTATTTTCGCGTGATGATGTTGCCGAAATGCTGAAATGCGACAAATACATTAATCTTATTATACCGCGCGGCGGAAATAAGCTTGTTAAATTTGTAAAAGAAAACACAAAAATTCCGGTTCTCGGACACGCCGACGGGATTTGTCATATTTTTGTTGATGAAAGCGCGGATTTAGCCATGGCGCAAAAAATTGTAACAGATGCCAAAACACAATACCCGAGCGCGTGCAATTCAGTAGAAACTCTTTTAATACACAAAAATTTCCCTCAAACCGAAGCCCTGCTTGGTTCGTTGGAATTATCCGAAATTAAACTTGTGCCAAATCCGGACAGCTGGTCGTTTGAATACGGCGACAAAATTCTTGCATATAAATTTGTGAATAATGTTGATGAAGCAATAGCCCACATAAATACATACGGCTCCGGACATACCGATGCAATAATTACCGAAGATAAAACTAATGCCGAAAGATTTATGAACAAAGTCGATTCGGCAGGTGTTTACTGGAATGCATCGACAAGGTTTGCCGACGGGTTCAGATACGGTTTCGGCGCAGAAGTCGGAATTTCCACAAACAAAACCCACGCACGAGGGCCGGTCGGATTAGAAGGTTTAACCATTTATAAATACAAACTCATAGGCTCCGGACAGATTGTCGGAGATTACGTAAGCGGAGAAAAACAATTCCATCATAGAGATTTAAAATAACTTAACAAAAAGCAATCCTCTAACTCCAAAACTCTTTATATAAATATAAGATAAAGGGGAAATTAGGAGAAATTTTAATGGGAATTTCAAAACTTATGCTTTCTTTTGCGCAAAAAGCAAGGAACAGTGTTGGTCTGTACACAAAAAAACAATCTGTCAACGCTTCAGTAAATATCGGCAAAGAACTGGTAGACTTATCTAAAAAAGAAACTCCGATGACAAAAGAAGTTATACAGTCTGTTATAAAGAAACACGTTCCAAAAGCAAAAGTAAATATAATTACAGACAAAGATAAATTTGCAAAAGTATTACGCAACGCAGGAGAAAACCCTGAAGCCGTAGACGCCGCTTCAAGCGGAACGGCAGCTTTATATTTTAATTTCCAAGGAAAAGCAAAAGGGATATTCATCCCTAAATTGCAAACTCCAAATGAAATGGCAAACTTTGCACATGAATTTGAACATTACATGTATAACGAGCATACTCCTAAAAGAAAACTCTTGCTAAATACAGTACAGAAAATATCAAACATTATTGAACGGTATAAACCTAAGGCCAAACAAACAAAACCAAAGGAATACAAGCAAATTACAACAGAATTTGACCTTCAAAGAAATCTTAGCGAATTTTTCGGCATAAAAGATTTGACATTGTGTGGAAATTTAAAAGGAGTTAAACCAACACACGAAGGGGTAACAGAATTACTTCAAGGCGAAAACTTCCTAGGCTTAACCAACGACAAACGTGTAAATGCTTATATAAGAGCCATTACACGTAATCAAATGCATCCTAAAGATCGAAAAAGCCTCTCAAAACTGCTGATCTCTAAAACAACTATCGATGACGAAGCAAGAGCATATAGCGTAAGTGATACCGTAAGAAGGTATGCAACCGGTAGAACGAGCATAACTACTGATGGATTAATTTCAGATATTTATAAAAGAACAAGTGCTGTTTTAAAAGATGAAATAAAACTTGCATTCAAAAACTTAAGAAAACATAAACCTCAAAAAATAGAAAATCCGACTGGCGTCAATGGAGAATTTAAGACAGGACTTCCAACGAATTCTTATTGCGGCGAAAAGTATATTGACCCTCTCTCTGCATTTTTACAACAGACAAAAGTTGAATATGGAGAAACTATACATATTGGAGATATTATAAACAAAAAATTAAAAAATGCAAAAAAAATAAAAGTCAGCAAAACGACACTTGAACCGTATGAACCGAAAGTTGTGGACTGCGGTGTATTTAAAAAAGCCGGAGGACAAGCGGATAAGTCTTGACAAATTAAGCAAAATCGGAAATAATGTAAACATAGGGGGAAGCCCTAAAGAAGTAGAGTTTCCTTAGGACTTCACTTAGTACCCTATGATTTTAGGAATTTAGAAAAAGCTCCAAGAGTTCCAGCTCTGGGGCTTTTTCTTTAAGTGTTTTGATTAAAACATCAAACACCAGATAAAAGCCTAATTTCATAATCTCACCTCCTTTCCGCCGATTTCTTAGTAAAAATGCGTGTGCGGTGGAAGTGGCGGGCACTTACCCTGTAAAATTATAGTATCATATCCCCTAACATTTGTCTATAAATATTAATAATATTTCCGTTATGGCACCGGGTCATATCCGCCTTCATGCCAGGGATGGCATTTGGAAATTCTTTTTATTCCAAGCCATCCGCCTTTTAAAACCCCGTATTTTTCTATTGCCTGACGTGTGTATTCGGAGCAGGTTGGAGTAAACCTGCACACAGGCGGAGTGTATTTTGAAAAAAACTGATAAATTTTAATTAAAAATAAAACAAACTTTTTTAGCATTTTAACTTACCGTATAGCTGTCGCCGATAGTATCGACAGCTTCAACCTTAATATCCGTAATAAGTTCCGAATAAGATATAACAACAATAGTCGGAATATGACGCTCAAGAAGCTGGTACAACGGCAGACGTATTCTCGGAGAACACAAAATTACAGGCTGGGTGCCGCATGCCTGATGCGCTCTCATCAGGGTTGTAGCCGTTGTTTCAATAAGTTCCTGAACCTGCATAGGATTCAGCAAAAACATTGTACCAAGCTCTGTTCTCTGACAGCTGTCGTCAAGTGTTTTTTCCCAATCAGGCGAAAGTGTCAGCGCATACAATACCTTGTCGTCGCTTACATTAGAAAGACATATTTGACGACCCAAAGCAGCCCTCAAACGTTCTGACAAGATATCCGGTTCTTTTGAAAATCTTGCATAATCGCAAAGTCTTTCAAAAACGAAGATAATATCCTTGATTGAAACTTTTTCTCTGATAAGGTTAACGAAGATTTTTCTCAGGTCGCTTGTAGAAATAATTGTCGGAACAAGGTCGTTAACAAGTGTCGGGTCTTGTGAACGCACAAGTTCCATAAGTTTAAGCACGTCGGTCTTTGTCATAACCTCATCAACATGTTTTCTTACACATTCCTGCAAGTGGGTAACAATTACGTCTGTACTGTCAACCGCCGTAACCGAACGCGCCGTTTTTGCATCTTCCGGCTTAATCCAGTAAGCCTGGGTTTGATAAGTCGGGTCAATACCGATAATTGCGTCTTCCGGAACTTCTTTTTTAACTGCATCCCACTGATCTGCGATAACCATTAATTTGCCCGGGTAAACATAACCCGTTGCAACAGTATTACCACGGATAGCAATCAAATATTCATTCGCATCCAAAGCAGATGAGTCCATAATTCTTATGTTAGGCAGAATATATCCGAGCTCGTCAGTCACTCTCTGACGCAAAGCGGCAATTTTTGCAAGCAATTGGCCTTCCTGGTCAGGATCAGCAATAACAAGCAAATTAGAACCTACCTGCAAACTCAAAACATCAACCCCTAAACGCTCGTACATTCTGTTCGGGTTAACAAGATCCTGCATATTCTGGCGGACATTTTCCAATTGACCCAACTGTGACTGAACATCCGCATTGATAAGTACTGAAAATCCGGCAACACCCAAAGCCACCGCAAATAAGGTAAACGGGAACCAAGGCAGTCCCGTAATAGGCCCCGTTACCGCAAGCAAAGCCAAAAATCCTGCCGCAAAAAACAAAGCATAAGGTTTTGTCATAATCTGCCCGGCAACATCAGCACCAAGAGAAGAACTCTGCGCGGAAGAACGTGTCATAAAAATACCGGCAGCTATTGACATCAAAAGTGACGGAACCTGGGAAGCCAAACCGTCGCCGATTGTTAAGATAGTATATTTAGAAACTGCATCGGCAATAGGCATCTGGTTCATCAAACATCCCACGCACAAACCGCCGATAATGTTAATAAGTACGATGATAATACCCGCTATAGTATCACCTTTTACGAACTTCATGGCACCGTCCATACTACCGAACAAACTTGATTCTCTTGACAGGTCATCACGTCTTTTAGTTGCCTCTTCAGGAGAAATCAGACCGGCATTAAAGTCGGCGTCAATCGTCATTTGTTTACCGGGCATAGCATCAAGTGCAAACCTTGCGGAAACTTCCGCGATACGTTCGGCACCTTTTGTGATTACCATAAACTGTACAACCGTAATGATAAGGAAGATAACACCGCCTACAACCATATTACCGCCGGTAACGAAGGTTCCGAATGCGTGAATAACTTCTCCCGCCTCGCCCTTTGCCAAAATCAGCCTTGTTGATGCGATAGAAAGAACCAAACGAAACATCGTACCAAGCAAGATAATAGAAGGAAATGACGACAATTCCAACGGCTTTTGAACATACAGCCCGAACATCAAAAGTACAATTCCGAGAGTAATATTCAAACATATTGAAAAATTAATAACCCAGTTAGGCATTTCAACAAGCAGGATTAATAACAGTGTCAATACAAACACTGCCAGGAATAATTCGCTTAACGGATTTGAATTACTTGCCGCGCCCTGTGCCATTACAATTCCCTCAACGCTTCACTTACCAAATTTATTCGGGTTTCAATTGTTGCATCAACTACTCCGTTATCAGTTGTTACAATACATCCGCCTTCACTAATCATCTCGTCCGGAAGAACAACAACCTTGGTACTCAACCCTGCCAAATCCAAAAGCTCAGGAACAGCCTGTTTAACCTCATTTACCTCTGCGGGATTTACCTGAAGCGTAACTTTTGGTTCTTCTTTTGAAAGAGTTTTTAATACGTCCACTATTGTATTGAACAGCACCTGCGGATCTTGCTCTATCTCTTTTTTAATGATTTTCTGCGCAATATCAACACTGATTTCCAAAATATCAGGTGCAATATAACCGTATACATCATTCGGCGCATTCATAAACTGTGCTATAGCATTTCGAAATTCCGCCAAATCTCCCTGAACCTGTTCCAATCCGGCTTGATAACCCTCTTTTCTGGCAGCTTCACGGATAGAATCCGCTTCTTCTCTTGCACGGGATACCAAATTTCTGTCATCAACACGCCTGAAACCGCGCCTTCTGTCACCCCGGCGGCGTTCCTTACGCTGGGTAAAATCTATATTATCCAGATTAAACAAATCAACTTCTTCCGGATTATCCTGAGCCTGAACCGGAGGCGGCACGGAAACCGAAACCGGAGGCGGGGGCTGAATTTGTTCATTTCCGGACGGGGCAGGGTCAGAATAATTCTCTACATATGAAACGTTTTCGGGTTCAATATTTTGGTCGTAATTTTCTGCATAAGAAGTTTCCCCACTCTGATACTGCATTTCTGCATCAGACTGAGCCTGCGGAATATCCCCTAATCCGTTAGCTTTATTTAAACGTTTCTTTTTTATAATCATGATTTAATTTTATTATACACCACTCTCAAGATATGTGGCAATAATATTAGCAATTCTTGGTGAAATATTTTTGTAATATTCATCTTCAATTGCGTTGAAAACAAACTGGCGAACCTTCTGTCTTTCAAGCTGTAATCTGCGTTCCAGACGATTTCTTCCGTATGTATCAATTGTCTGCTTAACTCTTTGGACAACTTTCTTTTTGTTAATTTCTGTTGCTTCGGGCAGTTTTTCGGCAATTTCATCGAGAAATTTCATAGTAACCGTCGGATCGACCTGATCCTCCAGGTCATTAACATACATATACTTAATAACCGTTCCGGCATCTTCCTGCTCAAAACATTCAAGAATCGACTGAACCTGTTCTTCATCATCAATACGTTTTAACAAAAGTGCAACTGTAACAAGTTTAAGCAGCTTCGGCGGCTGGTAACGACCGTTTGAAGATACAGGTACACTGCTGTTCCCCTGTACTGCCGGTACATTTGACTGCTGTGCGGCAGCCGCATTACCCTGCTGTTGAACTGCAGGCGGAGCAGCCTGCGCTTGCGGCTGAGATTCAGGCTGAACTTCGCCTTCATCCTGCATTTGCTGCATCATATTGTCAATATTGGATTGATGGGAAGCTTTATCCATAAGCCCTTCATCAATAAATCCTTTATCTTTTAATTCTTTGATACTTTCCAGGTAAGTCTTTTTTACGTGGTGCTCTATAAGCTGTAAGATTTGATCCTGCGGAAGTCCCTGCTTAAAGGTTTGTTTTGCGATTTCAAAGATAGTAAACGCAATCTTTTGCATAATAGGATCCCAAAACTGCTGCGGAATCCCTGAACGTATCAAGTCAACCGATTTATGAAATGCCCATTCTGCAATTATCTGGGTAATCATTACAGCCTGGTCTGCATTAAATCCTAATTCCGTATCGTTATAAAGCGCTTCTCCGGCAAGAACTGAAAAGTTTAAAAGAGTATTTGTAACATAAGCCTTTTGGTCATTGTTAAAATCCTGCGGTACAAGTTCTGCTGCCTGTCCCGCCAGATTTTGCGCAAACGCGTTATAATCAAATCCTTGTATAGCCATTTCCTAACCTCTTTTTAACTGTTTTCAATCCAGCTCTTTATCTTATCGCCGGTATCTTCGCCGTCAGTATGTTCCATGCTGGAAGACAAGTTTTCCAAAGCTCCGGCAAGTTCTTCCGGTGTACGTGTTCCGAGATAAGCTCTCTGCTGCTGTTCCAAAAGTCCTTGCGCAAGTTCTGTTTGTCTGTCAGCAAGCTGTGCCGCACGTCCGTTAATATCAACAATTTCTTTATCCTGTTCAGCTTCTTTCTGGCGTAATCTTTCAACCTCAATGGCATTTTCTTCCTGAATTTGGCGGACTCTGCTTGATACGGCCTTAAATACAATAACCAAACCAATACCGCTGAGGAGAACTGCCAGCCACCAAGGATTTCCGCTTTCATCCGGTTTTGGAAGGTTAGCAGGTCTGTCCGATGCAAGATAAGGGTCAACAGAATCGGAAAATGCAATTGAAACATTATCAGGACTTGCCTTTGGACTTGCTGCATGAGCAATAAGTTCTTTTAATTCTTCCAGAGTTGTTTCCGGCGGAATAGCACTTCTTTCCAATGTTACCGCAACTGAAATCTCCTCTACAATTCCCGGTTTCAAATACTCATTCAACTGGGTTTTGCTCACACCGTATTGAGTTTCGGTAGCAGAACGATTATAACTTCTGTTCTGGCTTGAATTTCCGCTGGCATTACCCATACCGTTCGGTAAATAAACACTCACTGCATTTGTATTTGTATTACTGTCTTGAGTTTGATCGCCCAAACCTTCATTAAAAGACTGTTCGCTTATTGACGCTTTATTGTTAGGGTCGTACATTGTGCTGTACTTTTCAGCAGGAGCCTGACGTAAGAAAGTACTAACCGTTGCAACATAGTTGCCTTTCCCAATAAGCCTGTCTAATTGAAGCGTAACTTTCTGCTGCATATATCTGTCATTTTCTTCAAGTCTTGCAAGCATTTCATCAGAAGCATTCATAATACTGTGATAAACATTACCGTTTGTATCGGTAATAGATATATTTTCCGCACTCAACCCGGAAACACTGCCCAATAAAAGATTAGATATTGCTTTAACTTTTAGCTGGTCAAGTTTTTCTCCCGGTGCAAGCACTATTTGAACAGTTGCCGTTACAGGTTTTTGATTTTCCGTAAACATTGTCTGTTCCGGAATTGAAATAAATACCGAAGCATTTTCAATAGGTTTTATTTTTCTGATTAATCTGGATAACTCACCGTTTATTGCACGGGTAAGTCTTATTTTTTTATCTTCTTTGGTAGATGTAAAGTCGCCTTTATCAAAAATTTCAAGTCCTACGTTTTGATCCATAAGACCGCTTTGTACAATTTGAATTAGAGCTTCATCTCTCTGTGCAGTTGTACATTTCTTTTCACCGGTCGTACAATCGCCGGCTTTTAGATATAGTCTTGATTTTGTACCGTCAAGTGCACGGGAAACCGCAATATTATATCTTGCCAAAAGCGCCTGAATTTCTATAGCTTTACCCAGATTATCCGTTGTAAGAAGGTCAACATCGGTTTTCAAAGGCTGCTCAGTTACGGTTGTGCCGTTTTTATTTTTTGAACCGGAGCTTGCAACTATACCTATCGTTATAAAAAGCGCCAGCACAAGCACTAAACCGCCTATTATGCCATATAAAAGAGGTTTATTCTCTAATATTTTTTGAAAATCCATGTCATCCCCGTCTGTACTTTAAAAATTTTAACTAAAACTATACCTGAATTTGTGTTACTCTGTCATAAGCCTGGATAACTTTACCGACAGCCTGCGTAGCTACGTTAACAGTAATCTCGGACTTAGCCATCGCAATCATTACATCGTGAATATCAATGTTTGTATTTCCGGACATTACATCTTTCAAAAGATCATCCGGAGCATTCAATTCCTTATTGAAATTCTCTACCAAGCCTGAAAATACTGTCTTAAAATCCCCTGTTGCCGGTGTTTCCATTCTTTCCATACGAGCAGAAGGCATTCCGCCGACACCTGTGTCAAGTTTCGTGTGCTGTATTCTGTCTGCCAAATTAATGTTAGGATAGAAACTAGCCATATTTATGCCCTCCTGATTTTATTTTAACTGATAATTATAAATAATGTACGGGTTTACAGCAAAAATCATCTGTTTGCAGGATAAAAACAGATAAATTTACTACTTACTACCCAGCATCTGAAATTGTCTTAATGATTTTCTCCAAAAAATCAAGAAATTAATCAGACAAGCTTCATTTATTCAACGGATTGATTTTAATCTTAATATTATTAAAATAGTTATATGAAAAAATGGTTTATAGTTTTATGTTTAATAGCCGCTGGAATAAGTGCAAACGCAAAGGACGTGGATTACCAGCAAATATACCGTGATATGGAAGCTCCGACCCTGAAATTTATCCACGATATTGATCCGGGAGAATATTATGATACCCGTAATTCAACCTGGTCACCTTATCCGCTTTTCAGATTAACAAGTCCTATATACTTCAAAGATATTGAAATAGAGCCGGGATATTACCTCCTAACCCCACGGGAACATAAAGGGAGCTGGTATATTCTCTTTAAAGAAGCCGGCAAAGTAAAATATATTATACCTACATACGACAGAGAAATTGTTCCGGTAATGTTCTATGACGATAACCTTCCGCAGCCGAAACTGGCACCGTCGCAAAAAGTTCACTTAAAACTCCTCGATATAATGGGAAAATTCGTTCCAAGCGCCAAACGTGAACCAACTCCACAAACTTACCTTGAAACAACGGATTTAGATAACAATTTTGTTTCAATTGTAATATATTGGGGAAATTATAGATATTACACAATATTCAGAACAATCCGTCTGTAAGTATGTTACATATCCTTACCATGGATAATCATCCGGAATTTCCCAGCCGTTGAGCTGGATTAATTTTGTACAATATCCGCAGTAAATACAACCTTTTTTACAACCCCAAGTGCCATGAGTAAACAAAGATTCCCTCCTGCCATCCCAATTATAAACGTAAGGTTCAACAAAATTTATACTGTTTTTGGTAGTAGAACCATCATACTTTCTTTTTGAAAATTGAAATACAAATTTTGTTCGAGGTCCCCGTTCAAATTTTCCTTTCGGGTAGAATATTACATCCTGCCCGTTACCATCTATCTGAAAATAAACGGAACTGCCATCTACCATACCAACATGTACAAATGTTTCCCCGCTAACAGATGATACGTATTTTTTTGCATATACATAACGCATATATGGAAAAAGATATTTTTCCAGCCAGGCGAGCATTTCATCATAACTATATGTTTTATCCGACACAACCCAGTCAAGCGTATCGCCATTTTCCGCATAGGACATTCTGTATGCTTGGTTGATTTTTGAATAGAAAGAAATAAGCCGCGTTTCTACAACTTTTTTCTGGTAGTTAGCGATTAATGTCGGAAGCGTCATTGCAGCAACTATGCCGATTATACCCAAAGTTATAAGCACCTCCGCAAGCGTAAACGCAGCTTTCTTTTTGTCATTCTGAGGATGGAATCCGAAGAATCTCTTTTTCCCGTCATTGCGAGGAGCTTGCGACGAAGCAATCCATAGATCGCGCAACAAGTGCGCGATGACATATTTTGGTAC
>CALUWA010000011.1 GCA_944324365.1 Candidatus Gastranaerophilales bacterium
GGAATGTACCAAAATATGTCATCGCGCACTTGTTGCGCGATCTATGGATTGCTTCGTCGCAAGCTCCTCGCAATGACTCAAACGGTCATTCTGAGAGCAGAGCTCGAAGAATCTCGTTAAATAAGAGATCCTTCGGATTTCATCCTCGCAATGGCATTGCAAAGAAAGCTGCGTTCACGCTTGCGGAAGTGCTTATAACTTTGGGTATAATCGGCATAGTTGCTGCAATGACCTTGCCGACATTAATCGCTAACTACCAGAAAAAAGTAGTAGAAACGCGGCTTATTTCTTTCTATTCAAAAATCAACCAGGCATACAGGATGTCTTATGCGGAAAACGGCGATACTGTTGATTGGATTATATCGGATAAAAATTATAGTTATAATGAGATGCTGGATTGGCTGGAAAAATATATATTTCCATATATGAAACATTACAATGTAAAACAATGTAATGCTAAAACTATCGGCCAAATAGGAGTATGTGTAACAATTCCTGACGGAAGTTTGTACTGGTTTTCAATAGACAGAGAAGGTCAGGATGTAAAATATTATGTCAATGGTAACTGGAATGATACCTCCCCAAGAAATTCTTTTCAATTTAATTTTTCAAAACGTGTCAAAAACGATGGCTCAGCAAATAAACAAAGTATGGATTTTTTGTCTCCGTATGTATTTGATTGGGATGGCAGACGGGAATCTCTGTTTACCCATGGTACCTGGGGCTGCAGAAAAGGCTGCACAAACTGCGGTTACTGCACAAAATTAATCCAGCTCAACGGCTGGGAAATTCCTGATGATTATCCGTGGTAGCAAAAAGGCAGTCATTAAATTGACTGCCTTTTTATTATTAGAACTGATCCATAATTTTTTCTGCTTCCAGTCTGCGTTTTTCACGTGTGGTTTGAACTGTATTAATAGTTTTTTCTTCTTTCATTTTTGCTTCAATACTTTCCTTCGTAAAAGCTTCCGGTTTGAAGTTTTGCCAGCCCCAGCAGCCAATTGCAATAATTAAAACCAGTATGACAAATCTTATCATAAATAATTCTCCTTTTATTTCTGTTATTACATATTATCTTCTTTCTTTGATTTTGAGGTCATATTTTTATAGTATTTTTGTTAAGAACTTGTTAAAATCAAATCTTTATAATATAATAACTGTCGTGTAGTGTACACTTATGTGAAGGGAGACATTATGATTAAAAAGTTTACTGCTCCAAAAGCTCTGATGGCTCTTATTGCCACTTTGCTGATGGGCATTTCGCCTGCTTTGGCAAGCGAAGCTGATTTGGTTGTCCCTAGTATCAAATGCGCAAATCCTTTTTACTTCGATTTGTTGTTTTGGGGTATTATTGTATCCTTTGCCGGTTTGATACTTGGGTTTATCGAATTTGTAAGGATTAAGAAATTGGAAGTTCACACAGCTATGGCTGAGGTTGGAAACACAATTTTTGAAACTTGTAAAACTTATCTTGTTCAGCAAGGTAAATTTTTATTCCTGCTTGAAGTTTTAATCGGTCTGTGTATCGCATTTTACTTCGGCTTTTTGCAGCATATGCCTGCAACAGATGTGCTTATTATTTTGGCTTGGTCTGTTATCGGTATTTTGGGTTCTTACGCTGTTGCCTGGTTCGGTATCAGAATGAATACTTTGGCTAACGCAAGAACTGCATTTGCTTCATTAAAAGGCAATCCTTTGAATATTTTAAATATTCCGTTAAAGGCCGGTATGTCTATCGGTGTTTGCCTTGTATCAGTTGAATTGATATTGATGCTTACCATTTTGTTATTCGTTCCTGGACATTTGGCTGGTGCCTGCTTTATCGGTTTTGCAATCGGTGAATCTTTAGGTGCTTCTGCTCTTCGTGTTGCGGGCGGTATCTTTACTAAAATTGCCGATATCGGATCTGACTTGATGAAAATTCAATTCGGTATTAAAGAAGATGATCCTAGAAACCCTGGTGTAATTGCCGATTGTACTGGTGATAATGCCGGTGATTCTATCGGACCTACAGCTGATGGTTTTGAAACTTACGGTGTAACAGGTGTTGCCCTTGTTTCTTTCATCTTGCTTGGTGTTAAACCTGAATATCAGGTTCAATTGTTAACCTGGATTTTTGTTATGAGATACTTAATGATTGTAACTTCTGTAGTTGCATATTGGATTAACGGTCTTGTAACTAAAGTTTATGCAAAATCAGCCGAAAAATTTGATTTTGAAAAACCTTTAACAAATTTGGTTTGGTTGACTTCAATCTTATCAATTGTTATGACATTTGGCGTAAGCCACTGGTTATTGGCTCCTATGGGCGGCAATTTATGGTTAGTATTATCTGCTATCATATCTTGCGGTACATTGGGTGCTGCTTTAATTCCGGAATTTACAAAGATATTCACTTCTCCGAAAGCTTTGCATACGGAAGAAGTTGTTACTGCATCTAAAGAAGGCGGTGCTTCTCTTACAATCCTTTCAGGTATTGTATCAGGAAACTTCTCTGCATTCTGGATTGGTGCAGTTATTGTATTGTTGATGGGTCTTGCTTATTATGCAAGTATTCATATTCCGGCTGATGTAATGATTTATTCATCAGTATTTGCGTTTGGTTTGGTAGCATTCGGCTTCCTCGGTATGGGACCTGTTACTATTGCAGTTGACAGCTACGGTCCGGTTACTGACAATGCTCAATCAGTTTACGAATTGTCTTTAATTGAAGATATTCCGAATGTTTCAGATGAAATCGAAAAAGATTACGGTTTCAAACCTGACTTTGATAACGCAAAACAATATTTGGAAGAAAATGACGGTGCAGGTAACACTTTCAAGGCAACTTCAAAACCGGTATTAATCGGTACTGCGGTTGTTGGTGCTACTACTATGATTTTCTCACTTATTTTGGTTATCCAAAATACTTTGGGTATTCAGCCGGAAGCAGTTCTTAACATGTTAAATCCATATACATTGTTAGGTTTGCTGGCTGGCGGTGCCGTAATTTACTGGTTCAGCGGTGCTTCTATGCAGGCTGTTACAACCGGTGCTTACAGAGCAACTGAATACATCAAAGATAATATTAAACTTGATGATGAATCAAGCAAATCTGCAAATCTTGCTAATTCAAAAGAAGTTGTTAAGATTTGTACCCAATACGCACAAAAAGGTATGATTAATATCTTTATTTCATTGTTTGCGTTTGCGTTGGCGCTTGCTTGCTTGTCAGCTCCTGTAATTTCTGAAAACCCTGAATTTGCAAACAGACCGGTAGCATTCTTTGTAAGTTACCTGATTGCAATTGCGGTATTCGGTTTATTCCAGGCAGTATTTATGGCAAATGCCGGTGGATGCTGGGATAATGCTAAGAAGATTGTTGAAGTTGATATGAAGGAAAAAGGAACTCCGCTTCACGACGCAACAGTTGTTGGCGATACGGTTGGCGATCCGTTCAAAGATACTTCTTCAGTTGCTATGAACCCGATAATCAAATTTACAACATTATTCGGTTTGTTGGCAATGGAAATTGCAATCAGTGAAGCGTTCAGAGAAGCTGCTCCGATTGCAGGTATTATCTTCTTGCTAATTGCATTATTCTTTGTATGGAGATCTTTCTACGGAATGAGAATTCCGACAAAGAAATAAACTATAGCAGAATATAGTAAAAAAGCTTGAACAATTTGTTCAAGCTTTTTTTTGAGGGTAAATAAGTAATTAAATTTATTGTTCATTTTTTCTTCTTTGGCATCAAAGAAGAAAAAATGGAACCGTTCACGACCGAAAGAAAGAGTGAAGCCATTTTGCACGTTTCGAGCAGAGCTCTCAACGGCAAAAGAAGGCAAAAAGAAGAAACAGCAATCAAATTCTGCGCTGCCTGCGGCATCGCTTTGACCAAATGGACGTACGTTCCGTTTGCTACGCAAACGAAATCGTTAAGCGCTGCTAAGGACAACGCAGCGCATTTTACGTCATTGCGAGCGTAAGCGAAGCAATCCAGGAAACACATTGCAATAGTGGTAAGATTCCGAAACAAGTTCGGAATGACATAATGTTACTCACGTAAGTGAGTCGGGCGAACGTGTACGAAGTGCGATAGTGAGCCCTAAAAGAATTTGAGCTGAAAGCTCAAATAACATTTAGGCATTGAGCGTCAGCGAAATGCAGGGAACGTTTGCGTGTTTTCTTTTCTTGCCTTCTTTTGCAGTTGAGAGCTTTGCTCGAAACGTGCAAAATGGCTTCACTCTTTCTTTCGGTCGTGAAAGGTTCGTTTTCTCTGCTTGGTTGTTCGCGTATTACGAGTTCCAGAGCATTGCCCTTCGGCAACGCTCTTCACTCTACGCTCACAATCCGCTTTGCCTCGCAACCAAAAGAAAAGAAATAGACAATAAAGAGATTAATAGCGCATTTTGCACAGCGCAGCGTCATGTAGATGTGCCTCAGGCACTTGCAAAATTTGCGAACATCGTTTATACTAAAGAAAAATGGAGGTATAAAACATGCAAAAGTCAAGTATAGCGCGGAAACACCGGGGGGGGGGTATCTACATCTAAGTCAGGACAAGGGTTTATGCTCATTTGCCATTATGGCGGTTCTGGTGTTTTAAGGGATTTAGCCCGAAGTATTTATGAAGCAGTCATTCAGAGGTGCACAGCCCGAGTGCCTGAGGCACGACATTATAACGCTTCGCTGTGTGTAATGCGACAATCAATCCAGGGAATAAGATCGCGGACAAACCTTTGGTTTTCCGCGATGACATGTGGCTGGTGGAATGTGTCAAAATATGTCATCGCGCACTTGTTGCGCGATCTATGGATTGCTTCGTCGCAAGCTCCTCGCAATGACGGAAAACGTCATTCTGAGGGCATAGCCCGAAGAATCTCTTTAAATAAGAGATCCTTCGCTGTCGCTCAGGATGACAATGTGACTTCACTTCGCTGCGGCGGTTCGCTTTGTAAGGATGACAAAGTATATGGCAATGACGGGAAAAAGAGATCCTTCGGATTTCATCCTCAGGATGACATAGAAAAGAAAGCGGCATTTACGCTTGCGGAAGTGCTTATCACTTTAGGCATAATCGGTGTAGTTGCGGCAATGACGTTACCGACCTTGATAAACAATACAAAAGACACAGAACTGGTGTCCCGTGCAAAGAAGTCGTATTCGGAAATTATGCAGGCGGTTCAGATGTATGAGGCGCAAAATGAAACCCCGGGAGATTTGACCGGTTTATTTGAAGCTAAAAACGGAACTAAAAACAGCGGACAGCTTGCAGAGGATTTTTCAAAATATTTTGCTTCCGGTGCGAAAGTATGTAAAACCAGAACAGAGCCCGGATGCAGCCAGTATTTTTATAACATTGAATATGCCACGCCGCAAGTAGATGATGAAGGAAATCTTACTGCGAGCGGAGCAAATTTTCCGAAAATTATTTTACCAAACGGAACAATTGTTGGTGTTGAACAAACAAACGAATGCGGAGAGATTATTGAATATCAAAAGAAAGATGAGTATGGGCAAAAATTAACCGATGCAGATGGGAATCCAATTATGGACACCTATGCGGCTCCTTGTGCATACATATATTTTGATACAACCAGTCCTCAGCGTCCAAACAAATTTGGTATGGATGCTTTTCGTTTGGTTGTTACCCCGGATAAAGTCTATTATGGGACTTATAAACCTGCCGGTACAGAAAGTTTGCGTAGTATTGTTATGTATGGGAAATTAACTTATACGAAATATAAGGTTGGTGAAAAGCTGGAATTTTAATTATTTAAACAAAACCCCTGAAAGGCAGATATTTTACATCCGATTTCAGGGGTTTTGTTTTATTTCTTATTTTGTTTAGAATTTATATTCAGGAATTACAAACGGTTCGTTATTTGCATCTTTTTCCACAAATTTTAAGTAGTAATTCATCGCTTTTTCCTTAGATTCATTATAGAATTTATCGGAAATATATTTTTTATGAAGTTCTGTTCTATCGCCGCTGTAGTTGCCCATAGCACCGGCATAGGTTTCGAGTACTTGTTTGTTAAGTCCGCCGCCGTATGCTTTTGTTTTGGCATCAGTTCCTGACGGTCTTATTTCGATATACTTGTCTGTGAATTCCATATAAGTTCCGTCGCCGACAAATTTTATTGATTTGAGGTTATCAAAGATAAGGCTCTTGAATGAATCGTTCAAAACTTCTTTTACATCTTCGATAGTCATAACGCCTTCTTTTACGGCTATTGCCATAGAAAGATAGAATAAATCATTTTTCGTGCGTTTTGCTTCGCCTAATATTTTTGCTTCTTTGAGTTTATTAATATCAGGTTCTGATTCGTTATAGTATGCAATATCTACACGAGTGTCATATCTGCCGACAATTTCATTTTTATCAAAAATATTTTTTAAATGTGTTGATAACGGTGTGTCTTTAAGTTTTGCAATTAGGGCTGATGCAACAATAATTGCTTCTGTCGCGCTTTTTTCTCTCATTGCAACCGCAGATCGTCCAGCCAAGGATTTTATCAAATCTTCGGTTCCCATAATCATTCCGCCGGATTCTTCTCCGCCGAACAGCAGACGCGGATTTTTGCCAAGATTTATAGAATTGCCGAATACATCATCAACAATGACATCTTTTTCAGGATGTTTTTTAAGCTGTAATTCAACTTTTTTCATAATATTTGCGATTTCTTTAAACCCGACAGGGACATTTACAACTTTAACCCCCTGTTTTGCGGCCCATTCATCCCAGGATAGAGCTGAAGCTGTTGTTTTAATCATAAATCGCGGATGGTTGTTCCAGAGTTTTTCTGCTCTGAGCTGTTTTGCCCAGAAATCCATTAACATTAAAAATGCCTGGTTTGCCGTGAAAACTGTCAGTATTGTTTTGTCATCCAATTTTACAAAATCTATGCCGTTTTCTTCCAGATAAGGAATCCTTTCTGCGCTTTCTGTTTGGGTAATTGTAAGTCTGTCGTGATCCGGGTCGGTAATTAATACGGCCGTTCCAACAGGCATATCTTTTAATTTTTCTTCGTAATGAAGTGTTTCTATTACAGGGAAGAATTTTTCGCCGTTTTTGCGAGTTGCAAGAACAGTTGCATCAACGGAATAATCGTAAAATGCTTTTTCCCCTTTAGGAGTTTCGTCGTATTTTCCGATAGAGTGGAAAAACGGATCTTCTTCAATATTGAACCATACAAATTTGTCTGAAATTTTTAATTTTTCAAGAACTCTTGATAGTGTTCTGTAAGCGGAACCTCCGACATTTTCAATAACAATCTTATTATCGAAATTTTTGATAAGGTTTAAGTTTATCTCTTTAGCAACTCCTGATTGCAGGTATTCCACGTATAAATCAACTCCGTCATTGAGTTTTTTCATTACACTTTCATCAATAAGCGGATTATCTTTTGCCGCAATTTTGATTTCGTAATAACCCTTCTTTTCTGTTTCATCAAAAATTTCCTGAATTTTGTCAACAAATTCCAAAGATTCTTCAGGCAAATATTGCGAACCTTGCGAATTTAAGTCTTTTGTTGCGTTTTTTACGGAAATTCCGTGGCTTGAGGTGATATATTCCCCGCCTACAAGATCAAGCTTAAATGCTAAAAATGAAGCAAGCCAAATCGGAATAGTTTTTCTACCATCTGGTACAAGTGTTTTTATGCCTTGGGCAGCCTGAATTCTTGCAATTGCATCTAAAAACAGAGCTGAATTATAGCGGACTTCTCTGCCTGCAACTTTCAATATTTCCTGTCCTTTATATTTTTCTTTGGCAACAAGTGCTTTTGCCAAAGTTGCAAGAACTATGCCGACTAAATTAATCGGAAATCTTGTATCCTGCGGAAAAAGAATGTTTTGCGGGCCTCTGATTCCGGCAGTTGAAACTTTTGCTTCTTTTGCATAGTTAGCAAACCAGTCGTATAAATTTAACCCTTCAGGATTTGTTTTTTCATCATAAGGTTTAAGGTGCTCTTTTTTTAGTTTAAAGATAAACTCGCCCTCATTTGAAAAATCCATTAAGTCTAATTCTTTTATATAATCCGGGGTTTTATCATATACACTTTTAAATAATTCGTTTTCTAGTTTATTATCAGATTTTTTACACTTTTTCATAAATGCTCCCTCCTGGTAGTAGTGTCTATTATACAATAAATAAATAAATATTGGTAGATTTGTTGTTGAAAAACGTAAAAATTCATGCTAGAATTTTACCACAGGTTAGGGAGTGTAAGCGAGATGTCAAAAGAGAATGAAAAAAAGTCTTATACTAAAAGAACGTCCGAGCAGTTTAACTGGTGGCGTGCATTTTTTCAGGTTCTTGTATGTAAATTTTTCTATATGATACGGTTTAAATTTGTATACAGACTTGAAGTCCACGGGCTTGAAAATGTTCCGAAAGATAACGCTTACATCGTATGCCCAAATCATCTTTCCACATTGGATCCGCCTTTGATGGTGGCTGTTATGCCGCGAAATATTTCATTTATGGCTAAAAAAGAATTGTTTGATATCAGATTCTTAAGATGGTGGATGGATTGGCTCGGAGCTTTTGCCGTTAACCGCGAAAGTCTTGGTCCTTCTACTATTAAAACTGTTATGTCAATCAAAAAAAGCAAATGGGTCTTTGGAATTTTTCCGCAGGGAACAAGAGGTATCCCGGGAGAAATTAAAGGGGTGACAAAAGGCTTTGCCGGATTGGCAAAAATTACCAAGTGTGATATCCTTCCTGTCGGAATTACCGGAACAAATGAAGTAAAAAGAATTCCTTTTAGCGGGAAAATTGTCGTGAATATCGGAAAACCTATTCCATATAGTGATGATACAGATGATATGGTTAATAAATGGGGTGAAGCTATTCAAAATTTAACAGGATTTAAATATATTCCTAATGATGAAGTTGAAAAAGAGATTGGAGTTAAGAATGACAACTGCGGAAAAAAATTATAACAGACGTTATGCATCCGAATACAACATTTTTAGATCAATGTGGTATATGTTTTTCTTGTATACTGTTGTTGTTCCGTTTTTTTCTATTTTTTATGATTATGAAATAACCGGCAGAGAAAATTTGCCAAAGTGGAATAAAAAAGACAAATACATTTTTACTGCAAATCACGTTTCTATTTTTGATCCGTTTTTGGTTCCGTTTGCGGCAAAAAAGCTTATGGCTTTTATGGCTAAAAAGGAACTGTTTGAAAAAGGTGAAAAAGCCGGCTGGCTTATTAAATCTCTCGGAGCATTTGCGGTTGACAGGACAAAACCTGAAATTGCAACTTTTAAAACAGTTCGTGATATTTTTACAACAAGCTGGTCGCTAGCCGTATTTCCTCAAGGCGGTACAAGACCGTATGGCAAACTTGAAGGAATTAAAAAAGGTTTTGTAGTAATTGCAAAAAATGCTAAAGCGGATATTATTCCTGTTGCAATCGGCGGATTTACGGGCTATCCTAAACTTAAACCGTTTACAAGGCAGAAGGTTCGTTTACATATATGCAAACCGATATCTTATAAATTACCGGCAGAAGAGGTTATTTACAGATGGTGTGAAGAAATTTCGCAGCATGCCGAATATGAAAATTGTGCCCCTGTTCCTGTACAGGAAAAAGAAAAAGTTACTGCTTAAATATATAAAATTTGATATGCGGCCGCTGTTTTTGCTGCAAGATAAAAAAGTTCACAAATAAAAAGGCTCTTGATATTTTGTATCAAGAGCTTTTTATCGCTGTCTTATTTAAAGAAAGGAATTTTGATTTAGATTATGCAGCTTGTTTAACTTGTTCTGGTTTCATTTCAACAGTTTGCGCTGTCTGTTGAGCCGGTTGTTCTGCCGGAGCTGCTGTCATTTGATTTAATTTTGCCAATGCGGTTGTTGCTGCTTCCTGAACTCCTTTATCCTGGTCTTTCTGAGCAACCGTGAAGATTGTATTCAAATCTTTTTGGTATGCCGGCTGTTGGATGTAGCTCAGTGCTTCAATTGCAGATGTTCTTACCATTGGGTTCGGGTTGTTCTTTAACTGTTCAACAATTGTTACCGCTCCAGGTAATTCTGTCAGAGGAACTGTTGAATTTGTCAGTTTTTGAACTTCTTCGCCATAGAGTTTCTGCATTAGAG
This sequence comes from Candidatus Gastranaerophilales bacterium, assembly GCA_944324365.1. Classification (GTDB taxonomy): domain Bacteria; phylum Cyanobacteriota; class Vampirovibrionia; order Gastranaerophilales; family Gastranaerophilaceae; genus UBA1221. Next base: position 10,097 of record CALUWA010000011.1, read on the forward strand.
CTGAAGTGAACATTGCATAGCTTTTGTTTCTTTCAGCTTGTTCAAGCGGTGATATTGACATTGCAAGGTTCTTTTCCTGATCAGTTACCTGCTGGCCTGACATTAATTTTTCTCTTGCTGCTGTCTGTTCCTGTGTAGGACCTTGCAGTTTGCTTGTGTCAGCTGTAATAATATTTGTTAAAGCGTCAACAACTTTTGTATCTAATAATTCTGTTGCCTGGCTTGGATTTTCGTTAATCATATTAGCGATTTCTTCCATACCTGTTGCCTGAACTTCATAGTCAGGGTTTGTTAATTTAGCAAGAAATGCATTTAAATCAACTTGAGGTGTTACTGCTGCAGGAGGAACAACTTCTACCGGTTTAGCTGTTTCTGCCGGTTTTTGTTCACTTGCTGCCGGAGCTTCTTTTGTTTCTTCCGGTTTAACCGGTTCTTGCGGTTGAACTGCTGCCGGAGCCGGTGCAATTGCCGGAGCCGGTACTTCCGGTGTCGGAACTTGTGCAACAGGAACTTCCTGAGCAGGAGCCGGCTGAGCCTGGTCTACTGTCGGAGCTACCATTGTCGGAACCTGAGGAGCCGGTGCTGTCGGCATTGTAATGCTTGGAGGCATGTAATAAGGCTGCATAGGAGCCTGCGGATAGTTATAAAGTTGTCCTTGCGGATAATTGTAGTATGGCATTGTTGGTGTCGCATACTGTGGAACTTGTTGTGCTACCGGAGCTTGTGCCGGTACGTTGACCATTGGATTGTGAACGTCAATTTTTACGGCGTTGTAGTTCGGTTGTGGAACTTGCGCGTAATTGTAATTGGGTAAATTTGGAATTTGCATCATATTATCTTTTCCTTTCAATAAATAATTGTCTATTCCTATTCTACCTTTTAAATACTCCTCAAGAAAATAAATTGCTATATTTGCGATTTTTTTTAATAATTCTTAACAAAAACTTTTTTAAATACTGCTGAGAACGGGAATATATTTACATTTTTGGGAATTTAAATTTTTTGTGATATAATGCTGATGTGGGATACTATGTAGCCCGTCAGGATTAATTGAGGGTAATTAATATAAATGATAATCAATTTTAAGGAACGGAAGTCTATAAGGAATGCTTTTGGCAGTGCCCTTGTAGAGGCTGGAAAGTTAAATCCTAACATTGTTGTGCTGGATGCAGATTTGGCATGCTCTACACAAACTGCTATGTTTGGTAAGATTTTCCCTGAACGTTTTTTTGACATGGGTATATCCGAGCAGGATATGATTGCAACTGCTGCGGGATTGGCATCTGTAGGTAAGATTCCGTTCGTGTCAAGTTTTGCTATGTTTGCAACCGGCAGAACTTATGATCAGATAAGAAATTCTGTATGTTACCCGGAATTTAACGTAAAAATTGTAGGAACGCATGGCGGAGTTACTGTTGGAGAAGACGGCGCAAGCCATCAGGCTTTGGAAGATATTTCTCTTATGCGCAGTATTCCTAATATGTCGGTGATAGTTCCGGCAGATTGCAGAGAATGCGAAGAAGTTATAAAATTTGCGGCTGAAAACTACGGCCCGATGTATATCCGTATTCCGCGGACAAATGTATGTGATATTTTTGATGAGAATGAAGACTTTGATTTTTGTAAAGCCAGAGTTATTCAGGAAGGCTGCGATGTAACGGTTATTACTAACGGAGAAACTCTCGCTGAGGTTATTCAGGCTGCTCAAATCCTTGAAAAAGACGGATATTCAATTCAGATAATTCATGTTCCGGTGGTTAAGCCGCTTGATGATGCAACAATTATTGAGCAGGCAAAGCTTACTAAATTTGTAATTACAGTAGAAAATCACTCAATTATCGGCGGGTTAGGCAGTGCGGTGTGCGAACTCCTTTCCTATTATTATCCGATGCCGGTTATAAGAATCGGGGTAAATGATACATTCGGTCAGAGCGGAAAATGGGATGAATTACTGGATTATTACGGCTTAAGTGCGGATAAGCTTTCTAAAAATATTAAAAAACAAATAGACAGATATCGTTTGGTAAAATAAAGGGTTATATATGATACAGTTCAGATCGGTTACAAAAAAGTATAAAAACGGCAATTATGCTCTAAAAAATATTAATATAGATATATTGTCGGGAGAATTTGTTTTTATCGTCGGTGCATCCGGTGCCGGAAAATCAACTCTTATGAAGCTTTTGTACCATGAAGAGTGTCCTACAAGCGGAACTGTTACTATCGGCGGTATAAATATTGCAAATCTTTCCAACGATAAAGTTCCGAGCCTTAGAAGATGTATGGGAATTGTATTTCAAGATTACAAGCTTCTTCATAATATGAGTGTTTATGATAATGTTGCATATGTAATACGAACTCTCGGGATAAGTACAAGAGAAATCCATGCCAGAGTTACCGGAGCTTTGAAAATTGTCGGCTTGGAACATAAAATCCATGCCACACCTTCGGAGCTTTCCGGCGGTGAACAGCAGAGAGTGGGTATTGCAAGAGCAATAGTTAACGGGCCTCCGCTTTTGATTGCGGATGAGCCGACCGGTAATTTGGATCCTAAAAATTCTCTGGAAATTATGCAGATATTAGACCAGATTAATCAGCGCGGTATTACTGTAATTGTGTCTACCCATGATAACGCAATGGTAGATTATTTCAGAAAAAGAGTTATAACTCTTGATAAAGGTGAAGTTGTAAGAGATATTCAAGCAGGTACTTATGAGTAATCAGAAATCAAAAATAAAAAAAGAAGCAAAAAAATATATTCCGAAAGATTGGCTTTGTGAGTTGAGAATTTTGTACAGACTCACAATGGAGACTTTTTACGATATAAAAAGAACCGGAATTGTAAATTTGGCGATAATTACTACAATGGCCGCCATTTTGACCATATTTGGAGCTTTTTTCCGTACTACAATGTCAATTTCATCTTTTGCGCATGAGCTCGGTAATGTGCTGGAAATTTCGGTTTATTTGAAAGCTAATACGGATCCGAATCTTGTTAAAAACAGAGTGAGCGAATTTGAGCACGTAGAAAGTGTTAAAATTATTCCTAAGGAACAGTCCTGGGCTGATTTGAAACGTGAGATGAAACTTCCTGATGTTTCAAATCCTCTGCCGGATACGCTGCATGTTAAGGTTGATAAGCCTGAAAATATAGATGCGGTTTTCGCGAATATCAAAAATCTAACATCTGTTGAAGATATGAGTTATGCTCAGCAGCTTGCTAAAAAAATTCAGACCTTGAATCACGTTGTTAATACGTTAACATTTGTTGTATTGATTATTATGGGTATTTTAACCATAACTATTATAAACAACACAATTCAGCTGGTTATTCAATCCAGAAAGGATGAAATAGAGATTATGCGCCTTATGGGTGTAAGCAATTGGTATATAAGATTCCCGCTTATTATGCAGGGTGCGTTTTACGGTTTCAGCGGTGCGGTAATTGCCATAATTCCGCTGCATTTTGTTGAAAACGGATTGGGAAATCTGCATCAGTTCTTTATGGTGCCGACGCCTGTTTTTGCCCAGACTATTGTCGCATTGACGATGTTTGCGATGGGAATTATGTTCGGAGCGGGCGGCAGCTTCCTGTGTATTAAAAAGCATTTACAAGTGTAGATTATGAATACTATTATATTAATTACAAATAAAGAAGAAGTTGAAAAAACTCTTTCCAGAAATCTGGTATTATTAAGGGAGTCTGATACTATTTTGGCTTCTTCTTATGAAGAGGCGCCGGATGTTGTTTATGATAAGCGTCCGGATATTATTATTGTCCATGAGCATGAGGATAGGGAAAAGACAATTAATATAATCAAGTACCTGAAAGAAAAACGTATTTTTGACAATGTAAATATAATTTTGCTTGTTGAAAAGTATGACAGGGATTTTATTTTAAGTGCGTATGACGAGGGTATAGACGATTACTTTTTAACAACTTCCGATCCTTCCGAGATGTTAATACGCCTTATAAACTGCATAAAAAAATCCGAACGAAATAAGCAGTTTAAAAGTTTAAAATATTACCTTTCGAGTTACGGGATTATGTCCGAACAAAGCGGATTTTACAGTGCGAAATTTGCGCAGGAAATATTTGAGCTCGAATTGATAAATAAAAATTTTGCAGGTTGTACGTTTATGGTAATTGTGCCTGATGAAGAGGGCAAAAAGGTCTTTTCAGACAGCAAGATGAGTTCCGCTATAAAGCAATCAACCAGAAGCTGCGATGTTGTAGCGGAGGCTTCCGGTTCGAGATATTATCTATTGTTGAATACGGATATAAACGGCTCTATTGTTGTTTTGAATAAGCTAAAAACTCTTTTGCCGGAGAAGTTGACTATAAAAGCCGGGATTGCCGAAATTCAAAGCCGTAAATTTACGGAAGTGGAAAAACATGCTATATGTGCTTTGAATGAAGCTCTTTTAAATAACGTTGATTACGTTGTATATTCTGAGCGGAAATCAGAAAGTGACGATTGGTTAACCCAAGAGCAGGATGGTGAAAAATCTTACAAATTTTTCAAGGGAGTATATAATAAAAAGCTGGAAAGTGTAATAGCTCCGGTATTCTACAGACTCCAAAAAATCTATGAAGATAAACTTGTAAATACTAAAATAGAGCAGTTTACTGACGAAAGACAATGTGTTTTCAGGTTGATTAGCGCCAGAAATGAAGGCCGGTTAAAGATTGTTTATCCGGGATTTTCAAAAGTTATAGTTTATATTATGTACTCCGGTCTTGACAGCCCTGAGAACAGAGAAATTACTCTTCCGATTAATATGATTACTCAGAAAGAGATATCAGAAATTGCGGAAGGTTTTATAAATGAATTTGTTTTATATATGAATAAGGAGAAAGTATAAATGTTGGATACGGAAAATAGTCTGCTGTTGGTTATAGATGTACAGGAAAGACTTGTTGCGGCTTTAGATAAAGATATTATCGTAAACAGAGCTGGCAAACTTGTTGATGCCGCAAATTTACTGGGTATCCCGGCAATTGTTTCGGAACAGTATCCGAAGGGCTTGGGGCATACAGTGCCGCAGATTGCTTCAAAATTAAATCCGTCGGCTTATGTTCTTGAAAAGACTTCTTTTTCTTTGCTGCGTGAGGAAGGTTTTTTGGAGAAACTTAAATCATACGGCAGAAAGCAAATAGTAATTTGCGGAATTGAAACGCATATTTGTGTGTACCAGACGGCCTGTGAACTTGTAGAGGCAGGGTTTGAGGTTGTTGTTCCAAAAGATGCCTGTGCAAGCCGTAATAAATATGAATTTAAGCAGGGAATAGATTCAATGCGCGACTGCGGAGTGAGAGTTTCTTGCGTTGAAATGGTGCTTTTTGAATGGCTGAAAGGAGCTAAGCACCCGAAATTCAAAGAAGTTCAGGCGTTGATTAAGTAAATACATTCTTCCCCTTGGAAAGAAAATAGAGGATAGAAGTAAGTTAAGTATAGCGCGAAGATACCGAAGGAGATATCTACTTCTAACTCAGGGTAATGGTTTGTGCCTATTTGTCATTGTGCGGTTACGACCTCGCAATGACGTGAAATGAGATTCTTCGGGCTGCGCCCTCAGAATGACGCATGGTGTCATCCTGAACTATAACCCATGTTATCGGAATATGTTCATTTCTTTCTCTTTATTTGCGAGGCAAAGCGGATTGTGAGCGTAGAGTGAAGAGCGTTGCCGAAGGGCAATGCTCTGGAACTCGTAATACGCGAACAACCAAGCAGAGAAAGAAATGAACCGTTCACGACCGAAAGAAAGAGTGAAGCCATTTTGCACGTTTCGAGCAGAGCTCTCAACTGCAAAAGAAGGCAAGAAAGAGAAAGCACGCAAACGTTCCCTGCATTTCGCTGACGCTCAATGCCAAAATGTTATTTGAGCTTTCAGCTCAAATTCTTTCTAGGCTCACTATCGCACTTCGTGCACGTTCGCCTGACTCACTTACGTGAGTAACAGATGGCAGTTTTGCGTGTGCGTAAGCACGATAGCAAAACCTAAAAGATTTTGTGAGCGAAGCGAACAAAACGTACGTCCATTCTGTCAAAGCGATGCCGCAGGCAGCGCAGAAAACTTTTGCTGTTTCTTCTTTTTTGGTTCCATTTTTTCTTCTTTGATGCCAAAGAAGAAAAAATGAACAAATATATTACATAACTTATGTATGTGGTTGATAGATGCACATAACATTGGTTATGTGTAACGCAATGACGAAAACCGTCATACAGAGGGCGCAGCCCGAAGAATCTCATTAAATTGAGCTGCTAATATCTTCTTTTATCTGCCTTTTTAATTCGTCAACGGAGTTAAATTTCTTTTCTTTTCTGAGCATTTTTAAAAATTCGACATTAATTTTCTGTCCGTAAATATCTTTGTCAAAGCCGATTATGTGGGTTTCCAGGGAGCATTGGTGAGTATTGGAAACCGTCGGTCTTACTCCGAAATTTGTAACACCTTTGTATTGTTCAGTGTTAACTGTCACTCTTGTTGAATAAGCTCCGAACGGCAGCTCTATTAATTCTTGCGGATAGAGAATATTTGCGGTTCTAAAACCTATTGTTCTCCCGATTTGTTTGCCGGTTATGACTTTGCCTTCAATTGAAAATTTGTACCCAAGCATTTTGTTGGCTTGTTCTATGTCGCCTTGTGATAAAAAGTTTCTTATGGCTGTGCTGCTTATTGTTTGGCCGTTTGTTTTTGTTTCGTCAACCATGAAATAGATATAATTATATTCTTTTGACTTTTTTGCAAGGTATTCTGTGTTTCCGGATCTTCCGGCGCCGAAATTGTGGTTAAATCCGGTTGATATGGATATCGGAGCGAAATTTTTTATTAAAATATTTTCAAGATATTCCTGAGCTGTAAGTTTGGCGATTTTTGCAAAATCCAGTTCGTAAAGAAAATCAACACCAAGGTCTGCGAACTTTTCCCGGCGGGTTTCCCTTGTTAGAATGTATTTGGGTGCAGTATTGTAAAAATAACAGCAAGGATGGTCTTTAAATGTAATTACTGCGGATTTGCCACCCTGTTTGTGCGCATAGTCAACTGCAGATTTTATGACTGCCCTGTGTCCTAAATGTACTCCGTCGAAATAACCGAGAGCAAGAGATAAATTTTTATTTATATTGGGTTCAGAAAATATTTCCATATCTTAATTATATTTCAAAAATTTCCCGGAACAATTCTTGTCTATTTGTGTTACAATAAGTCCCAAAAGGAGTATGTTATGAAAATTGCGGTCGGTTCTGACCATGGCGGGTTTGAATATAAAGAAAAAATTCTTAAATTTCTGAAAGATAACGGATATGATGCAGAGGATTTTGGTGCTTATTCAAAAGATTCTTGTGATTATCCGGATGTTGCCAAAAAAGTTGCACAGAGTATTCAGAATAAGGAATGCGAGCGCGGAATTTTAATATGCGGAACCGGTATAGGAATGTCCATTGCAGCTAATAAGTTTAAAGGTATCAGAGCCGCTCTTTGCGGGGATACATTTTCGGCGCATGCAACAAGAGAGCATAATGATTCAAATATTTTGTGTTTGGGTGAACGTGTAATTGGTGATATGCTGGCTTTGGATATTGTTGATGTTTGGCTGAAAACAGATTTCTCGGGTGACAGCCGCCATCAAAGACGTATTGATAAGCTGGAAGATGTTTAGAAATTCTATAACAGAACTTTTGCAGAGTAAAAATGTAATAATGTTTTTGACAGCCATATTTTTTATGGCCGGTATTTTGGCATTTTTTAATAACTGTATAGTTATTCTTGCCATACTTGTAACATTTTTGCTTGTGACTTCCATTTTCGGCCGGTTTATTTCGTATAAGTATGTTTTGTTATGGGGATTTGTTTTTTATTTCGGATTTTTCTACACTGCCGGAAGAATAAAAAATTCTGATGACCTTTTTCACTACGCGCCTGCAGATGCGGTTTTAACCGGCAGGATTGTATCTGTCCCGAATAGCAATACAAAAGATAAAATGAAATTTTTCTTTGAGGTGTCCGGTATAAACGGGAATGAGGTTAAGGGCAAAACGCTTGTTCAATTGCAGGATGAAAATGGAGATTTTTCAAATTTAAACATCGGAAATGTATATCAAATTGAGGGGAAACTTAGAGTTCCGTTTAAGGCATCAAATCCGTCCCAGTTTGATTACGGGAAATATTTGAGAAATTTTGATGTGTATTCCGTTTTTTATGCACAAAATCAGGATTGCATACAGATTGAGAATAAATTAACTTTAAAATGGAGTTTTCTCCGGAATTTGAATAATTTGAGAAATCGGATTATCCAAACTCATGCAAAATATTTAAAGAGCCCGAATATTGAAATATTAGGCGGAATAATCTTTGGTGATGATGCTGTTGCTCCGCCTGATTATATAAAAGATAATTTTAAAAATTCCGGTTTGCTGCATATATTGGCAGCTTCCGGCATGAACGTGGCTTTTATATACGGCTTTTGGTATTTTATTTTGCGCCGTCTTAGAGTTCCGTACAAAATTACTGTTATAACCGGCATGGGGGTTGTAATTTTATACACGCTGATGACGGGTTTGGGTGCCTCTGTTATAAGGGCGGCATTAATGCTTTTGTTTGTTCTTGCCGGCAAGCTTATTGACCGTGATGCACATAGTGTTTCGCTTTTGGCATTTGTTGCTTCCGTAATGCTTGTTTATAATCCGGCATTTATTAATGATGTCGGATTTCAACTGTCTTTTATTGTGACGTTCGGGCTTTTAACGAGTGCAAATGCGGTTATGGAACGTATGCATAATTGGAAGGTTCCCGACTGGCTGTGTGCCGAACTTTTAATCCCGGTTGTTGCTCAGATTTGGGTTGCTCCTATCCAGATGTTTTATTTTAACAGTTTTAGCACATATTCGATTTTGGCAAATATTTCAATAATGCCATTTTTGAGTGTTATAAGTTTTGTTGGATTTGTGAGTTCTGTTTTTGCCGTATTTAAACCTGCTGCGGATTTTGTCTGTATGGTATCTGATTTCGTTTTGAAGTATTTTCTTGATATTTTGGTGTGGATTTCAAAGTTCTTTTCAAATCTTCCGCATGCGCTGCTTGATACTACTCATCCATCGGTTTTTCAAATAGGGCTTTTTTATGCTGTTGTTTTGATGGTTACGTTTATGTTTAAGGTAGGAATCACAAAACGGAAAGTTCTTATAACCGGAGTGATTGCTTTAATTTTATGTTTGTCAGTTATTCCGGTAAGAAATAATAATTTGGAAATTTTGGCGTTTGATGTCGGCAACGCGGATGCTTTCCTGATAAAAACTCCAAAAAATAAGTATTTTATAATTGATACAGGTAAAGCTCCGTATAATAACGGTTCAAGTCAGGCCAAGGTTATTATACTTAAATATCTTAAAGACAGAGGTATAAAAAATATTGAAGGGCTTATAATTACCCACTTTGATAATGATCACTCCGGCGGGGCTCCTGATTTAATCGAGCAGCTTAATATAAAAAATGTTTATGTAAATTCTCTTGAAAATAAATCTTACACTTCAAATAAAATATATACCGTGCTTCGGGATAAGGGTTTAAGTGCGGTTTTGGCGGTAAATAATGATTTGATATATAAAGAAGGAAATTTGGAAATTAAGACGTACAGGGCTTTTGCAAAATCCGATAATGAAAATTCGATAATAACTCTTTTAAAATGCGGAAATTTTGAGGCTCTTTTTATGGGGGATGCAGGTGTTGAAGCGTATAAGTCCGTAAAACACTATTTAAATACGGATTCTTTGGAAATATTAAAAGTCGGACATCATGGCGGCAGGGATGTTGTATCTTCGGATATGCTTAATGAACTTTATCCGCAGGTGTCATTGATTTCAACCGGTCAGAATAAATTCGGACATCCTTATAAGTCTACACTTGATATTTTGCGGGATACGGATGTGTATCGTACTGATAAAAATAACTCGGTGAAGTTTTCATTGAAGGGTGAAAGTTTTGATGTTTATACTTTTGATATTTCAAATAAAAAGTTTAAACTTAATAAAACTTATGCAGTTAAATAAAATGGCTAGCTTGGCTGATAACCGAGTTTAACGGCTTTTGCAAACGCTTTTTCCGCTTCTTTGCTTTTGCCGAGATTGCTGAGCGCAAGGCTCTTGTAGTAATATGCACCGCCGCAGTTTCTGTCGATGAGCAGGGCTTTGTTTGCATATAAGAGTGCGTTGATGTTTGCCTGAGTGTTAAGCGAAACGCAGGCAATGCCAAGGTAATTGTATATATCTGTCGGATCAAGTTCGATTGCTTTTGAATAACCGTCAAGTGCTTCTTCAAATTTACCGCTTTCCTGAAGCGCCCAGGCTTTTCTGTAATGTGCATAGGCATAATCTTTGTTTATAAGAAGGGCCTTGTTTGCATAAAGCATTGACTGTTTTGTATCGCCTGTTTTGGAGTAAATATATGAAATATTAACATAGGCATCTATGTATTTATCGTTTCTTGCTATACATTCTTTGTATAATTTGATGGCTTCCGGATATCTTTTCATTTCCTGGAGCGCCCAGGCTTTTCTGAAATATGAATATGCATCGTCTTTATCCAAAATAATTGCACGGTTTGCGTATTCTATTGATTTTTCGTAATCCTTTAGGATTGAATAGCAGTATGAGATCCATTGATAACAGTCAATATCCGTTTCATCAAAATCAAGAGAATTTTTATAGTTTTCGATAGCTTCTTCATATTTTTTTTCGTCCGTTAGTATTCGGGCTTTTCTGTAATATATATAAGAAGATTGGTCATATTTGAGGGCTTTTTCTATGTAATCATAAGCCGTTTCATTTTCTCCGAGCTGTGAATAGCAATAAGATAAGCTGGCATAGGTGGAGGCATCTTTTTTGTCATATGTCAAAAGTTTTTTGTATACGTCTATTGCTTTTTCAAAATCTTCAACCCGTTCAAGGAACGCTGCAATAATCTGGTATAAAGATTCGTTTTCTCCGGTCGTGCGCAGTGCAAAGTTATAACAGCGCAGAGCTTTGTTAGGCTGGTTTGCGGCTTCGTATAATTTTGCTAGTTTTACTATAATCCATCTTTTATTTTCCGTGTTTCTGTATAAGTGTTTGAGGATATTCTTCGCTTCTTCGTATTTTCCCTCATATACAAGACAATCGGATTTCTTTTCTAATAAATCTTCTGTTGTTGCGATATCAAGGCATTTGTCTACAAAATAATTTGTGTTTTCAATGTCCTGCATTTCGCTGTAGCATTTTGCAAGGTTAATATAGAGGTTATAGGTATCTTTGTAGCCGAGTTCAAGAGCTTTTTGGTAATAGTGTTCTGCTGTTTGGTAATCCTCTTTTACAACTTCATATACAAATCCTATGTTATAAATGTATGCGGCTGAATTGTCGTTATGTTCTTCCAATTCTTTTGAAAGTTCCATGGCATATTCTTCTTCTCCGCAGTATTGATAAAGAATTATCATAAACATCAGGTTTAAAAAATTGTTTTGATGAAGCTCCTCTGCGCATTTACAGTATTTAAGTGCTTCTTTCTTCCTGCCTTCTTTTGCATATGCAAATGCTGCTCTGATATATCCGTAAGCGTAATTTTTATCTTTTTTTATTGCTTCTTTTGCGTATTTTATGGCTTTTTTATTATCACGCATAAATACGTATGCTTTAGAAAGATATGCATATTTTTCTGCCGTCATTTTTTTTGATTTCAAATCATTTTCCAGCATTGCAGCGATATCTTTAGCATTTGCTTCCGATATAAATTCTTTTACATCTTCGTATTTTGTATAGAAATTATCAAACACAATAACCTCTCAGTTTTCTGTTTAATAATACGGCTCAAATTTTTCAAAACTTTATAGAAAACTTAAAAATATTTACAAAAATTGACAATTTGAAAAAAGGTTTTTATCCATATATAATATAATCTGGATATGCGAATATGAAGAGAATATTATTTATATTAACTTTATTTATTACATTTACGCTGAGTTTCGTATCAGGTGCGTTTGCAGAAAATGAAGGTATTTTTAAGATTACATCCGCAAGCTATGATACGTCGAATTCTCTTATTGCGCTGACATCTTCTTATCTTGGCGAAATGCCGGAGATAGGTAAGATAAAAATAGTAAAACTTTCAAATCCGACACGTGCATATTTCGATTTGCCGGGTACGATATTGTCTATTCCGAGAAAGGATTGGCGTTTTGCCTATGGCGATATAAAACAGATTAAAATTACGCAATTTTCTACAAATCCGGATGTAGTGCGTGTTGTAATTTATTATGATGATGATTTCGATATTTCGTCAATGCAGTTTTTGAAAGTTCAGAATAACATTATTATAAAGTTGAAAAATGTTGTTGCGCAGAACCCGTTTATGCAAAATACTTATAGGGATGATCATGCTTCATCTAGTGATTTTTATGAGTATATGACGGTTTCTGCGGCTGTTGACAAAAATGATCCGCTGTCCCAGATTAATGAGGCGTTCAATTCCCAGTCATTCTTAAAACAGGAGTTGAAGCTGAATACAAAGTTTTATGTTGACAGAATTTCAGCAAAGAACGGGGCTGTTTTAATAAGCGGTATGGGCTCAGTCGGGATTGAAAAGCCGATGATTTTGACAAACCCGACGAGAATAATTTTCGATTTACCAAACACTCTTGTAAACCAGAATTTGCGAAACAAAGAGTATAGCCTTGGCGGTTCGGATAAATTTAAAATAGGACAGTTTTCGGTTAATAAAGCAAGGGTAGTAATCACAACTCCTGATGTTACAAAGTATATTCCGATATATTCAAAGGATAATCAGGGGCTTTTAATCGGGAATACCGAGAAAATAAGCTATGATATGATACCGTATAGCGACGGTATTATTAACGGATATTCAAATTACAAAATAGACGAGCAATCCAGTGCTATGACGCTGAATTTCAATACTGCCCTGATACATGGGTTTGACAGAACTAATACCCAAGTTATCGTGTATATGTATAATATCTCTGATTTTGATAAAGAAAATTTCACAAAAACTTTTACGGGCACTCCTTTTGAAAAATCAGAAATAACAGTTCAGCCAAAGGGTTTGAAATTAACTATTCCGATTGAATACGGAAGTTTGGTAACGGCATTTACCGGTGCGGACGGTAAATCTCTAAAAATCCAGGTTAAAGCACCGAAAGTTCAGGAAAAAGAGACACCTGCCGTAACGGCTCCTGTTATAACAAAGCCTTCTGAGATTTCAGGTAAACATAAAGTTGTTGTTGACGCAGGCCATGGAGGGTCTGACGTCGGAGCTACACGAAACGGTGCTCACGAGAAATTTATTACTCTTGATGTTGCAAAACGTGTCGAAAAACTTTTGAAAGAACAAGGGTATGATGTCTTGATGACCAGAACCGGTGATACTTATGTATCGCTGCAGGACAGGGTTCAGATGAGTGAAGATTATGAACCGGATATCTTCGTAAGTATCCATGTTAATTCAAGTACAAGCGATTCTTCAAAGGGTGTGGAAACACATTACTACCATCAGGAAAGTATTCCTTTGGCGCAGGCTGTTCATGCTTCATTGGCAAGTTCGATAGACTCACCTAACAGAGGCTTATTCAAATCTAAATTCTATGTAATAAATCATACAACGGATCCGGCTATTCTTGTTGAAATCGGATTTATTTCAAATACATCAGAAAGAGCCGCACTGCTTAGTGATTCCAGAAAGCAGGCTACGGCAAAGGCTATTGTGGAGGGTATTAACAATTATTTCAAGAATAGTAAATAAAAATAACCCTGTGGGCTTTTTTGATTCCGGTGTCGGCGGTTTGACTGTGTTGAAAGAATTCAGAAAAATTCTTCCCGGGGAAGATTGCGTTTATTTTGGCGATACAAAGAATATGCCATACGGCGAAAAATCAAAAGAGCAATTAATAGAATATTCAAAAGCCGCATTTGAATTTTTTGAATCCAAAAATGTTAAAGCGGTGGTTATGGCTTGTAACACAACTTCCGCTACCGTATATGATGTTTTGAAAGATGAATATTCATTCAAGCTTTATCCGATTATTCAATCTGTTACAAAAATATTAGCTGAACTTCCTGTGTCCTCTTTGGGAGTATTTGCAACTCAGGCTACGGTTAATTCTCACGCATATTTGCATGGTATTGAACATATTTCTTCGCACAAAAAAGTTTTCGAAATTTCTTGTCCGGACTGGGTTAGAATTGTGGAAAGCCATGATGAAAATAGTCCTGAGTCTTTAAATAAAATTAAAGAAAAGTTATCAGTAATGCTCAAATTTAAGCCTGATAAAATAGTTCTCGGCTGTACTCATTATCCGTTTTTGCTGGATCAGCTTTCAAAATTTGCTGACAGAGAACTTTTTATAAATCCGGCAGAATTTTTTGTGGAATTTATACAGGAAGATTTGAGAAATGCCGGTATGCTTAATGATACAGATGCAGTTGGACAAGAAATTTTTTATACCAGTGCATCTGCAGAACACTTTAGAAAAGCCGGAGAAATTTTCTACAACCTTTCAAACGCACGAATAGAGTCTGTTTAGAGTTTTTTTAAAAATTTTGTAAACTTTTTTAAATCAGGTAGCAAAATTTTTTTTCCTTTGTTTTAGAATAATTGTAGAAGACAAATTATTTGGTGAAACATGAATATTAAACCTTTGAATTACAACTTTACCCACAAACACCGATATAAGTCGGATTGTGAATATGCAAATCCGGCAAATCAGAGAAAGAGTGCGGATTTGTGCGGTGAAAAAAGAGATAATATAACGTTTAGCGGTAGTCAGGACAAGAGTGTGGCTGCCGCTAATTCGTTTATGGGAAAAACCTTAAAAAGCGGAGTTTTTAATTGGCTGACTAAATTTTCAGGCGGTCATAATATTGCAAGTTCTGCTTTAATTGCACTGTTTCTGGCAGGGCTTTTAAGACCGGCAGCTACAGTTGCTCTTCCTGGTAAAAAAGATAAAGACGACAAAATCTATGCAGCCGGTCACTCTATGGCGTCTGCTATTGTAGGTTTTGTATTCTCAACTATCATTACCAGCCCTCTTGATTCCGGCAGTAAGTTTATAATTGAAGATGCCAGAAAAATGAGTAAGGCTGATTTTGCTAAACTTTCAGAAGCGGAAATTCGTAAGATATTGGAAGAAGAACACGGAATGAGTGCAGAAGATATCCAAAAATGCCTGGATGAGAAAAAAGCAGAATCCGTAATTGCAAGAACATTTGATAAAGGTCTTACAATAATAACTGAAAAAACAGATAAAATTAATGAACTCAGACGTCAATTGAAATCTACTAATGATGCTGCCGCTAAGAAGGCGCTTGGCGACCAAATAAGAAGTTTGGATAAACATATTAAGGCAATTGATACAACGATGCATAACGTGGCTGAGTGGGCAATTGCAGTTCCTAGAGCAGCTCTTACTATCGCATTGATTCCGCTGATTTTAAAATATGTATTCCATCTTGAAAAGAAAAAGCCTGCTGCTCCAAACCCTCAGCAGGAAAATAACCAGACAAAACAAGATGTGCCGGAACAGTCAAAAACGGATACTAATAATAATTTAACACTTTCCGGATTTATGACAAAATCTATGAAAGATTTTTCGGGAGGTCAAAAGTAATGAACGTGACATTTAATACATATAATACCTATAATAATTATAAAAAGTCCGCGCAAAGACCTCAGACTTTTACCGGAAAGGAAGAAGCAGCCGAAAGAATTTTGAATGCGGCAGAAAACACTATTATAAATTCAGTTACGGGTGACTCAAAATCCTTAACATCTATTTCACAAAAATATGACAATTTCTGTAACTGGGTTGGCAAACACATTTGCAGACCGGTTTTTGATAATAGTTTAGTCGATAACTTTTCTGATAAAATAAAGGATAAAGATAATGCAATTAAATTCTTTCTTATCGGCGGTTCCGCAATAACCAGCGGTGTTTATATGCAGCGAACTCTGACAAATAAGAAAATGGATAAGGACAGAAAGAAAACTCTTGCAGTTAACCAGTTCTTTACATTCCTTCTTTCTACGGCAGGTGCGCTGTTCCTGGATAAACACTTAAAATCATGGTGGAATGAAAAGAAAGAACAATACTTTGACTTAAATGTTCCTAATGCGGAAGCTATTCGCAACAGTATGAAAGAAAAGAATGAAAAGATAAAATTGAGAAATGAAGGTTTGGCAGATGTGGATAAGGAACCTTTATATACTCTTGACAGTTATCTTGAAAAATTCGGCAAAAAGCACTTCCTGGATTCAAAAGATTATAAAAACTTGATGACCAAGATGAAAGGCTTTGCAGCACTTCGTTCAATCATTGTATTTGCTCTTGTTTACAGATTCCTTGTACCGATTCTTGTAACAAAACCTGCAAATATAGTTTGCGACAAGTATCTTGCTCATAAAAAGGCAAAAGATGCGCAGAAGGCACAACAGGTTGAACTAAAGCCGCAAAATGATGTGAAAACAGCGGCATAGTTAACATATAGCATAAAAAAGATACGGCCAAATTACAGAAGCCGTATCTTTTTGTATGTTCATGCTAAAATAGTTTTACGATGAATTTAGATAGCGCAATTGATAGTTTACTATCACCGATAGCCGATAAAATTTCAGGGATAATTTTTTCTTCCGTAACAATTCATGGTGTTAGGGTTGAATTTTTGGTTGCACTTTTAATGTGTGCAGCGCTTTATTTTACGTTTAGAACCCGTTTTATCGGATTTTGGGGGTTTAAACATGCAATTAAGTTAATAACAAAAAATTATGAGCATAAAGATATAATTGTCAGAAAAAAACACGGAGAAGTATCAGCTTTTCAGGCTCTGACTGCAACGATTTCTGCATCTGCCGGGATAGGTAATGTTGCAGGTTCTGCAGCTGCTGTTTCAATCGGTGGGCCGGGAGTTATTTTCTGGATGATGGTTGCAGGTGTTTTTTCTATGGCTTTAAAATTTGCGGAGGTGCTTTTAGGGCTGAAGTTCCGGCAGGTTAATAAAGACGGAACAGTTGATGGCGGGCCTATGTATTATATTCAAAACGGATTGAAAAATCATAAAATAATTGGGCCGTTTGCACCTTTTTTGGCAAAAATCTACGCTGTTTGCTGTATTTTTGCAATGATTGGCGGATGGAACCTTTTTCAGATAAATGCCATGACTACTCAAATTACCGAAGTTACAGGCGGGGAGAGCAGTTTCTTCCATAATCAAAGCTGGCTTTTGGGGCTGATTGTTGCCGTTATAACTTATGTTACGATAATTGGCGGAATTAAAGCTATAGGCAAGTTTACATCAAAAGTTACTCCGGTTATGTGTTCTTTGTATGTATTATCGGCTTTTGTGATTTGTTTGATGAACATAGGGCATCTGCCGCATACTGTCCATGTAATTTTAACGGAGGCGTTTAAGCCGAGAGCTATGGAGGGCGGGATGTTTGCCTGCATGTTATGGGGCTTTAGACGTGCAATGTTTGCAAACGAAGCCGGACTTGGAACCGCTCCGATTGCTTTTTCCGCAGTAAGAACCAATAAGCCCGTGGCACAGGCATTTATCGCCATGCTTCAGCCGTTTGTAGATACAGTAATTGTCGGGGCTGCAACTGCTTTTGTAATTGTTGTGAGCGGGGTTTATTTACAAAATACGGGGCTTGCCGGTATTGAATTGACTTCAAAAGCGTTTGCTACAGTATGCCCGTTTTTCCCGATATTATTGACTTTTATGGCAAGCTGCTTTGTTTTATCTACCATGCTCTGCGGATCATATTACGGAGTTAAGGGCTGGACTTTTTTGTTTGGTGATACAAAATTGACAACAAGAACTTTTCAGGTTATATATTGTATATTCATTATTATAGGTTCTGCGATGAACTTTAAGAGTATAATTAATCTTTCGGATGCGTTTACTCTGTTCCTGGCGGTTCCGAACTTAATAGCAGTTTTCATACTTTCGGATGTTGTTATTAAGGAATTGAAAAGGTATTGTAAAAAATATAACGTTGGCTTATTTAAAATAGAGAAAGAGGAGAGAGAAGATGAAGAAAAATTGTCTGGAGATAGTTAGACAAAAGTGTGAAAGTTGTACAGGCTGCGCTTTGGCTAAAACCCGTAACAATGTTGTATTCTCTGATGGCGATGCATCTACTGCAAAAATAGTTTTAATCGGGGAAGCTCCGGGAGAAATGGAAGACGAAACGGGCAGACCGTTTGTCGGAAGAGCCGGACAATTGCTTACCGAGTTTTTGACAGAAGCCGGAATTTCGCGAGACAGAGATGTTTATATGATTAATACGGTAAAATGCCGTCCGCCTGAAAACAGAGTTCCGACTGATGAAGAAAAAGCCGCTTGCAGAAAGTTTTTGGACGCTCAAATTGATATTATTAAACCTGATGCAATTATTTTGTGCGGTGCAACAGCGTTGAAATCTTTTGTAAATCTTGATAAAAAACAAACTATTTCAAAAGTAAGAGGTCAGTGGATGACTGTTACTGTTGACGGTGTTGAATATAAGGCTATGACTATTTTCCATCCGTCATACTTGTTGAGAAACCATTCTATGGCAGATGGTTCTCCAAGAAGACTGATGCAGGAAGATTTAAGAAATATCAAAAATACAATTTTGCCTGATGTTGATAATATTTCTTCCGGAAATAATATAACATTCGGTTCGTTAGTCAACGTATAGTTTATTATATTTTTTGATTGAAAGCTCTGCTTTATAGCAGAGCTTTTTTATATTCTTGCCCTTATTTGGTTTTTATTGTACACTTTCCTTATACGGGAGAAATAATGAGAGATAAAATTGCGGTTATAATTGGGGCTGGGCCGGCAGGCCTAAGTGCTGCTTACAATTTTTTAACAAAGACTGATGATATATTGCCGATTGTTTTGGAAGAACTTGATTGTGTGGGCGGGATTTCCAGGACGGTTCATTACAACGGCAACGGAATTGATTTGGGCGGTCATAGATTATTTTCAAAAAATCAGGAAATACTCGATTTTTGGGAAGAAATTTTGCCGCTCCAAGGTAAACCTCCGATTGATGATAAGATGTTAGGACGAAAAATTACTGTATCTGAAAACGGGCCGGATCCTGACGAAACCGACAGGGTTATGCTTAAACGCAAAAGAGTTTCAAGAATTTATTATCTTAGAAAATTTTTTGATTATCCTATAAGCCTAAAGGCGTCCACTATTTTGAATATGGGGATTGGAAGAACTTTTCGTGCAGGCATGAGCTATATAAAATCCTGTTTTGTAAAAAGAGAAGAAAAAAGCCTTGAGGATTTTATGATAAATCGCTTCGGCACAGTTCTTTATAAGATGTTTTTTGAAAAATACACCCAAAAAGTCTGGGGACTTCATCCGAGAGATATTTCAAAAGAATGGGGAGAACAGCGTATTAAAGGACTTTCGCTTTCAAAGGCTGTTTTGAACGCACTTTTGTCTCCGCTGAAACTTATTTCAAACAAGCAGAAAGAAACTTCGCTTATAGAAGAATATTTTTATCCTAAATTTGGCTGCGGTCAGCTTTGGGATTATATGGCTGATGAAATAAAACGTCTTGGCGGTGAAATCCATTTGAATACTAAAGTTGTTTCATTTGATTTCGAAAATGGGCGTATAAACGGTGTTAATACTGCTGTATGTGATAACAATGAGGCTCATACTTACAGTAAGTATGAGAAATTCCAAGGGAATTTCTATATTTCCTCAATGCCTGTCAAAGATTTAGTTGCCGGGTTAGGTGAAGAGGTTCCTGAAGACGTTAAATTGATAGCAAAAGAGCTGCCTTATCGTGACTATATGCTTGTAGGCTTGTATTGTAATAAAATTAATCTGAAAAATAACACTAAAATTCCTACAATAAACAATATTTGCCCTGACAGCTGGATTTATATTCAGGAAGACGATGTGACGGCCGGCAGATTACAGATTATGAACAACTGGTCGCCGTATTTGGTGAAAGATTTTAAAGATAAAGTTTTCATAAGTCTGGAATATTTCTGCAACGAAGGCGATGAGATGTGGAATAAGTCTGATGAAGATATGATTAATTTCGGAATTTCCGAGGTTGAAAAGCTTGGAGTTGTTGACAGGGCTGATATTCTTGACAGTGTGAGAATAAAAGTTAAAAAGGCTTATCCTGCATATTTCGGGGTATATAAGGATTTTGATATTGTGAAAAATTATATTGCTGCTATCCCGAATTTGTATTGTGTCGGGCGCAACGGCCAGCATAAATATAATAATATGGATCATTCTATGTTGAGCGGAATTGAAGCTGTTAATGTAATAAAAGATAATCTTGATAAGAGTATCTTATGGCTTGTTAATACGGAAAAGGAATACCATGAAGTCAAACAATAACAAAGTTTTTTTGATTGTGATGATACTATGGACAGTCATAACTCTTTTGAGGGTAGCTTTTCATCAGCCTTGGTTTGATGAAGCGCATGCTTATATTATTGCAAAAGAGTTGTCCCCGCTGGATGTGATTTCTCTTATGAATGTAGAGGGTCATACTTTTATTTGGTATTTTTTGCTTATGCCTTTTGCTAAAGCTGATGTTTGGTATCCGTATCCTATGCTTATATTAAACTGGCTGTTTATGTTTTTCGCAATGCTGGTGTTTTGGAAAAAAGCTCCGCTTCATCCTGTGACTAAAACTGTTGTTTCTTTTTCTTATATATTCCTTGCGCAGCTTCCTGTTGTTGCAAGATGTTATGCAATAGGGGTGTTATTTCTGTTTATGCTGGCAGCATTTTATAAGGAAAGACTGGAAAAGCCTTTAATTTATGCGGCTTGTATAACTTTATGCGCAAATACAAGTGTTATTGCTTTGTTTGGTGCCGTCGGGTTTGGATTTGTATTTGCCTATGATTTGATAAAAGGTGCATTAAATGGACTTGTTTCAAGAAAAGATTTCAGAATTGCGTTTGTAATATTAGCGATTGGAGCTGTTCTGATTTTGTGGCAGCTGGGTTGTTCAAACGCAAATTTCATCAATGAAGATAATCAATTTTTATATAGGTTCTCTTCTTATTTGATTTCAGAAAATCCTAATATTATTGATTATTTGAATATTTTTGCACTTGCTTCCGTTATTTTGGCATTACCTGTTTATTGTTTTAAAAATAAGCGTGTATTTTTTATATTGCTTTTTCCGATAGTCGCAATGCTTTATACTTTTTTAACAAAATACGGAGGCGGGCCTCATCATTATATCTTTTTCTATATCTTTGCTCTTATCGGGTTGTGGATTATGAAGTATTTTGATGTGTCGTCAAAAAAAGCTGTTGTTGCGGAAATTGCTGTTGCTTTATTATTCTTTGCACAAATATTTTCTCATATGAGCTATACTCCGGGGTATTTTAATTCCGGATCTAAAGTTATGGTGGATGTTTTTATAACGGATGAAGTTAAAAACAATGGTAAAATTATGATTTTTAAAGCTTTTGATATGAGGTTTATTCCGTATATAAAAGATAAAAATCTTGATATTTACTATTATGCAACGGCTGAAATTTCAGATTATTTAACTTATAACACTCCGTTATTAGAAGTTGCAAAATATTATCTTTCTCCGACTTGGATTCATAAAGTGAATAAAGGTGACAAGCAGTTGTATGGAATTTTGGAAGTTACTGATATGACTCCTGCCGAAGGTTTTGTATTTGAGGACAGGGATTATAAGATGATTTTTGAGCCGTATAAAATTTTTAACAAAACATACGGAATTTTTAAGATAATCGAGATTAAAAAATAACCAGTAGTTGTTGTGTTGTATGTACTTTCATTTCGTGATATGCAGCGAATTAAACCGTAAAGAAATGAACCGTTCACGACCGAAAGAAAGAGTGAAGCCATTTTGCACGTTTCGAGCAAAGCTCTCAACTGCAAAAGAAGGCAAGAAAGAGAAAACACGCAAACGTTCCCTGCATTTCGCTGACGCTCAATGCCAAAATGTTATTTGAGCTTTCAGCTCAAATTCTTTCAAGGCTCACTATCGCACTTCGTGCACGTTCGCCTGACTCACACCAGGCGTCATTGCGAGGAGCAAAGCGACGAAGCAATCCAGGGAAAGAATATTCAAAAGACATTCGTAAATTGCAACGTTAATAAGATCCTGAAACAAGTTCAGGATGACACCAAGCGTCATTCTGAGGGCGAAGCCCGAAGAATCTCATTAAACAGAAATCCTTCGCTTCGCTCGCAATGACGATTTATTGCGCTGCGTTGTCCTTAGCAGCGCTTAACGATTTCGTTTACGCAGCAAACGGAACGTACGTCCATTCGGTCAAAGCGATGCCGCAGGCAGCGCTAAAATCTTTTGCGTGTTTTTCTCTTTTGGTTCATTTTCTCTTTTTGCTTCGCAATCAAAAAGAGAAAATGAACAATAATTTACATAACTTATGTATGTGGTCGATAGATGCACATAACATGTGTTATGTAACTAATTACTTGAGATATACAGCAATGACGATTTATTGCGTTCCCTCCCCTGCTCGGGGAGGGCCGGGGTGGGGGACGATTTAATTGTTCAGTTAAGCTTGCTTCCCATCCCAACCTTCCCCAAGTAGTGGAAGGAGTTTATAAACTTAGTTACTTAGTTACTTTTAAAAAGTTCCATTTAAAAGTTTATTTTTTTATAATATAATAGCTTACGTTATGATAAATGACTTAACTACAGGAAACCCCTTAAAACTTATATTATTATTTTCCGTGCCGTTGCTTATCGGAAATATTTTTCAGCAGTTTTATAATATTGCGGATATCGTAATTGTCGGCAGAACCCTCGGAATTGATGCTTTGGCTTCTGTCGGGGCGGTCGCACCTTTGTTTTTTCTTATTATGTTTGTTGTTGTCGGTATGACAAACGGGTTTGCAGTCATAACGGGGCAGCGCTTCGGCGCAAAGGATTATGACGGTGTCAGGCGTTCTGTTACAATGTCGACTATATTAAGTACGGTTTTAACCTTGTTTTTTACATTTTTGTGTTTGGGACTTATGGATTATTTGCTTAAATGGATGCAAGTGCCGGCTCAGATTTATAAAGACGCTTATATTTATATTCAAATAGTTATTATGGGGTTGTTTGTCGCAAATTTTTATAATTTGCTGGCAAGTATTGTAAGGGCTTTGGGAGATAGCAAAACTCCGCTTTATTTTTTGATTTTTTCTTCAATTCTAAATGTGTTTTTGGCTTTGTTGTTTATTCTTGTTTTTCATTGGGGGGTGCCTGGGTCTGCTGTGGCTGTCGTTTTGTCGCAGGTAGTATCTGTAATCCTTTGTTTTGTTTATGTAAAAAAGCATTTCCCTATTTTACATCTAAAACGTGAAGATTGGATTTTTAATAAAAAAGAAGATTGGCAGTTTGCACTTGAGCATTTGAATGTGGGTTTCCCTATGGCTGTTCAGTTTTCAATTTTGGGACTTGGAATTTTGATTATTCAAAGTGTTTGTAATTCTTTCGGGGCGGATGTCATAGCTGCAATGACCGCGGCTTTAAGGATAGAACAAATTGCAACAATGCCGATGGTGTCGTTTGGGGTAGCGCTTGCTGCTTTTGTTGCTCAAAATTTCGGGGCAAATAATTTTAAGCGCATAAAAGTCAGTGTAAAAAAAGTTTCTGTTATAAATTTGCACTTAAGTGTGATTATGGCTTTTGTTATGCATTTTTGGGGCAGCGGATTCGTTAAAATATTTATTGGCGGGCAGAATCCGGATGTTATAAAAATCGCTCATGATTATTTGTTTATTAGTTCGCTGTTTTATTTCTTTTTGTCACAGATATTTATATACAGAAATGCTCTGCAAGGGCTTGGACGTGCAACAATTCCGCTTTTGGCATCTATTGGAGAACTTGCAATGAGAGCATTTGCAGCTATATATCTTGCCGTAAAATTCGGGTATGTGGGAATGTTTTTCTCAGGGCCTATCGCTTGGGTTACAGCATCTATTGTACTTGCTGGCGGATATTATACTAACATCCACAGATTTATCAGAGAAGCACAGGAAGCTGTCCGCGGAAAATCTGTTATTAAAGCTTAAATCTTCCGATATTATTTCCGTATTTGTCCATTTGAATATAAGTTCCGTCGGAATCCTTTTTTAAGGATCCTGTTTGATTGCCGTATTCGTCATAGGTATAAATTCTGCTGCCGGAGGTTTTAAAGGAACCTGTTTTATTCCCGTACTTATCCATAAATGTACCGCTGCCATCGGAATTTAATTTCATAGATCCTGTTTGATTGCCGTATTCGTCGTAGCTGGTAACTCTGCCGTCATTATTTTTGTAGGAACCTGTTTTGTTACCGTATTTGTCGTATGTGGTTGTAGTTCCGTTATTTGTTTTAAAAGAGCCGGTCTGGTTACCGTATTTATCATAGGTGTATGAAGTTGAAGCGGTTGCAGCTGTAGGAAGCAGAAATATTGCCAATGCAGATATCAGTATTTTTTTCATAAAACCTCCTTTTTGATAAAATTATAGCAAAAATATTTTATTCGTGAAGCTTTAAGTATTTAATGTATTTTTCTATTCCTTGTTTAAGGCTTACGGATGGAGTATAGCCAAATAATTTTTTAGCTTTTGAAATATCTGCATGTGTTCGCGGAACATCTCCGTTTTGTGTTGGAAGATAATTTATTTGAGCTTTTTTACCTAAGCAGTTTTCAATTACTGAAACTAAATTTTTAAGTTTGATAGGATCTGAGTTGCCGATATTAATAATTTGAAAATTTCCGGTATTAACATTTATGCAGCTGTATAAAGGGCGAATTATATCCTCTATATATGTATAGTCACGTACTGATGAACCATCTCCATATATCTCTATAGGTTTGTTTGAGTTGATTTTATGTATGAATTTACATATCGCCAAATCAGGACGCTGACGCGGTCCGTATACTGTAAACGGACGTATAATAACACTTTTAAGGTTATATGTTTTTGTATGTTTTTCAATGAGTTTTTCCATTTTGAGTTTCGAGTCAGCATAAGGCGAAATAGGTTTTAAGTTTTCCATATCTTCTGAAAATTTTTCTGCATCTGAAACTCCATAAACGGAGCTTGAGGAGGCGGCTATAAATTTTTTAATCTTGAATTTTATACAGCATTTTAAAATATTTTCAGTTCCTTTAATATTTGTTTCAAAGTACTCGTTTGGGTGTTCAAAAGATTGTCTGACATTTGCTTTCGCAGCGAGATGATAGACAAAATCTATATGATTTTCTTCAAAAATTTTTTTAATTTCTTTATAATTTCTTATATCGGCTTTAAATATTTTGTATTTCTTTTTGTTCAGGTTGTGTTCAATATTTTTTTGCTTTATTTCACGCGGGTAAAAATTATCAAAATTGTCAATAACAATAACCTTGTATCCATAGTGCAGCAAGGTATCAGCAAGATTTGAACCTATAAATCCAGCACCTCCGGTAATTAAAACCGTATATTTCTGATTAGGAGGAAATATTTTTGCTAATCTTCTTGCAGGCTTAGTGATAAAGAAGAACTTAAGCCATCTTGCGGCATTTTTAAACAGGAGAGAATTTCCGTATGTTTTTGTAATGTATTTAAAAATGTATTCTACGGGATAACCCATTTTTTTTAATATTAATAATGACAGCCAAGATGCCGGAACGGATTTCGGAGCTGTATACTGTTTTATTTTGAAGAATGGACTGCAGGCTTTTAACAGTTTATAGTAAGGGTTTGTTGCAACAAGATTTTCAGGAATATATACGCCGTATCTGTACCCTTTGTTTTCTAACAAAGTTGTCATTTTTTTCTCGTATTTTCTGACAATTTCGCTTCTGTCATCTTCTTGTTGAATTGTTTTAATAAATTCTCTGAAATCTCTGTCTTTTATAATTTTATTGTTAAATACGATAAAGTAACTCTGAATATGCCTGTATGAATATATATTTATTGTATTGCCCCAAAAATCAAGATTTTTGCCTTCCATTTTGTTAAACATTTCTTTAAACGGAAATATCGGCGCAAAACAAGAATCGTTTGCCAATATAAGTTCATCAAATTGTTCAATATATTCCCAGCCTAGTGTATTTATAAGTTCCTGCCAGGAGCCGAAATCATATTTATTGTGCCTGTGGGCATTTGCTGTTTTTACATACGGTTTAAGTTTATCAAGTTCTTTTGCCGGCATGTTGCAATCAGCAAGATAATGTATTTCTGCAATTTCCGCCAGATGTTTTAAGTAATAAATAACATAATCGTGAATGGTATTATTTTTATCAAATCCCGCAAATAAACAAATTTTTTTCATTTTCTATCTGCCTTATGGTCTAAAATTATGAGTATATCTCTTATATGTGTTTTCAACGGTTTATCAAAAAGAGGGGATATCCTGAAATTATTTTTCCAGCATTTGACAAGAATTTTACCTCCAAGGTATTACGTTTCTTTTATTGAAAGTGAGTTTATGGCCGGAACGGTGCCTGAAATTGTAATTGCTAATGCAATATATTTGACTATCCTCGGGCTGCTGTTATTTGCGGCCGTATACAAGAATACTTCTATGAGATTAGAAAAAAGTCCCTCGCATCTGCCGCCTCTTGTGCAGGAAGTGAGTGAATCGGAAAGGCAGGATAAATGATAAGAGATTTTTTCCGCCGTGTTTTGGCATTAATGAAGAAAGAATTTATAACGATATGGAATGATCCGAAAACAAAAGGGATTATTATAGGGCTGCCTATATTACAATTGTTGATATTTTCAAATGCCGTAACAATGGAAGTTCAAAATATTGATGTTGTAGCTCTGGATCGTGCAAAAAGTGTTGAATCGCGAGAGCTGCTCTCTCGGTTTGAAAATTCACCGAGATTTAGAAATTTTTATTATGTTGATAATGAAACCGATTTTAAAAATAAACTTGATACCCAGAGGGTTCAAATTGGGATATTAATTAATAATGATTTTTCGAAGAATATAAAATCGGGCAGAACTGCTGCCGTACAGATAGTATCAGACGGCAGGCAGACAAATTCTGCTTCTATTGCATCCGGGTATGCATCGCAGATTATTATGGGCTACGGGGCTGAAATTAACTCATCCTCTTCCACATTGGGCGGGGGAGCTTCTGCCGGAGCGAGTATAAATCCTTCCGTTCGTAACTGGTTTAATCCTAACCTGGAATACAAATGGTATATTTTAACGGTCATTGTTGCGATGTTGTCGCTTGTTACCACTTTAATTTTGACGGCACTTTCTATTGCCAGAGAAAGAGAACTGGGAACTTTTGACCAGCTTATCGTAAGTCCTTTATCGTCTTTTGAAATTTTGTTGGGGAAATCCGTGCCTCCTCTTATTATAGCGATGACTCTTACAATGGTGATGACCGGTATTGTGGTCGTGTTTTTCCATATTCCTTTTGCAGGTTCTTTTCTTTTGTTTATGATTTCAATATTTATTTCATTGCTGGCTATTGTCGGAGTCGGACTTTATATTTCTGCAATCTGCAATACGCAGCAGCAGGCAATTCTTTCGGCTATGACATTTATGATGCCTGCGGTGCTGTTGTCCGGGTTTATTTCTCCGATTGAAGATATGCCGGTTTTTCTGCAATATTTGACCTGGCTGAATCCTGTCCGGTTCTTTATGGTGTTAACCCGCGGAATATTCTTAAAAGGAATGGGATTTGGAGATGTTGTATCAAATCTTATCCCGTTAATTATAATCGCTTCAATCACTCTTATGCTTGCCGGCAGAACTTTTAAAAGAAAATTGGGATAAGTTTTATAGTTGCCGGATTAGTAAATCTGATCTACTTGAATGTAAAAGAACACATGGTTCGATTATTTTGGGACACTTTGTGTTGGGGTCGAAACCTCAATCTACAAACTATTTTGTTGAGCTGAAAGTCAACCATACTCAAATAAAAGAATAGTTTGTAAAAATAAAATTTATTGTGACAAAATCTCTATTCAATTATGTTAAAATTGGTATATGAAAGTAAACTTAAAGACAAATTGCAGAATGACTTTCATTGGGTTACATCCAAAAGATTTAGCTTACAAAAAGTTATTGCAAAAGGGCTTGCAAGACAGTTTTGGCATTTCGTGCAAACCGGAGGATTTAAATGCCGTTGCAGGGCCGTTTGAATTAAAGCAAATTATTAACAAACTAAAACCGGAACACTATCAAGTAGGGGAAAAACTCAGAGCTAATTTTCATCTGCATACGATCTCGTCTGATGGCAGATTAACTCCTAAGGAATTTCTAGAACAGTGCACCAGCTACGCAAACAGAGTTTTTAAGTCAGGAAAAGCAAATGACGATCTGCCTGCATTTTCTGCCGCAATTACTGATCATGACAGGGTAAAAAGTTCTCAGGAAGTAATTGCACTGATATCTCAAGAACCCGGCAAGTATAAAAACTTCAAATTCGTTGCCGGTTGTGAATTTTTGCTGCATGGTTATAAAGAACCTCACCCGGCGTTTGAAGCTGTTGGTTTGGGTTTTAATCCTTTTGATAAAGCTCTTGAGACGCTGATGAAAGGTTTTGCATCAAACAATCAGGTCTCGGATATTCCCAAAATAAAAAATGCCGGCGGAATTTTATCCTGGGCTCATCCCATATTTACCCCGGATAAAATAAATGATGATTTTTTTGAGTTTTTGAAAAAACACGGTATAGACGGAGTGGAAGGAAATTATCAATATAACAGATGGGATAAAGAATATGTCAATTCGATAAAACCAATGCTGGAAAAACTTATTAAAAAATTCAAAATGTTTGTAACTGGCGGAACGGACTGCCATACAAAATCCTTGTTCTAGAGCTTGTAGGTTGGGCATACATGCCCAACAATTGTAAAATCCTCAAATTGGGGGCGTTGGTTGAGCATACATGCCCAACGATAAAACTGAACATTAAAGTACAAATATTTCAAACTGTAAAGAAACACCTTAAATGATTATTTGTAACATTAATAGCGATTATTTTATTAAAGTATGGAATGCAGATTGACATCTATATTGAGAAAAAGTTATAGATAATTTTGAAAAAATCCCATAAAAAATTCTATTTATAAGTATATAAACCTAAAACGTCATATATTTCATTTACTAAAAGTTTAGGGATTAAGTTATTTTCGTCTATTATTTGAATATTATCGCTAAGCCATTGTAGTGCTTCAGCTTCTGTCATATTTTCATTATTTAAAATTAGATTACCTTTCTCATCTTTAAGAGTTTCTAACTCAAATATGGTTGAACGAGATAATCCAAGAATAATCATTGAAGCTTGAGTTTTTTTGTTAATTCCATATTCTAAAAACATTGCTATGTCTTTAATTTGTTCTTTTGGAATATTTTTGTCTATTTGTTCAAAAAAATAGTTCATTACATCAACATAACAAGATAGTAATTTAGGAACTTTATATCTTGCATATAAATCTACATCGTTAAAAATCTTTCGTATTGTAGTATTTAAGGTTTCAGATATATTTTTATCTTCAAGGTATTTTCTTCGTTTTTGAATTATTGTAGGTAAATTTTTAAATCTTATCCAACTTGTTGTTATTAATGCAGGATAAATTGCTTCATATAATCCTGTATTAAAATCACATTTAATCATACGACTTAATATTGATATAAGATTTTGATACATTCCTTCTTCTGACAAATCAGGTATTATACTATTTATATCATTTGGATTTTCATTGTATTTCTCATGAAATCTATCTAATAGTTTTTGCATAGAATAATGATAGGTCGTAGGGTGATTTTCAAGAATTTCTTTAGGAATACTTATTTTGCTAGAATATTCTTTTAATACTTGATTTAATTCCTTTATTTGTTCATTCGAACAAGTCGATGCAACCTCATTACATAGTTTTATATCATTTGTTTTCAAGTATTCTTGAAAAATATAACCAACAGTTGCTTCAATGCCGTCCTTATTCAGATTGTTTTTAGGAAGTCCAACTTTAAAGGATGCTATAATGTCAGGAAGGTTATTTGAAATTATTTTATGGGTTGTACGCTCTACATTCTGTTCAACCATTTCGGTAGGTGCCGAATTCCAATCTACATAATAAATATTTCCATTAAATTCTTTTCCTAGGCGTCCAGCTCTCCCAAGAAGATTAAATAAATCTGCACCAGACATGGGTTTATTTTGACCTTTTTTAGGTTCTTTTACAAAGATATTTTTGCAAGAGAGATTTACTCCTTCAAGAAGTGTAGATGTACAAATTACATACTTTAAAATTTTTTTATTGAATAAGTTTTCTATTTGTTGTCTGATAATTTGTGGCATACTTCCGTAATGAAATGCAATTCGTTTTTTTAATAGTTTTATAAGTAAAAAATCCTCATGTACTATTGTTTTACACAAATCTATAAGAGCATTAATTTCGACATCATTTGCATATGTATCAGTTTCAAGTTCATAAATGTAATCAGCTATTGATTCCGCTTGAGCCCCACCATCTGCATAAATAAGATTTCCATAGTCATTTTTTCCAATATTGTAAGCCCAACAACCTAAAATTTTTGCTTTAGATCTAGGCATAGGATTAGTTAAATTCACTTTAGCAACTCTTTGTCTTGTATTATTAAGTTCTAATTCTATCGCTAATTTTTTAGGGCAAACTCTTTGGTCAGAAAGCCTCCTACATATATGGAAATAGTTTCTATCGACTGTTTGCAATGTACTTTTTATTTTGACAGCATTGATATATACATCTTCTGGATTTTTAACAAATGGTCCCGCAAAAACAACTCTAGTATTATTATTGCGTCTTATTATTTCATCTATAACCTGTTGTAATAAAACGCCACGTTCATTATCTCCAACTTTATGAGCTTCATCAATAAAAACTGCTTTAAAATTTTGAGATTTATTTCGAGATAGAAATATAGACATCCTTTCTTGTGTAAATACATATATATTTTTACTTTTATTTACTAATGTAGATTTAGCAAATGGCATTGATATAATATTTACTTTGGATTTATAATCGTAAAATTCTTCTTTTAAATCTTTCTCAAACTGATTTATTAATGCTCTTGTTGGTACAACAATACCTACATTAATATTATTAGAATTATCCAATTCAAGATGATATTTTAACCATTTTTGAACTATAAAAGATTTACCAGCAGAAGTTGGAGCAGATATTGACACTATATTACTTGAATTCTCTACACCTTGCCAAAAATCTTTTTGAAACTTATTGCAATGGACAATGTCATTATCCGTTACATAGAATGAATATTCAATATCTCTATTGATATTTTCTAAAGTAAACTTAAATGGTTGCAAGTAATATACTTTCTCTGGCAATTTATGTAATTTTTGTGCAAGATTAATTGCTTGTTTATTTACAAGCAGTTCCAATATCATATATGCTACTTGTTTAAAGATATCATTATCTACGAATTCTATAACATATTGTGCTATACGTTGAGAAATATTTTGCATATTTTCATTTGAGCATTGTGCAAAAATTTGTGCTACTTCTAACAGGTATTTTAAGTCTGGGATTTCATTGTGCAAAAATCTTATATTAGGAATTCTTTCTAATTGTTTACAAGCAGAAATTATAAATAAGTTTTTATATTGTTTTTTAAAATAGTCGTTATTAAAAATTTCAGTGCTTAACTCATCAAAGAAAGTTGTCATAAAGATTCTCCTCCCACAATCTTAGTAAATGTTGTGCGAAATTTATCTACACTAGACATTGGAATAAAAAATACATTTATGACAATATTTTCCAGTTTATGTTCATTAACCTTCTCTGAAAAATTTTGCATCCATTGTGAAGCCGCTTCTGTAGCATTTCTTGCAGTTTTTTCTATATTGTTATAATCGTAAACATTATTATCATTGAAGCCTATTAAGCAAATACCTCTAACTTCTGTAAATAATTTGTTTTTTCTATGTTCTGGGTCAAAATAATTTTTCAATTTTTCTTTTAAAGCAATTTCATAATCACTATTTCCAAAATCACAGTAGGTATTTAATAGATTTAAGTCTGTTCCGTCATCACTTTTTGTTAAGTACGGTTCAATACTTTCAATACAATTTTTAATAGCATCTGATATATTAGCATATATTTTTGCCTCACCATAATGCAAAGCTAATTTCTGTAAATCTTCTGTTAAACCAATATGAACACCATCACTCCCATGTATTGGCATCTTATTACTTGTTTTAAAGCTCATTTTACATATTGCTTGCGGTAATTTTAAGATTTGTTCTGCTAACAAAAACAATAAAATTTCACCTTCTTCACCACTTCTGCGACAATCTTCTGGAGTTATTTCACCTTTATCACATAAAGATTTTTTGTAAATCCAATAATCAATAAGTTTCTTTTTGGCCTCTTCAAATAGTTTAATAAGTTCTGCAGACTTACCATTGGCTGCATGTATTTTACTTCTTGGAATAACGTAATCGACCAACGAATAAAGCATTCTTTTCGCCAAATCTTCATAACCACAATCAGAATTTTGTTGATTAGGCAGTAAAAAATAACAGTGAGTTACCGTTTTTGTATTTTCTATAGTTTTAAAATCTTTTGATTCATGTATTTTAAAAGCGTTGTCGATACAATTATGCAAGGAGCTTTCATAATCTGATCGTTTTAATAAATCAGGAATATTTTTATTTAAAATATCAAGTTCATTTTCTAATTTACTCATTTCACTACTCTTAAATTGTTTTAATTTTATCATAATAATTTATTTACTGCAGTTTTGTTACATAAAAGAATATATTTATAAAAATTTTATGTTTATACATAACTGTTTATATTGTGAACAACATTGTTATTTTTATATTATAATTAACTCATGCAAAAGTATTATGAAACGGATAATATAACCTTATTTTTAGGGGATTGTATTGAAATTTTGAACCGTGCAACTCCTCAATCCGTTGATATGATTTTTGCTGATCCTCCTTATATGTTATCTAATGGTGGCATTACATGCCAATCTGGAGAGGTTGTTTCAGTCAATAAAGGCAAATGGGATGAGAGTAAAGGGATTGATGAGGATTTTGAATTCCACAATAAGTGGATAAAGGTTTGCAAAAGAGTTTTAAAACCTAATGGAACAATATGGATTTCAGGAACTTATCATTCTATTTATGCTTGTGGGTTTGCCTTACAAAAAAACGGATTTAAAATTTTAAATGACATTTGTTGGTTTAAACCCAATGCTTCACCCAATATGTCTTGCAGGTATTTTACAGCAAGTCATGAAACACTTTTATGGGCAAAAATAGATAACAAAGAAAAACATACATTTAATTATGAACTTATGAAAAATGGCAATTGGGGTGAAGATTTTATTAAAAAACCGGAAAAACAAATGCGTTCAGTTTGGGCAATAGGAACTCCAAAAAGTTATGAAAAAGAATTCGGCAAGCACCCGACCCAGAAACCTTTAGAATTGTTAAGACGCATAATCCTTGCGTCAACGAACAAAGGCGATTTAATTCTCGACCCATTCACAGGAAGCTCAACAACTGGTATAATGGCATTAGAGTTAGGCAGGAAATTTATTGGAATAGACTTGGAAAAAGAATACTTAGACCTTTCTGTTAAAAGGTTTGAACAAGCATTTTCAAAGAAAGATAGAGCATGGCAGTAGTTTTAGAACAATTGAAAAATGAAACATATCCGATTGTTAAATGGGTTGGCGGAAAACGTCAGCTAATGTTTGAACTACTCAAAAATATGCCAATGTCTTACAACAGATATTTTGAACCTTTTATCGGTGGTGGTGCCCTGTTTTTTGAGTTGCAACCGCAAAATGCCTACATTTCAGATATGAACGAGGAGTTGATAAATTTATATTTAACTGTTCGTGATAATGTTTATGAATTAATTTCAGATCTGAATAAGCATGAAGTATCAAAAGAATATTTTTTAGAAATAAGAAATTTAGATCGAACTGAAAAATATTCAACACTTTCAAATGTAGAAAAGGCAAGTCGTTTTATATACTTAAATAGGACTTGTTTTAACGGATTATACAGAGTAAATTCTCAAGGACAATTTAATGTCCCGTTTGGAAATTATAAAAATCCAAGAATAGTTGATGCGGATAATTTAATAAACTGTTCAAAATTACTTAAAGATACAGAAATTAAGTGTGCAGATTTTTCAGAGATTTTAGAGAATGTCCAAAAAGGCGATTTTGTCTATTTTGACCCTCCTTATGTTCCATTAAATGAAACATCTAGTTTTACTTCATATACAAAGGATGGTTTTGATTTAGATATGCAGTTTAAGCTGAGAGAAGTCTGTGATGAATTGGATTCTAGAGGTGTTCTGTTTATGCTTTCCAATTCTGATACTAATTTAGTAAATGAATTATATACCAATTATGAAATAAAAAAAGTTTTTGCTTCTAGAGCAGTAAATGCTAATGCAAATGGTAGAGGCAAAATCACAGAAGTTTTAGTGAGGAATTATGACTAGAAATTTTAAAGAATGGTTATCTACTTTTAGACCTTGTATTGCAGATTATGGCTATTATGCAGATTTTGATAAAATTACTAAGAATATAGATAACTTAAAAGTTGAGTTAAATATTTTAAACTCTTTAGTTGGTTCAAAAAATATTGAACAAGATTTTGAAAATATTATAAAAAAATATCCGGAAACTTTAAAATGTATTCCTTTACTTTTAGCTGTTAGGGCTAATGAAATATATACAATAGATAAGGATGGTGAGTATAATTTTTCATTCAAGAAAATGAATTATTCTATTGAAGAATACAAAATGTTTATGAGAAAAACAAAGCTTTTTGACTTGCTACAAAACCATATTGTAAATAATTTAGTAGATTATGCAACAGGTGTTGAAACAGGTTTAGATTCTAATGCTCGTAAAAATCGTGGCGGGCATTTAATGGAAAATCTTGTTGAAAGTTATATTCAAAAAGCAGGTTTTATAAAGGGACAAAATTACTTTAAAGAAATGTATATCCATGAAATTGAGCAAAAATGGAATGTAAATTTATCAGCGATTTCTAATCAAGGTAAAATGGAAAAACGTTTTGATTTTGTAATAAAAACAGATAAACAAATTTATGTAATTGAAACCAATTTCTATGCTAGTGGAGGCTCAAAATTAAATGAAACAGCAAGAAGTTATAAAACACTAGCTCAAGAAGTTGCAACAATAGATGGGGTAACATTTATCTGGTTCACTGATGGTTGTGGCTGGAATAGTGCTAAAAACAATCTTGAAGAAACCTTTGATGTTTTGGATACTCTTTATAACATTCAAGATTTAGAAAATAATATTTTACTAAATTTAAAATAAGTAAGGTCTTTAATGAAAAACGCAATTGACACAACATTTGATTTTACATCTGATACTCCTCATTATTGGGATAATTTTTGGCAAAATTGCGATGGGCTTGGCTGTGGAAGTGCAGATCCTGATACAAAAAGTCCTACTCTTAGGAAATACCATAAAATATTATGGAGTAAGTCATTACCTAACGGTGAATTTTTAGAATTGAAAGAGGGTAAAACTACTAATGAATATTTAAGATGGAAAGACTTTGTTTTTGGGAGTGATTCCATTATCAATATTTATCTACATAATATTAGACTAAAGGCTTTTATTGAAAAAGTTAAGATAGAAATAGAAAAAACTCAAAATTATAAAGTTTTTCTTGAAAACTATTTAAAAACCGCTTATACAATTGGTGGATGTATGATTTTCCCAAAAAGAGAACGTGACAATTCTATTAATTGCCAAAGAGGAATAAATCGAGTTATCCAAGACCGATTTGATTTAACTTTAGAATGTATTAGAAGATATTACACTGGAGACTCAAATAGCCCATTAACAAATGTTTTTTCGAAGAACTCTCAGTTTTTTGATTTATTCATAGATTTTAAAGGTTTTGTCAATTTCTTTTTATTACAAGATTTAGTAGCAGAAGATTATTCTGAAATAAAGCTGTTTTTGCAGAATAATTTGGCATTTACAGAAGACCCTAGACCTCAAACGGTAGAAGAATGGTTTATTTTATATAACAATCAAATGAATTTTCTAGCAAAAAGAAATGAGCGTATTTCAAAGATAAGGTTTGATCATGAAAATTGTATTAAGTAGAAAAGGATTTGATAGTGCATCTGGTGGATGTCCAAGTTTTATTATTGGAAATAAATTGGTTTCTTTGCCAATACCCGATGAACATACAAAATTAAAATATAGCAATGTTGAAATTTATAATTATAATCTTGGTAAACTTTTTGAAAAAAGTGGAATTAAACCAAAATTAAACGGCAAAGAAATTTCGACTTGTCATCTAGACCCTGATATCGAAAATGGTTTGTTCGGACAGTGTTCGACTGCGGCACAGCATTTAATGAATAATAATGTGGAAGTCGGTGATTTATTGTTATTCTTCGGCTGGTTTAGAGATTTTGATATTAAAAATTATAAATTTAGCAAATTAGATATCGCAGGAAAACATTGTATATATGCTTATTTTAAAATCGGAAGAATTCTGGATTTAAACAAATCAGCAGAAAAACAAGAGGCATTAAAGCTTTCAGCAACTCATCCGCATATTGCTTATGACTCGAATGAATACAATAAAACTAATTTGTTATATGTCGCTGCTCCAATCTTAACTACAAATAGCAAAATTAGGGGGTGTGGGAGATTAAAATATTCAGAACAAACAACATTAACAAAACCCAATGAAAACAAATCAATTTGGCAGCTTCCGAAATGCTTTCTAAATACCAATATGACATATCACACAAATAAAAATTGTTGGTCTGAATTGAATAATAATTTTTGTCAATTAAAAAGTGCATGTCGAGGACAAGAATTTATTATAAATGAAAATAAGGATATTGAAAAATGGGCAATTGAATTGATTAGAAATAATATTGATTAAACTCTATAACTCTTGCATTCTTTCGGAGTCATTTTGTATTCAGTATTAGTTATATCAATATCCATTATATATGTTTTTATTTTTAATTTTCTTGCAATTTTAATTAAGTAATTTTTATTAGCATTTTTCATCTTGGCTCCAAGATATATTGCTGTTGGACGTTGTTTTATCATGGGGTAAGCCTCACAATGTGATATAATACGCCATTCTTTTTCATATTCCCAATCCTTAGACTTATGTATAAGAACTTTATAAATAGCTAAGTCGTCATCTTTTGGAATAAAAACCTTAACAGGAGCATTCATTAATATTATTTGTGACCAGTATGAAGAAAAAAAGTCCTTTGCATTAAATCTAGTCTTTGTATAAATTACAGGATATAATAATTCATAATGTCGAAATACACATTCATTTTTACAATTTAAACAAGGAGTAAAATAATCTTGAAACTCATACTCAAGCACGAATCCCTTATGTGAATCTGCATAATGAGCCCACATAGGCGGAGAAGATGGAGTTTCGGAAAAACAGGCTATATGAGGATATGTTCTTAGAAATTCTTTTGCTTGTTTAATAGCTTGCAATATATGGAGTCTGAATCGTGGAATCCTTTTTTGAATAAAATTGGAATAAGTAGTATCTTTCATTGCTAGGAGTGCATTTATCTTTTTTAGATTTTTTTTAGGAATAATCTCTACTAACTTAGGATTATAGTCTAACCATTTTTGAAGCTTCCAACGATTTTGTGGATTGATAATATCATTAATTATAGCATCAGGATCCACTTGAATTAAACAATCAAAGGGGTCATTAAAATCTGCAGGTTTGGAAGATACAACTAAATCTTTTTTAAGAGCATCTACAGTATAGTCGCTAAAGTTACGATATCTAAATAAACGTTTTGGTTTCAGTTCTTGGACTTTTTGACAAAAATCTTTTATTTTTGCATTATTTTCATCAGGACTATCATAGTTCCTAATAACAGTACTGTCCAATATTTCTTTAAATCTATCACGTACAGAGTTTTCTTCCATATTCGTATTATATATCAGACAATTATTTAATACTTGCATTATTTTGATATTTAAGTGATGAATACGACACCTAAAAAGGAGGTCGTATGAGTAAAAGCAAGAAATACAAGATTAAACAAAAAGATTTTAGGAAGTTAGAAAAACTAGCTGAGCGGATTTATAATACAGCTACTGTAATTGATTATTTTTGCAGGACGCAGCAAGAAATTGAAGAGCTGTATAATCTTACTCCAATCGTCGAAAATTTAAGGCGAGATACTGATACTGTGAACGCTTATTTTATAAATTACCCGGAAGGTAATATTCAAAAAAGATTTTAATACCGTTCAAAAAGTGTTCAAAAAGCGCTGTATTGAATTTTATACTCATAAGAGATAGTAAAGCATATCTTACTTAAAAAGTTTGCTTAGAAAGCCTGTTATCCGTTTTTATATAATTGCTCATTACAAAAATACTTTTTATGTCTAAATGATACGTTTTGTGTGTATTTACTTGATATTTAACCCATTGAGAGTGATATATGTCATTACTGGCAAGAGGTAGCAATGATTGAATTAGGCAAAAAGTACAAACTTAAAAAGATTAGAGGTTTTGAAAGCTCTGATAACGAGTACTACAAAGTAATTGGATTCTATAACTTCGACACTGTAATTTGTGAAAACGCCTACGGAGAAAGGTTTGTATTTATGAAAGAGTTTTTAATAGACCCACAAAAGCCTGATGATATTTATTCAGATTTGATACTTGAAAGGAAAGAATGATGACAGAAAAAGACTATGCACTTTATGGCACAAAGGTTTTGAATTTAAAGACTCAAGAAATCGGCTTGCTAATTTGTATTTGGAAAAACAAGTTTGCAGATTCAGAAATAGATTATGCAACTTGCGTTGATAAACAAGGCAAAAGATATAATATAGAGCTTGATAACATACGAGGGTTTGAAGATGATTTTGAAAAATAAACTAACAAGAGAAACCTTAGAAATAACTTATCCTGAATTTAGAGAAAAGTTTGTAAAAGAAATCAGGATAGCTTTTGA
>CALUWA010000012.1 GCA_944324365.1 Candidatus Gastranaerophilales bacterium
CACTTAGACTGCTTCGCTTTTATCGTATATATGAAATTGTCAATCTTGCGTTTGAAAAGCTTGGCAAAAAACTTTATTATGCCACCAGCCACTTAGACTGCTTCACTTTTATCGTATATATGAAATTGTCAACCCTGCGTTTGAAAAGCTTGGCAAAAACTTTATTAACCTTGTTTTTTGCATTAAAAAAGGCGACACCCAGATTCGAACTGGGGGATAAGAGCTTTGCAGGCTCCTGCCTTACCACTTGGCCATGTCGCCTTGTTTCTTTATAATACGAAACACATAGCTTATTGTCAATAGTTGACAGGCTATTCCATAACTTTTGCAGCTATATCTTCTGCCGTGATTTTTAAGCAGTCAATAGTATCGCAGGTCGTAAGCCGTCTTTCCCACAGGCATGGTTTTAACGGACATTTGTCGTTTGCTTTTATCGGGATTACCATGTCTGATTGCGGAATTAATTTTTTGTCATCAGTAGGCCCGAATATTACGTAAGTTTTTGTTTTTAATGCTACCGCAACATGTAATGGTGCGGAATCCGAACATAGAAATTTTTCCGCGCTTGATATCAATTCGCCCAAATCTCTCATTGAACGGGTTTTGCCGTAATAGTTTTCAAAGTTTTCAGACTCTTTGCAGCTTATGTTGTTCAAAATTGTTTCAATGCAATCCTTATCATCAGGGCCGCCGGCAAGGATTACGTGTTTGCCGTTTTTAACAAGTAATTCGACAGTTTGTGCCCAAACCTCTGCTCCGACCGTTTTTATACATCCTTTTTGAACACTCACTTTGCTTACGCCGGGATGTATTAATACTGTATTCGGACGCTTAGGCTGAGGAACTATGTTTACTTCCGGCAAATGTGTTCTATGGTTTGTTAACGGAGTAACTAAATCATGATACATCGCACACGCATATTGGTTCTTGTTAAGCGGAACGACTTTTGTCAAAAGTTTTCGGCTTAAGTTTCCGGTATCATAGCCGTAACGTTTTTTTATTCCCGTAAGCCATAACAATATACTTATAAATTTATTCCCGCCGGAAGAGATTGCAATATCAAACTTTCCTTTTCTTGCGAGAAAAATAAGTTTCAAAAGTTCTAAATATTTATTCTTCCCCTTAATATCAATTAAAAATAAATCGTCTATTATGTCTGTTAAATCCTTAACGCTTTTGCTTCTCGGTTCAAGCGCAAGGGTTATTTTTGAATTTGGAAATTCTTTCTTTAATGAAATTAATGCAGGCAAAAAGAAAATCTCATCGCCTATTCCGCCAAAATTTATTGCTAAAATATTCTTATCCATAACGTAATTTATATTATCAAAAAAATAATTTATTTTCATGTATAATTAACGTATGGTAAATAAGGTTACAACAGCGGCAGTTATCGGCTTGGATGCATATAAAGTTGATGTGGAAGTAGATGTTACAAATTCACTTCCGGGAATGGCTATCGTGGGGCTTCCGGATGCGGCTGTTAATGAAGCACGCGACAGGGTGCGTTCTGCAACAAGAAACTCAAATTTAACCTTTCCGGACAGAAAAATTGTTGTCAATCTTGCGCCGGCTGACTTAAAAAAAGAGGGAACTAACTTTGATCTGCCTATTGCAATTGGAGTTCAGGTTGAAGAAGGTGTTGTAGAACCTGAGGCGGTTAAAGATTATGCTTTTATCGGGGAACTTTCGCTGGACGGAAGCCTGAGGGGTGTAAGCGGTGTTTTGCCTCTTGTAATAGGGCTTAAGTCTTTTGGTGTGAAAAATGTCATAGTTCCTGCAGTAAATGCCAAAGAAGCTGCACTTGTTGACGGGATTAATGTTTACGGTGCCGCATCTTTAAGCGAAGTTGTAGAACATTTTTCTGAAAATCCTATACAGCCGCTTGCGATTGATATTAAACAGTATCTTGCGCAAAATGATATGGAAGAATTTGTTTATGATTTTAAAGATGTAAAAGGCCAGCAAAAGGCAAAACGAGCACTGGAAATTGCTGCTGCCGGTGGACATAATATTTTGATGATTGGTGCGCCGGGTTCGGGAAAAAGTCTTATGGCAAAATGTTTCCCTTCAATTCTGCCGCCTCTTGAGTTTTCGGAAGCGTTGGAACTTACAAAAATATACAGTATTTGCGGGCTTCTCTCTTCGGACAAGCCTTTAATGACAAAACGTCCTTTTCGAATGGTTCATCATACCGCTTCTGCAAACGGAATTATCGGCGGCGGTGCTAACCCTAAGCCCGGAGAAATTACACTTGCACACAGAGGAGTTCTTTTTCTTGATGAAATGGTTGAATTTCCGCGTGTGGTTTTGGAAGTTCTGCGCCAGCCGCTTGAAGACGGCGAGATTGTTATTTCACGAACAAAACATTCGGTTAAATATCCGGCTAAATTTTTGCTGTTAGGTGCTATGAACCCTTGTCCATGCGGATATTTGGGCGACAAAGAAAAACAATGCACCTGCAGTGAATTTCAAATTCAAAGATATCTGGCACGTTTGTCCGGGCCGCTTTTGGACAGGATTGATTTGCAAATAGATGTTCCGCGTTTGTCTGCGCAAGAATTATTGAATTATAACGTTAAAGAAGAATCTTCTGCACAAATACGCCAAAGGGTAATAAAAGCCAGAAACATTCAGCTTGAAAGATATAAAAATGACGGGATATTGACAAATTCCGAACTGACTCCGAAACTAATCAAAAAATACTGTCAAATTGATGAAAAATCCGGAGAACTTTTCCGGGCTGCTATTGTTAAGTACCAGCTTTCCGGCAGACGGTACGACAGAATATTAAAACTTGCAAGAACGATTGCGGATTTGGACGGTTCGGAAAATATTCAGCAAAATCATTTGATGCAGGCGCTTCAATACCGTGTATTTTCTTCTGAGCAGCTTGCGTAATATTGAAAAAAGAATTATAATGCTTTTATGAAAGAGATTAAAATTGTAGCTCCGGTTAAAAAGCCGGAGGATATCGGGACTTTTGCTGCATCTACTTCTTGCAGGGATTACTATGTTTATTATAAGCGATTTCTTAATAATAACTTTGATTATGTGACGGATTTTGTTAATGCTGCTAAGGCTAACAAATGCGCCATTTATATAAATTTTAAACACGATATAACGGAAGAAAATTTGCCTGAAATTAAGAAGATGCTGAAGTTTTTAAAAACAGCCGGTATTGACGGTATTTTTATTAACAGTTTCGCTATTTTAGAGGCTATCAAAGTTTTTAATCTGCCTTTTAAAGTTATTGTTGATTCCTACTTTGATATCCATAATCTTGCGGGAATAGATTTTTTAAACAGCTTCCATAAGGTTGATGAAATTATTATCACGGAAGAAATCTATATGAAAAATATAGAAAAAATTAAAAAATATACTAAACTTCCGCTTGCAATAGATACAGATAATCTGCCTTACTGCGCCGAAGAAATTAAAAAATCCGGTGCTATTGATAAAGTTGTTATTAAGGGAAAATTTGCTAATTCAGAAGAAATTCTTGAGGGAATTGAGCTTATTCAAAAAATACTTGATAAGCCAAAACTTTTTAAAAAGCAAAAATTGCCTTTTAAACATGTCAGAAAGAGCATTTATCAAACAAATCACTTTTCCGGCGAAATGATTTGTGCAGAAGGCAAAGACTTCAAGTTCAGTCGTAATATTCAGAATTTTGAGTGGAATATTAAGCGTACCAGAATTAATAAAGAAATTGAGTATAAAAAAACTGATGAATTTAGAATAAATTTGAGGCTGTCTGAACTTGCACAGCTGAAAGAACTGGAAAAATACATAAAAAAAATCGGAAGTAATCCTGTTTATTCAATAGAATACGGCGAAATTTTATCTACCTGCGATCTTTCAACCAGCAGTTTCAGCGAAATCATCACTAAAGTTAAAAAGTTTTGTGCAAAGCATGATATAAAATTTCAACTGTCTACGCCGCGTATTCTTATAGAACGTGATTTTGACAGGGTTTTTGAATACGGCAAGCAGCTT
Organism: Candidatus Gastranaerophilales bacterium; assembly: GCA_944324365.1. GTDB lineage: Bacteria > Cyanobacteriota > Vampirovibrionia > Gastranaerophilales > Gastranaerophilaceae > UBA1221. The sequence goes on from CALUWA010000012.1 coordinate 3,997, forward strand.
ATGCTTTCAGAACCGCTGCCGGATAGTGTTATTATCAACAATATAGGGTATTTTTGGGCATTCATAAATGACAATGAAATAAATCATATTCCGATAGAAATCGGGCAGGGTATAAATTTGTTAAACAGTTTATCTGTAAAGTGTCTGAATAATCTTGCGCAAATTGATACAATTGATTTTACATCCTTTACGGATATGGATAGTGCGATTTTGACTGCCAAAAAATTGAAAAATATTATTCCTAATAAGAAATATACCATTGCAGGCAATATTCGCGTTCCTAGTTTGGGATTGTGTCCTTTGAATAATGACAGCGCCATTATTTCAAGACTCTCCTGTAAAGCTCCTTGCCATAAGGGTGGTTTTGCCCTCAGGGACCCGTCTTTGGATAAAATTTTCCCGTTTACTTGTGACGGTTTTTGCCGGATGCATATGTTTGAGGACAGGGTTTTGGAAGATTTTGAGGATGTGAATAAACTGCATAAGGCCGGATTTAATGAGTTTGTCTTTGACTTTTCGGCTCTTAACTCAAAGTATGTACCTATTCTGCTGGATAAGTTTTTAAAAGCAGAAAGTGCTATTCTGGTAGTGTCCGGAAAATAGTTACTTGCTTTGGCTTATCATTTTTGAAAGTGTATTTTTTGCGACTTGGAGCTGAACATCTTCGCGATTTCTGATATTTTTTTCGGTAAACTGTACTTCAATATCAGGTTTTATGCCCTTTTTATTAATATCGGTTCCGGAAGGTGTAAGATATTTTGCAACAGTCAGGTTCAATCCGGTTTCATTTTCAAGCGGGATTATTTTTTGTACCATTCCTTTTCCGAAAGTTTTTGTGCCGATAAGTTTTGCGCGGTGGTAATCTTTTAAGGCACCTGATAAAATTTCGCTTGCGCTTGCGCTGCCGCCGTCAATCAATACTACTACTGGTTTTGTTATCATAAAATCTGTTTCTTGCGCCTGAATGTCGTATTTGTAGCCGTTTCTGCCGACGATACTCACAATTTTACCTTCAGGTATGAATAAATTTGCAATGAATATTGCATTTGGCAGCAGTCCGCCGGTGTTTCCGCGAAGGTCGATTACAAGTCCTTCCGCTTTTTTGGTTTTTTCTACTGCTTCAAGAAATTCGTTAGGGGTTGTTGAACCGATAAAACTTGTTATCTGGATATAACCAATGTTGTTTTCAACATTACTCTTAACTGTTTTGATTTTTATTTCTTTTCTTAAAACTTTTTTGGTAAACTTGTCGTTATTCCGAAGAATAGTTAATTGTACGGTAGTGTTTTCCGGGCCTCTTACAAGGTTTGCGACTTCTGCAACGGAAAGGCCGTTTGCGTCTTTTCCGTCAATATCGAGAATTATATCGCCTGCCTGAAGATTTGCACTTTGAGCCGGAGTGCCCTCGATTACATTGATGATATGGACTTTTCCCGCGATGCTTGATATATTTACGCCTATGCCTGTAATTTTTGAATCTATAGATGTGTTTTGGTCGTTATATTCCATCTTATCCATAAATCTTGAATAAGGATCGTTTAAACTGGCAAGCATGGAATCTATTGCAACTTTTGCATCCGCATCGGTTTTGATTTTACCTTCGTAGTGCTCTTTCCATCTGCTCCATACCTGCTGGTTCATTGAGGCATCATAATAATTTGTTTTGGCAATATTCCAAACATTTTCAAAAAGTTTTTGGGAGGATATATAATCATGGTTAACCATCTCCTCATTTGTAGTGTAGATAGGATTGTTGGCTGTCATAAAGACTTTGTTCAAGCCGAATAACGCCAAAACCATGACTATAAAAATGTATATTTCTTTTCTCTTCATACAAATATTTAACACCAAGTGTTATTTATAATCAATATACTTTTTTAGTAGTCTGAAGGGATATACGATTAAATTTAAAGTTTTGAAAATTTGTTTGTACATCTCAAAACTAGTTACATAACCCATATTATGTACATCTATCGGCCACATACATAAGTTATGTAATTTATTTGTTCATTTTTTCTTCTTTGGCATCAAAGAAGAAAAAAAGGAACCTTTCACGACCAAATGAAAGAGTGAAGCCATTTTGCACGTTTCGAGCAAAGCTCTCAACTGCAAAAGAAGGCAAGAAAAGAAAACACGCAAACGTTCCCTGCATTTCGCTGACGCTCAATGCCTAAATATTATTTGAGCTTTCAGCTCAAATTCTTTTAGGGCTCACTATCGCACTTCGTGCACGTTCGCCTGATACAATTCTACCAGACGTCATTGCGAGCGTTAGCGAAGCAATCCAGGAAATTTTCTATGGGTTTATGGATTGCTTCGTCGCGTTGCTCCTCGCAATGACGCCTCATGTCATCCTTACAAAGCGAACCGCCGCAACGAAGTGAGGACGAGTGAGCCTGTATGCAGAGCTGAGCGTAGCGAAGGATCTCTGTTTAATGAGATTCTTCGGGCTGCGCCCTCAGAATGACGCATGGTGTCATCCTGAACTTGGTTGACTACTTTTTCAAAAATCTTTGATTTTTTGAAAAATGTCCGGTTTCCCGCAGGATCTTATTTCTTCGCAATTTACGGATATATAGTAACTCTTTTCCTGGATTGCTTCGCTTCGCTCGCAATGACGTGAAATGCGCTGCGTTGTCCTTAGCAGCGCTTAACGATTTCGTTTGCGTAGCAAACGGAACGTACGTCCATTCGATCAAAGCGATGCCGCAGGCAGCGCAGATATCTTTTGCGTGTTTTTCTCTTTTGGTTCATTTTCTCTTTTTACTTCGCAAATAAAAAGAGAAAATGAACAATAATTTACATAACTTATGTATGTGGTCGATAGATGCACATAAAGTTAAAACAATTACAAATCCTCAAAACCCGGCGATGTTGCAGGAAGATTTCTGTACCCCTTATTTGAATGTACTGTCTTTTTAATATATTTATTGGAATAATTACCTTTTTCAAACAGTTTTTTTAAGGTGTTTTCTCTGGTTACAAGCGGATGGAGATTTTCGTCACTTTCCGGGTATATTCTTAAAATCTCGCACCAGACAGCTGCTTCCATTGTCCAGGCATACGTTTCTTCTGCAAGCGAGTTGTACTCATCCTGATGAAGTGCTTCGTGTGCAAGGAGTGCTGCAATTGCTCCAGGAGGGGCATCCTTATGGCGCGGATTTATATATATAAATAAATTTTTACCCTTTTTCCAGCCTAAGGCGTCAAATGATTTGTATTCGGGGTTGATTTCGGATAAATCCTTAAATTCTATTTTTACTGCTCTTTGAGAAAGATTATTCCCTAAAATGGCGTTCCTGGAAAATTCACCGTTAGTGCCTTTTAGCATATCAAGCGCAACATATATCAAAGGATCTTTGCCGGTTGATTTATATACCGGGATAATTCCTTCTATGTATTCTTTAGTGTATTTTTTTGGAAAATTTGCAGGTATTGTGTAGTCATCCAGTTTACCCTTAGAATATGCCGGCATAATCAGAATTGCTTGCGCTAATGCCAGTGTGCACAGTATCTTTTTCAAATCCATATAGGTTATCTCCTCTTAATCCCTAATATATTCATATTATACTTATATTTATTTGCAAGGCAAATTTTTTCGGTTTAGGGCAGCATATTCTTTATACAATATTTTATACTCTTCCGAATCACTTATGCTCTCGGCTTCTTTTACATAGTTAAATGCAGTTTTAATATCTCCTGCGGATTTATATATTTCAGCCATTTTTGCGTAATATTCGGCATTTGTAACATCATATGTTATTGCGCGTTTCATACATTCAACTGCTTCTTCGTAATCTTTTTCTTCTGCTCTTACCTGTGCAAGATAGTAATAGCCTTCAGCACAATTTATATCCGTGGATATAGCTGATTGGGCAAAGCTTTTTGCGGTTTGCAAGTCTTTATCCAAAAACGCAGCTTTTGCACCGAGAATATATCCGTAGATATAATTTTCATTTTCATCAGTAACTTTGTCTGCTATTTCTACAGCTTCTTTGTACTTTTTTTCTTTGATGCAGATATCCCCAAGCTCGCAGAGATATCCCATATTATCGGGGTTTCTTGACAGAACCTCATTAATATGTTTTTCGGCTTTGTCAAATTTTCCAAGCTCAAGTTCAATTTTTGCAAGAGATGTTAATGTAAAATCATCTGATACTCCTTCATCAACGTTGGAAAGCAATAGTTTCTCAGCTTCCAGGTAATTTTTTGATTCATACAGCAGCAGTGCTTTTATTACTCGTGCCGGATAGTATTTGCCGTCACGTTCTAATATAAAATCAATCTCTTTTTGGGACTTATCGTAATTTTTGTATTTATGGTAAAGATATGCCAGCGAATATCTGTAATCAAGATTATCCGGCGCCAGCAGGATGGCATTTTGGTATGCGGTGACGGCTTCTTCATACCAACCGTTAAGAAAATATGCGTTCGCAAGGTTGTAGAAATATATCGGGTTCTTTGTGTCAATAGAAGCCGCTTTGGAAAAGTCCTTTATCGCATCAATAAATCTTGTTTCATCCATTGCAAAAAGTCCCTGGTAATTCAATATTTCCGGATTTTGTGAATTTTTGCCGAATTTCTCAAATATTTCTCTAGCTTTATCAAATTCATTGTTGTCAAAGGCTATTTTTCCGGCTAAAATCAGAAAAGCCTCATTATCCGGATTGCTTTTTAACGCTTCTTTAATAATTTTTTCCGCATCGGAGATTTTTTTATTCCTATATAAAACATCTGCATATTCGTATAAACATTTGTCATCAGATGTGATTTTGTCAAGATATTTCTCCAAATCCTCGACCATATACAGTTTCCCGTAGATGTTTATTACGGAAATAAGATTGTCTGCAGTTGGTTCAAGGGCATATATTTTCTCTGCCGTTTCTTTTGCTTGAATAAATTCTGTTTGTTTTACATAAATTTCTTTCAACAGTTTTAGTGACGGAATATGGTTTGGCACCTTTTCCAAAACCTGCTCGGTATATTGCATAGCTCTCGGATAATTATGCAAAAATTTATATAGCTCTCCGAGCTGGTATATAATTTCTGTGTTATCAGGCTCTATCGCTAAAGCTTTATAAAACATTTCTATTGATTGTTTATAACAGTCCTGAGATTTTAATTCAAAAGCTCTTTTGATATAGTTCAGAATTTCTGCATTTTCAGACATAGTTTCTCCGTCTAGTTTTTATGCTGCTTTTTAGTTTTGTTTTTTGAATTCTTATTTTGAGGATTTCCGGAAGGCTGCGAGGTATTGTTTATTATAACCAGAACTTCTTTTTCTCCGGCCATTTTTAGGTTGTTTCTGGCAATTTCTTCAAGGCTTGATGTTTTTGAAAATAGTTTTATATCACTTTTCAAATCTTTATTAAGCTGTTCTGCTTCGTCGCGAACTCGCTCCATTGTATTAATTTTGCTTTTATATGCAATCGTTTTTGAAATATTGAGTATTACTCCAAACCCTACCTGAATAAGGCAGAATAACAAAACAATCGTCAGAAATGAGTAATAAAATCTTATTTTTTGTTTATGGCGTTTGGATTTTTTCCGGGATTTTTCAGCTAAAGTTTTCCCGCTCTTTCCTCCCGCCGTATTTTGTTTCGACGGTTGGTGGATATATTCCTGATTTTCCTGATTGCTTTCCATTTTTAAGCTTTTTAGACTCCCAATTCTATTATATTAAAAATCAACACATATGTCTAGTTATGCGTGTGTTACCATTTGAATTGGGTTGAGAATTTTAATTCAGATTTAATCATATTCTTATTCTCGTCAAAAGTTTGTCCGGCTCCAAATTCAAATCTTACTCTGTCATCCTGGGTTGGTTTAATCGAAAGGATTAACGAATTTTGTTTTCTGTTCCTTGTAATATCGGAGGTTAATACATCTTTAATTGAAATATATTTATTTAATTTTAATTCCGGAGTAAAAGAAAATTTATCAATTACAGTACTGTATGCAATACCGGATTCTTTATTATAAGCGGAACTTAAAGAAAAATGCTTTTGGTCATATTTTGTATAAAAGGATGTTGTAAAGCCAAGATCAGATGTATCTATACTTTCATTGTATGAAGTACCTATCGAAAAATTACCTTTTTTAGCTACGGCATTAGCATCTACAGGTGCTATACTATAAGCAAGATCGTCCGAGCGTGTGTAAACATTCTTTGCAAAAGTTGTCATAGGCAATTTTACGCTGCTGGCGCTGACCGATTCTAATTTTTGCGGGACTCTGAGATTCAACACTAAATTTTGATCTTCATCTTTCAGATATATTGCATCGGCATCTTCAATGTATTCTACATATCCTTTTATTGGGATATTGTCCAGAGCAAGCGGTATTTCTTCCTCTTCAATACCATTTTCATCAGAAGTGATTTCATCGGTATTTTCATTGTCATAAACTGCTTCTTCTTCAGAAATATTTTTCGGTGGTGTATAATCGGGAATTTGCCATATAAAAATGGATCGCAGCTCGGAAGTTTGATTTTCAGCATTAGTTTCATCAGAAATTTTTGCAGTATCGCCCTGAGTGGATGCACTATCTAAAGCTGGCTTTATCTCTTTTGAATATGCCGGAAGAATTATGCTTATTCCCAAGATGAAAAATATTGATAAAAATTTTTTCATAATTTTATTTTACATCTTTACGGTAGTTTCGTCAAATGGCTGTATGTTCGGCATAGACTGGTTTATAATACTAAATCGCCGTCATCTTCGTCCTCTTCGGTTTTTTCTTTGAGGATATCTTCATATTTTTTAAGAGTCTTTAAAAGAGGTGCCATCTCACGGTTTAAACTGTTTCTGTTCAAAACCGTATCATCTGGATTTTGTACGCCATCTTGTACTACTTCCAAATCCATTTTTGCTTGTACGGCATGTCTTAATATTTCAGGCATATTTAATGCTGTCGGATTGTCGCTTTCCAAATTTTTGTAATATGTGTCTTCATAGTTTTTGTTTAAGCGGAGTTTCCAGTTTTCTTTTAACGCTTTCCCGCCCATATTGTAGGTTTCACTGATTCCGAAAAAGTCCGCAAAAGATATTTGAATATTTTTGGATGTTGTAAATAATTCTATGAATTTCGCTTTTACCTGTTCTGCAGGATTTTTAATAATTTTTTGCTTAAACTCTTCTCTTTCTTTCGCACGTGCAGGGTCACAGTTCAAATAGCCGGCAAGATAATCAATGTTCCAGGCATTGTGGTTTCTTACCCAGTCTTTTTGTATCATTTTTATTGCCGGTTCAGAATCATGAGAGCCTACAAGTGCAGTGTTATTTCTTGGAGAGCGTTCTCCTCTTGCCCACTCAAGCTGTGTAATACCCGGCAATTTTAGTTTGTTATAATAAATTCTGCTAAAGGTATCGGTGGATGTTCCTAGATCCTCCCATACTGCAGAATTCGGGTTAATATTGTGCCTTTTTAATATCGGCAGTAAAATTTTCTCTAAAATTTTCTGATAATTGCCGTTCGGATCCATATTAGGGATTTTTGAAATATTGTTTGCATAAAATCTGCCTCTGTCAAGATAGCCGTTTGAAATAAATACAGAACTTTTCTTGTAAATATAAGGATCTACTAAACCGAGAGCATGGTCTATTCTTATATTTTCGCCTGTGTCAAATGATGATTCGATTTTTTTCTCAAGAAGTTTTCCGGCCGGACCGAGAGAACCGTCTTCATTAAACAATTTGTTCGGATCAAGTACAGGAATTTCCCATAATTGCGGGCCGTTTCCTACTCCGCCGTTTGGACAGCCAAGTTTGTAATCCGGCAGAAATGCATCTCTGTATATCCATTCTTCACTCGGTGAAAATCCTACCAGTAAATCATTTATGTATTTAAAGTTTTCTTTTGCGCGGAGTTGTTTGTTTTCTTTGATTTGTTTATCAGCAATAAATTGTCCGAATATAAACGCATTTATTTCATCTCCAGAACGGCTGAGAAGATGGTTAAATCTGTCAATAGCTTCCGGATCACGTGATTTCAGACGGGATATCAAGTTTTGATCAACTTCTTTTTCCCAAACGCTTGTATCCATTGTTCCGTATGTGTGCGTCAATAGCTGGAACAATGCTTCTTCAAGGGCTTCTGTTCCCTTTTGCTTTTTAAATTCCTCGTATTCACGGTTAAGATCAATTGCCCTAAGGTTTCCTAAGTAAACTTGTGATTTGAAGTTTCGGTATGCTTCTCTTAGTGCGATATCATATATTTCAAACGCTTCAAAAAATTCTGAATGGCTGTAGTTTCTTCCCGTTTCCGGATGATTTATTACAAGTCTGTCAAAGGTTCTTCCGGATAAAATTTTGCCGTATTTATCAGTTGTAAGTTCTGCTAAGTCAATAAATAAATGATTCCTTGCAAAAACAGTACCGGAATATGGTGATATTGAACCTCTCGTTACTTCGCCGTTTGGCCCAAGCTGATTTGCATTAAAACCATGAAGCTTTTCAAATTTTATAATTTCAAGGGCATCTTTAGAAAAAGGAGTCCCTATTCCTGTATTATACTCTCCAGCCGGATAACAGGAACCGTGGAGTATCATGGACATATTCTCAATTCCGAGATACTCTTTTGCATCATTGATGGCTGCGTTATATTCAGCTTTTTCATTTTCTCGCAGACGGCGCGTGAAATGTGGTCTGTAACTATACGAATTAATTTTACCTACTAGCATGTCTATTTTAAACCCCGAACAAAAATTTTTTTGCTATATGTTTGCTATAATTTCTATCGGATAATGACATCCGATTTCTTCTCTGGAAAGTACTGTTATATCGTTCATATAATGTGATAGTAGCGTAAATAAGAGATGTCTGTATTCTATCGGAACCAAGACTTTTGGGCTATCTACATTATATTGAGCTGATTTTTTTATTATTTTTTTTGCCAATTTTTCGGCAAATGTGCCGTCAACTTTTATTATAAAATCTTCCTCATCATTAAAACTTGGAATTAGTTCATCTATGGTTTTATCTGAGATTTCAAATACGCTTATGCTTCCATCCGGATTTACATATTGTTTTACGATTTGGCGAGCGAGTGCAAGACGTAATTTTTTTAACAAATCGGATTTTGGGCAATCGTCTGCGTAATCGTTAAGTTTCTCAAAAATATAAATAATATTTTTAACGGATACTCGTTCTCTGATTAAGCCGGTTAATATGAACTTTAAGTCTGCCGGAGATACAAAATCCGGAACAATATTTTCAAATAAAAACGGGTTTGTTTGTTCGACTATATTGATATACTTGTCTATATCCGAGTAATCAAGCAAATCATCTACATGTTTTACTGCAAAAAATTCAAGAAGTCTTGAAATGTATTCGGCTCCGGAAATTCCTTTTTCCCAAAAGTCTTTTGTTTGTGAGTTTTCAAGCCAAATGATTTTTTTGCCGTTGACTAAATCTACATCGGTTATAGAATTTTTCGGTTTTTTCTCTAAATGCAGTTCATCCGAATAAAATACTGAATATCCCGGATATGCACATGCCCGGCATACTTCAAGCCCGTGAATTTTTATAGAAAATTCGTAAGGGTTAAGGTTTTCGTCGTCTTTAAAAATAATTTTTGGAATTACATAACCAAGTTCATCTGTTAATTTTAATCGAGTTTTTACTGTTGCTGCGACCAAATCTTCCTGAGCTGAAACTTTTTCCGGGCTGACATAATCCAAAAGCTCTTCGCTTAGATTGATTGACAGTTTATCTTCATGTAATCTTGAATACATAACGTCAGGTGACGTTGCTTTTGAAAGTTTATGTTTTAACTCATCCAGTTCTTTCAATCCTGCCGAAATTTTATCGTTTAATTTCTTCCTGCCGACAGATGCGGGAGCCTCTGAATCAAGTTCTGTCTTAATTTTGGATATTTTTTTTTGCTGTGAGATTATTTTTGCCTGGATATCAAGGCATGTTTCGTAAGGGTTCATTTCCGGAGATAACATTTTTTCCATCTGGCTTTTGAAAGATGATATGTTAACGATATCGGAACTGCCGTTATCTTCCGTTGTTTTAAGCTCGGACATAAATATACAATTATATTTAAAACCGTCGTCAGTTTCTATCTCATTCATACTGTATAATTCCCAGCCGTTCATCGACATTTCATTTAAAAGGTTTTGTAATTCCTGAACGTTTTCGCTGGAGCAGGTTTTGATAATATACTGCATTCTGTTGTTTTTAAACATATTGATATCCCTTATTTTTATTTTATTATTGCATAAATTTGCTTATTTGATGCAGGCTGTCCGGTTGTAAATTTGTATGCTTTATTACAATATTTTTTGCATTCTTCAGCTTTTTCGCCGTCATTTGCATAAATTGTATACAAAATATCTCCGGAAGTTACTTTCTCGCCGGTTTTTTTGTTTAAATAAACTCCTACACTATAGTCAATGCTGTCCGTTTTCTTTTCTCTTCCCGCGCCTAAAAGTTTGCATCCGTATGCAACCTTATATGCATCTATATTTTCTACGTAACCGTCGGTTTCTGCCTTAACTTCAATTTTATGATTTGCCTGCGGGAGTTTTGAATAATCATTTATGACAGATGAATCTCCGCCTTGAGCTTCTATAAGTTCTTTGAACTTTTCAATTGCCTTTCCGGAATGGATAAGTTCTTTCAAATAATCTCTGGCTGTATCTTTATCTATAAATCTTCCGGTCTGCAGCAGTGCAATAACTCCAAAATCATACGTAAGCTCTGCAATGTCACCTGTAACAATGTTACCTTTCAAAAATTCCATAGATTCAATAATTTCCAATGCATTTCCTACAGCACGTCCAAGCGGTTCTTCCATTGAGGTAACTACGGCAGTAATGGATTTGTTAAGTATTTTACCTATGTTTACCATTAACTGTGCCAGCTTTTCTGCGTCCTCAGGAGTTTTCATAAATGCTCCGGAACCGTATTTTACATCCAAAATTATGTTGTCGGCGCCTGATGCAATTTTTTTTGATACTACGGAAGATGCTATTAACGGCATAGAATCTATTGTTGCAGTTACATCACGCAAGGCATATAACATCCCGTCTGCAGGAGTCAGGTTTTGTGTTTGCTGGCCTATGGCAACTCCTATTTCCTCAACTTGCTTGTGCATATCATCAAGAGTGAGTGTTGTTGAAAATCCAGGAATAGATTCAAGTTTATCAATTGTTCCGCCGGTATGCCCAAGCCCTTTGCCGGAAAGCTTTGCGATTGGTATTCCTGCAGCCGCCAATAGCGGTATAAGTGTGATTGTAACCTTATCTCCGACACCGCCGGTTGAATGTTTATCAACAATCTTCTTTGAAAGAGCACCAAAATGGATGGTTTCTCCGGAATTGATAATTGCTTCGGTTAGGTTTGCCGTTTCTTCCTCACTCATTCCCTGAAACCAAACCGCCATCAGCCAAGCACTTGCCTGATAATCCGGCATTGATTTGTCTGTCAAAGAAGAAATAAAATAATTTATTTCTTCTTTCGACAATTCTTTTCCTTGTTTTTTTTTATCGATAATATCGACTATCCGCATATTATTGAGCACCACCGGTTTTTAATTTTTGAATAACCAGGTCAGTTATATCTACTCCGCCTACAAATACGACTCTGAAATCAACAATTGCGTCTAAGTGCTGTTCAACAAGTACTTTTTTAGCTGCAGCCTGAATATTATTGAAGATTAATTCTTCTTTCTGGCTTCTTAGTTTTGCATAAGCATCTTGTTTTGCATCAAGTTCTCTTGCTGTGGCTTCTTCAAAGTTTTGTTTCTTTAAAGGTGTGTCAAGTGCTTTATACTGTTTTTCTTTATCTACCATAAACTGTTGAAGTTCAAGTGCTTTTGCATCAACTTCTTTTATGGCTTGCTGAGCAAGAGGATATCCTGCCTGAACCTTCTGGTAGTCAATGTATCCTACTCCCGCAGCATTCGCCTGGCTTGCGCATGATAAGAGCAGTCCACATCCTAATACTGCCATTGCTAATTTGAATTTTTTCATAAAACCTCCTGTATGTTTATTTTTTATCTAAGTCTGTATTAATATAATAAATCACCTACACCAAAAGTAAAGTAACCGTTTTCTGCACCATGTTCGCCGACAGGTGTGAATGGAATACCGTAATCAATTGATAACGGTCCCATGCCCGGAATGTACAACTTCAAACCTACACCGGCAGATACCGCATAAAGCGGTCTGTCATATAATGTTGAGGATAAAGTTGGATCAAATATTTTACCGGCATCAACAAAGGCAGTTAATCTTATGTTGTTAAGAAATGGAATTTTCCTTGATAGTTTTGTTCTATCTAGGAACGGAATTGGCGTTGCAAACTCAACAGAACCCATTACAAAAGCATCCCCGGTACCAACTCCGCTCATTTTGAACCCTCTGACAGAATAAGGACCGCCTAAACGGTATGCCATAACTTCAGGCATATCGTCCCCATGTATCCTTCCGCCTGCTCTTGCCATAAATGACAATGAAGACTTCTTTCCGATAGGTACGTAATGTTTTATGGATCCTGATAACTTACCATGAGTTTTGTCAAAATCAATTAAGCCAAGTTCTTCATCAAATCTAATATTTGCTAAAGTTCCTTTCCTTGTTACTATCGATGAATCTCTTGTATCATAAACAAGGGCAGGGCTTAATGACAGGAACAGACCGCCATCCAGCTGTTTTGCACGTTCGCTTATCGGAACTCCGTATCTTGCATACATGCTTGCAATTTTGTTAAAGTCGCCTTCACTTACATCAACATTTTCAACACCTAAAGAGAAGGTTGATGTCAAATGTTTGTTTTTCTTCATTCTGTGTGCAACTGTAACTTCTCCGCCAAATCTTCTTTCTATTGCCAGCGGAACCTGGTATGAACCGAAATCTCTGTAATAAAGTTTTGACATCAAAGATGTATCTGCATTTAAGAAGTGTGGTTCAAAAAAGCTTAATTCAATCTGCATATTCATTCTTCGTTTTATTGAAGAATCGTTCAAGATTACACCGGTACCAACTAAGCCGTTTAAGGCTAATCTCTGGTTCATACCCCTGAAATTGTTATCAGCAATACCAACAGAACCGAAAACACCTGTTACGGAATCAATACCGCCGCCGACAGAAATACTTGCAGTTCTTTGTTCTTGTACATTAATTGTGATGTCATATTTATCAGGGTCGTCTTCACAAGGCTCAATTTCTCGGGTAACATCTTTAAAGGATTGGGTTGCAAATAATCTGACCAAATCTTGTTTTACCTGGTTTTCGTTATAGACCATGCCCGGCTCTACAAGAATGTTTCTGGCAATAATGTAATCTTTGGTCTTTTCATTTCCGGCTATTGCTATTGAATTGATTGTTCCTTCTTTTATTTTAATGTTAACGGTTCCGTCCGGATCGTCACTTACAGACTCAATTCTCGCAAGAATATATCCTTTTGAGCTGTATATTGATTGAATTCTTTCAATAGCTTCATTTAATTGCGTAATGTTTTGAGGTTTGCCCTTCATAGGAAGCAGCGGTTCTAATATCTCTTCGGTAGGAATAACGGAATTTCCTTCTATTGTAAAATCTGTTATCGGGGCGTTTTCTTCAAGTATAATTTTTAAAGTAACCGAGCCATCAGGGTTATTAACCGGAATTGCACGCATTTTTTCCGTAAAATACCCCATCATATAGACATTTTTAAGACCGTTTTGGATAGATTCCCGCTTATAAGCATCTCCTTTATGCAGGTTTAATTTTGATAATACTTCTTCTTCTGAAATTACATTTAAACCATGGATTTCTATATCTTTAATTTTTTTTATGTTTTCTTCTGCAGGTGGATTTGCCGGCTGCACTTGTTCAGCGGTAGGTGTCGAAGCCGCAACTTCAGCCAGGCTCGGAAAATAATCGTCTGCAGCAAAACCGGCTATAGGGCATGTTGCTACAAGCACTAATGCTGCTATTAATTTATATATTTTAGGAGTCCTCAACATCCAATCCTTAATCATGTCCTACCCAATAAATATTATATCATAAATTATTAAAAAGGAAAATTTTAATATTTAGATACATTTATCCCTGTTAATTATCGTCCTGTTTGGTATTCAAGAGATATGAATAAACTTTGTTTTTGTTAATATTATATAAAGAAGATATAATTATTGAAATATCTTTTGCTGAATATCCTTTTTGTTTTAATATATTTATTTGCTCTATATATTGTTCTGTGTCGCCATTTAGTGTGCCGGCATGAACCATTGCGACAATTTCTCCTTTTAATGGATTTTTTTTAAAATGTTCAATTATGTTGCCAACCTTATCGGTTATAACTTCTTCAAAAACTTTTGTTAATTCTCTGCCGACTGAAACTACTGATTCACTTGAGTTTTGTGAAATGATTTCTAAGGTTGATAAGAGTCTGTTCGGGGATTCATAAAAAACAAGGTTGCAATATTTATATTTGTTTAACAGTTCAAGAATTTGCTTTTCAGACTTTGGTAAAAATCCTGCAAAAACAAATTCTTCGCTATCTCTTGGAATTTGCGACAAAAAGGTTGCTACAGCATTTGCACCCGGCAATGCAGTTACTTTAAAGTCATGTTCTTTTAACGCTTTGATAAGAATAGAACCCGGGTCGCAAAACAGCGGAGTACCCGCATCGGACACAAGTGCCATTTTTTTTCCGCTATTCAATATTTCAAGTACTTTTGCTACTTGTTCTTTTTCATTAAATTTGTGATACGAGATACATTTTGTTCCGATTTGAAAGTGGTTCAAAAGTTTTTGAGTAACCCGCATGTCCTCGCAGGCAATAACATCAACACTTTTTAATACATCTATGGCTCTTTGTGTTATGTCACCTAAATTTCCTATAGGTGTCGGAACTATGTAAAAATCGTATTCTTTCATAATTCCATTTTAGCATGAATTATTTATATATGACGCGGGAATATGCCGGAATTGTTCCTATCTCCACGGATAGTCATCTTTGAACTGCCAGCCGTCATAGACAAAGAGTGTGAAGCACCTGTTAGGAAACCCGCCGCCGTAATTAGCTCCTTTACAGTTGTTTATTAAAGCTTCTCTTGTCTCATTTTTACCCTTAGGTAACGGTGGTTCAAGTTTAAAAGTTTGACGTCCGGTATCCCGTACTGTGGCAATATCAAAAATATCATGACCAACAATATTTGGACGTTTTTCGCAATTTAAATCGGCAGTAAATACGACAAATTGATTGTTGCTCCATCCGGTAACGCAACTTTCATCAAACTGCCTGAAGAATACTTTAGACGCAGCGCCACTTCCCCATTTAGCATTTACGCCATTATAATTATAAACTTCATAGTCTCTAAAACTGGTTCTTTCTCTTGCTCCGGAGGTTTTAAAATAAGGTTCATAGTATCTTTTAAAGAAATCGCTATTAGAAATTGTAGGTGGTGTATATGGGTTTTTCCCTGTAACAGGGTAATCCCAGTGTTTACGGTCTCCATAATCATTTATGGCAAGCATTTCTACATTTGATAATATAGAATATAATCTCTTTAATTGAGTAGTTGCAACATGTTTCTGGTATTTAGCGACAAGCATAGGCAGAGTCATAGCTGCGACAATGCCTATTACGCCAAGGGTGATGAGCACTTCCACAAGCGTGAATGCGGCTTTCTTCGCTATGTCATTCTGAGGATGAAATCCGAAGAATCTCTTTTTTCCTGGATTGCTTCGCTACGCTCGCAATGACGAAATGAGATTCTTCGGGCTGCGCCCTCTGAATGACGTGAAACGCGCTGCGTTGTCCTTAGCAGCGCCTAAAGATTTCGTTTGCGAAGCAAACGGAACGTACGTCCATTCGGTCAAAGCGATGCCGCAGGCAGCGCAGAAATCTTTTGCGTGTTTTTTCTTTTTCGGTTCACTTTTTCTTTTTGCACCGCAATTAAAAAGAAAAAGTGAACAAATAAATTACATAACTTATGTATGTGGTCGATAGATGCACATAACAAGGGTTATGTAAATAGTTATTTGACACGTACAGCAATGACGGTAAGTTATCTATGTAACAGTTTAATTGCTTTTATAAAAGCAGATAGCATGGGGTTTTTAACAAAAAAAAGAGCCTTAAACAGGCTCGTTGGAATTAAGAATAGCTGGAAGTATGAAAAAGATTAATTATATTAAACACATTAAGTGTAAAAATTACAATTACCCAACTGGGTATATTTTATTTTTATGAAAAATTTATTTAATTTTTAGTCTAATATAAAAAATTTCATATGCATGCCCAAATCGGTATATACAAAAGTATGAGAAATATTCTAAAAACTCTCGAATAAGTGTATTTTGAGCACTTTATTAAAAACTCTTATGGGGAGCGAATTTTGAGCTTCTTAATAAAACTTTATAAGAGGGGTTGACAAATAATTTTTTATCTAGTATAGTAAAAGTGTTAGATGAAGTGTTAAGGAAACACTTAATAAGAACTCCAGAGAGGAGGAAGCAAATGATAACAATAAATCCTGTAAAATTTAACAGTACAAAAAAATACATTTCTTTCGGTGATGGAAGTAATGCTAATAATATGACAACTAATATGGCGATTTTGGCTTTGCAAAATCCAACTGCTCGTCGTGAATTTGAAGGGAATTTGAATAATGCATTGCCATCTAACCCTATAATTTCAACAATTAAAAAAATTGCAAGAACTTATAAATATGTTGTAGCATCTGGTTCTTCTTCAAACAAAACCCCTGATCAGCATATTTCCTTTCTCGGCTAATCGGTTCTGTTTGATTGAACTAACTATGCTAATTATTTCATTTACCCCCAATTGATACTTTTGTAATGTAGACATGTTACTGAGTAGTTATATCATAATTTGATTTATCCTTTTCCTTAATCGGAAAAGGAGGTCAGATTATGAATCTTAAAATTAATGAACTACGTAAAAATTCGGAAAAAGCGGCATGTTATTTTATGAATTGTCTTGCTTATACGCTCGGGCCTGTAGAATTAAAAAATATGATGGAGCAGGAAAAGGCCGTTGTTGTTGATGTAAGAGCGCATGAAGATTATATTACATCACATATCCCGGGTGCTGTATCTATTCCGAAAGCGGAACTTGCAGACAGGCTGCAGGAACTTTCAAAAGATAAAATTACGGTTGTATATTGTTATAACCAGCAGTGCCATTTGGGTGCTTCTGCCTGCTTAATCCTTGCTGATTACGAATACCCATGCATGCTTATGGAAGGCGGATTTGATGTTTGGGTTAATAATTTCAGGTTCGCGACGGTTAGCGGTGAAAACTAAAAAACGGGAGATTTATTCTCCCGTTCCGTCTATAATTTCTGATATTTTAGCTTTATCATCCCAAAGTATAACTTCATCGCCTTTTACAAATACTCCGGTAATTTCGCCGTCAACCATTTTGGTTGTTGAAGTATAACCTTTTGCTTTCATTGCATTTGCTATTTCATCGTTATTTTGGGCTTTGTCGGTTTTATCGGCACTGGCTGTTAACTTTGCTTCAAGTTTTTCTGCAGAGATACTGTTTGAATCTCCCATAACAGCTTTATAAAACGCTGTTAATTCTTTTTTGCTAATGCTGCCGTCTATGATAGACTGACTGTTGCTTGCGTCAGCCGCAATTGCTACAGCTTCTGCCTTATCAAATCCAAGATTTGTCATATAATTGATAAATTGTTCTTGGGTTACAGTATCTCCTTTTGCATTCATATGTGCAAACTCTGCATTAACAAAGTCATTTAAGTTATCTACAGTAAATTCTCCGCCGTTTTGGAGTGCTGCCTGATAATTGTTGACCATTTGCTGCTGGGTTTCTGTAGGTCCATTGCCTGCAGCTGCTCCGCCTGCTTCTGCCTTAGAGGATTTTCCAATGTTAAGCAGCCCTGAAATCATGTCTGTAACGGCTTGTCCGAGAGACATGCCCGTTTGCATTTGAACCATAGGGTCAGATGCTATCATGTTATTTTGCTGCAATGTCTGCATAAATTGTATTTGCGACATAGGTGTTTGGCCTGTTGCCAGGCACTGCTGGTAATACATCTGATACTGCTGCATCAACGCTTGCTGAGGGTTGCGCTGTGTCATATCAATATATTGAGGGGCATTCGGATTTCCTTTAGGTGTGGAAATTCGCTGCTGCCAGTTACTGTATGCGCGATCCAATATTTTATTTGGATCTTGTTTGGTTCTTAAGTACGGATCAGTCATAATCAGCCTCTCTCATTCTTTTGTCTTATATATATAAAAACAAACGAATTTGCCGGATTTCACTTTTGGTAAAAAAGTTTACAATTGTAACATTTAAAATAAAAAACTCGCGGCGATTACCGCGAGTCTTTAAATTGATTTTTTATTTTTTATTTAACTACAATGTTGACAAGCTTTTTCGGTACAACAATGGTTTTGACGATTGTTTTGCCGTTTGTAAGTTCTTTAATTTTCGGACTGTTTAGAGCCAGTTCTTTCATTTCTTCCTGTGAAAGCGCTTCGTCAGCTTCAATTTTGTCCTTAACTTTTCCGTTAACTTGTACTACAAGCGTTATAGAACTCATTTTAGCAAGGTTTTCGTCCCATGTGCACCAAGGCTCATCATGTATTGATTTTTCCCCGCCAAGTTCATGCCATGCTTCCTCTGTTAAGTGAACCGCAACAGGCGACATTAATTTGATTAATGTTATAATCGCAAAACTCAAGACATTCTTGTCTTCGTCATCAAGTTCTGTTTTAGCACCACGCCAGTCATAGATGGCATTTGTGAGTTCTCTGTACTTTGAAATTACCGTGTTAAATTGGAAATCATTTGAAATATCGTTGGTAATTCCTTTTATAGCCATGTGAACAGTGCGTACAAGGTTGTCGTTTTCTTTTTTGAGTTTATCAGATTTTATTTCAGCATTATTGATATCAATATCTTTGGCGTTTGTTGAAATTAATCTCCAAACTCTGTTTAAGAACTTGTAACAGCCTTCAACACCGGCATCTGACCAGTCAAAATCTCTTGCCGGCGGTGAATCCGAGAGAATAAACAATCTTGCGGTATCTGCTCCGTAGTTTTCAAATATTTCATCCGGATCTACGGTATTGCCTTTGGATTTTGACATTTTAGAACCGTCTTTAAGCACCATGCCTTGTGTTAACAGATTTTTAAACGGTTCGTCAAAATCCAACAGTCCTAAATCTCTTAAGGCTTTAGTGAAAAATCTTGAATATAACAAGTGCAGAATTGCATGCTCAATCCCGCCTACGTATTGGTCAACAGGCAGCCATTTGTTCACCAGATCTCTGTCAAACGGTTTTTTGTCATTTTTTGCATCTGCATAACGAAGGTAATACCAGCTTGAACAAATAAATGTATCCATTGTATCGGTTTCACGTCTTGCAGGCCCTCCGCATACAGGGCATTTTGTTTCTACAAATGTTTTTGACGTTGTAATCGGTGATTTGCCGACAACTGAAAAGTCTACATCTTTTGGCAGTAAAACAGGTAAATCTTCTTCTTTTACCGGCTGTATTCCGCATTTGTCGCAATATACAACAGGAATTGGCGCTCCCCAGTATCTTTGGCGGGAAATTAACCAATCACGCAGCCTGTATTGGGTCTTGAATTCACCGAACCCTTCTTTTACGGCTTTTTCTGTAATTGCTTTCTTAGCTTCATCATTTTTCATCCCGTTAAATTCTTCGGAATTTACAAGTACTCCGGGTTCTACGTAGGCTGCATCTTTGCAGTCGCTAGGGTTTTCAGGATTTTGAATAACAACTTTTAGCGGAAGATTGTATTTTTTTGCAAAATCAAAATCTCTCGTATCGTGTGTCGGAACAGCCATTACAGCCCCGGTTCCGTATTCAACAAGCGCATAATCTGCTGTCCAAAGCGGGAATTCTTCGCCGTTAAACGGATTTATGCAGTGTGTGCCCAAAGGTACTCCGGTTTTGACACGGTCTGTTGAAAGCCTTTCAATCTCTGTCATTTTACGCGCGTTTGCACGATAAGCTTCTACGGCTTCTTTATTTTCTGGAGTTGTAAGTTTTTCTATATCCTTGTATTCCGGTGCAACTACAAGATAAGTTATACCGTACACGGTATCCGGTCTTGTTGTATATACAGGAACTTCAAGGCCGGGAATTTCTTTTACTTTAAATTTAAAGATTGCACCCTGCGATTTTCCTATCCAGTTTGCCTGCATAGTTTTTACGTTGTCGCCCCAGCCGTCAAGTTTGTCTAAGTCTTTTAACAGAACTTCCGCATAGTCGGTAATTTTTAAGAACCACTGTGAAAGATATTTTTTCTCAACTACACTGTCGCATCTCCAGCATTTGCCGTCTATTACCTGCTCGTTTGCAAGAACCGTTCCGCACTCGTTACACCAGTTTACTGCAGCTTCTTTTTTATATGCCAGGCCTTTTTTATATAATTGTAAAAATAGCCATTGAGTCCATTTGTAATAATCAGGTTTGCAGGTCGCAACTTCTCTGTCCCAGTCATAAGAAAGTCCAAGCATTTTAAGTTGTTTTGTCATATAAGCAATATTTTCATCAGTCCATTTTGCAGGATCGGCACCGTGTTTCATCGCCGCATTTTCTGCGGGAAGGCCGAAACTGTCCCAGCCCATCGGATGAAGTACATTATATCCTTGAGCTTTTTTGAAACGGGCTATTACATCGGTAATTGTATAATTTCTGACATGCCCCATATGAAGCTTGCCTGAAGGATAAGGAAACATCGATAACGCGTAATATTTCGGTTTATCAACATCATCTCTTGTCTTAAAGGCTCCGGATTCTTCCCATTTCTTCTGCCACTTTTTTTCAATTTCCTGCGGAAAATATGCTTCTTTCATCTTTTTCTCTCCATATATATTTCACTACGGATAAGGGTAAATTCGCCCTAATCATTACTCTATTCAGAGTAGCACAAAGATAAATCGAAGTACAATATATTAATCTTCCAGTGTTCGTATTACTTTACATGGATTGCCGACAACAACAACATTTGAAGGAATATTTTTTGTGACAACGCTTCCGGCGCCTATTACCACATTGGAACCTATTGTCACTCCGGGAAGGACTGTCACGTTACCGCCAAACCAAACGTCATTGCCGACAGTGATAGGTTTTGCGGATTCTAAGAGTGTACTTCTTTCTTCTGCATCTATAGGATGAATTGCTGTATAAAACCCGCAGCCCGGACCTATGAGGACATTATCCCCGAATTTTACCGGAGCGCAGTCTAATATTACGCAATTATAGTTTGCAAAGAAATTCTTCCCGACAGAAATATTATAGCCGTAGTCGCAGAAGAAGTTTGATTCTATAATTGTTTCTTCTCCGCATTTCCCGAGAAGTTTTTGTAGTATAGCGTTTCGTTCTTCGGATTTTGACGGCGGTGTATTATTGAGCTCAAAACATAAATCTTTTGCATATTTTCTGTCATTCAGAAGGTTTTCTTCATTCGGAAAATACATTTCTCCGGCAATCATCTTTTCTTTTTCGCTCATATTTTCTCCTTAAATTTTTAATGCAGAATTTTTGCTCTTGTAAAAGGCCAGAATACAAATACAGCTCTTCCGATAAACCGGTCTTGCGGCAGCAAGCCCCAATATCTGCCGTCTTGTGAATTTCCTCTGTTATCACCGAGCATAAGATAGTGTTTTGCAGGAATTATAACAGGCCCGCACATCATTGCCTCAGTGCACGGCGTGTAATCATAAGGACTCTGTATATATGGCTCATTCAAAGGTTTATCGTTAATATATACGGTATATTTGCCGGTGTTGTCGGCTTTTAGTTCAAATTTATCGCCGGGCATTCCCACAACGCGCTTAATATAGGCTATATCCTTGCAGAAAAATCCGGTTAGTCTTGAGAAAACTTTCCAAGGGGTGTTTTTTAATTTTTCAAACGGCGGATAAAATACCATTATATCGCCGCGTTTTGGGGTTGTGTAAAATCTTGAGTACCTTTCCACAAATATTCTGTCACCTTCCAGTAATGTCGGGTGCATTGAACCTGACGGTATCCAGCGGATTTCTCCGATAAAAAATCTGATTATGATAACCATTACCACAACAAATACAACGGTTTCCACTGTTTCTTTTATTGCCGGTTTGTGTATTTTATACCATTCCTGTATTTTTTCTGTTATCTCTTCTTTAGTCATTATTTAAAAGTTCCACAAGTTCTATTAGTGCATTCTTATAAATGTTTTCAGGTAAAAATTTTAAATTATTTTTAGCTTCGCTTACATAATTATTCAACAAACTTTTTGCTTTTTCAATACCTGTAAGCGGGTTTTGAGGATTGCCGGAATATATTACGGGGGCTGTGTATATCCCGTTTTTTAAGTCGCTGTCCGGAGAATTTTTATAAATATTTTTTATATCATCGCGAATTTGAAACGCTATTCCGAAATTTTTTGCAAAATCAGCAGAGCCGTGTTGTTCATCTTCTGCTATTAACAATGCGCTTTTCAGGGATGTTTCAAAAAGAGAACCTGTTTTGTTATAGGTTTTTTCAATGTATTGCTCTATTGACGGAATTTTAAACTTCATTGAATGCTGGCTTATTTCACCTGAGCACATGTTATTTAGCGTTTTTGCAAAAAGTTCCAGAAGTTTTATCGAATTCAATTCCACAAGTTTTGTTAGAGCAATCGACAGTATAAAGTCCCCGGCTACTACTGCCATGTGATTGCCTTCAATTTTGTTAAAAGAATCTTTGTTGCGACGGGTTGCGCTGTTATCAATTACATCATCGTGAAGCAAAGACGCATTATGTATAAGCTCTGTGATTGCCTGAAGTTTTATCTGTTCTTTGGTTATTTCGGTATTACAGGCTTTTAAAAATAAAAATGTAAGAACGGGTCTTATATGTTTTGACGGCACAGAAACATATTCTTCCAATTTCGAATAGTTTTCAAGCCCTTTAACCATTTCAGCTTCTAATTGATGTAATTCATTATTCACAATTTGTTTGATTGGTTCATATTTTATGCTAAAGCTCATATTGCTATATTAGCATAAAAGTATAAAGATAAAAAAAACGACTAGCATAATGTTAGTCGTTGGAAAATTAATAGGAAAAAGGAAAAAGGGAAAGGAAAATCTTTTTCTTAACCGAATGTTTTGAATGAACTTTCGGTATTTTTTTCTATTACCTTTGATACTGCGTCAACTTCGTTTGAAATTGCATCTTGTTCAGTATCAAGTTGTTTTAGTCTTAATTCTAAGTTTTTATCTTCTGCCTGAATAATTTCAATTTTAGAGTTAATATCTTCAATTGCTTGATCATATAATTGTTTTTGATATTCGTATTCATTCATTGCATCGTTATATGCATCCTGATCTGTTGTTGTTTCTGTTGTAAGAGCATATTCTGTGTAGATTGGATTTCCTGCTTCATCTAATACAGGATCGCCGTTTGCATCAACATCCGGGATGCTGATTGAAATAAATCTGCCAGAAGAATCTTTTTCAACTTTACAGTGTTCAATTGCAAGATGTTCTTCAATCTTTTGTTCGCTGCCTATTGTATAGCATTTGATGTTTGATAAAGAGTTCCCGGTTTTGTCATCATATTGTGCAGTGTCCAAGTCATCTTTGCTGTAAAAATATGGAACTTCTGCACCGGTTGTAGTGTTTGTTACATATCTTATAACCCAATCGGTTTTGCCGTATTTTTGTTCAAGCAAAGTTGCCCAGGCTTGTTCTTCTCTTTGTCTGTCAGCTTGTTTGTCTGCATCTTCAATATTCGGATCTAGTGTTCCCAATTCTCTTAAATCTGTAGAACCAATTGAGTAGGTATAATCAGGTGCTGTACCTGTTCTAGTTACAATACTTGTAGAAGCTGCAACTGCGGAGTAGTCATCCTGCCATTTTGATAAATAGCTTATAGTGTATTGTCCGTTTGGTTCTGCAATTAATGCAGTTACAGTATTTGTTAGTGCACCATCATCAAATGAATAAACTGTTTTTGTATAGTTGTCAACTGATGGAGGGGTTGGAACAGTCATACCGAGAAGGTCGTTGTAGTAGTTGGCTGACTGATTAGACAACACGGTACGTTGTTGGTTAATCTGTTGGCCTTCGAACTCAACGTTATTTTTTCGAGCTGTCAAACCCAAAAATCTAGCTTGTGAAGCAGCCATACCCATAACGGTATCCATTCCTTTCTTGTTCTTAGTACATTCGTACTCATGTTATCGACTGCCATGGCTGAAAACTTTAATTTTTGGTTTCGTTTTGTTAAGAAATTGTAACATATTCTGTATATATTTTATACATATAAGAGTTGTAACGCTTGCTATGACTGTTTCCTGAACCTATCAGAGATGTAGCTTAATATAGCTCCACCAATCTCTTCATTTGGGTCGAAAACCATGTCAGGACATGGGTTTAGGGAATTTTGTATGAGCATTTTTACTAAAGGTCCGAATGCATCCGGAATTTGGGTCTTTCTGTAAATTCCGGCAAGAAAAGTCTGAATATTAGGAGAATTTGTATTATTAAACCGTGAAAGCGCCGGATACATTTTGTCTACTCCTTTTGTTCCGTTTTCAATCATTCTGTCTAATATGTATAATGTTTCTGTTATTTGGGCTTCGTTATATGAATGCAGCAAAATTTCATTGAGATACGGCAGAGCCTGTTCTTTTTGCTTTACAAAATAATCTACTCTATTTGGGTCAAATATAGCGTAATTCCGCCCTTGTACCGGCATTTGCACGGAATTTCCGGCAGGCATGCTGACTGTGGTTCTATTACTGCCGAATGTGTTTCTGTTATATCTGATAGTATTAATTGGTGTAATCATAATCCCTCATTTTATGAGTATACAAACGGCGGGCCGTTTTTGATTTCCAGCAGAATGTTTTCCGCCATTGTCTTAAGCTGTTCTTTTGGTTTCCCTTCGTCGACCTGTTTATAAAATTCATCCACAAGCGGCTGTATTGCGGCATCTTTTTTAGATTTAAAATTGCGTAATTCTGTTGATACCAGGCGTTTTTGAAGATCAACCTCAGTTTGTGCATTAAGTTTTTTGACCTGAACCTCTTTAATTGCATCTCCTATTAATTTCCCGCCGTAGCTTACGCCGGCAAGTGCGGTCATTCCGATAAATAGCTGCTGGAATTGCGGGTTTTCAGGCTCTATTAAGAAGTTATAGAAAAATGCCCTGTAATCATCAACAAAAGATGACAATGACGGTTTCTGGGTTCCGTCCCCGCCTATATTAGGATTTACCTTGACTGTTGATGTTTCGATTTTTTGCACTGTTTTATTGATGAATTCTTCTTTTTCTGCTGCTTCCCAAGGGGTCTTGTTCACAATTTCTTCTACAACTTCTTTTTTTGCATTAATAAATTGTAGCCCGTGTTCAAGATATTCTTTTATAAAATCTGTGTCTTTACCGGATTGTGCAATCATTTCCAGGTCTTTTTTTGTTCTGTTGACAAATTTTGAAACCTCTTTTCCGCCTAATCGTAAGTTTTTCAAAG
Source organism: Candidatus Gastranaerophilales bacterium (assembly GCA_944324365.1). GTDB lineage: Bacteria > Cyanobacteriota > Vampirovibrionia > Gastranaerophilales > Gastranaerophilaceae > UBA1221. The sequence goes on from CALUWA010000012.1 coordinate 29,472, forward strand.
AATACAAAGATAGTCCGATTATTGAGGCGATAGTTGCTCCGCCGAGCATAAAATACTGTAAGCCGCTTTTATGTGTTTTGTGGTCGGATTTCTCGGCTTTTTGCCCGAAGGATAATTCTTTTGCTGACTTGAACATTCCAAATGGCTGCAAGTGAGGTTCATTATCTTCAAGATATCTGGAAAACATCTTTGTTTTTTCGGATAAAGAATTTCTTATAATTTGTATTTTTCCGCTGAAAGATTGTGTTTCTATATCAATAAGCTGTTCCTGTAGGTTTTTTTGAATATCTGCTTCTTTTTTCTTTACCCAAACTTCTTTAAATCCGTCAAAGAAGGTTTTACCCATAAAAGCTGCAGCAGAAAGCGTTAATACCCCTAGCCCTGCTCTGATTGTTTTTCTGTTAGGATTCTGAACCATTTGTACAAGTGCCTGGTCGTTTTCATCATTTATAGAAATATTTCTGGTAAATGATGTTATCCATTTTTCGCGGGCTATTTCGTTTGTAATTTTTGCATTTCGCTTTACAAACCAGGATAAACCGGCCATCAGACCCATTACGCCAACGGCAATGCCGCTTATCGGAAGCAGACTTTTTTCAGGTGTGGTTTGGTTTTCTCTTAATTGTTTAGGAAGTTTAGCTGTTTCTGATATTATTAACGAGTCTTTTGTATCATTCAGGTCAAACGCGAATGGTTCAGGTTCATTATCGCGAATGAAGTTATTTACAATTACACCTTCCCTGGTTTTTGAGTTATTTCTTCTTTGTACTCCGGTTAAATTCCTTTGCCGGCGTTGAATTTCTCCATCATTGAACAGAGTCATTGTCATTTCTGTAATTCCTTTTGTGTTTCTTCTTCACCTGTGATTTTCTTGTATAAATCGTGGATGAATGTTCTTAGTTTAAATGCTTTTTTTGTTTCATCTACCTGCTTTTCATTATTATCCGTGTTTTCGGGATTAAATATGTTAAATAATGATTTGATTTTCTTTTTAAATTCGTTAAGTGGTTCCGATATTTTTTTTGCTATTGCTGTCTTGATTTCGCCGTATACAGCTGCAACTTTATCGGAAATATCCGCAAATTTTTGCCCGATTGTTTGCGTGAAATTTTGTATTGCTGCCGGAAGATTTTTTATTAAATTTAACGTTCCGCCGACTATTGTGTTCAGTACAAAATTTACCGGTTTTGCAATTGCCTGCGGCATAATGTTTGATATTGCATTTGTCAAAACTGCAATTCTTTGAGATGCATTCATCATTGCATTCTGAAATGCGATTGCTTGGCGTGCAAAGTTTTGGGCATCTTGTTCACGTGCAATTTTGGCATTTTGCTGCGCTTTTAGAAATGCTCCTATTGCCGCACATTCGTTCCAGCTCATTTCGCCCGGCTTCGCGGAAAAATCGGCTTTCTTCATTCCGCCTCCTCCGCCCATTCCGTTACATATCGGGCATGCTCCAAGCGGAAGCCCATGAGGACATGTTCCGGCTTTTACTATATTTGGCTGTACTGTTGCTAACTGCAATTAAAAAATCCTCTCAATACTTCTTAAGAGGACATCTATGAAATCCTAAAAACATTTCCAAATTGCACGTGGATAATGTTTTCAATTTCGAGCATTCCGGCTTTTACGGTTGCGGCTACAGCCGGGGATATTCACCCCGTTTCCTCTTATCAGCTATAGTATGATAACCAATATTCCAAGTCAATAAAATGTAATGGAAAGTTAAGCTGAATACATTTTTAAGGTTCTATCCACATTCTTGTCGATTACTGATTTTACTGAATCATATTCGGACTGGAGTGCATCGTGTTCTGTGTCAAGTAAGGATAAGATGTTATCGTAGTTTTTACCTTTTGCTTCAATAACTTTTTGGGCATTTTCATACTCAGCTTCGGCTTTTGCTTTTGTTTTTTCATTTGTTTCTTCCGAGATATCAAGGGCGCTGGTGTAAATAGTAGGTCTCCAGGTGGCATCTTCCAAACCGGTTCCTTCTTTGGTAGGGTCTGTAAATTCTACTTTTTCAAGCATTATTGAGCCATGTTCAAGTGAATATTGGAGCCACTCTGCACTATTCATCAAGCCGTCTTCCAATATATCGTATTGACGACCCGGTGTTCTTCCTCCGAGGGATACAGGTGAATTGCTTCCTGATGTTGAGTCTGTTCTCTCTTGATTTTCTCCGTTCATTCTGTGCCATAGATTTACATACCATTGGGCTTTGTCACGGTCGCTGTATTCGTAGACTTTTTCTTCTATTGTTGCGGGAATATCCGGCATTTGCGGTTCTTCCCTATATTCATCAACGGCTTTTTGGTATGCATCATAATCAATTTCGGTTTTTGTAACAGCCTGTTTTAAATCGTGTTCTACAAAATATAGGAATTTTGCCAGGTTTTGTTCTTTGGCCCGGCCGCCTGTCGCACTGCCGTCATAGTCATTATGAACTTCCCATAACAAATCAACTGCTCTTTGCCATAATGACATGTTCGGATCTGACACTGTGCCTCCGACAAGTTTTAATTCCGTTGTCCCGTTGTATTCAATTTCTTCATAGGCCATATTATCATATTCAACACCGTCAATAACTGCTGTTCCTTCAATAACATCTCCGGAACAGTGTCCTTCTTTAAGCATTTGTGTTATTTTTTCAAAATTTTCTACCCCATGTAATGCGGAGTTCCAATTCCAGCCTCCTGTCGTCACAATTGTGATTTCATGACCATCAGAGGTTTTATGAGTGCCCGGCCCGATTAAATCCGATAATACATGCATATAGCAGTTAAGTCCGTTCATCCCGTTACCAAAACAACCCCCGGAATTTCTTACGGCGTTATAAATATCATTATTTACGTCAGGGACTTCCTTTGTATAATCTTCAATTTTTGGATAATTATCAACCCAATCCTGATGATCTTTTAACCATTTGTCATATTCGCCTTGATAAGCAGGATTTGTTACTGTAACTGTTTTTCCGGTGTCGATTTGTTTTACTCCGTATTTTTCCAGAAATTCATTTATATTATTACTGCTTTCAAAATTTGCGGCATCAGTTTCTGACACAAGGATTTTTCCGCTGGAATTTATTAAACCGTATTGATTTTTTAGCGGCGCATATGTTGTCAGCTGACTTCCTGTAAGAGCGGTATATGTTTGGTTGCCGTCAAGATCATATGTAAGATATGTTAAGTTTGTATCACGTAATGCGGCCAAATATCTTTCGTTTGCTTCATATGTCTGATTTGACAGCAAAGCCTTTTCCTGGGTTATCTCCTGTGAACGAAGTTCATTTGATGATAACCGGGAGGTTATACTAAGTAATTTCGCTTGTGATGCTGATAATCCCATATTTTTTCCTTATTGCTTACTTTTAGGATTACGGATATTTTGTACAATTTCTTTAGCTTTATTTACAAAAATTTACATAATAAAACTGCCGGCAATATTATACCGGCAGTTTGTTAAATATTATATTCGAGGTTGTATAATTACCAACATACATCAAGTTTTTGTGCTAAATGGGAAGTTCCGGCAGGAACACCATCAGAGTCATTTGCTCTCGGATGGCTTAAAGAGTATCCGCCAGTCATTGCAACAGTACCGGCTCCCATAAACGGGTTACGGCTTACAGGCTGCGGTGCTTCTGTTTTCCTTAAATCAAATACATTTAACGCTCCAATTGCTGCTAATGGCTGCATAGTTTATACCCCTTAATTTTTCCTTACATATATATAAAAAATTTGCAGCACAAAAAATTGCTTAAATTTAAGCGGCTTGTTACAAAACTTAATAAATGATAGTGGACAGATTTATCCCAATAAATCCAATGAACGTCCTAAAGTAGGACTGTTCTCAACGGAAGGATAATTCGGCGAATATGTTTTTCCGGTGAAAAAGTTTACACCCGCCAGCTGCTGTTGTTGATTATTCCTGTTATTTGATTTTTCATCCAAGCTTACAGGCTGCACTCTGTATATTTGTTGTGCCTGTATTGCTTTAACCGAATCCAACATCTTGACCTCTTGATTTTGCTCTCTTCATCTATATTAAAAATTATTTTAATCTCTAATTTCAGATTTATAAAAAATCGTAACATTTGTAACATTTCGGGTAATAAAAAATATTTAAAATTCTTCTTTCGGCTAATTTTTAATGCCAGGAAAAATTTTATAATATTAGAGGTCGGAATTAAGAAAGGTAGTGAAACGATGGAACATGAAAAAGAAACCTTGAAAGAAAAAGCGGAACAGGCGGCTGAGAAAGTGAAAGAAAAAGCTGAAGATGTCAAAAAAGATGTTAAAGACGGAATGATAAAAGCAGAAGCAAAAGTTCATAACGTAAAAGAAGACATTAAAGAAAAAGCCGAAAAAATTCACGACAAGGCTCAGTTGAAAAAAGAAGAAATTAAAGACAAAATGCAGAAAAAGAAAACAGCTTAGAAATTATTCTCATATGAGGAGAAAAAAGGGACGGACAAATTTGTCCGTCCCGGTTTATTATTTTAAGATTTTTTAATTGCCTGTTATTGATCGCTTTCGTGGTGATCGTTATCCTTCATTAATTTAGCAAAGTCAGAAGGCTTGATACTTTGAACAAACTTTTTAAACTCTTGTGCTTCTTCTTCGTCTTTTGCTGAATCTGTTGACACTGAGCCGTTGGAGATAACATTTGCAGTGACATAAATCGGCGCATCTACCCTTATTGCAAGCGCAATGGCATCTGATGGACGGGAATCTATTTCTATAACCTCGTCATTATCATTTTTCAGATAAAGAGTTGAATAATACGTATCTTTTTCTACGTCATTTATTTCTATTTTCTCAAGTTTGTACCCGGTCTTTTCTATAACATTAATAATTAAATCATGGGTCATCGGGCGTGCTACGGTTAAATTTTCAATTTTTCTTATAATAGCGCTTGCTTCTGCTGAGCCTATCCAAATCGGAAGCGCTTTTCTGTTTTCTTTATCGTGTAATACAACTATTGGGGAGCCTGTTCTTGTATCCAGTGCAATGCCCATAACTTTCATCTCTATCATATTGGTTTTTACCTTTCGTAATATTTATTATATCGTAAATAAATTTAAGGGCAAAGATTTTCCCAATCCGGTTCTGTTTCAACTTCACCCGGTTCACGGATTGTTTCTCCGCTTTCAAGCATTACCATAAGTGACAGTTTTAATTGCTTCTTATAATTTTCTCTTGCTTTGTCGATTGTTTTGGCACAAAAACAGAAACTCGGAATTTCTTCTATCATTATATAATGGTAGGGTTTACCTTCAAAGTCCAAATCCTCGCCTTCTATCAGTGTCCAATTCAGGTTGAGATAGTAATCTAAATCTTTCTGTGTCATATTTATTCGCCGATAGAGTTCTCGCTTAAAGGTTGTGTTATCATTATGCCGTCACCGCCTATTACATCGGCTTGTTTGCCGTCAATATATAAATAAGCAGGTTTGTCAGTATTTCTGTTTATTGTTTTTATTAACTGATACAGTCTTTTGTATACGCTGTCCGTTCCGCCGCCGTATACAAAACCGGATGATAAATCTATTATAACTCTGTCTTCCTTATCATAAATATGAAGGATGGTTGTGCTAGTCGGAACTTCCGAATATATGCCTCCGACTTTTTCTGTCTGAACAGGTCCCATGATAAGTGATGTTAATGCAAATCTGAGCTTTGAGCCGTCTACATTCTGGTCATACTCGCGTTTTACAATTTTATATACTTCTTCACCGTTTTCGTTTTTACCGATGAATACAACCGGAATATATTCTTTTGGAGTTTCAGGTTCGGCCGGAGTCTCCGGTTCCGGATTTTGTGCAGGAACTTCCGTTGCAACACCAGGAGTTTCGCCGGGTTCTTCTACTGCCGGCATTAACACTTTTAGACCGATAGCGATTGATACTGCTATAATTATCAGACCGGTTATTACTAACAATGCTGTTTGATTTTTTTCTTTGCGCATACCTGAAAACCTCTTTACTGTTCGGTTACTACATCTTTATCTATTGTTATAAGACCTCGTACATTAATTTTGTCGTCTTTTATTACAACATCTTTGACGTGCATATTTGCTTCTTTATTTTTCATCAGTTCAAGAGAAAAATCAAGTGGGTTTAAGTAGTTTATCAGGTTTGATAACTTATCCACATCAATTTTGAAATATTCTGTATTTAATTCGGCTTTGTCTATTACTATTTCTCCGTTGTGAGCCTTAAGACTGGTTTCTACTTCCAGCTCTTTTTTGATGTTTAATAAAGGAACCGCTACTTTTATTATATATACAAGTTTATTATCTTCTATTTTTATGGAAGATGATGAAATATTAAACATTTTAGATGCGTTGCCGATATTATTAACTCTGCGTATCATTTCTTTATACGCTGAATTTTCCATTGTGTCGTTTAAGTCATCTTCGCTGAATTGTATAGCGAATGCCATTCCGAAAGCTTCTTTAAATGTTGCAGTATTTTCTTTGTTATTTATTTCTATATAGTTATAATCACACAATGTTTTAAATTTGACGGAAGATGCGTATACACCGTTGGTAATTGTGTCGGTACCGGTAATCTCAAGAGATTTAAAAATACCGTCTTTTAATGCGGATACGTTATATGATTGCAGATTGACTTTATATTTCCCTTGTGACTCTTTTAGTATTTGTTTTTTTATAAGCATGTTTGCAATTCGTTCAGCTAAAAAATTTGTTCCGGTAAAGTTACTGATTGAGTAGCTGAATGCATATGGATTGCCGGGACACTCAAAATTGCATTGCGATGCAAATGTACTTCCTGCTGAAATAAGTATTGCTCCGATTAAAACTAATATCTTTTTCATATAAATACCTTTTTTACTTTTACCTTTTCACCATCAAAAATGCCTATTGCATCAATAGCATTATTATAAAACAAAATTAAAAAATCACCACTTTTTATTTTATTGTTTGTTATATTTATAGGATTACCGTGCGAAATTTGTACGTGCTGGCTGTCGTTAACCTGTATAATTGGAAGTGATAGCGCATTTATTGGATTTTGCAGATGCTCCTGAATTTTTTCAGTATTAAGCTGGATACTTTCTTCAACTCTGAATTTTCCGGCCTGTGTGCGTATAAGCTTTATCAAATGGCCGAAACATCCGAGATTTTCTCCTAAATCATTCGCTATAGAGCGGATATATGTCCCTTTTGAGCATTTTATTAAAATATCAGCCTGCTGAGATGTTTCATTAAAATCTTTAAGTTCAATTTTAAAAATATTTACCTTACGCGGTTCAATATTGATTTCTTTCCCTTCTCTTGCATATTCGTAAAGCTTTTTTCCGTTAACTTTAATTGCGGAATAAATCGGCGGGATTTGAGTGATTTCACCCTCAAAGTTTTTCAATGCATTTTGAATTTCTTCTCGGGTAACTTTTTTACTGCCGGTTTTTGTAATCTTCCCTTCAATATCATAAGTATCTGTAGCACAGCCAAACTGAATTGTTGCCAGATATTCTTTATCATCATCAAAATATTCAATAAGGCGTGTGGCTTTGCCTATACAAACCGGTAATACCCCTTCGGCAAAAGGATCCAGCGTTCCTGTATGTCCGACTTGCTTTATATTGAGTTTTTTCCTTAAAACAGCAACAACATCATGAGATGTCATTCCTTTCGGTTTGTATATGTTTAGAACCCCAAACATAAAGGCTTAGATTTCTCCTCTTGAAATTTTGTTGATAATTTCATTTACCTTAGAGCCTTTTTCAAGTGAATCAGTGTAAATAAATTTAAGCTCAGGTGTAAGACGCAGACGAATGCGTTTGCCGACTTCATATCTGATTTTAGGGGTGCTTTTTTCGATTGTTTCTTTTGTATGGTTGATTTGTTCTTCTGAGCCAAGAACACTGTATATTATTTTGGCAAAAGAGTTATCATGTGAAACTTCTACGTCAACAATTGATACCACGCCGGCCAGTCCTCTGATTTCTTTTCGTAATATTTCAGAGATATCGCGCATTAATTCTTTTCGAACTCTTTCATTTCGTAGTGTCATATATATTTTCCTTATAAACTCTGTCTTTCAACTTCTTCAGTCGTTGAAACTTCAATTATATCGCCGATTTCGATATCATTCCATTTTGCGAAAGAAATACCGCATTCAAAGCCTTGTGCAACTTCTTTAACATCATCCTTGAAACGTTTAAGCTGGTCAATTGCCCCTGTGAATATTTTTTCGCCGTTTCTGAAAATATTTGCGGTTTTAGAACGGACAATTTTGCCCTCGGTAACGTAGCAGCCGGCAATTCTTGTGGTTTTACCGATAGTAAAGACTTGCCGAACTTCAGCTTTCCCGAGTTCAACTTCCTTAATTTCCGGTTCGAGAAGTGACAACATTGTTTTTTCAATGTCTTCAAGAATTTGGTATATGATATCATATTTCTTGATAGTTACGCCTTCGCGTTCGGCTGCAGCCAGCGCATTTGAATCTTCTTTTACTGTAAAGCCGAGAATTAATGCGCCTGACGCTGATGCAAGCATTACATCCGCTTCTGAAATGTCACCGACTCCGACGTGAATAATTTTTGTTTTGATTTCTTTTGAATCAAGCTGCGCAATCGCTTGGGATACGGCTTCCGCGGAACCATGAGTATTTGCTTTGATAATTAGGTTCAACTGCGGAATATCGTCATCTCCTGCGGCAGCTTCTCTTCTGATATGAGCAGGAAGCATTGCCTCAAGACGTTTGTCGCGTTCTTTTTCTTTACGTTTTTCGACAATAGCTTTCATCTCTTTTTCGTTTTTAACAACTTCAAATTTGTCGCCTGCCTGCGGAACTTCTGTTAAACCTAAAATCTCTACAGGCGTTGAAGGTTCAGCCTTTTGTATCCTTTCGCCGCTGTCAGAAAGCAATGCTCTTACACGGCCGCAAGCTGTTCCGACAACTACGCAATTCCCGACTCTTAACGTTCCGTTTTGTACAAGCAGGGTTGCAACAGGGCCTTTCCCTTTATCAAGGTTTGCTTCAATTACAACGCCTGATGCTTCTGCTTTAGGATTAGCTTTCAAATCCTGAACATCCGCTACCAGCAAAATGTATTCCAAAAGTTCGTCTATACCGGTTCCTTGGAGTGCTGAAACTTTCACTGTAATAGTATCTCCGCCCCATTCTTCCGGTACCAGTCCGTGTTCTGTCAACTGTTGTAAGATTCTGTCAGGATTTGCACCCGGTTTATCAATCTTGTTTACGGCAACAATAATCGGCACATCTGCTGCTTTTGCGTGGTTAATGGCTTCAATTGTCTGCGGCATTATTCCGTCATCTGCTGCTACAACAAGAATTGCAATATCTGTTGCTTTGGCACCTCTGGCCCTCATTTCAGTGAATGCTTCGTGGCCCGGGGTATCTACAAATACAATTTTCTTTTCTTTGTTGTTATCCAAATATACTGTATATGCACCAATTGACTGGGTTATACCGCCGACTTCTGTGGCTACAATTTTGTGCTTTGAAGCTCTGATGCTGTCAAGCAGGGTTGTTTTACCGTGGTCTACGTGACCCATAATACTTACAACCGGAGCACGCTTTTTGAGGAGCTTTTTATCGACTTCTGTCAGAGCTTTCTTCTCCTCTTCTTTTTCCATTTCTTCTTCTATATAGGCGTCTAAATCTTCTTCAAGAACTTCCAAATCGTATTCGGCGCAAATCTTTTTAATTACGTCCACATCTATAAGCTGGTTTACGGTAGCCATAATTCCGTTCATCATTAAAAATTTAACGATTTCTGCCGGAGTGTGCTGAATTTTTTCGGATAATTCGCTTATTGTCATTGCGTGGGTAACAACAATTGATGTTACTTTTTCTACTTCTTCATCTTTATGTGTACGTTTTTTGTGTTTTTGAGCAGCGGCTTTTTCAAGCGAAATTCTTTCCTGCTCTTCTTTTTTGTTGAAATCTTTGTCTTTCTTTTTACTGTTGTCGGAACGTTTTTTTGATGTTCCTTTGTTTTCATATATTTCCTGCGAAATTATATGGCGTTGAATAGGTTTTTTGGAAGTTTCATGTTTTTCCGTATTTTTTGTTTTTTCATTAGACGGTTTCTGTGTTTTGTCTGCTGATTTAGAAGGTTTATTTTGTGTAGTTTCCGTTTTTTGTTTTACGATATTCGGAGTCGGAATGGTTTTCGGCACTCTTCTTACAATTTCTAATCTGCTTTTAGGCTTAACTATTTCGACTCTTGGTCTTTCCGGTTCAACTTTTTTTACAATCTCTTCAGGTTTTTTTTCTTCCTGCTTCGGTTCAACCTTTTCAACTTCTTTTGATTTTTTTACTATAAAAGCTTTTGGCTTTTGGGGTTTGACTTCTTTTTCCCCGTTTGCAATAAATTCTTTTATTCTTCTTACCTGATCAGGAGTAAGAGTGCTGGAATGAGTTTTCCCAACAATAGAAATTTTTGATAATTTTTCTATCAATTCTTTGTTCGTCAAATTCAATTCTTTTGCTAATTCATTTATTCTTATTGTCTCATAACTCATTTATAATTTTCCCTTTCAGCTCCTCAGGTACGGGAGTTTTTAAAACTTTTTGTAAATACTTCTTTTTGAAAGCATTTTCAACACACGATTTATTATAGCAAAGATATGCCGATCTGCCAAATGTACTCGAATCCCCGTTCACAACAAGGGTATTGGCCTTATAATCTTTTGTGACTTTTATCATTTCGTCCCGATTTTTGATTTTACCGCAGCCAATACATTTTCTTTCAGGCATATAATGTTCCTTTTAACTTTATTCGACCTCGGCGAGTTTTTCAAGTTTGAGCTTTTGGTCGTATTCCATAAGTAAATGGATTAATTCATCCAAATCACCATCTATGACTGTCCATACGTTAAGGTTATGGTTAAGTCTGTGGTCGGTAAGTCTGCCTTGCGGAAAGTTATATGTTCTGATACGCTCGCTGCGGTCGCCGGAGCCAACTTGAGAGCGGCGAAGGTCTGTTATTTCCTTCATCTGCTTTTGGACTTCCATATCATATAATTTTGCTTTTAAAATTTGCAGGGCACGTTCTTTATTTTGCAGCTGTGAACGTTCTTCCGTACAGAAAATCATAATCCCTGTAGGTTTGTGGAATACTCTTGCAGCGGTTTCAACCTTGTTTACGTTTTGTCCGCCGGCACCGCCTGAACGTGCTGTCGTAATTTCAACATCATTCATATTCAGGTTCACTTCTACATCATCAACTTCCGGCATAACTGCAACAGTTGCGGTTGAGGTGTGAACTCTGCCTTGTGATTCTGTTGCCGGAACTCTTTGTACGCGGTGTACGCCTGATTCGTATTTGAGCTGCGAATATACGGCATCACCTTTGATAGAGATAATAACTTCCGAAACTCCGCCGGCTTCACAATCTGTTTTGCTCAGAATTTGTGTTTGCCAGCCCTTTTTATCTGCATAGCGGAGATACATTCTCATTAAATCTCCCGCAAAAATATTTGCTTCGTCGCCGCCTGCGCTGCCGCGAATTTCAAGCATAATATCCTTATCGTCCATAGGGTCGCGCGGAAGCAGTAATACTTTCATTTTTTCTTCGTATTCAAGAATTTTTGCTTCATTTGCTTCCATATCAGCCTTGAGAAATGCTCTCATTTCTTCATCGTTTTCGGAATGAAGCATTTCTTTTGCATCAGCTATGGCATCTGTTGCTTTTTTCCATTCATAATAAAGATGAACGGTTTCTTCCATTGATTTTCTTTGTTTGGATAAATCTCTGAAACGGTTGTAATCCTGGATTACAGCGGGGTCTGAAAGAGTTTCTCCCAGTTCATTGTATTTTTTCTCTATTTGTAAAATTTTATCTAGCATATCTTTCATACTTTGAGTATACCAGGAACATGTTAATTTTCAATTGAATGTTAAATTTCGGTTTACATAATATATATTGTTACTCTGTTTGCCAAATTTATTAAAACATGATTTAATAAAGCTTGTAATAATAGTTTTGTGGAAGAGGTTTTATAAAGATGATACATTATTTTTTAAGTTCATATATTATAACTATAGCCGGAATTATCGCTGCATATTTTTGGGGCAACCATGTCCATGCAGGCAGCGGATTACAGTGTGTCTTTATCGCGCTTGTATTGGGTGTTTTGGAAGTCAGCTTGTCATTTGATAACGCAGTTGTAAATGCGATGAAGCTTGAGAAAATGTCTGAAGTTTGGCGTCACAGATTTATTACCTGGGGTATTTTGATAGCTGTATTCGGTATGAGATTTTTATTCCCGATACTTGTTGTCGCTATATTTGCAAAACTCAGTATGCTGGATGTATTTAATATGGCGACAACGAATGTTGACAAATATGCATATTATCTGCACCAGACTCATGCACCTATTGTTACATTTGGCGGTTTATTCCTTGTTATGCTGTTTCTTAACTATTTCTTTAATCACGAGAAAACAGTTCACTGGATTAAGCCGATTGAAGCTCCGCTTTCTCATTTAGATCATTTAAGAGGTATTGAAATTATAATTTCTTTGGGGTTATTGTTGGCAATCCAGAATTTTGTGCCGGCAGAACAGAAGGTTCATGTACTAATTGCCGGTATAAGCGGTATTATAACCTATCTTTTAATCGACGGACTTGCACATTTTCTGGAAAAACACGAAGAACTCAGAGCTGCAAAATGTGATGTCCAATCAGTTGCCTGTTCGGGGTTTGTGAGTTTTATGTATCTTGAATTAATAGATGCATCGTTCTCTTTAGATGGTGTATTAGGTGCATTTGCTTTAAGTAAAGATATTATTATTATTACTATAGGCCTTTCTATAGGTGCGATGTTTGTCAGATCTTTAACGATTATGCTTGTGGAAAAGAAAACTCTTGCTCAATTCCTTTATCTGGAGCATGGTGCGCATTGGGCAATCGGTGCCTTAGCTGTGTTGATGTTAATTTCAACGGTAAGAGAAGTACCGGAAGTTATTACCGGGTTAATCGGGCTGGGCTTTATTCTTGCAGCATTTATATCATCAGTTGTGCATAATAAAAAAATTAAACAATCAGAAAGCTGTGAAAATGCTTAAGATGCCTTTGATTACTTTTATTGTTACTTCTTATAATTATGAAAAATTTATTATAAAGACACTTGAAAGTATAAGAAATCAGACTTACAAGAATTTTGAAATTGTAATTGTAGATGATTGTTCGTCTGATAATTCTATTGAAAAAATCGAGGAATTTATAAATTTAAACCAGGATATCAGGATAACTCTTGTCAAACATGATAAAAACAAAGGGCAGCTGGCTGCAATGATATCCGGTCTGGGTATTGCTCAAGGGCAGTTTGTTTCATTTGTTGATTCTGATGATGTTATTGTGGAGGAATATGCAGCTGCACATTTAAGAGTGCATATGTCTACAAGTGTTGCATTTACTTCAAGTGAAATTATTGAAATTGATGAAAATGATGAAATTCATACTACAAGGTCTTTGGCTTCGCCTCACGAGAAAGATGAGGGTGAAGCGAAAATGCTTGATGATCTGTTGAAAATAAACGTTGAAAAAATAGAATATAAGATTTTGCCCAAAAAACGTTTTGGGGGCTGGTATTGGTCGCCAAACAGTTCTGCAATGTTTAGAAAATCTGCTATAGAAATAGTTAAACATTATAAACATGCTGAAAAATGGAAGATTTGCCCTGATAAGTTTTTATTTAATTTGGCAAATTTAATAGGCGGGTCAGCGATTATATATGCCCCTCTTGTTGGATATCGCCGTCATAAGCAGAATGCGGGCGGAAGTGATTATGTTTGCGGAAATGTGAAGTATCATTCTGATAGAACGACTAAAGTTAATATATGTAATAATATAAAAATCCGTCCTGAAACATTGAAGTTTTTGTTTGAAAACAAAAAGGAATTTATAAATAAATTCGGAACAAGAGGCTTTGTGAAATTTGTTTGTTCTGTAATGTTTCTTTAAGATTACATAACCCATGTTATGTGCATCTATCGACCACATACATAAGTTATGTAATATATTTGTTCATTTCTTTCTCTGCTTGGTTGTTCGCGTATTACGAGTTCCAGAGCATTGCCCTTCGGCAACGCTCTTCACTCTACGCTCACAATCCGCTTTGCTTCGCAAATAAAGAGAAAGAAATGAACAATAAGAAGATTAATAGTGCATTCCATGAAGCGCAGCATCATGTTGATGTGCCTCAGGCACTAACATAAATTATGTAATTTTTAATTGTAAATATTTGTTACATTATACTGATTGTTTTTTAAAGTTTTAAACAAAATTTGCCGTAGATACGTGTAATAGGACACTAAGTTACTAAGAATTTCGAAAGGAATGTATACTACAAATGGGATTGGCAGCATCACAAGCGAGATTTTTAGCCATAACTGCAAGAAAAGCAAATTGTGAATATCAGTCACAGCAGATTGCACAGCAGCAGTTATCACTTTCCCGTGATATGGAAACGATATCACAGGAATATCAGGATGCTATTAACCAAACCCAACTTGTATGGGATCCGGATGGTTATGGTACTTCATTGTATGACCTTTCATACGATATAATGATGACTCCTTCTGAATTGAATAATTATGAACCGTTTATGCTGAGCAGACGTGATGGTAAGATAGCTGTTAATTCACAGATGGCATCAGCACTTGAAGGTTTGGAAGCATATGGTCTTACTGCAGATGGCTTTACTGGTACAGATGATGAGAAATTCCAGGCATTTATTCAATTTATGGGAGCATTGCAGGAAAAGAAAATTGCATCTCCAATGAGTAATGTGACTTATATTACGGATGCTGGTCTTGGCGGAGAGTTGTACGGTCGTGAATATGGCGGTTCTATGAATATTACTTCAATGATAAGCTTTATTGATCAGGTAACGCAGGGAGCGGCCTCTGGAGCTTATCCGGAAGGTTCTGATTATTTTAATCTTGCAAATAACCTTACTTTTGCATGGGGCTACAATACAACGGATGCTTCGACAGGTACAAGTACCTGGACTTCTATTGATTTGGGCGGAAACTGGAAAGATGTAAAAAATAAAGGTGCCGGAATCCTTGTAAATGGTAATTATGATAATGACGCATTCAATCTTGCGGATTTATTAAATGAGGATATCAGCTTACTTGTTGTTAATAAGAAAAATTATAATAAAATATTAGAATCTTTGCGTACAGTTTTGAAAAACAGTTCAGATAACGGTGCATTTGATACCCTGATTAACAATAGTGTTCAAGATTGGTATAATGCATTGAATGGTAGCGGAGCCTTTGAAACTCTGGATGCAAGTTCTCAAACTCTGTTAACTTTTGTTGATACTTTGGCAAAGGGCATGTTTGATCTTCTTATGCCGGCAGATTATTCAAGTACAGACTTGAATGCTTTCTATATGGCAATGGATGATATTATAAACCGATTATCAATGGATGATGTTGCAGATCTTGGCGGTAAAGGTACAACAGAATCTAATGGTAAAAATGCCGTAATTGGAGCTGAAGATTATAATACTTGGGTTAAAAAAGGTAACACTTATGCAATTAGTTTGTCTAACTTAACTGAAGCATTCCTGACAAACTTTGTAAACGGTATGGACAGTTATAGCGGTTCATATGGTATATTTGACAAAGTTTCAGACAGTTATTATATAACAGATGATCCTGGATATATTTATCAGGTAAACAGCGGCGAAGTAATTGATACTGAATACTATGAATCAGAGTTCTACAGTATATTGTTTAATACAATTTGCCAAAACGGATGGTATGAAAACGAATTTGTCGATGATAAAGATTATCTGGATAACGCAATTAAAACGGGACAACTGTTTGTTGTTTCACGCGGTACGGATAATTACTATTATCAGGAACGTTATGTCATGATTAACGGCGGACATATTATGGAAAATACTGATGAAGACGCAATTGCCCGCGCAGAACGAGAATATGCTGTTAAGAAGAGCAAGATAAATACAAAAGAAGAACAACTGGAAATAGAAATGAAGCAGCTCGATGCGGAAATTTCAGCATTGACTACAGAATATGATACTGTTAAGAGCATGATAAGTAAGAATGTGGAAAAAACATTCACGTTGTTTAACAGCTAATTAGCGGAATTTTGACTTATGTATGCTGAGAAATATTAAGATTTCTTAGCATACTTTGTGTTTTTTGTAAAATGGTGATATAATATACATGCTATTTATATTTCGGCTAGTGTAAATCTTAACAGGGGGGGAATGAAATCACTTCCTGTTTTTTTTATATATAAAAAACAGAGCTTTTGCTCTGTTTATTACATCATGTTTTTTCTGATTTTTTCTTTAGCTTTATCAAGCTGTTTTATACGTTTTTCGGTCGCTTTTACCTGTTTAGCAAGATTAGATCTTTCTGTTTTAAGAGCATTGTATTGTGCGTCGACCTCTGAATATTTTGTTTTGTAGTTTAAAAGTTCATTGCGAACTTCAACCTGCGCATTGTCCAGCTCGGATATAGCACTTTGCATCTTCTTATTTCCAGTAAGATCAACTGCCTGAACTGTTGATGAAGATGATGAGTTGTTTGTATTTGTAGAGGCAATTACCGTAGAAGATGTGTTGCTGCTTGAATATGTTGAATCATTAAAATTCAAAGGCGTGAATTGTGTGCTTTCTGCAAAGGCGCTTCCGCCAACTGCAAACAAAATAGCAAGTGATATAGTTAAGACTTTTATTCTATCCATTTGTTGCTCCTTTCCTTATAATCATGGATTTCTCTAAGCATTATAATTTATATTGCATAAAAAAACTTCATACAAAAAAAGGAGAAAATAGCTTTACTCAGCGAAAATGTATTAAATATTGCAAAATGTTAACAAATTAGCAAAAAATAGTTGATTTTAAAAATTTAACATGTAGGATTAGAAATGTGCCTGAAAGCACAATGTACTTTAAAAAATTATTACATTAAAATTTCTTAAAGATTTTCAAACAAATTACTTGACAAATAAAATTTTTGTTTGTAAAATACTAGATGCGAGTCATACGCTAAGAATTAGTACTTATAACTAATAAATATGATGTGCTGTTATGGATGGCAGCAATTTTAAAACCTCTAAACCCCGCGACGGAAGAAAGTCAGGAGAACTGCGGATGCAGTTGGCGAGTGAAGGCTTGTCGGTTAAGA
>CALUWA010000013.1 GCA_944324365.1 Candidatus Gastranaerophilales bacterium
CTAAAGATGCAATAATTGCAACAATATACAACCATATAAATTTACATTTTTCCATAAAAACTCCTCGAAAACTATTTTTATTTTAAATTATTTTTTTGAATTCTGCCAGATGTTTTTTAAGAAATATGAAGAACTTACATAACCCATGTTATGTGCATCTATCGATCACATACATAAGTTATGTAATATATTTGTTCATTTTTTCTTCTTTGGCATCAAAGAAGAAAAAATGGAACCAAAAAAGAAGAAACAGCAATAGTATTCTGCGCTGCCTACGGCATCGCTCTGACCAAATGGACGTGCGTTCCGTTTGCTTCGCAAACGAAATTGTTAAGCGCTGCTAAGGACAACGCAGCGCGTTTCACGTCATTGCGAGGAGCAACGCGACGAAGCAATCCAGGAAAACAATATTCAAAAGACATTTGAGAGTTACAACATTGATAAGATCCTGAAACAAGTTCAGGATGACACCTCGTGTGAGTCAGGCGAACGTGCACGAAGTGCGATAGTGAGCCTTGAAAGAATTTGAGCTGAAAGCTCAAATAACGTTTTGGCATTGAGCGTTAGCGAAATGCAGGGAACGTTTGCGTGTTTTCTTTTCTTTCGTCTATTTCTTTTCTTTTGCTTCGCAACCAAAAGAAAAGAAATAGACATATTCCGATAACATGGGTTATGTAACTAATTACTTAACATATACAATTGTAAGGAGCTTTGCGACGAAGCAATCCAGTAAACACATTGCCAAGGTAGTAAGATCCTGCGGGAAACCGGACATTTTTCAAAAAATCAAAGATTTTTGAAAAAGTAGTCAAACAAGTTCAGCTCTGCATACAGGCTCACTCGTCCTCACTTCGTTGCGGCGGTTCGCTTTGTAAGGATGACATGAGGCGTCATTGCGAGCGAAGCGAAGCAATCCAGACTCCCATAGAAAAATTTGAAAATGTATTGACAAAATCAAGTTTGCGGTTTATACTGTAAATGATGAAAGATTGTTGTAAAAATATGCAAAATAATTGGGGCGGAAAGCGCTTTAATGCCGGGCGAAAACGGACTTGTCTTAAGAAAGTTCCGTTTAACAGGCGTATTAATGAAAATATTTTGAATATTTTAAGAACTTATGCATCAGCGCATGGGATGACTGATACAGAGGCTTTGGAAAGTGCTATTTTGCTTCAATCAAATATAGATAAATTAAAAGGAGATAAGATTATGAAAATTGCTATTCCTACAGAAAACGGTAAATTGTGTTCCCATTTCGGGCATTGTGAATCTTTTACATTTGCGGATGTTGATATGCAGACAAAAGAGATTAAAAATATTGAAAACAAAATTCCTGAAGAAGGTATAAGCTGCCAAAGTGCAAGCTGGATATCCGAACAGGGTGCAAATGTTATTCTTGCGGGCGGTATGGGTGCAAGACCTCTTGGTATTTTTGCTCAAAACGGTGTAAAAGTCATTGCAGGCTGCCCTGAATTACCTGTCGAAGAAGTAGTAAAAGAATATATGAATTCTACACTTACAACCGGTGAAAATTCTTGCGGCGGCGAACACAGCCACTGTCATGGACACGGGCATCATCATTGTCACCACGGAGAATAAAATTTTATTACATATGCAAAAACAGAGTTATATAGAATTCACTTTATTTGATAAATCAGTAAAAAATTTTTATATTTGAAATTGCTACTCAAGAATTCTTTTTTGAACCTGCTTGATAAGATTATCATATTTTTCAACAGGCAGCCCGATTTTTTTTGCCCAGAATTTGATATTTGAATATATTTGAATTTCAACTTTTGCTTTATCCAAGTCATCAAAACCCAGTTGATCAGCTCGTTTGATGAACTCATCCCGCTGGCATTCCATTATTGCAATTTGTTCTTTAACAAGATGTTCAATTGGTTTATTTAATTTTTCAGCTTCTTTAACTTGTTTTACTATTTCGATGCTTCTTGTGACTAACTCTTTAGAATATTTCATTTTTTCTCCTTTATAGTTTTATAAAATCTAAATGTCCTATATATTGGTGCAATGTTGCCAACGGGATTTCTGTTACTGCTGCATATGAATGCGGGTTCGCAATTTTTACCGTTTTATTTATTGTATCATATCCTACTATAGAATATGCATGACTAGAAATAAGATTATATTCAGATAAGATGTTACTTTCCATGCCTTTTCCTGGTATTGCTACCGTTCCGAAAGAAATCATAAATTCTTGGTTGTTTGCTGTGTTTTGTAATAATGTTTCTGTTGTTTCCATAGAAAGATCCTTCAACGCAACTGTTTTATTAGGAAAATCTTTAAAGAATCTATTAAACATATGTATTTTAGCTTCTTCTGTTGTTTGCTTATTCAAGTTTCCGAACCTAGTTTCACCGTTAACCTTACCTGCAATAACAGGTAAACTTACCACTGAATAAGGTGTAGTGTTTCTAGGTGCATCCTCAGAAGTATATTTGATTTTCATAGAAACTAAATCTACCATATGACCTTGCCCGAAAACATCAGCCATTGTTTGTGCAGCTTGTCCACCGTTTGCGCGAGCCATAAGCTCGTCAATTGATGCAATATCCGGATCTGCAACAGGATCCAATTCTTTTTCTCTAAGGGCTTTTTCGCTGTATGTTTGTTCATACATCTGTAACCCTTTACAGCCTGTTAAATGTTTGTTTTTGGAAGCTAATTGGATTTCTCCGTCAGTGAAAGTTTTGCTTCCATTGAAATCTTCCAGGCTTTTAACTGTAACAACAACATCATTTCCATTCAGTTCAAATGACTGTAAGAACTGCGCTCTGGCATTTGGATTATGCATAGCAAGACCCAGAGTTTGAATTAAGTGACAGTTATTTAGTGCACCTTGTGTAGTAGTAAAGCGCTGTACAGGCGGGAATAATTCTAAATATTTTTCTTTAGTCATGTTCCATTCAACAAGCGTGTTGCCGTCATTTATATACATTTTATTTCCGACTTCGACGGCATCTCCTGTTGATGTTTGTTCAAATGCTGTTTTTAAATCTGTTCCTTCAGAAAATTCAGGGACAATACTTTTCCCGGATTTGACTAATGCTAAATCATTATATACATCAACTGATAAATCAGAATTTTTGTTCAATTGATTAAGAGCTGCGGCATCAACTTTTCCTTCCTTTATTAATTCAAATATACCGGAATCTGCTATTTTTTGGTATTTTGCAGGGTCTGAGGTTTTAATGTCAAGTAATCCGTCTAAATAGCGAAACTCATTCGGTTTAAAGAATTCTTCAAGTTCTTTTATATCATGGAGTCTTTGTGTAAGTGCCTGTTTGTCGTTAATTAGCTTAAGACAAGTTGCTTCATCTTTAGCTGCAATTATTAATTCGTATATTTGCTGTCCTTGCGATGGGGAACTTCCTATTAAGTTAGCTAAGCGAATTTGTGTGTCTTCTGAATAATTGTTGACTTTTGATATGCTTTTACACATATTTTTGCGATTTACGTCAATTACAACATAATATTGAAAATCTTTTTGGTTAAGATTTTCAGGTGCCATAAATTTTCCTGTCCGGCCATTTTTAAGAGTATAGGAATACTCTTTAAGTTTAACATTAAGATTATTTGTTGGGTTGTATACATAAACATTATTTAAAACAGTCTTAGGTGCCGTGTTTGCTGCTCCATCGAGGTCTGTTGAAGTAATTCCTTGTGTTTCATTAGTTGCTTTAGAATCTGTTTTTACAATTTCACTTTCCGGAACTGTTTGTTCCTTTGTTTTTGGCGCAGATATATCGCCGGCTGTGTTTTGCGGTTTTACGGCAGGGGTTGAGTTTGCAGTATTAGTTGTGTGTTCTGTATTTGTTCGTGCTGTTGTAGTATCTGCTCCCGGTTTTTGGGTATTGTGTGTTATAGTGCCTTCTGAAGTGCTTTGTTGTGATGAATGAGCTTTTCTGGCTTCGTTGTTTTGACCCAGCGATAATACAGCCATTGCAAGTTCATCTTCATCTTTTGCTTTGAAGAAAAGTTTGTTATCTGCTTTGAGGTTGAATGTGCCGTCACTCATTTTTTCTATCTTTATTTGTGACATATCAACATTTGGCAGATCAGGGTTTACTGTATTATTTGTTTTGTGAGCCGCGCCTCCAAGGAACATCATACTGAAATTCATAATCCCGTTTTGTTCAAGTGATTCACGGAAACTCATATCACTCATAATGTTGTCAAAAAGTACGTCGGCGGTTGTTTCTGCAGTGGTACCTGCTACCATTGTGAATTTATGGTTAGATACAATATTTTTAAATACATTTCCGTTGGATGATAATACTTTTGAAACGCTGGTTCCTAATGGCCCTGATACGTATGCACCAAATAAACCATAAGCCATATTGTTTTTGAATTTTTCCAGTCCTTCCTCTAAGGTTCCGTCACCTCCTGTTGCTCCGTCAGCAACACTCTCTATTGCAGACGGACTTGCGCCTGCTATTACACTTGTCAGTTTCCCGTATGATGATGCTAATGAGCCGCTGGCAATTGATACACCTACTTCGGTGAACATAGCATTTCTTTTAGCAATATTTATAAAACCGTCTATAGTTTCTTCTTCTGTATTTTCGCCCATTGCATTTTTATATCTTTGACGATAGGCGTTTTCTAAACTTTGAAGGTCAACACCTTTCAAATTGCTGTCAATTGATTTTTTTGATTCTTCCAGTACAGATATCAAATTATTTTTGAATTCTGTGTCGTTTTTACTGATTTGTCTGATGTTTTTGATATATTCTTGAGCTTCGGTTACTCCGCCTTTAAATAAAGGGGCAAGCATTCCTGCAGCTTCAAAATCTGAAACGTCAGAACTTTTAAGTTTTTCAATGCCGTTTCCAAAATAGTTGCTCAAACTGTTATAGGCATTCATTTCTTTATACTTTGCCGCGGTCTGGGTAAGATTGTGGAAATTTTCAGAGTTATAGTCGACACCAAAGGTTTCTTTGAATTGCTTTGCAAATGTTTCCGGATTATCTGCCTGTTTTTTTAATTTTTCCAGTTGCTTAAGTTGTTTTTCTAAAGCTTCTTTGTTTTCTCCGACTGTTACAAACAAATTGCTGCCGGTAATTTTGTCTATAGTAATATTTCCGATTCCTTCAAGCCCTTGTGCTATGGCATCCCAAGATACGTATCCAAAGCTATCTCTGTAGTCGTCGAGCATAGCAAGTGCATTTTGAGTATCGTTTATTAATAAATCTATGGTTTGTTCTCTGATTTGTGCGTCTTGCTGCAGTGTGTTCTCATATGGGGTTTTTACCGGATTTTTAGCCAAATCTTCGCTGTAGAGTGTTTTTTGAGTGACTTCAAAGGAGTTCTCTTGTAAGGCTCCCATACCCTCTTGTTTATATTCTCCAAGAGTATCAAAGTAGCCGTCTTCATCATTTTCCAGTTCAAGATGCATGTTAGTTGCAGAATTTTGTTTTGCAACAAGGGTTATTTCACCGTTGCCGCTTACTTGGAAATCGGCGATTCCGTATGTTTTCTTTAATGTATTGACATTGATGGCATTTCCGTTTGTGTCATAAGCCGTCATTTTAGGCTCAGATGAGTCAAAACCGGTTGTAATTAAATAATAAGACTGATTACCTACTACAAGTTTTGCTTTAACAACTCGCGTATTTTCAAAGTTATCCCAGAGTTCTTTATTTGTACTTGGCCCG
Source organism: Candidatus Gastranaerophilales bacterium (assembly GCA_944324365.1). GTDB lineage: Bacteria > Cyanobacteriota > Vampirovibrionia > Gastranaerophilales > Gastranaerophilaceae > UBA1221. Next base: position 5,679 of record CALUWA010000013.1, read on the forward strand.
GTGAATGGATTTAGTGCCTCGCTCACAAGATAATTTAACTGTTTTTCAGGTACTCCAAAACGTTTGGCGCTTTCTGATATTTGTCCGCCCTTGTTAAGACAGTAATCTATTGCTTGTTGTATTCTCGTAGAATTAACCGGTGCCATATGCTCTAATATCTTTTTCCCATACTATTACTCTTTGTATCGGCATAATAGCTGCAAAACTTGAGAGAATGTTCAGGGGGCTGATATAAATCTTTACATATTATAAAGTGGCAAGTACCTTTTTCGTGCTTGTTTTAGAACTGACAGTTCTACCTTTTAATTTTTGTCAGATTAGTAAATCCGGCCTACATTACTGAAGAACCTCATATAAAAATAGCTCCTTCGGATTTTTAATTTTTCAGTAGAAATAACTCCCCATCCCGGCCTTCCCCAATCAGGGGAAGGAGTAAATGCGCTATGTTCCCATAACATGGGTTATGAAAGTAGACTTGCAAAAAGTGTGAACATAGTTTATACTAAAGGAAAAAGGAGGATGAATATATGCAAAAGTCAATAATAGTGCGGGAATACCGGGGGGGGGGTATCTACATCTAAGGTATTACAAGGGTTTAAGCCCGTTAGCCATTGCGGCGTACCTGTTATTCTGAGGGTTGTAAACCCGAAGAATCTAAAGAATTTATTACGAGATTATAAGAGTAAAGCAAAGGTAAGTAACCTGGATTGCTTCGCATTCGCTCGCAATGACGCAAAACGTTATGCGCAAGGCAAATCCGTCATTCTGAGGGCTTTAGCCCGAAGAATCTCATGTAAAAAGAGATTCTTCGCTACGCTCAGAATGACAAATAGAAAGAAGAAAGCAGCGTTTACGTTGGCGGAAGTCCTGATTACCCTTGGGATTATTGGTGTAATCGCGGCAATGACATTGCCTTCTCTGATTAATACTTATCGTAAATTAGATACATCCGCAAAATTAAAAAAGTTTTTTAGTTCAATGAATCAGGCAGTAGTTTTCTCTATAGCTGAAAATGGTGACCCTGTTTACTGGATTGAAACATTAACGTATCATGATCCGGAATCCTTATACGACTGGTTTGACAGGTATATAATGAAACATATGAGAATTCTTAAAAATTGCAGGAATGCCGGCAGTAACTGTGTTGGCGAGTATGTATACTGTGATTATCCGGGGAGGTGTTATGGTGCCTCATATATTTCGAGAAATGCTGTTTTATATATATTCAATGACGGATCTATGATAACATCTCTTACAGGAGGGGGTGTCGATGAAGAAACCGGAATGGCAACATCTATGACTCTGCATGTACGTTTTGATACTAACGGTTATGGAAGACCAAATACGTATGGGCAGGATGTGTTTTCTTTCCGAATGAATATAAATGAGAAATTTGCTTACATCACATGCGATACCCATAAAAATCTAACCGGTGGCTCTGTATCTTTAAAGAGTAACCGGGATACCCTTTTACAAGCCTGCAAAACAGATCCTCAAACCTGCGGATGTTTATTAATGTATGATAACTGGGAGTTCAAAAAGGATTATCCATGGTTGTAAATTTTTTGTTTTTGAATTAGATTGGATATAGTGCTTAGGAGTTTCTATGATTAGCAGGATAAATATGACACAAAGACCTTATAACCAATCGTTTAGAGGAAATATTATTGACGCGCATACCCACCTTGGGAAATGGAAACAAAATACATTCGCGCTTGATACTTTGGACACGTTTGTAAAAACTCCCCTTGAAAATGGCGATGTTGTCGAGAAAATGCTCGTATCCAGTGCCGATTGTTTGGGCGAAACGAACGTTCTTGATGAAACTACCGGGAATAAAAAGCTTTTGGGAATGATTGCCGGGAACAAAAATTATGCCGCTCTTGCGGTATGCCAGCCGAATTTAACTCAAGGGGATACTTCAAAAATTAAATCTCTTTTGGATGAAAATCCTAAACAGTTTGTCGGGTTGAAATTCCATCCGCGCGAAATGAAACTTCCGGCGGACAGCTTGTTGTATGATAAATATCTTGAACTTGCGCAAGAGTATCATTTGCCTTGCCTTTTCCATTCTGATCAGAGTTTTGATATAAATTATCCGGATGGTTATGTTTCCAAAAAGAATTTGTATTCAAGACCGGAACAGATATATACACTTGCGAAAAGACATAAGGATGTTCCTGTGATACTCGGGCATATGGGCGGAAATTTTGGCGATAATACGCAGGCTGCGGTAGATTTGATGGTGAAATCAGTGAATAACGGGGATGCAACTCTTTATGCGGATATTTCCTGGGTAAATTGTGATACAACGGAAAAGCCGGATATTATTACTGCTATAAAAAAATTAATGACGACCGAAAAAGGAGATATGACAGAAAGATTACTTTTTGGAACGGATGCTCCTCTCGGGCGGTTTTTCGGTTCCGGCGAAAATGGCGTACCGCCAAGAAAGGCTTATTCCAAAACGGTTGAAGATATCAAAAAAGCCATAAGAAACGCTTTCGGAGACAAGGCTGACGGTATAATAGAAAAAATATTTTATAAAAATGCAGATAATCTGTTTTTCAAAAAAGCTGAGCAAACGGCGGAACAAGTTTCTCAAAATACCGGTAAGACAGCATTTTCAAAATATACAAAATTTATAGCTGGCGGAGTTGTGCTTGCAGCTGCTGCAGCTGTCGGCTTGGTATTGTATCATAACAAGAAACCTGCGGCACAGAATGTTTCATCCGTAAAAAATTAAGATGACGCTTTATTTCAGGAAGCTTAAAATACATATAAAAATAAAAAAGTAATCACGTATTCATAAACAATTTTCAATAAAAAACACCTGTGGCTTACAGGTGTTTTTTATTCTGGGGCGGAAGGATTCGAACCTCCGAATGCCTGGACCAAAACCAGGTGCCTTACCACTTGGCGACGCCCCAATATCGGCTACATTTATTATTCTATTACATAAAACTCGATTGTCAAGATTGCCAATATTAAAAAGCCGGAAATTTATTCCGGCTTTTTATATTTATTTTTGAGTAAGAGTGTTTGGTTTATTACCTTCCATCAAAAGATTCATATATAGCAATTTGTTTGCCGTTGATTCGTTTAGGTTAATAAACTGAGCACCGGCTCTTACATCTGTTGTTGATGTTACTTTGGCATCTGCTTGTATATCCATATTGCCGTATTTAAAGTGTACAGGGATAACTTCTCCAACTTTGAGCTGTTTGTGATGAGCTAAACCTACACCGCCCCTTGATATATTTACGATTGATTCAAAATTCGTATTGTTTTCCAAGGTTATAGGTTCTGTTGCCGCATTGAATCTCATATATTGACGTTTGTCTGTTGCAGGAACATACGCTTCAACTTCTTTCCTTTCAATCATTGCACGTTTTACGGCATCATCCCTTGTGAAGCTTGGATCATCATCATTATCACTGTCTGTATCGTTATCTCCCGGATTAGGGTCATCATCTGAATCATTATCCAGATCATTATCTAAATCGTTGTCGTTGTCGGTATCATTATCAATGTCGTTGTCAGCGTCGTTATCCAAGTCCGCATCGGCGTCAGCATCCGCATCATCATCATCATCAGGATCCGGGCCCGGATCAGGATCATCATCACTGTCGTTATCATTATCATTATCGTTATCGTTATCCGTGTCAGTATCTGTATCAGTATCCGTGTCGGTATCTGTATCGGTGTCTGTATCCGTATCCGTATCTGTATCGTTGTCAATGTCAGCATCCGCGTCATCGTCATCATCCGGTTCCGGGTCTGGGTCAGGGTCTGTTTCATCATCCGGATTGTCATCATCATCATCGTTGTCGGTATCTGTATCCGTGTCTGCGTCAGCGTCGGCATCCGCATCGGCATCCGCATCGGCGTCTGCATCAGCGTCGGCATCGGCATCTGCATCGGCGTCTGCATCGGCATCTGCATCTGCATCGGCGTCTGCATCAGCGTCGGCATCGGCATCCGCATCAGCATCAGCGTCTGCGTCGGCATCAGCGTCAGTATCAGAATCGTTATCAGTATCCGCATCAGAATCAGCGTCAGCATCGGTGTCAGAGTCAGCATCGTTATCAATATCATTGTCAATATCGTTGTCCAAATCTATATCTGCATCAGCATCAGAATCGTCATCAGCATCAGGAACTACCAGGTTATCATCATCTTCGATAGTACCTTCATCTTCCGGTCTATTTGGATTGTACCCGTCATATCCTTCATCATCGCCTTGTGAGCTGCCGCCAGTATAATATATCCTTCTGTTTGGATCAGGACCTTCTTCAATGGCTTTAACATCGTCAGGTCTTACCGCAGAAGTTCTTATTGTAATATCCGTATCAGGATCATTTGCATTTTTTAATGTTTCTGTTGCAGGATTTTTGACAAAATAAGATTTACCGTCTTCGCCTCTGTGAGGACCATCGGTTATAAATTCATAACCTCCGGCGTAAGCGTGATCTGCAACAATATTCAAATCTTGTTCGTGTGCCGGTCTGTTTTCACCTTTTCCCGCAATTGTACCTTCTTTAACTACAACTGTTGCGTGTGGATGTTCATTTGTACTTCCGACTGGTGCAAGATCAAGTGCAACCAGATTTGCTTGCGTTGGATTAATTGCTTTATCATAATTCCCGAAATAATCACCTTTTGTTTCATATGTAGGAACTTCGCCAAGGTGATCTATAACAAGGTATTTGCCGCGTGTTGTTACGTTAACTTTATCGCTTGCAGTAATTTCTCCGATATGCGTATTCCCGGATAATTCTGCATTAATACTTCCGTTTCTTGCAATAATAGTACAAATTTCAGCATCATTTTGGCTGCCATCTGCATTATCAAGTCCTTTAATATTAATATCACCATTTTTTGTCAGCATATCAATGCCGTATTTTGCATTTGGTTCATATTTAGTAATATCTTTTACTCCCGGAACACTTCCGTCTTGAAGTGTTGTGCCGTTTTCAACGTAATCGCTGTTAAAATCGCCTTTTGTTTGAACAAATGTCAGTTTATTATCTTCGCTTCCGATATTTCCGCTGGCAATTATTGATATTCCTTTACCTGTTACGTTTGCTTTAGATTTGTCTGATGCCGCATTAATAATATCGTAAGATCTTTCACCTTTTGTTGAAGCATCTGCAAGCAGTATCGCTTTGCCGTCTGCGTCAATATAATCAATCTTCATATCAGAATCAATTGCGGCAAGATTAATACTCAAATCATTTGTGCTGTTTTTTCTTGTTGTAACCGCAGTATAAGTTCCGTCAACATTTGCGTTAATTGATTTTGTTAAATCTCGGGCATCAGCTCCAAGTCCTGTGCAAACTCCGTCAGCACAAATGCCCGGCTCCTGTCCGATACTTCCGTCTTCAACATGGATGTTCAAATTTCCGCCGTTTTGGGCAGCTATTAAAGTTTTTGCAACTCCGGCATTGTATAAGTTGCCGTTTGTAATATTTATGTTAACTCCTCTGCCGGTAGAGGTCAGGTAATTTGTATTTGAAGTTGTATCACCGATTACAACATTGGAATTTTTGTTTTCAATATCTATTCCCTTGGAAGTTACAATTCCTTTTACATTTATTCCGTTGCTGCCTGAGTTATCAATTAATGTTCTGTTTGTATTGTTTATTCTTCCTGTAGAATTTAGGTTAACTCCGCCTGCGGTGTTTAGAATTTTAATAGTTTGTTCGTTATTATCGTTTGATGAACTTTGTGTAATATTACCGCTGATATCAATTCCGCCGCTTCCAGAATTGTCTATGGTTAAAATGCCCTCGGTATTTGAAATTGTAGATTGTTCATCTTCTGTTACTTTACCGTTTCCGGCATTTTTAATTGTAAGAGATCCATTTTTATTCATGATGTTGGAGTTTGTTACACTTACGTTTCCGTTTTTGTTATCGTAAGTAAGGTTGCCGTTTTGGTTTGCAACTTCGGAATTGCTTGTTGATATTCCGCTGTTTGCTGTGACAGTTAAATCTCCGTTTGCGTTTGTAATTTGTGAATTATCAATTGCGACTCTGGTGTTTGCATTTATATTTGTATTTCCGTAATTGTTTTGGATATTTGCGGTGGTAAGGTTTATATTTCCGCTTGTGTTAGTAATATTTGTATTTCCTTTAAGGTTTAAAATATCACCTGTTATATTAACAGCACCGTTGTTGTTTGTAACATTTACGTTTCCGTTTGTATTTTGAATTTGACCATTCAACACAGTTCCCTGTGCACCTTTATTGGTGATATTTATATCTCCGTTGCCGAAGTTTTTAAGCAGACTTCCGTCATATGCAATTATGCCGTCAGTATTGTTATAGGCATTAATTGTAATAGAGCCCTTATCATTTCTGATTGAACCTGCATTGCTTATGTTTGTATTAACAAGACTGTTAAATAGGGCATCTGCAAGGCTTATTGAAGATGCTGTCGATATCTTATCATCATAGAAGTGTCTGATAGGGTTCCCAAATTCAGGATCTCTGCCGTTTTCTTCAATAGCTTCCGCATCATCAGGACCGTTTACATAGCTTCCGTCAGGAGTGAACGCAACATCACTCTTAACACCGGTAATCATTTTGCCAGTTGAACCGATATCAACTTTTCCGGCATCAATATTTATCATGTCACGTGCCAAAACTTTACCGTTAACAGTTACTGCGCCGCCGCCCATGCTGTTAACAACAGTTTCATATTCAGGAGTTCCGGGTGCCGAAAGTATCGGTGCAAAATATTGTCCGTTTCCTGTAAATTTGTTATAAGCTTCCTGTGTCGGGGTAACAACGGATAATGAACCCACATTTAATACTCCGCTTTTGCCTATAACCATTCCGTTAGGGGATACAAAAACCGCATTGCCGTTTACAAACTGTCCGTCACGCATTGTGTTGACGATACCGTTGATATCAATCTTATTTTGTACAAAGTTTACGAAGCTTGAAATGTCAGTATCGCCATATTTGTATATTAAGTTTGCAATATCACCTTCTGTCAAAGTGAAGTTTTGATATTGTCTAAATCCTACGTCACCGGCTTCATTACGATATTGAGGGGCAATGTTATAAATGTTGTTCCCGTTTGCACCGTGTAAAATGCTGTCTCCGGTAACTCCGCCTACTCCTGAAATATTACTTGCAAATACTGCCGGAATTACAGATTGCTGCGCAATCATAGAGAATGACAATATTGATACAATAACCCTTCTTTTTCTGGAGGAGATTTTTGACATATTCTTAACTTCCTTTCGTTAGTTTTGTAACTAATCTGGCTTTTCTTTATCCCTACGTAAACAATTTCTGTTTGGATTTTATCACCCGCAAAGTCGGATTTCTATAGTATATTCATTGAATATTAACTTTTGTTTACATGACATATTTCAAGGTATATATAACTCCTGAAAAAATATTTTTGTTAATATGTAAAGAATTGTTAATTATGTAGTTTTTCTGTTTTTAATAAGAAATTTCATTCCGAAGTAAACTGCATAAAACATTACTAAGAGTATAATCATTTGTATAATTTCAGGAATAGATGAGGCTCCGTTTGCCATATGTTTGTATAGGAAATAAAAAGGTACAAATGATACAAACATACAGAACAGCGGTTTTACCGGGTATAATAACCCAAGCTGAGGCAATACAATAATTGTACTTAAGAATAAGTATGCAAAATTTGCCACAAGTGTTGCCATTCCGACACCTTCCAAACCTAAAACAGGAATAAGAGCAATATTTAATACAACGTTAATTATTCCGGATATCAGTTTAATAATAAATTCAATATATGTTTTGTTGGCGAGGTGATACTGGAGGGTCGTATAATCAGCCAGTCCCATAAAAAATGTTCCGAATGCAAAATACGGTATCAGCCGGAAAGCCTGATGAAATTTCGGATTAGCAAGCATATTTACAAAGTCTGAGGCATATATGGACATAACCGTTACAACAGGAATGGATATTAATATATAATACCCTGCAAATCTTGATATAATTGGTCTTACATCAATTTTTGCTTCGTACATTCTGATTACACGCGGTATAACTGCAATTGTGAGAATGGAAAAAATTGTCATCAAAAGCGGCAGGGTTACGCTGTATGCAACCCCTACGTATGCAACATCGGTAAATCCGCTTATGTTATTCATAATAAATTTGTTGCTTTGAGTAATTACCCAGGAACTCAGAGAGGTTGCCGCAATCGGAATTCCGTACATTGCAATCGGAAGCAGTACACTCCATTGTAATTTAGGGCGTTTAAAGAATATATATATTTTACTTTGATATATTAGCAATAAGTCTGTTAATGTAATAGATATACCCATTGCCAGCAGCATAGCAATGGCGCCCATATGGAAAAATTTTATAAAAAATATTGAAAACCCAATCGTCATAATCTGGTTTAAGATTGTCGAAAACGTGTACGACGTGGATTTTAACTGAGCTCTTAAAAGCTGGAATAGCAATGCTCTTATCGCAACAGGTATTATCAAAAACAGTACTGCAAAGAAATACTTTGGATGTATTTTAAAGAATGTGCAGAAATAATTCTGGAAAATAATGCACAGTACAAACATTGTAAAAATGTTCATTGCAAGCATAGAGACGAGTACTGACAAGTATTTCGATAAATCCTGTGCAAGCTGATGCTGTCTGAAAAATCTTAATCCCGAAAGTCCTACCCAATCGGAAAAGATTATACATAGGAAAGACAGAAATGCTATGGATAATGAATAGATTCCGTATTGTTCCGGAGGAAGCAAACTTGTGTAAACAGGTACGATTATTGCATTACCTATTGTACCTACAATTTTTGACGGCGAATATTTTACAATATCTTTGAATATGCCGTTGAGCTGTCTTTGTTCTTCTTCCTTGTTTTCTACAAATTCCATACATTAACCTCTTTGCTATGGAATTTATTATATAACAAAGATTTTCTTTGTCACACATGTAAAATTGGAAGGATTATTTCAAATATAGTTTTTTTATTATTTGATTCAACGAGTTTTAAATCTGCATTTTGGGCGTTTAAATTGTTTTTGCACAGATACAAGCCTATACCCGAGCCGGTTGGTTTTGTGGTGTGACCATCATTAAATATTTCGGCTTGGGTCTTTTTCGGAATAGCTTTTCCGTTGTTGGTTATTATAATTTTTACGTTATCTTTGCCGTTTTTTGTTTCTATTATAATAGTACCTTTTGAGTCGATGGCTTCTATTGCGTTTTTTATTATATTTAAAAGGCAGGCTTCAAGTTTGTTGTCGTCTATATAAACCTGTGCGTTGCTGTCAAGTTTGCTGATTATATCTATATTCTTCTCAAATATATATACTTTGGAAAGCTCTATGCTCTCTTCGATTATCTTATTAAGGTTGACAACCTGCGGATTTAGATTTGTAAGTGATTTTAAATCCAGAAGAGAATTGCCTATTAGTTTTGTTGACTTCTGGATACAGTTAATTGCTTTTGTTATCGCATCATCTTTTATATTTATTTTATCAAGATGTTTTTTCAAAACTTCGCAATATACATCTGAAATTGAAAGCTGGTTTCGGATTTCGTGTGAAATATATCTTGCCTGTTGTTTTATGAGTTCGTTATTGTCGGGCATTATTACTCCTGATTTTTAAAAATAGAAGGTTTGACCGAATGTATCAAGCCAAACCTCTTAAAACTATCCCTATATCTCTATTTTATTAATTTTGTTTTGAGGGTTATGCAGAGATTTTTGTGCGAATTCTTTTGCCGAACCCGTTGTTTAGTGCGTAAAGAACAGCTTGGGTTCTGTCATTTACCTGTAATTTTTGGAAAATATTGTTTACATGGGTCTTTACCGTAGTTTCCGATATAAATAATTTTCCTGCAATACCCTTGTAGTTATTACCTTGAGTGAGTAATTCCAAAACTTCTTCTTCTCTTGAAGTTAAATATGTAAGCAAGTTTTCTTCTGATGAAGTGGAAGCTTCTTCTTTGAAAGAGCGCTGGAAGTAATCAAAAAATCTTGAGGACAGAGTTGAAGGAAGATAAACTTTCCCTGTTAAAATTTCATCAATCGCATATATTAACTGTGCCGATGCCATAGTTTTTAAGATATATCCCTTTGCGCCTATTTTCATTGCTCTGAAGATTAAATCCGCATCATCGTAACCGCTTAAAACTAAGATACGAGTATCAAGCCCGAGTTTTTCAATTTCTTGAATTGCTTGCAGACCGTCCTTTTCAGGCATATTTACATCCATTATGATAAGTTCCGGGTGATATTTCTTTACAAGATTTATCCCTATGTTTGCGCTTGTTGTTGTGCCGATAACATCGTAATTTGTTTCAAGAGTGATAAGCTCTTTTATTCCTCTGAGATGGTCTGCGTTATCATCTATCAACAAAATCCTTGCTCTTTTTTTGAACTCTCTCATAATTTCCCCTCTTTATCTTATAAACTTCTGTCCTCTACACTTTATATACTACAGTTCCGGGTGGGTATTTTCATCCATGCCCTGATTGATGTTTGAGGGTGTAAAGCATGAATTAGTGATTTAAATCTTTCGGTTTAGAAAATCTCTAAATCCATGTCTACACCATGCTTTCGGGCATGGTTGATTTTTTGGATTGATTTTTTATCCCTAAACTGTTTAGTCTATTTTTTCGGTTTATGATATAATTCAAAAAGATTAAGGAGAGTGTATGGAATTTTTGATATTTTTTCTTGGGTTTTTAATAGGGGCGCTTGCGGTTTTTGTCCCTTCGTATTTTGTTAAAAAACAGGCAAAAACTGTTAACGATGCCGTGCTGGAGCAGATGAAGCTATATTTTGAAAATACGGCAAATCAGGTGTTGAAACAAAACTCTGCCCTTTTTTCCGAACAAAACAGAGAAAAACTTGAGGAGTTTTTTAAACGGTATAAAGAAAGTTCCCAATCTTTAAGTGACCAGAATAAAGAACGTCTGGAAGATTTTTTCAAGCGCTTTAAGGATAAAATAGAAGCATTTGAACGCCGAAATGAGGAAAATTTTAAGGTTGAAGCGGAAAACTTTACGCGTTTTGATATGAATATTAAGAGTTTTCTTGATGCCGGCAATAAAATTTCCCGCGATACAAATGCGTTGGTAAATGTTATGAAATCTGATAACAGAACCCAGGGGCATTGGGGTGAAATTGTTTTGGAAAGGGTTCTTGAGGCATCCGGCTTGAGAAAGGACGAAGAATATAAAGTTCAAAAGAGTATGACGGAAGGCAGACCTGATGCGACAATATTTTTGCCAGAGGGAAGATGCGTGTATATTGATGCAAAAACTTCACTTTCTTCCTGGGAAGCATATGTGAATTCTGAAGATGAAGGGGAAAAAGATACGGCACTCCGTGCATTTGTGGATTCTACCAAAACTCATATTACAAATCTGGCAAAGCGCGATTATTCTTTGGATGAAGCATCTCCGGATTATGTTTTGATGTTTATTCCGATAGAAAGCTGTTATTCCATGATGTTTTGTGATGATTGCGCTCTTTGGGATTTGGCCTGGAAAAATAGAATTATGCCTGTGTCCCCTTCGACACTTTTGTCGGCATTAAAGATTATAAATGCATTCCATGTTGTCGATAGACAAAACAAAAATGCTATTGAGATTTCCCGTCTTTGTTCGGGTATGCTTGATAAGTTTGCAATGCTTTTGAGTGATATTTTAAAAGCCAGAAGTAATATTGATTCTGCGCTGAAAAAGCTGCAAGGGAAAGGTAATATTCTTTCGCAGATTGATAAGATTCAGGATTTGGGCGGAGTGTTATCAAAAGATCTTCCGGAACTTCCTGATGATTTAGTTTCTGATGTTGAGAATTGCTAGTTATTGCGCTGGCTTATAATGAAGCTCTCTCGTAAATAAACTGTTTTTTGAAACATTATTCTTTTACGCACAACTCACAGCACATCTGGCATGCGCCAAAAACCTTTGCGGCTTTGAGATTCTTTCTAAAACAGCGGTAGTGCGGAAGATTAAAAGCTTCTTTTACGCTGTTTTCTCTTATGTTTCCGATTTTTTGAGAAAGACACGGGTAGACATCTCCTGCCGGGTTTATCATCATATTGGAAAACGGGTATTTGCAAGGTTCATAAATTTCTGACACGGGTTTGTCAGCAGGCGTATTAAAGAATTTTTCAATCGCTTCAAGCGGATTTTTGCAATATTCAAATTTCGGGGCAAATCTGATTTGTACTTTTGATTTTTTTGATAAACTTTCAAGCTCTCTGTATACTTCTTTAAAATGTTCCATATCAAAATATTTTTCAATAGGGTAATTCCCGTTAAATTCAGGCACAAATCTGTCAAATAGTATGGAATTTTGTTTTAAATTATTGTTGCGCAAAAATGAAATTGATAAGAAATTAAACTTCATCTCATCACACATCTTATAAAGTTTTACTAAATCATCAAGATTATTTTCAAGAACAATTGTTTTAATATCTATAAGCGGGCGATTTTTGCGGGCATTCATTTTTTCAAAATTTGCCGTAATTTTTTCAAAAATACCGTCTTTTGCACGGTTTTTGTCATGGTTTTTTCCGTACCCGTCTAAAGATACCGAAAGAAGCATCATTTTGCTTTTTATAAATGCATCTATAATTTCGTCGTTAATTAAAATCCCGTTAGATACTACGTTCAATTTCCCTTTTGTTTTTTTTGCCGTGTACATAAGAATATCTATAAAATCTTTTCTCACGAGCGGTTCTCCGCCGACAAGAGTTACAAACGAATACCACGGAATCTGGTCTATTACGGAAAACCATTCTTCTGTTGTCAGTTCTTCTTTTGAGCGGTCATTTCCGACATAACAATACGGACATTGCAGGTTGCATCTGTATGTCAATTCAAAAAAATATCTCAGCGGGATAAGAGCTTTGCCGGATTTATCACGATAAGACGGCAGGGCATACAAGTTCCTTCCAAAATCAAATAAATCCGATAAGTTCATAGCTCCTCCTTAAATTCCTACTCTTATAATACACCAAAATAACCGCTTGACAAAATGTTAGGTTTACCTTACATTATATTTGTTACAATTTTACACTCACATACAAAACATACGTGTCCCGAAATCAACCACCTCTTTTTACGCAGATTTCGGGACTGGCATCAGGGAAAGGAAATTAAATTGAGTTCCAAACAGTTAACCTCCAGTTTAGAAGACTATATTGAAGTCATAAGCAATAATTTAAAACAGCACCAAAAAGTCCGGGCGATTGATATCTCGCGCGAGCTGAATGTCAGCAGAGCATCGGTAAGCGAGGCCTTAAAAAGGCTTGCGGATATGGGTTTGATAAACTATTCCAGATACGATGTAATTTCTATAACAGAAGAGGGCGAAAAGGCTGCGCAAAGGGTTATTAACCGTCATAATCTGCTCAAAAGTTTTTTTACGGAAATTCTCGGGCTTGAGGAAAATGAGGCTGCCGAAAATGCCTGCCGTATTGAGCATGTAATTACCGAAAATGTTTATGAAAAATTAACCGGCTATTTAGAATTTAATCGTGAACATCCGGAATTTGCACAAAGCTTTTTATCTTCAAAAAGGAAATAGTGATGAATATTGTAAAAGTTACGGGAAAATTCCTCGATCAGCCTTTGCTGGTTGCAAGGTTTAATAAGGCTGTGCCAGCTCTTCTGGCCGGTGCCGGCGGTTTATACTGTGCAAATGAAACTTTAAAAGCAAAAGAACATAGCAGAAAAAAAGTTGCAATAAGAACATTTACTACAATGGGGGTGACTGCGGCTTCCGCTCTTGCGGCTCCGAAAATTACAAACAAAATATTTAAAAATTCAGAAGAAATAAGAGGAATCAAGCAGATAGTCAAAGATAATAAAGGGCTTATCGGAGCGTATCTTAAAGAAAACAATGTAGATGAAGTGACTGCACAAATTCTTGAAAAAGCAAAGAAAAAAGTTTTGAAATTCAGCGAAGTAAAAACGCTTTTTAAAAGTATCGGCAAAGAAGAAAACGGTAAAAAACTATTAAACGAGCTGATTCCTGATCCGGAAAATATAGATTCCGAAAAGATTTTTTCGGAAATAGGAAGGTTGTCGCTTTTCGGGTTAATTCCGGTTGTTGGCGGAATAACCGGGGGAATAATCGGCGATAAGCTCACTACAAAACATTGGAAATCAAAGATTCCGGATAAAATCAAAGAAGGTTCTTATCAGTATCTTGCAAATATATTTTTGTGTAATATCGGCGCCGGAGGTGCGCTTGCGATATTGGAAAAATTAAATATAAAATCAAAAGCTGCGCGGGCTGTCGGAATGGTTTGCGGAATTCTTGCAACGGGTGTAATCGGCGGGAGTGCGATTGCAAACTTAATAGGGCAAAAGGTTATTGACCCTATGCTTCATCAAAAGCATCAAAAAGGTAATTTATTTAATGAAAGAAAGCCGGAACCTCTTGATATAGGTTTGCATACCGATGATATTGCAACTGTTGCCGTGATGTCGGGGCTTAAATGGATAGAGCCGGCACTGCCGCTTATGTATTCAATCTCCGGGTACAGAGCCGGAATAGGATACCGTAACGGTGAGAAAATCCGGCATAAAAATCATTCATAATAATCATGCCTTTTGCTGCGGTTGAAAGTTGGAATTTCCTACTCCGTGATTGTATCTGTATTGCGTAAGTAGTCTGCTGACAAGTGCTAGCAGGCCGCCGACAACAAGCAGGCTGAACATAAACGGCACCATTGCGATTACAGCTTTGCCCTTGAAAAGTTCTGCTGTTTTTTGTTTTAAAAGTTTTTCATCTCCGTTTGAGAGCTTTTTGGCAATTTCAGGAATATCATTAAGTGAAGCAACCGTAAATTCTTTTGCTGTTTCATCTCTTTTTAAGATATCGGTGAATTTTTTGTTTTTGTATAAGATTGATTTAAAACCTTCGTCAAACAGAGTGCTTCCGAATATTGTATAGAGAGCGATTATCGGAACTCTTGTCGCTACTTCCTGAACATCCAGTTTGCCGCGGTCTTTTGCGGCTCCAAAGTAGCCTGCAACCCCTGATAAAACAGTAACTGCAAGCTGTCCGGCTCCCAGTGCAAGGCTTCCGTCAGCTTTTCTTGCAAAATCCAGGTTTAAATATTTATCCAGGAATTTTCTGAGTTTTGGAGATTTTACTCCGCATTTTTCAAGTCCGGAATATATTTTTGCACCCGGATTTAAGAAAATTTCGCACGCTTTTGAAACGGCTTTGCTTTTTTGACCGGCGGTTCCCAAAATTAAGCTTGCGGCAAATGCAGAAGCTGAAAAAATTCCGGCTTTTTTCAGATGAGAAATTGCGCTTTTTTCAACGCGTTCTTTGGAGGAGTTATCTTCTTTTTTGTTTTTATCGAGGTTTACAATGTTTGAAAAATCTGCTTTGTTAAAAACTTTCAGAGTAAAAAGATTTTTTGCAAAACTCAGTGCATATTCGGCTGCCGGAATTGCAGCACAGCTCATTACAATTGCGGCTTTTACCGGAAGAAGCTTCTGTGCATTTTTTGAATCTTTCAGAACTTCTTTTACGGGTTTTGAAATATCTGCGCGTAAGTTTTCAGGCAATTTTTTGGCAAAAATTTTCCTTCTTGAAAGATATTCGCCCATAAGCTGCGGCATGTAAAAGAACAATGCACCCTCGCAAACTTCTAAAAAGGAAATTTCCGAAAAATCCGCAAGACTTCTTGAAAAAATTGCTTTTGGAAACCAGTTTGTTAAAGTTGCCTGTGCAAATCTTGAATGCGACAGCCCGGAATCTCCTTCCTTTAAATCAATAACTTTTGCCAAAAATTTTTGTTTTTTATTTAACCTGTCGGTCAGTTCTGTGGAAATTCTGCTTGCGGCCGGCAGTTTGGATTGAAACGGCACATTTGAATTGAACTTGTTATTTACATTAAGATTGTATGACATATTAAAATTCCTCACGCTTGAAAATATACAAACAAAAAAGCCGGTCGTTATTTCAGACCGGCTTTGACATCCCTTTTATAATGCTAAAAACATCACATTCGGCAGGTCAAAACCGGCATGCACATCATCATCTGCATACCCATCATCATTGCCATAGTATTGTTTTTAATTAACTGTGTTTTCAAAACTTTTTCCTATAATTTTCTAACAGCCAAAGCGTATAAAAAAATATTCTAATTGTCAATACCGTGATTACAAATGAGATTGCAAAAAATGTTACTTCATGTCATTATTTATATAAACCCGTTTGCGGTAATTTTTCAAAATACAGACAGGAGAGAAAGGGATTAATTAAGGGGAAGCTATGGAATATAAACTAAAAGATACTAATTCAAAAACGGCATTTAATTACGGCTATCTTTTGAACAAGATTTATCCTTATATAAGACCGGTTATGGGGCGTGCTTTTTTGAATCTTTTAATAGCAATTCCTTTAGGTTTACTTGATGGCGTTGTGGCGTTGTCATTAAAACCGTATCTTGATTTTGTTGTAAACGGAACACCGGAACAAACCTGGACATTTTTAGGGCATACCGTACATTTGCAGTCCTGGCTTGCGTTTATTATTCCGTTTGGTATTGTAGGGTTTGCGCTTGTTCAGGGGTTGTTAAAATATGCAAGCAACTATCTTACAGACTGGACCGGTAATAAGGTTTCCAACGCATTAAAAGTTGATTTGTTCAGAAAATTAACAAAACTGGATCCGAAATTTTATGATGTAAACTCTTCCGGAATTGTTTTGTCGAGATTTTTGACAGATCCGGAAACTGCTTCAAAAAGTATTATAAATAGTTTGAAATCATTAATTGCTTCTGCATTTGGACTTGTCGGGCTTGTTGCTGTTTTGCTTTATAATTCCTGGCTGCTTGCCATAATCGGGGTTGTTGTAATGGGAATTGCTATTACACCGGTTACAATTATCAGAAAAAGAATTAAAAAAGTATCCAATGCCACGATGGTTGTTCTCGGAAATATGACTACAAATTTTAATGAAACTTTTTCCGGAAACAGAGTAATGGCGGCTTATAACCTGCAGGAATTGCAGGACAAAAAATTTGAAAGACAGGTTCAGGAACAATTTGATTTAACAATGTCATTAACAAAGCGGGTTGGGTGGATGTCGCCTATTATGTATTTTGTTTGTTCTATAGGTGTGGCTCTTGTTATGGCGCTTGGTAATCACCTTATCCTCACCGGTGCAATGACTGCCGGAAGTTTTGCGTCATTTGTTACGTCGCTGCTGCTTTTGTATAAACCGACCAAAACACTCGGAAATGATTTGGCAAATCTTCAGACAACATTCGTTGCAATGAGTCGTGTTTTTGAGTTGTTTGATTTGGAACCGGAAATTGAATCCGGTAACGTTAAAATGCAGGGGCTAAATGAAGCTATAGAATTTAAAAACGTTAATTTTGAATATGAAAAAGATGTTCCTGTGTTGAAGAATTTTAGTCTTAAAGTTGCAAAAAATGAAACGATAGCTCTTGTGGGAAATTCCGGCGGTGGAAAAAGTACGGTTGTAAGTTTGCTGCCGCGTTTTTACGATGTGAAATCGGGTTCAATAGAATTTGACGGAGTTGATATTAGAAAATTTGATTTGAATTCATTGAGGGATAATATTTCTTTTGTATTCCAGGATAATTTTATGTTCACGGGAACTATCAGGGAAAATATTCTGCTCGGAAATGAAAAGGCTTCTCAAGATGATATCGACAGAGTTGTTAAGCTTGCGCATCTTGATGAATTTATTGAAACTCTCGAAGACGGTTTGGATACGGAACTCGGCGAGAGAGGAACGACACTTTCCGGCGGACAAAGACAGAGAGTTGCAATAGCCCGCGCAATGATTAAGGATGCTCCTATTGTTATTTTGGATGAGGCAACTTCTGCCTTAGATAATGAATCTGAAGCAATTGTTCAAAAGGCGCTTGATAATTTGATGCAAAATAAAACCGTTTTTGTTATTGCTCACCGACTGTCTACGATAAGCAATGCCGACAGAATTGCGGTTATACATGACGGCGAACTGACGGAGCTTGGAACACACGACGAGCTTATAAAAAATGAAAACGGATTTTATAAAAAACTTTATGATATGCAGTTCAAGACACAGGAGGCCGCTGCATTATGAATATAATTATAAAAAAATGGATAGAGCCCTATGTATTGTTGGAAACCTCAAAAAAATTCTTTGATATGAAGGATTACACGTTCGACGGGTTTTCAAAAAATATGGTTAAAACAGAATTTTTAAAGGCATTGGCGAATGCCGGCGGAACGGCTTTCGGATTATATATGAAAAATGTAAATAAATTTTATTTGTTTACATCAGAAAAAAAGATTGATGTTCAAAAAGAGCTTCTGGAAGATATGTTAAATTTTAATCCGGAGGATTTGGAATTTACGGAAGATACGGATGTACCCGTAAATTTGGTTGATATGGGGAAGGCAGAAGCCGGTATTATTATGATAGATTAGAATTAGATTGGAGATAATATGTTAGAATTTTTATTTGGTAAAAAACAACCTGAAACGGAAAATAAATCAGAAAAGCTTAATAAAATATATTCAAAATTAAAAGAAAAATACAGTTTTAATTCAATTCCTGATAAACGAAAAGAAGAACTGAAAGATATAATAAATTTATACGGTTATCTAAATTATCCGTACATAAAAGCCTTGGAAGAACTTACCCCGGCGGAAATTCTGTTTGGTCTTGAAATAAAATGGAAAAAGAACGGAATATTTAAAGACGGAAAATTCCATTTTAACAACGATGAAGTAAGTGTTCTTGCAAGAAACGGCGTCAAAAATTCTGACTGGTTCAAAAAAGAAGGGCATAATATTAAACTTATTAACCTTGCGGGTTTGGGTAACGGTAATAAGACAAAAGATACCGGGAAATTTATGGATTGGCTGCGCCAGTTGTTAATTCTTCCTACAGGAAATGCTGACAGCGGAATATTTAATACAACAATATATCTTATTCCTTTTCACCCGAGAGAATTTGGCTGCGCGTATCTTCCGAAAAGTTCAGAAGTCAGCGAAAAATTATTTGATAAAGAACTTTCCGATTTGACCGGCATGAGTGCAAAAGAACAGGTGCAAATCTTTATTGAACTTGCTCAGCTTGCGGGGCATCCTGTGATTTATGATATTCTTCCGCAGACGGGAAGGTTTTCAAAGGCTGTATTGGCAAACCCATCTATTGCAAGATGGTTTGACATTCCGGCGCTTGACAAGCAGATTATTGATAATATAACAACGGTTGCGGATCATTTAAAAGGTGCATACGACAGTGAAGATGTCGATGTAATCAAAGATATTTACAAGCAGTCGCAAAATGGTACTTCCGGAAATCTTGCCGAACACTATCAGGCTTTGTTTGATACTTTCGATAAAGAAATGTCTGAGTGTAAAAAGAGTTTGTGCAATAAAATGTGTGAAAAGGTTCAGCAGGAAGAAATCCATAAACGCGTAAGAGAAATTGTTGCCAAAATAGAAGGCTTCAAGCCGAACCAGAAATTATGTGAAAATGGTATTACAAAACAGCTTGATATAATAAAATCTCTTATTGATGAAGGTTTGTGGCCGGCACCTGGAGGGGCTTGGTGTTCCGCCGGTGTTCCTGTATACGACAAAATGAGCGAATGCGGCGGGTATCCGACATTTAAACATTACGATTACAAGGGCGAAGATGTTACGCATTTCGCAAATCTGGACTGCCAGACTCCGTATTATTTTGTTTATCTTGAAAACGGTACTTACAACAAACCTGTTATTGAGTATTTTATAAATGCTATGCAGACTCTTCAAAGTGATTACAATTTTGACGGCTTCAGGGTTGATCATATTGACCATATTGTGGATGCCGTATCCGAGGCTGCCGGTGTCCCAATAAGCTATCGAGCTCCAAGGGAAGTTCTAAGGCAGCTCAATACCGTTATGAAAGAGAAAATCCCGTATTTTGGAACTTTGGCTGAATATATGCTGTGGGATAATTTCCTTAAAGAATATCACGAAGGGATGAACTTTGATATTTTGTGGGGGAATGATATTGTTTCCCAACAGGATAAAACTCCTGAAAAAATCACTGAGGATAACCAAACTTTAACGAATTACAATGTTGATTTTAAAGAAGGCAAGCGTCTTTCTATTTTGAAAGCATATAATAACCAGGACGGAGAATTCCGCGACATTGACCAGTATCCGGGTCAATTGAGTGCGGACGGCGCTTTGTTTAAGTGGGCAAAGTATAAACTGCTTCCGGGCGGCAAATTTGCTCAAAGACCTATGCTTTATATTGACGGAGATGAAAGCTTCACAAAACGCGGCATTGAAAAAGTTATCGGAGAAGAAATTTCGATGGAGCGTGAAAATAATCTTGAATTTTTCGAAAAATTTGATGCAATTGACAGGTTCGTAAAAGGCCAGCCTATTATAACGGAAGGCGAAGCTCAGATTATGATACAGGAAGATGACGGATTTGTTGTATGGCTTATTTCCTGTGAACCTTTGAAAAAATCCATACTTGTTGCCGCAAATTACAAGTATCCTACGGAATTTGTTACAACCCACCATGAAGATGGCAGCAGCGAACAAAATTGGGTTAAGGGTCAGTCTGTTAAAGATAAAGAAATAAAGCTTCCTGCTGATTTCAGAGTTACTACGGAATATGTATTTAAAAATAAAAAATATACCGCGCAAAAATGGGAAGGCGAGGCTAATGAACTTCATTTTGAAGAGTTAAAACCTGCAGAATTTAGAATATTTGCTTTGGAAAAATAACAATCTGAAATTAATTATTGGTTTTAGCTTGATAAATCGCTGAAATTATTCTATAATTTCCATATGAACAGAACTACGGTAAAATTGCAGAGCTTTGGTATCGATACGTTTACGTTTGAAGAAGCGCTCGAGTATATAATTAATAATCCGGGGCAGGTAGTGACTATAAACCCGGAGATGGTTCAGTGTGCAAAAAACAGTCCTGAATTTGCGGAAGTTATAAACAGTGCCGACCTTGTCATTCCGGATGGTATCGGAGTTGAAATCGGATTAAAAATACTGGGCTATAAAGTGCGCAGAATTGCGGGTATTGAATTTGCAAGAAAACTTGTAGACAGATTCAGTGAAAATTCATCTCCTGTGGCTTTTGTCGGAGCCCGGCCTGAAATAGTTAAAAAAGCTGTTGAAAATTTGAAGCAGGAAACTCCTTCTTTAAATGTCTGTTATGTTCAAGACGGATATTTTAAAGATGACGAGAGAGTGCTTAATGAACTGGGAAATTCCGGGGCGAAACTCGTTCTTGTTGCGCTGGGTTCGCCGAAGCAGGAATTTTTCATAAAAAGGGCAAAAGAGCTTTTGCCGGATGCTGTTATGATAGGAATTGGCGGAAGTTTTGATGTTTGGTCGGGTGTCGTAAAAAGAGCCCCTGAAATCTATCAAAAACTCGGTCTTGAATGGTTGTACCGTACGGTTAAGGAACCTCAGAGGTTTAAGAGGATTTTCCCTACATTGCCTTTGTTTATTTTTAAGGTTGTTCAAGAGAAGTTTGGAGCGTAAGATGCAAAAAGCAGAAATAGAAAAATTAAAAGAATATTGCAGAGAAAACAGAGAAAATATTATAAAAATGGTTTATAATGCCCAGTCCGGGCATATTGGCGGGTCGCTTTCGGCAACAGAACTTGTAACGGTTTTGTTTCATAAGTGTATGAAGCTTGCGCCGAAGTGGGACAAGGATAAAAACTTTGAAACACGCGACAGATTTGTACTTTCGAAAGGGCATGTATCTCCGATTTATTATTGCAATCTTGCGCAAATGGGATATTTTCCTAAAGAAGAGCTTATGACTTTTAGAAAACTCGGTTCGCGTCTGCAGGGGCATCCTGCGACATTCTGTCCGGGGGTTGATGCCGCAACCGGGTCTTTAGGACAGGGGCTTGCGATAGCTTGCGGTATGGCAATGGGTTTGAAGTTAGATAAAAATCCGGCGCATGTGTTTGTTTTGCTAGGTGATGGCGAGCTGCAGGAGGGCAGCGTTTGGGAAGCTTTTATGGATGCTCCTGCGCGCAAGCTTGACAACTTAACTGCAATCATTGACAGAAACGGACTGCAAATTGACGGCAGCACAGAAGATATAAAACCGCTTGGAAATTTGGCGGAAAAAATAAGAGCATTTAACTGGAATGTAATTGAGATTGACGGGCATGATATAGAACAAATATATGATGCGATAGAGCTTGCAAAAACAGCGGGCAGACCTACCGCAATAATAGCAAAGACAATAAAAGGCAAGGGTGTAAGCTTTATGGAAAATAATGCCGGTTGGCATGGTAAGGCACCTAAAAAAGAAGAGTATGAGAAAGCATTGGAAGAGTTGAAGTATGATATTTGATAGTTTAGAGAATTTATCCGAGTATGACATAGTAACAGCTGAAATAATTGAGTTTGTTAAAAGCTTAAATGTAAATACTCCTTGCGGACATTACGAATTGAATGATAAAATTTATGCAAATGTTGAGGATTATCTGACGCGCAGCGAACTGGAATGTCCTTTGGAATCCCATAGAAAATTTATAGATGTTCAATTATTGATATATGGCAGTGAGCGTATTGATTTTATAAATATTAACGGCTTAAAAGTCCAGGAAGGTTATGACCATATAAAGGATATTATTTTTTATAAAAAGCCTAAAGCCGAATTAAGCAGAATATATTTAAATGGTACAAATTTTGCCATATTTTATCCTGATGATGCTCATGCGCCTCAAATTACAACATTAAGTCCGATGGATAATGTTAAGAAAGTTGTAATAAAAATTCCTGTAGAGTGGCAGTTATGATTCATTGTGTGATTTTTGATCTTGACGGTACATTGTTGAACACATTAGATGATTTATGTGATAGTACAAACTATGCTCTTAAACAATTCGGCTATCCTGAGCGTACATTAGATGAAGTAAGACATTTTGTCGGAAACGGGGTCAAAAAATTAATAGAAAGAGCTATTCCTGACGGTATAAATAATCCTGATTTTGAGGAATGTTTAAGAGTTTTCAAAGAACATTATGCCGCAAATATGTATAATAAAACAGCACCTTATAACGGTGTCCCGGAAATGCTTAAAGAGTTAAGATTAAAAGGTATTCATACAGCGGTTGTATCAAATAAGTTTGATGCTGCAGTGAAGGAACTTTGCAAAAAATTCTTTGGGGATTTAGTTCAGGTTGCAATCGGCGAAAATGAAGAGAAGGGGGTTCGAAAAAAGCCTGCTCCTGATAGTGTTTTTAAGGCAATGAATGAATTGAAGGTTTCTATAGAGGAAGTTATATATGCCGGAGATTCGGAAACTGATGTTCAGACCGCAAAAAATGCGGAAATAGATTGTATAGGATGCACCTGGGGATTCCGTTCAAAAGATATATTAAAACATGAAGGCGCAAAGTATATAATTGACAGCCCTCAGGAGATATTAAAGATTGTCGGGGTATAGGTATATGTCTTTGTGGGGCTTTTGTAAAAAGGTTTATAGAGTGTGCCGGGAGAGTGTGTATCATATTCCGAAGAAAATTTTTGTTGCTGCTGCTAAGCTAAAAAAAGACCATCCGAGAATTTTGCTTATAACTCATGAGCTTGAGTACACAGGTGCTCCAATTGTACTTTTTAATATTGCAAAAATCTTAAAAAAGTATAATTTTGAAGTTTTTGTAATATCATATCTGGATGGAAAACTCGCCGAACGCTATAGAGAAATAGGGGTGCCTGTGTATATTGTGAGATATATACATATGGACAGACCAGGTTTTATAAAACTTGTTAAAATGTTTGACATGGTTATTGCAAATACTATTGTGACATATAGAGCCGTCTGGTATATGAGAGAGTACGTGAAATTTATATGGCTTATCCATGAAGCTCTGTGTTTTGAAACAGATTTGTTGAAATTTTATTCTGTTGCGCATTACGGTTGTCCGTCAATTGATGATATTTTGAAAAATGTAGGAAAGATTTATACTGTGAGTGAATATTCAAAAAAAGTTTTTTCAAAATATACAGATAATATTGATGTCATTTATAACGGACTTGAAGATGATGGCCGGAATTTAATATCTGAAAAAAGAGAAAATACAAAACTGACTTTTTCTTTTATAGGGTTGATTAATAAACGTAAAGCCTGTGATGTTTTGATAGAGGCAATCAGACTTCTGCCTGAAAGTTACAGAAAGCGTGTGACTTTTAAGTTTGCAGGCAATGTACGCGATGATTTCGGGAGAAGATTAAAAAGGAAGTATAAGGATGATGTAGAGTGGCTTGGAGAGATTTCTGACAGAAAACTTTTAAAAGAGCTTTATTTACAGACGGATGTACTTATATGTGTTTCAAGAGATGATACAGCACCATTAGTTGTTGCGGAAGCTGCTATGTTTGGTGTGCCTTCTGTTATAAGCCAAAACGTCGGCTCAACTTATTTGATAAAAGACGGTGAGAGCGGTTTTGTGGTGCCGACTGAAGATGCCAAGGCTCTTTGCGATGTTTTTGTTAAAATTATTGATAATCCTGATATCTTAATTCCTATGAGAAAGAAAGTCCGGGAAAATTATCTAAAAACGAGCACGATGGAAATTTTTGAAAATAATTTTATGAAAATTGTGAATGATAAATTGGGGATGGGCTGTGGTGAATAGAAAAGTTTTGGTTCATTTGCATTTGTTTTACCATAATCAGCTTGATTATATGATGTCAAGATTGAAAAATATCTGTGGCTGTGATTGGGATTTGTATGTCACCGTATGTGAAAACAACGAAGCAAGCGAGGCAAAACTGAAAAATTTCAAACCGGATGTCCATATCGTAAAAGTGGACAATTTAGGTTATGATGTCTGGCCGTTTATTCAGGTTCTCAGAATGGTGGATATTAATGATTATAAATATGTTTTAAAACTGCATACAAAAGCAAAATACGGTTTTCCTCTAAAGACATATAGTTGGAGAAATGCGCTCGTTGACAGTATATTAATCTCTAAAAAACAGTTTAGAAAAGTTGTCTCGTTATTTGAAGAAGATTCAAGTGTTGGATTTGCAGGACGTTCTACTTATTGGATGCTTTTTTCAGGTTTGGTGCCGGAAGAACAGGGAATGCTAAACCGTATGATGAAAAGGCTGCATTTAAGGTATGCGGAGAATTATTATTTGTCAGGTACGATGTTTTTTGCAAGAATGTCTGTTTTTAAACCTGTTGTTGAGTCTGACATTTCGGCAGAAGATTTTTCCCTGTTTTCAAAAACTGCTTCAAAAGCCACGAATGCTCATGTCTTGGAGCGTGTTTTTTCATTTTTGGCGCCAAATAGCGGTTTGAAAAATGCTAAGTTAACGTATTTTTCGGGCAGAATAAAAGAGTTTTTGAAACGATTATGTTCAATAGAATTTATTTGGTCTGAGAGACAAAAAGGAATTGTATTGTTTTTATTTAAGAAGCGGTTCCCTTTAAAAATAGTCAAGCAAAAATGTTATATTCCGCCTGTAGGTGCAAAAGAGATTTCCAAAAGTTTTGCTGTAGCGAATGTGCCGCGTAAGCGTCTTGTGATTTTTGCAGGATATTGCCCGGATGGCAAGATTAAAGATTCTCAACTTTATTATCTGAACGGATTGAAGAATGTAGCGGATAATATAATTTTTGTTTGCGACTGCCAAATTTTGCCGCAGGAAATTGAAAAAATAAAAGATATTGTATCGGTTTGTATATTTAAACATCATGGCGGATATGATTTTGGCTCATATAAGTTGGGGTATAAGTATGCATTGGATAAAGGGTTGCTTAATAATGTAGATGAGTTTATTTTGTGTAATGATTCTTGTTACGGGCCGGTTTTTCCGTTTGAAAAATGTTTTGACAGCATGAAAGATAAGCAATGTGATTTTTGGGGGCTGGTTACGAACTGTAATCCTAAAAAGCGGCAGCCGGAGCATCTTCAGTCATTTTTTATTGTGATAAAATCGAATGTTTTTAATTCTGATGCGTTTAGTAGGTTTATGTGCCGGATAAAGCCTCAGCGAAAAGTGAAAAATGTTATAAAAAAATATGAAATTCCGTTTACAAATTATCTTAAAAAATACGGGTTTAGCTATGCTGTTTTTGTGCCGGATGGAAAATTCCCTTATGGTAATATAAATAAAACTTTTTATCCGCTTACGCTGATAAGGGATTTTGAAGTGCCGCTTGTTAAGGTTAAGGTTTTCAATAATATATTTTTGGATAAGCTTAGAGAATTTTCCAATGACACTTTAGATTATATAGAGCGTGTTAATCCGGAGCTTGCAGAAATTATAAAAAAAGAAAACGATATGTAATTTTTGTGATAAATTATTGTTAAAGGAGTATTATAATGCCGTTTGAATTTGAAAGACAAAAAATAGAAGATGTTATCCTTGTAAAGCCTAGAGTGTTTGGTGATAACAGAGGATTTTTTATGGAAAGTTATAAAAAATCGGACTTTGTAAAAAACGGAATTGATGTTGAATTTGTTCAGGATAATCATTCAAAATCTTCCGCACATGTATTGCGCGGGCTTCATTACCAGGAAGCTCCTTACGGACAGGCAAAGCTTGTGAGATGCTCAAAGGGCAGAATTTATGATGTTGCGGTGGATATAAGACCAGGTTCAAAGACGTTCGGGCAATATGTAAAAGTCGAATTATCCGAAGAGAATAAACAAATGCTGTTTATACCTGACGGGTTTGCACATGGGTTTGTTGTGCTTTCTGAGGAAGCCGAACTTCTCTACAAAACATCCAAAGAATATGCCCCGCAGGCTGACAGAGGTATTTTGTGGAGTGATAAAGATATTAATATTGATTGGGAAATAGATTTTGAGCCGATATTGTCTGAGAAAGATAAGCTACAGCCGGCATTGAAGGAGGTATTTCGCGTATGACAACTTTATTGGTGACTGGCGGTGCCGGGTTTATCGGGAGCTGTTTTGTAAGGCATATTTTAAATAAATATCCTGATTATAAGGTTATAAATTTGGATGCGCTTACTTATGCGGGGAATATTGAAAATCTTGATGATGTGAAGGATAACACGAATTACAGATTTGTCCATGGTAATATTTGCGATAAAAAACTTGTCCGGGAACTTATTGTCGAAAGTGATTGTGTGCTTAATTTTGCTGCGGAATCCCATGTTGACAGATCAATTACGGGGCCTGAAATTTTTGTCGAAACAAATGTTCAGGGAACGTTAAATCTTTTGCAGGCTTCGAAAGAACTCGGCGTAGAAAGGTTTTTACAGGTGTCAACCGATGAAGTATACGGAACCCTTGGCAAAGACGGCTATTTTTATGAAACCACGCCTCTTGCGCCGAATTCTCCGTATTCCGCATCGAAAGCCGGAGCAGATTTGCTTGTCAGAGCTTATTATGAAACATACAAACTGCCTGTTTTAAATACAAGATGTTCAAATAATTACGGGCCTTATCAGTATCCGGAAAAGTTAATCCCGTTTTTTATTTCAAAATTAAAACGAGGAGAAAAAGTCCCGGTATACGGCGACGGTTTGAATGTCAGAGATTGGCTCTATGTTTATGACCATTGCGAAGCTATAGATGTTGTCCTGCATAAAGGAAAAGTCGGTGAAGTTTATAATATCGGCGGTCATAACGAAAAAACAAATCTTGAAATTACACATTTGATACTTGATGCTATGGGTAAAGATGATAGCTATATTGAATATGTTCAGGACAGGCTCGGGCACGACAGAAGATATGCTATTTCCAATGATAAAATAACTTCTGAACTTGGCTGGGCGCCTTCCGTAACTTTTGAAGAAGGTATAAAGCTCACAATAGATTGGTATTTGAATAATATTGAATGGATAGAAGCTATTGAAGCAAAACAAAAGAAGGCGGCTGCGGTATGAAAAAAGTTTTGGTTACCGGTGCGGGCGGAATGCTCGGACAGGATTTATGTCCAATCTTAGAGGATAACGGGTATGAAGTTGTTGAAACCCGTTCGTCAAATATGGATATAACTAATCCGGAAATGGTTAAAGATGTAATAGGAAAAGAAATGCCCGAGATTATTATTCACTGTGCGGCATACACAAATGTAGATAAAGCGGAAGACGATTTAAAAACTACTGAACTCATTAATGTTACCGGCACGGAAAATGTCGCGGAAGTTTGCGGCAAACTTGGCATTACACTCGTTTATATTTCAACGGATTATGTATTTGACGGGACAAAGACGGAACCTTATACTCCGCAGGACAGGACTAATCCGATAAATAATTACGGAATGACAAAATATGAAGGGGAAGAAGCTGTAAGGAGCCTTTGCGAAAAATACTATGTTGTAAGAACTTCTTGGCTTTACGGACATCACGGCAAAAATTTTGTTGAAACAATGCTTAATCTTGCAAAGACCCAAAAGGAATTAAATGTTGTAGATGATCAGATAGGGTGCCCTACATGGACGGTTGAGCTTTCAAACGGAATTATGAAATTGTTGGCTTCAAAGCCTTACGGGACTTATCATGTCTGCGGTTCCGGTTTCACAAGCTGGTATGGGTTTGCAAAAGAAATTTTTGAACAGGCAAATATTCAGGTTAATTTAAAACCTTGTATGACGGCAGATTTTCCTCGTCCTGCAAAACGTCCGTTTTTTAGTGTGATGGATAATGAAGGAATTTGCAGAAATTGGAAGGCTGCATTAAGGGATTATCTGGATTTAAGAATAGAAAGCGAGGATGAAGAATGAAAGGTATAGTACTGGCAGGAGGGGCCGGGAGCCGTTTGTATCCTTCAACAATTGCGGTTTCAAAACAGCTGCTTCCGATTTACGATAAACCGATGATTTATCATCCGATATCTGTTCTTATGCTTGCCGGGATAAGGGATATTCTTATAATTTCAACGCCTTCGGATTTGCCGAATTTTGAAAAACTGTTGGGCACGGGAGAACAGTTTGGAGTGAGATTTTCCTATAAAGTCCAGCCGAAACCGGAAGGGCTTGCACAGGCTTTTATTATAGGTGAAGATTTTATAGGTGCTGACAGTGCTGCACTTATTTTGGGAGATAATATTTTTTACGGTTCGGGATTTTCCGGCATGCTCAAATCCGCTGCAGAATTTACTAAAACCGGATTGGCAACGGTTTTCGGATATCAGGTGAAAGATCCTGAACGCTTTGGAGTTGTCGAATTTGACGGCGGAGGAAAGGTCCTTTCTATAGAAGAAAAACCAAAAAATCCGAAATCAAATTATGCGGTTACGGGATTGTATTTTTATGATAACAAGGTCGTTGAGTATGCAAAAAATCTTAAACCTTCTGCTCGCGGTGAATTGGAAATTACGGATTTGAATAATTGCTATTTAGCTGACGGAAACCTCCGTGTTGATCTTTTAGGCCGCGGATTTGCCTGGCTTGATACCGGAACGCATGAATCAATGCTTCAGGCAAGCCAATATGTAAGAACAATTGAAGAAAATCAGGGTATAAAAATTGCCTGCCTGGAAGAGGTTGCATACAGGATGGGTTTTGTGTCAAAAGAAGATTTGCGCAAAAACCTTGCAAATATAAGTGATAACGGCTATTATAGTTATGTGAAAAGAATACTTGAGGGCTAAATGAAAAGAATATTGGTAACAGGCGGTGCCGGTTTTATAGGAAGTCATTTATGTGAAAGACTTTTGGCTGACGGAAATGATGTCATTTGTCTTGATAATTTCTTTACGGGTTCAAAGGATAACATCAGACATCTGCTTGATGATAACCATTTTGAACTTGTGAGACATGATATAACGAAAGAATATTTTGCGGAAGTTGACCAGATTTATAATCTGGCATGTCCTGCCAGTCCTCCGCACTATCAGTATAATGCGATTAAGACTATAAAAACTTCAGTGCTTGGAGTTTTGCATATGCTTGGCTTGGCCAGACGCTGTAATGCAACGATTTTGCAGGCCTCTACAAGTGAGGTTTACGGCGATCCGAAAGTTCATCCGCAGACGGAAGATTACTGGGGAAATGTTAACCCGATAGGTGTCAGAAGCTGCTATGACGAGGGAAAACGCTGTGCTGAAACACTTATGATGGATTATCACAGGCAGAATAATGTTGATACAAGAATAGTCAGAATTTTTAACACTTACGGACCAAAAATGGCTGTGAATGACGGGCGTGTAGTTTCTAATTTTATCATTCAGGCTCTGCAAAATAAAGATCTAACGATTTACGGCGACGGTTCACAAACCAGATCTTTCTGTTATGTTTCTGATTTGGTGGAAGGGCTTGTCAGAATGATGAATAACGGACAGAATTTTATCGGGCCCGTTAACTTGGGAAATCCTTGCGAGCGTTCAATTCTGGATTTTGCAAAATATATTATCGAGCTGACAAATTCTAATTCTAAAATTGTATTTAAAGAGCTTCCACAGGATGATCCGGTTCAGAGAAAGCCTGATATTACTCTTGCGAAAAAAGAGCTTGATTGGGAACCTGTTGTGGATATAAAAGAAGGTTTGATGAAAACTATAGAGTATTTCTCCTCAAAGCTTAAGGAGGTTCAATAGATGAAGGTTTGTGTTATCGGAACCGGTTATGTCGGACTTGTTGCAGGGACTTGTCTTGCCGAGATGGGTAATAACGTTATTTGTGTCGATAACGATGAAAAAAAACTTGAACAGCTTAAACAAGGGATTGTTCCGATATATGAGCCGGGTTTGGAGGATTTGATAAAGTCAAATGTATCTGAGGGGCGTCTGGAATTTTCATCTGATTTAGGGGATGCCGTAAAAAAATCTTTGATATGCTTTATTGCGGTAGGTACGCCTCAGGGAGAAGACGGCTCTGCGGATTTGCAGTATGTTATGCAGGTTGCGGAGAGTATAGGAAAATCCATTAACGGTTATAAGGTTATTGTTGATAAGTCTACCGTTCCGGTAGGAACAGCAGAACGTGTTACTGAAATAATCAAGGCGCTTACGGATGAACCTTTTGATGTGGTATCAAATCCTGAATTTTTAAAGCAGGGTGCTGCGGTTGAAGATTTTATCCGTCCGGACAGAGTTATAATCGGGGCAGATTCCGAAAGAGCAAAAAATATTATGCTTGAATTGTATGAACCTTTTGTAAGAAACCAAAATCCTATTATAACTATGGATACCCGCTCTGCCGAGATGGTTAAATACGCTTCAAATTCATTTCTTGCCGTAAAAATTTCTTACGCAAATGAAATTGCGAATTTGTGCGAAGCCGTCGGAGCAGATGCTAATATGGTGCGGCTTGGAATGTGCGCAGATACAAGAATAGGAACTAAATTTTTGTATCCGGGGCTTGGATATGGCGGAAGCTGTTTCCCGAAAGATGTAAAGGCTATATTGAAAACGGCGAAGGATTACGGGACCCAATGTCCGATAATTGAAAGTGCAGATAAAACTAATAAACACCAGCGCCAATTGTTTATAAATAAAATTTTGAAACGCTTCGGAGAAAATTTAAGCGGTTTAACTTTCGCGGTCTGGGGGCTTGCATTTAAACCCAAAACTAATGATATGAGAGAAGCCCCTTCAATTACTGTGATTAATGCACTGCTTGAAAGAGGGGCAAAAATTCAGGCGTACGATCCGAAAGCTTATGATTGTGCGAAAATTATTTTTGGTGATAAAATAGAGTATGCAAATTCGTCTTATGAAGCGCTAAAAGATGCGGACGGCATGCTTTTGATAACCGAATGGAACGAATTCAGACGTCCGGATTATGAAAAAATGAAGTTATTAATGAAAAATCCTGTAATATTCGACGGCAGAAATCAGTATAACGTTGAGAAAATGAGAGCTAAAGGGTTTGAATATTATCAGGTAGGCAGAAAGTAGGAAAGGGTATATATAAATGAAGGGAATTATCTTAGCAGCAGGGGCAGGAACAAGACTTTATCCGGCATCTCAGCCGATATCTAAAATTCTTTTATCAGTTTACGATAAACCAATGATTTATTATCCGATTTCAACATTAATGCTTGCCGGAATCAAAGATATTTTAATTATCACAAATGAAGCGGATTATGACAATTTCAGAAAACTGCTTGGCGATGGTTCTCATTTTGGTATCCATATAGATTATAAAATACAGTATGTACAGCGTGGAATTGCGGATGCGTTTTTAATCGCCGAGGATTTTGTAGACGGTGAAGACGTTGCCCTTATTTTGGGAGATAACATTTTCCACGGACACGGATTTTCAACAATTATGCATCATGCAATTGAAAATAATATCGGGGCTACAGTTTTCGGATATACGGTGAAAGATCCTGAAAGATTTGGAGTTGTTGAATTCGACGAAAACAGAAAAGTTCTTTCTCTGGAAGAAAAACCTAAGCATCCTAAATCTGATTATGCCGTTACCGGTTTATATTTCTATGACGGGCATGTTTGTGAATATGCAAAACAGCTTGTTCCTTCCGCACGCGGAGAGTTAGAAATTACGGATTTGAATAAAATCTATTTGGAAAAAGGACTTTTACAGGTAGAAATTTTGGGCCGCGGGTTTGCCTGGCTTGATACCGGAACGCATGATTCAATGCTTCAGGCTAGTAACTTTGTGCAATCTATGGAATTAAACAAAGGAGAGAAAATCGCTTGTCTTGAAGAGATAGCATATTTAAACGGATTTATCAGCGGGGAAGAAATTCTCAAAAATATTGAAGGCTACAAGAGCGACTATTATGATTACGTGCGCAATGTAATTCTAAAAAGTATGACCGGAGTGCGAGTTTAACTTTAATAATCTTAAAAGTCTTGCCTGAACGTTTCGCTTGCGCTATCCTATAGTTATGATAAAGCAGTTAAGATTAAAGAATTATATTTTAATTGATGAACTAGAGGCGAATTTTCATTCCGGTTTAAATGTGATAACCGGGGAGACCGGCGCCGGAAAAAGTATTTTAATCAGTGCAATTGATTTGGCTTTTTCAGCTCGTGTGTCAAAAGATGTTATAAAAAACGGCTGTGATAAAGCTGTTGTTGAGCTTGTAATTGAAAACACAAAACATAACTTAAAACCGTTGTTTGAAGAAAACGGAATAGACGATTACGGGGTTGAAATTATTCTGACAAAAGAGATTACCCAGAATGGTGTAAGAACACGTCTTAACGGAACATTGATTAATCAGGATTTTTTGAAACAGATAAAAGCTTTATTTTTGGATATTCATTCTCAGCATCAGACTTACGTGTTTATGCAGCCGAAATATCATATCACATTGCTTGATAACTATGCAAAAGATGTTTACGGTAAAACTCTGGAAGAATATAGGGAGCTTTATAAAAAGTATCTTGATACAAAAAACTTGCTGGAACAGGCTAAAAATTCCGCAGATAATACGGAAAGCCAGATAGAATTTTTAAAATTTCAGGTGAATGAAATCGAAGAAGCAGAGATTAAATCCTCAAATGAAGATGAGGAGCTTAATCAGGAGCTTGAAGTTTTGGCTAATGCCGAAAAGTTAAAAGAATTAACAGGTCAGGCTTATTGGGCAATAAACGGCGATGACGGTTCTATTATTGAAGCGCTCGGAAAAATTAAACAAAGTATATCAAAAGCTGCCGGAATGGATTCAAAGTTAGAGGATTTGGAAAGCCGTTTGATTGATATTGCGGAGAATTTGCACGATGCCGGCGCTGAGTTGAGAGATTACAGCCAGAATTTGGATAATGATACCGAAAGGCTAAACGAAATTCAGGAAAGATTGTATCTTTTGGATAAATTAAAACGCAAATACGGATCGACTCTGGAAGAGGTTCTGCAAACTCATGATAAGCTTGCCGCTGAACTTGCGGGAATTGAGTTTTCTTCGCAAAATGTGGAACTTTTGGAAAAAGAAGTTTCGGAATTGTATAGCAAATTAAGGGATATTGCTTCTCATATTAGTGAAAACAGAAAAAATTACGCGAAAGTTTTGTCTGTTTATATTCAGGAAAAACTTGAAAAACTTGAGCTGCCAAAAGCGCGTTTTGAAATCTCTGTTACTGACAAAGACCTTGGTTCTGACGGGTGTGATAATGTTGAGTTTTTAATTTCTACAAACGTTTCGGAGGATTTGAAACCGCTAGCTAAAGTCGCATCGGGCGGTGAAATTTCGCGTGTTATGCTTGCGATAAAATCAATTTTTGCGCAGTCTGATGATATTGATACAGTAATATTTGATGAAATAGATACCGGAATTTCCGGAAAGGCTTCCCAAAGTGTTGCGGATGAAATAAAAGAACTTGCAAAATATCATCAAATAATTTTGATTACGCACCAGCCTATTATTGCATCAAAAGCCGATAAGCATTTTTATGTAAGAAAATCACAGGCTGATGAAACAAAAGTTGAGGTTTATGTACTTCAGGGCGATAATAAAATTAAAGCTCTTGCAGAGCTTGCCGGCGGGGAGATTAACGAGCAGTCAATAGAATTTGCAAAATCTTTAATTGAGGCATAAGTTAGGTATAAAAGGGGAGGAAAGATGAAGTGTTCTAAGTGTGGTACGGAGTTTAATACGTATAACATTTGCGGCGCAAAATTTGGGTATTGCTCAAAATGTAGTGCTGTTTGGATTAAATTTGCGGAGTTGAAAAAACTTGGAGAACAACTGGATTTAAAAATTCCGCTTGTAAATCCTGCACAGATGCAGCCGATAAATGTAAAAGAAGAAAAGCGGGTTTGTCCTGATTGCGGCAGGCAGATGAATAAGGTGTATTTTAACGGGATAGTTGCTGATATATGTCCTGACTGTGACGGAATCTATTTTGATAACGGTGAACTCTCAAAATATTTTAATCTTTTTATGAAAAAATCTGTTGGAATTTTGGATAATTTAACTTTTGTTAATACTGTTTGCAATGGTAAAAAAAATATAAGGGATAAGAAAGAGGTGCAAATGACTGAAATTGAAATTCAAAGCAATGAAAAAGAATATAGTGTAATTTCTATGAACGGTTTTGTAATGTTATTTTTAATGTTTATTTTGCTGCTGATTACCTTAACTTGTTTTTTATATGGATTAGCCGTCTTGGGTATTATATTACTTGCTATATTAATCTTCATGCTTCCGGGATTCAAGCTACTTAAACCGCAGGAAGCCATTGTTCTTACGTTTTTCGGAAAGTATATAGGAACCCTGAAAGGTGCGGGATTTCATTATGTCAATCCTTTTGCCCAGAGCGTAACTCCTTTAGTGCCGGTGTCTTTAAAAGCACGAACTTTGGATAATGGAAAACAAAAAATTAATGATGAACTCGGAAACCCTATTGAAGTTGGTATTATTGTTATCTGGGAAGTTCAAGACACTGCAAAAGCTCTGTTTAATGTTGATGATTATACGTCATTTCTTGCATCTCAGAGTGATTCTGCTCTGAGAAATATTGTCAGAATGTACCCTTACGATGCACCGGAAGATACGGGTGTGCAGTCTTTAAGAGGTGACAGTATTGAAATTTCCGCAAAATTGAAAGCTGAAATTCAGCGTAATGTGAAAGCAGCAGGATTGAATATTATTGATGCTAAGATTACACATCTTGCGTATGCTCCGGAAATTGCAGTTGCAATGCTTCAAAGACAACAGGCAGTTGCAATTATTGATGCTAAAAAGACAATTGTTGAAGGTGCTGTTAGTATGGTCGAAATGGCTTTAAATAAATTGAGTGAAAATAATATAGTTAAACTTGAAGAAACCGAAAAAGCCAGGATGGTAAACAATCTTCTTGTTACTCTTTGCAGTAATAAAGAAGCTCAACCGGTTATTAAAAACGGTTAGTAACAAATATAAAAGAAAAAGGCAGAGCATTTTTGCTCTGCCTCTTAGTCAAGTATAGTTAGTCCTCAATAAAATCTTTAAAGTGCAGTATTTCCTGCTGGCGCATTTTCTTGATTGCCAAATCTTCCAATTGCCGTATCCGCTCCTTTGAATATCCGAGTTTTTGTCCGAGCTGTTCCAGTGTAAGCGGAGTTTCGCCGTTTATTCCAAACCGGCATGTGATAATGCTTTTTTCCCTGTCTGTTAGTACATTTAGTAATCCAGCTATGCTTGATTCTAAATTGGCATTTTTTACGTGGGTATCGGGAGAATTGTAGCTTTTGTCCTCTATATAATCTCCGACGCATAAATCATCTGTTACGGGTGTTTCCAGACTTATCGGTTCTTTTATCAAAGCTCTTTTTATTGATTGGATGTTTTTTACTGAAAGCTCCATTTTTTGTGCAATTTCGGCATCAGAAGGTTCCCGCCCGAGCTTAAAGGCAAGCTCCGAGTAAACTTTTTTGTATCGGCGTATTTTGTCGGCCATATGTATCGGAATTCTGATGGTTTTTGAATTATTTGCAATGGCGCGCATAATTGTTTGTTTTATCCACCAGGTTGCATATGTTGAAAATTTGCAGTTCTTTGAATAGTCAAATTTTTCTGCTGCTTTTATTAATCCGATAGAGCCTTCCTGCACCAAATCCATAAACAAAACTCCTTGTCCTATAAATTTTTTGGCAATACTTACGACAAGCCGCAAATTTGCCTGGACAAGTTTTCTTTTTGCAATGAGTGCCTGCTGGTCTTTTCCCTCTTTTATTTCTTTACCGAGAATTTTTTCATCTTTTGAGTTCAACAGTTTTATTTTGCCGATATCCTTTAAATACATTTGCAGAATGTCGTCTTCTTTTGCAATGGAGCTGAAAGTTTTTACTTCTTCTGCGGCCGTGTCGTCTGCTTCAATTTCCAAATGTTCAAGTTCTGTATTTACTCTGTTGCTCTCAAAATCGCTGTATAAAGTATCCAGAGCTAAATTTGTATTTGATTGCATTATTTATCCTCTCCCATCTGTTCTTTAACAATTCCTACAAAATTGTTGACGAAGAAGAGTAAAAAAAGTTGCAGCCAATTATAAATTCAGCGCATGTGAAAACAATTCCGCAGCTTTGAGGTTGTAAGCCTGGCCGTCAGCCTTTGTAAACAGATTTTTCCAGTGGCTTAACGGGGTGCCGTCTTGAGAATAGGAAGGGTTTGTCATCATAAGATGGTGGGTAGAAGTGTCATATCTCAGCGGAAATAAATCTTCCATCTGCATAAAACTCGGTAGCTTGTCGCTTGGATATTCGTATGCAAACAGGCAGTTGTTTAGTTTGTTAAGTCTGTCCTCATAGCTTGAGCCGCCCATGTTGTTATCATTTGAAACTTCAATTCCCGGGGCGTAATCCCTCGAAAACTTAAATTTTTCCGCCCATTGTTTCACATTTTCAAAGTTGTCCGGAACTATAAAGGCAGTTCCCGCGGTCAGCCCCATGTTTTTGTATCTGTCAAAATCTCCGGTGCTTTTTTCTCCGACAAAACTAAGCGTTGTTTTGCCGCTTCGGGTTCTGATTTCGTTCAGAATATATTGCATTTGAGCATATTCCGGCAAATCTCCTACGCCTGTGTAATTTTCGCAGTCATAGCCTCCGATATGTTTTGCCGAATCAAAAAATATGCACTCAAATCCCAGGTTTATAAGTTTCACATGATCGTTTATGAATATTTCCTGGTGTTCCGGGTTACACCAGCTAAAGCCTTCTTCCCTGTCAGGGTACGCTGTTTTTATCTGGTCGGCAGAGATGACCGTTCTAAATCCGGTTTTAAGTCCGCGGAAATGTGCCAAGTCATTAAAAGCTATAATTTGTTCTTCGGGAGAAATTTTGTCTGTAATATCAAAATCTATAATATTCCCGCTGTACCCTGTGTTTAATTTTATTCCATAGATTGAATTTTCTTCAAACGGCCCTTTGTTGCGGCCGTCACCGTAAATATTCGGAAAAATCTGGGATAAGATTATACAGTTTGCCCAGCTTTTTGCAGACGGCGGAATCGCCGGAAGGATTTTTATGGAACTGAGTATGCCGTTTTTCGTAATATCCCTGTGCATTTCTGCTATTGCACGGTTATTAATTTCAATATAATTTGCAAGCCTTCCCCACTTATCTCCGTAGTTTGGGCTTTCTATATTTTCCGGGAATTTCTGGAAAAACTCATCACATTCACATAGGGTTACGATTGATTCTACGGCTTTTTTCACGGAGCGTCTTAAAAGCTGATAAGGTAAAATATTTGCAATCCATTTTTTCTTCCCGGAAATGTATTCATGTTCCTTGGTCCAATTATCATAGTGCAGAGTGGTATTATGTCCGAGTGCTTTTAGTAATTTGTTTACTGTGTTCATAAGTTCATTATTTGACGTGAAAGGGGTGTTTACATTCCACAAAAAGGTTATTTAGGCTTGTAATTTTATTTGATTTTTCGTATTATTTTTGAGGAGAAATTTATGGATAATCAGGATTATAAACATTTTTTGCAAATAGGGATAGAAAAGACAAATCATGGTAAATTTGATGAAGCGCTTGAAGCATTGGATAAGGCAGAAGAATTAAATCCAAATTCTGCAACCGTGTATTTTTCGAGAGCAGTTGTGTTTCATAATCAGATGGATTTGGAATCTGCCTATGAAAATTATACAAAGGCAATTCAATGTGATGAAAAAATGACAGATGCGTATTACAATCGTGCGCAGGTTGTTATGTTGAAAGACAAAGAGGATAAAGAGGCGCTGAAAGGAGCATTGGCGGATTTGAATAAATCAATTGAACTTGATAACAAATTTGTTGATGCGTATTATTATGCAGCTGTTATAAAAAAGGTGCTGGAAGATTATAACGGCGCGCTTGAATATTTAAATAAAGCTCTTGAAATAGAACCAAATGCGGTTTATTCGCGGGCATTAAAAAAACTGATTTTGCAAAAATATTTAAAACGGAATGAAGAGTGAAAATAGGCTATTCTATTAATCACACTTGACAAACCGGCGAAGATAGTAAATAATATAAGAACAGGGTGGCAGCTTACCAGACTGCCGGATATCCTGAAGAAATCGAAGTGGCTCTTATCTATCTAGGTGAGAGCCGCTTTTTATTATGTACAAAATCAAGAAAAGCAGAATTAAGCTTAAATTGATATTTTCCATAAGCGACCTCCTTTCCTCGGAACTATCGACCGAAATCGAAGTATTAACTGTTGTGCCGAAGGTTCTTAGAAAAGGATATCTTTTACCCTGCGAGATTATATTATCATAAAATAAATGTTCTTGTATTTAAGCCTGTATAAAATAAAAAGGACAATAACAAAAGTTATTGTCCTTTTTATGGTGGGCGTTAGAAGACTCGAACTTCTGACCCTCTCCTTGTAAGTTATTATTCATTATTTTTTATGTTTTTTATATTTTTTATAAATTTTCTAAAATGTTCAATATTAAGGGGTTTTAGCCGAACCTTTTAATTTTGAATATTTTATATTTTTCATTTTTTTTATGTTTTTTCAAAAAAATGTGAGAATTTTGTGAGCATAAAATTTCTTCACTAAAAATTTCAAATTATTTTTTTTAACAAAACAAAAAGCCTCCCGAATTTTTCGAGAGGCTTAACAATTAATACTAAGAAAGGAATTTAAGTAATGGTTAATGCTTGTTTGCGGTTATGACCTTTATTGTAAGAGATATGCGTCCATTGATTGTATTCATTTAAACACTGGTCAAATTCAATGTCAGAGTTTTTTACAAATTCAACTACCTGTTTTGGCGTCATTCCGTTTACTACAAAGTCACACGCCTGGCCGTATAGATGTTGAGAATTAGAAACGCCACCTACAAATTTGTTAACTGCGGGGCTTCTGAATCCGGAAGTAATTACCATTGGCTTGCCAAGTTTATCCCTCAATGGCTGTAGCACGTAATATATCAAGTCTAATAAGTTGTCCAAGGAATTTATGTCAGGGGTGTTATTTAACCCGCTTTTCGCTGCCGTGTCTGATTTCACCAGTTCAGATATAGTAAAATTTAACATTATTTATTACCTCGCTTGTAAATAACTTCTTCAACAGTTGTAAGCCGCCTGTCTATGCTTTCCACGGTAGAATTTGTCTGACTTATAGATGTGTTTGTTTGCCTTATATGCTCATCAAGTTTTGCCGCTATACTGTCCATCTTTGCAAAATGTGAGCCCAGAAATATAAGGCATCCGGCAAATGTAAATACAGCACCAATTGCCCAGCGTTTTATCTCTAAGAGGACATTGAACATTAAGTTAACTTTAGCTGTTATCGTCAATTCATCAGGATGTTCAGGGTCACCGAAAAGAAAATGATTTATTCTGTCAAGTTGCCCTTTGAGCAACATGTGATGCTCGTAACATTCTTTTGCCTGAACCGGTCTTTCTTCTGTCATCTCCATTTCCCCGCTTTAAAATTCTTTAACCACTGCCAGAAATCAACAGCCATATACATAATCTGTGCTTTTAAGGGGCTTACACCTTCGTTTAGTAAGGCTGTCTTGAATATTCGGCTTGCAAATCTCC
>CALUWA010000014.1 GCA_944324365.1 Candidatus Gastranaerophilales bacterium
CGCACCTACGGTGCTACCTCTCACAAAACAATACTCAATTGTTTTGTTCGGCAGAGTCAAACTGCGCCACATCCCGATTACATCGGCTACAGTTTTTATTCTATGGTAAACAATTTTTGAAGTCAAGAGTTTTTGTAAAATTCTTCTTTTCTTGACTTAGGGCCATGTTTGTAATACTTTGTACTAAGTTAGTTATAATTATAGAAGAGGATTAGGGACATTGGATTTTGTAGGTTTAACCATTAAGATATTAAAGTTTTTGGCTGCGTTTGTCGGTGGATATGGTATGGCAATTGTGGTTTTAACATTGATTATGCGCGCTCTTATTTGGCCGCTGAATGTTTCACAGCAAAGGAACATGCGTACAATGCAAATGCTGCAGCCTAAATTGAAAGCTATTCAGGACAGATATAAAAGTAATCCGCAGGTTATGCAGCAAAAGCTGATGGAATTTTATAAAGAGCATAAATTCAATCCTATGGGAGGTTGTTTGCCTCTATTAATTCAAATGCCGATATTCATTCTTTTGTATAGTGCATTGATGAGTCCTCAGTTTATTTCTCTAGCCGGGAATTCAAAATTCTTGTTCATAAACAGGCTTGATACTACTTTAAGAGCCAGCGCAGGAATTTCTAATGACGGAACTATGGGTACATCAAAATATGATGTGTTTATTCCGGGAAAAACAGCCAGAGTTTATATTGGCGAAGAAGTTTTGGATAATGTTAAAATTACAAAACCTAAAAACGCTCTTGAAGTTCAGGGTGAAATTAAACCGGGTGAAAATCTGGATTTAAAAATGAGCCTGGATCATTTGGATTTGAAATTCAGCCAGCTTGATAAGATTACAAAGGCAGAAATTAATGTTACAGATATAAATACAAAAGAAACCGAAAAAATAACTTTTGACAGGGCTGAAGGGCTGCTTGTTGCATCAATTCCGACAGTTGAGATTAAAAAAGCGTTCCATTGGGATGTGCTGGCACTTATTGCAATCTTTGCTTTGACAATGTTCTTATCTCAAAAGTTGATTATGTCAACGAACAGTAAAAATATGCAGGATATGGATCCTACTCAGCAGGCTATCCAAAAATCAATGGGCACATTTATGCCTATTATGATTATTGCGACATTTATTATGATTCCGATACCTGCGGGTGTGTTTATTTATCTGATTGTAAGTAATGTTGTACAGGTTCTTCAAACGGTTATTGTTAACAAGCAGATGGACGCGGAAGATGCTGCAAAAGCGGCAAAAGTTAGTGATATAGATTTAGCGAATGCTAAAAATGTTACGAAAGACGATAAATAATGCAGCTTTCGGATTATGATTACAATTTACCGGAAGAGCTTATTGCACAGTTTCCTGCGGATAAGCGTGAAAATTCAAGAATGATGGTATTATCAAGAGAGCATCATTCAATAGAACACAAGCATTTTTACGATATTGTTAATTATATTGACAAAAATTCAATCCTGGTTTTAAACAATACAAAAGTACTTCCTGCAAGGTTGTACGGAGTAAAGGAAGAAACCGGCGCAAAGATTGAAATTCTTTTGCTAAAGTCAAAATCTGAACAAGGCCATATCTGGGAGGTTTTGATAAAACCGTCTAAGCGTGTGAAGATAGGTACCATTATAAAAATAAGTGATGAATTATCTGCAAAAGTTCTTGAAAAAAAAGAAGATGACGGCGAATGGTTAGTAGAACTTCTTTTTGACGGAGATAACGTTCTGGACGTTCTTCACAAGTATGGGAATATTCCGCTTCCGCCATATATAGAAAGAAAAATGGCCGGCGAGGATTTAAAAAAGCTTGATTTCGAGCGTTATCAAACTGTGTATGCCAAAGATGAAGGATCTGTAGCTGCACCTACGGCTGGGTTGCATTTTACGGAAGAGATTTTAGAGGCTTTACGGCAAAAAGGCGTAGAAATAGTTTATGTAACGCTTAATGTCGGGATGGGAACGTTCAGGCCTGTAAAGTGCGAGAATATTCTTGAGCACAGGATGCATTCCGAAACTTTTGAGATAACGGAAGAGGCGGCAAAGAAAATAAATGATGCGAAAAATTCGGGTAAAAAAGTTATAGCGGTCGGAACAACTTCTGTCAGAACTCTTGAAACGGCATACCAAAAATTCGGGAAAGTGCAGGCATGCAAAGATAGTTCGGAACTTTTTATTTACCCGCCGTATAAGTTTGGTGTGGTAGATGAATTAATTACAAATTTTCATCTGCCTAAATCCACACTTTTGATGCTTGTTAGTGCGTTTGCCGGCAAAGATTTTATATTTGAAGCCTACAATAAAGCCATAGAAAACAAATACAGATTCTTTTCCTATGGCGATTGTATGTTTATAAAATAGTTTTTTAGTTAAACAGTATCCCGACGATTGCCGCTGACATATAGCAGGTGAGAGTTCCGGCGATTAGAGCCCTGACCCCGAGGCGGGCAAGGTTTTTACGCTGGTTTGGTGCAAGTTCGCCGATACCGCCAAGCTGGATTGCAATAGAGCCGAAATTACCAAAACTGCATAAAGCAAAACAAGCTATAAGATAACTTTTTTCAGACAGCTGAGTTGGTAAATTTGTTAAATCAACATATGCAACCATTTCGTTTAAAACAAGCTTTGTTCCCATAAGACTGCCTACAGTTGTTGCTTCGTGAAGCGGAACTCCCATTAAAAATGCAAATAATGCAAAGATTTTACCTAAAATCATTTTTAATGACAGTTGGGTTAAGTCAAAACATGCAAAATTTATATGCATATATTTAACTATAAAGTTTCCAAATCCGCCAAGGAACCAGTCAACCATCGCAACGAGTGCTACAAGAGCCAAAATCATAGCAACAACATTAATTGCAACTTTCATGCCTTCTGAGGCTCCCGCAGATATTGCGTCAAAAAGATTTATGTATGGCTTTTTGCGTTTGCTGTATGTAATTTTGAAATCTTCGCTTGTTTCAGGAGTATGGGTTTCCGGATAAATAATTTTTGAAATAACCAACGCGCCGGGAGCTGCCATAATTGAAGATGCTAGCAGGTACTGTGCCGGGATTCCCAGTCCTATATATATAGGCATTGTCGCGGCAGAAATACAGGCCATGCTGCCCGCCATAGAAGCTAATAATTCGGAACGGGTTAATTTTGCAAGATAGGGTCTTATCATAATTTGTGCCGCAATTTGGCCGACAAAAGAGCTGGCAACATTTGATAATGCTTCTGCTCCGCTTACATTCATTAATTTATTCATTGCTTTTCCGAAAAGCGGTACTATTCTTTGCATAATGCCGTAATAATACAATATATTTACAAGAATCATCATAAATATTAAAGAGCATATAAGCTGTAAGGCAAAAACGTTTGCGCCAAGCCCAAATATATTTTCCAGTTTTGTATTATTTATTAACGGCCCGAATACAAAGGCGCCGCCTTCTTTTGCAAAGTCAAGGATTTTTTGGATAAACATGCCAAGGCTCATAAAAAGAGCTCTGCCAAGAGGAAATTTGAATACAAAAAGTGCCAGAAATATTTGTAATAAAAATCCTGTTCCGATAGTTTTATAATTAATCGCCTTTTTATTATTTGACATCAAAAACGCGATTAAAAATATAAATATAATCCCAAAAATTCCAAAAAATCTATCCATATAACCTCTAGCTTTTATATAATCTTACAAATCCAATTATACAAAAAACGTAATCAAATGTATTGAATAGAATTTAAAATGTGATAAAAGTTAACTAATTAATTATATAAAATAAAAACTCCCGGTTCATATCGAGCCGGGAGCGGAGTTTTGTATGCAAAAGTTTTTATTTAACTGCTTTTACAAGATCAGCAGTAATATCGGTACCGCCGTATAAAACTACACCTTTTGCCAAAACTATATCATAGTTATTAGCTTTTGCTGTTTCTGTAATTTTAGCGGAGATACTTTTGTCAATAGCTTGTAATTTTGTTGTGTATTCTTTTTCAATTGCTTCTCTTTTAGAGATTAGCTCTTTATTATATTTTTCTTCAAGAGATTTTTTCTTCTTTTCGTCTGTAGTTGCAGCTACATCTTTTCTTGCTTTTTCAATATATTTAATCATATCCTGTGCTTTAGCCTGTTGTTCTTTCTTCAAAGCCTGTACCTGAGAAGAAGATGCTACAACTTCCGGAACATCAACAACTGCAACTTTAAAACCTGCAGGAACATCTGACATTGCAAAATTATTAACGCCCATACCAATAACAAATGCAGCCAGTCCAATTGTCAAAAATTTGATTTTGTTATTCATTTTTCTCTCCTTTATTAGTTTTGAAAACAAATTCAAAACTCTCCTAATACATTCGTATGATTTTTTTATACCACAATCATACAATAATGTGAACTTTTTATAAGTTTCTTTACACGGATATCAAAATCCTCTATAATGGTATCAGGTGAAGACGAGAATTTGCTATTTTGTAAATTTTTGTAAAAAAAGCGCAACAAAA
This sequence comes from Candidatus Gastranaerophilales bacterium, assembly GCA_944324365.1. Lineage (GTDB taxonomy): Bacteria > Cyanobacteriota > Vampirovibrionia > Gastranaerophilales > Gastranaerophilaceae > UBA1221. Next base: position 4,486 of record CALUWA010000014.1, read on the forward strand.
ATTTAGAAAGTGTTTTTTTAACCGTATCTAAGTTCCAAAATGTTATTATCACAGACTTGTAGATTATTTTAAAAAGATTAATTACTAAACTGAAGGTGAATAATGAAAAAGAAAACAAAGAGTATGAAAATTGTCAACACAATTCTTGGGATATGTGCGTGTCTGGCAATTGCGATGCCAGTGTCGGCGGTTGATGCATCTATGGGAACCAGCGGCACGACCGGAGCACTTGGTGGAATGCAATATAACATGCCGTCAGCGCAGGATTTGCAGCTTATGCAGCAGCAAAGCGGCATGAATTACCGTCACGAAGAGGATGTTATGCGCAGGCAGATGTGGCAGGGCGAAACCCGCCAGCAATATCAGGAATATGCTGAATACGGCAGAGAAGGTAACCCGCAAAATAAAGATGTTGTTGACGGCTATACTCCTGATAATAGCTATATGCAGGGCGGCATTCAGGGCGCTGACACCCAGACTCTTTTTGTAAATAATATTGAAGTTTCACCTTCTCAGATATTAACTAAAGAAGAAATTAGTAAAATTGTCGGCCCGCTTATCGGAAAGAATGTTACAATCTCTGACTTGAAAGCTGCGGTAGAACAAATTAACAAAATATATGCTGAACGCGGATTTGTTACAGCCCGTGCATTTTTGCCGGAACAGACAGTTGAAAACGGCAATGTCAGAATTGAGTTGATCGAAAGTAAAGTCGGAAACGTTACTGTAGAACAGAACAGATGGACAAAAACAGGCTATATCACTGCTCGTATGCCGCAGAAAGAAGGCGACTTGTTTGATATCGTCGAGTTGGAACAGGATATCATGGACTTCAACCGTTACAATGAAGGTGTTGCTCTTACCGCTAACTTGAAAGCCGGAGAAAAAGAAGGTACAACCGATATTGAACTTAAAGCTCATGAGAAAATTCCGTTCCATATTACAGGTATGATGGATAATGCTGGTCGTTATTCAACAGGTCGTATCCGCGGCGGTGCAATGATTACTGCTGACAGTGTGTTTGGTCACCGAGATAAATTAAGCTTAGGTTCTTATTTCTCTCATGGTGCGATAAGCCCGTTTGCAGATTATAACTTCCCTGTAAATAGAAAAGACGGACGTGTAGGTTTCATGTTCAGTTCTACATTTGCAAATGTTAAAGATGGTGTGTATTCTCCATTGAATTTGAAAAGTAGAGCATATACTTATTCATTGTACTATACTCAGCCTTTAATCAGAAAACCAGGGTTTGAGTTAAAGAGTTATGCAGCTTTGAACTACAAACGTGCAACTTCTTTCTGGAATCCGTATGATTTATTCGGAAGCTCTATGCAGCTTGGTGATACTGACCAGGTAACAAGTATTGATGTAGCTTTAAATATGAGAAAAGATACCAAATATGGTATTTGGTATTTGAACCAGGGTGTTGGATATGCAGCACCGTTATTTGACAGTGATTCGAACTACGTCAAAATTTTCGGTGGTGCCGTTAGATTACATGACTTCTCGCATGGTATCATTGGTCAATTGAGAGGTAACTATCAGGTTATTCCTAATAACAGATACGTACCATACATTGACCAGTTCCAAGCAGGTGGTTTGGCTACTGTGAGAGGTTATCCTGAAGGTTCAATGATTGGTAAAAACGGTTTCTTCACGAGTGCAGAATTGATGTTCCCGTTATTGCCTAGACAGATTACAAGCCCTAGAAGCGGAGAAAAAATCCCATTCCTTGGCAGATACGTAAAAGGTGCTGTATTTGCTGACTTTGGCGGTATCTTCCCGCAGGTTGACGAATACCAGTATGGTGTTGGTGGCGGTACTGGACATCAAGGTTCATACTTTATGGCATCAATTGGTATGGGCTTAAGGGTTCAGTTACCGGGCGATTTAAGTGCTCGTTTATATTGGGGCTATCCGTTGATTAACAGTTATTACTTTGAGAATGCTCCGGATGATAACAGAAGACTTGGACGTTTCCACTTTGAACTTACTATGGAACCGAACCTGGATATGCTGTTAAGGAGCCGCCATAAAGAGGTTAAGGCTGAACCTAAACCTGTTCCGCCGCCGCCACCTCCGGAACCTACAAACAACTATGATGATATCCGTCACTATGATTACTTTAATGACGGAGGCGGAGGAGCTCTCTAAGACAAACTTAAAAAGAACCGGTTTTAAACCGGTTCTTTTTGTAATGTTTGCTTCGCAAACGAAATCTTTAAGCGCTGCTAAGGATAACGCAGCGCAATAAATCGTCATTCAGAGGGCGCAGCCCGAAGAATCTCCTTAAATAAGAGATCCTTCACATTCGTTCAGGATGACACTAAGCGTCATTGCGAGGAGCAACGCGACGAAGCAATCCATAGATCGCGGACAGGCTTCGCCTTCCGCGATGACATGTGGCTGATAAAATGCTCCAAAATTTGTCATCGCGCACTTCGTTACGCGATCTTTTTCCTGGATTGCTTCGCTTTTTATCGGATTATTCGGGTTGTCGCCGGAGTAACGTCCGGCTCCAACTTGCGGGCTGGGGCACTTCGTGCCACGGCGCCCTACCGAAAATCCGACCTCGCAATGACGCCTGATGAAATTGAGTCAGGCGAACGTGCACGAAGTGCGATAGTGAGCCATGAAAGAATTTGAGCTGAAAGCTCAAATAACATTTTGGCATTGAGCGTTAGCGAAATGCAGGGAACGTTTGCGTGTTTTCTCTTTCTTGCCTTCTTTTGCAGTTGAGAGCTCTGCTCGAAACGTGCAAAATGGCTTCACTCTTTCATTCGGTCGTGAAAGGTTCATTTCTTTCTCTGCTTGGTTGTTCGCGTATTACGAGTTCCAGAGCATTGCCCTACGGCAACGCTCTTCACTCTACGCTCACAATCCGCTTTGCTTCGCAAATAAAGAGAAAGAAATGAACATATTCCGATAACATGGGTTATGTAATTAATTATGTGACATGTACAGCAATGACGTCTGGTAGAATTGCATCGGGCACCGCATTTGCATATTACATTTTTTAGAGTTAAAATCTCTCATAAGTGAGGAATTATGACTAAAGGAATCTTTATAACCGCTACAGGTACTGATGTTGGCAAAACTTATGTTTCAGCACTTTTGTTAAAATATTTACTTAAATCCGGTTTAAATGCCGGATATTATAAACCGGTCTTGAGCGGCGCAATTCAGAATAACGGAAAAATAATCCCGGGGGATTGCGAGTTCGTTCTGAAATTCTCCGGCTTAAATTTGCCGCCGCAAAATTACGTGTCCTACATTTATAAAGAACCCCTCTCGCCGCATCTTGCTGCCCAAATCGAAAATAATCCGGTTGAATTATCAAAAATTGTTTCCGATTTTAGCAATATAAAAAAACAATTTGATTACATTATTGTTGAAGGTGCAGGAGGGATTGTTTGCCCGTTCAGGCTGGATAATCAGAAAATAATGCTGCCTGATGTTATAAAAGCTTTGGGGTTGGATATTATTATCGTCGCCTCAGCAGCTCTTGGGACAATTAATTCTACATTCTTAACTGTTGAATATGCTAAAAACTGCGGCATAAATGTGCGCGGTATTGTTCTAAACAATTATGATGATAATAATATAATGATGCGTGATAATTTAAAACAAATAGAAACGTTAACCGGTGTAAAAGTTATAGCGGTAGTTGGAAAGAATGCGCAGGATATAGATTTCAATATTGAGATATTCAAGGAGATATAATTTTGAAAAGCTGGAGTGAAAGAGATTTAAAATATATATGGCATCCGTGTTCGCAAATGAAGGATTACGAAACCTTGCCGCCAATTGTAATTGACCATGGAAAAGGCTTATATCTTTATGATGTTGAAGGTAACAGGTATGCCGATGTTATAAGCTCCTGGTGGTGCAATTTGCTTGGGCACTGTAATCCTCAGATTAACAATGCCGTAAAATCGCAGATTGATGAGTTGGAACACGTTATTTTTGCTAATTTTTCTAATAAAAAAGCGATAGAGCTTTGTGAAAAATTAGCCGAAATAATTCCTGAGGGTTTGTGTAAATTTAACTTTTCAGATAACGGTTCAGCGGCTATTGAGTGCGCTTTGAAGATGAGTTTTCAGTATCACCAGCAATGCGGGAATACCGACAAAAAAAGGTTTATAACTTTAACAGATGCTTACCATGGTGAAACTATAGGGGCGCTGTCTGTCGGCGGTGTGGATCTGTATTCTCAAATTTACAAACCAATATTACTGGATGTAGCAAGGATTCAGGCTCCTGATTGTTTCCGCTGCCCATACAATAAATCCCGTGATAACTGTAATTGCGAATGTTTTGAAAATGCGGAAAATGTTTTTAAACAATTTGGGGATGAAGCATGTGCCATGATTGTGGAACCGCTGCTTCAAGGGTCTGCGGGAATGAAAATTTATCCTCCGCTTTATCTCAAAAAATTAAGAGCATTATGCGATGAATATAATGTGATTTTAATAGCGGATGAAATAGCAACCGGTTTTGGCAGAACAGGTAAAATGTTTGCTTTTGAGCATGCAGGAGTTTCTCCGGATATTATGTGCTTATCTAAAGGCTTAACCGGCGGTTATATGCCTATGGCACTTACTATTACAACACAAAAAATATATGATGCTTTTTACGCAGATTACAATTCCGGGAAGGCTTTTATGCATTCTCATACATACAGCGGAAATCCGCTTGCTTGTGCCGCTGCTAATGCGGTTTTAGATATTTTAAATGGCGGAACGGTTTTGGCGAATGCGTGTAAAAATGCCATTTATTTTAACCGGATTATTAAAGAAAAATTTGCAGGGGTTAAAAATGTCGGGGAAATCCGCTCTATCGGACTTATTAACGCCATTGAACTTGTAAAAAATCCAATAACAAAAGAGGCCTTTGATCCAAAATTGCGCGTTGGATATCAAATTTATAAAAAGGCACTTAAAAAAGGCGTACTTCTCCGTCCGCTCGGGGATGTTATATATTTTAATCCGCCATTGATTATTGAACCTAAGGATATGGATTTTGTTACGGATGTTGCTAAGAAGTGTATGTTAGACGTATTGGATTTTTGAAAAAATCCGCATAATATTCCCTCCGTTTAAAAAATTAAACGTACTGTACACACTTTTTAAACCTTAAATTCTCCTAACTGGCGATTTCGAAAATTAAAACAAGTAACACCTAAATCGTCTTTTGCTAAATTTGCCGGTTTATGGTCTAGCTTTCAGTAGTTAGTTCTTCCCAGATGCTAGGAACAACAATTAATGCTGCGTAAACGATGAAACCAAATAAGATTAAGTTGATAGCTTCCATGATAAACCTCCTAAGTTTTCATGAGTAAAATCAGACCATTACATATATATTATACCATATTTTAATTAAAATGTAACATTTTTTTACAAAAATCATAAAATATTATTAGATTTTATTCGTGATTATAATCCCAATTCTCTCAAGACTTTTGGCGGGCGCAGGTCTTGAATATTTGCCGTATTAATTAAATTTGTGTAAAATGTTAAGAAAGATTAAGGTAATGTAAATCAGTTTGAAATATAATATTATATGAGGATATTGTATGAAAAAGAAGTTGAAAGTATTATTCTCAAATTTGTGTTGTTCTGTTTGTAAATCTGAATTTGATGAGGATTCTATTCAGGTGAAAAGACAGGAGCGGGGGCTTTTGGTAACTCATCTTACCTGCAGGCATTGCGGTAAAAATTTTGGGGTTGCTTTTGTCGGAATTAATAATATTGAAGTGAAAAATCCTGATGAATTGCCGCTTGTTGTTCAAGAGGGGCCGGAGCCTATCAGCTATGATGATGTTATTGATGCCCATCGCTTTATTAGAAATCTTGATGAACACTGGCAGGAGCATTTACCTAAAAACATTAAATAGTGTTTCTGTGGTATAATCCTTGCTATGGAGAGATTTAAAGTTATATTATTTTTTGTCACAATATTACTGTTGGGATTTGTAATTACAGCAAATGTTACGGCTTTTGATTTTGACCTGTGGGCAAGATTAATTGCAGGTATGGGGGTTATTGACGGCGGACATGTTCTAAAAACGGATTTCTTATCTTACACCCCTACTCATACCTGGTGGGATCATGAATACGGATCCGGAATTGTGTTCTATTTCTTTTTGAAATATTTTGGACCGTATAGTTTGATATTCCTTCAAACAGCCATTATATTTGGAATATTTTTTGTTATCTATAAAATCATAAAACTCAGAGGAATTGAAAAACCTTACAGCTTTTTGTTTTTTTTATTCCCATTAATTGCATTGTCGCAAAATTTCGGAAGTCCAATCAGATGCCATCTGTTTAGCTTTCTTTTATTTACCGTGTTTTTATATGTTCTTGAGCTCTCAAGACGCGGTAAATATAAGCTGTTATACATTCTGCCTTTTCTAACAATATTATGGAATAATCTCCACGGCGGCGTTGTTTCCGGGATAGGGCTTATTGTAATGTATGGGTTTGCTCAAATCTTGGATAAAAAGCCGTTCAAGCATTATGTTATTGCAACAGCTCTATCTTTTGCTTCATTAATTATAAACCCTTGGGGTTGGGAGTATATAAAATTTCTCCTTATGGCAAATACTATGGCAAGAGAGCATGTAGCCGAATGGTGGGGGCTGTTTTCCAAATATCAAATTTGGCGCCAGATACCATTTAAAGTATTTATGATTCTTATTCTTCTGCTTGAGGGTGTTAAGCTTAAATTCTCCGGGTTCAAAAATCTTGATAAGGCAAAATATATTGTATTACTGGTGACGTTATTTCTAGCAATTGAGCATGTAAAGCTTTTGCCGTTTTTCGTGATTGCTGCAAGTGCTTTTTGTTATGAAGATTTTGATAGTTTGTTGAAAAATAAATTCCCGAAATGGGCAGACAATTTTGTTTGTATATTAGTCTTAGGTATATGTTTGTTTTCTTTTGCGGTTAAGAAATATGATATTCCGCTTGGGGCATCTGTATATCCTCATAAAGAAGTTGAATTTATTAAGATTAATCATCTAAAAGGAAATATATTGGTTAATTTCGGGCTCGGCAGTTTTGTTTCATATAAGCTTTATCCTAATAACTTGATATTTATGGACGGGCGTTATGAAGAAGTCTATTACGATGAAATGGTGCCGCTTTTGGATAAGTTTTATGTGCTGAAACCCGGGTGGGATGATGTTTTGAAAAAATATCCGCCGGATATTATGATTATCGAAAAATATTATCCGGTGTATGATTTGCTCAATACTTTGAAAGATTGGAAGAATGTTTATGATGCGGAAACTTTTGCTGTGTTTGTAAGAGCAAAAGATGCCAAGCCAACTTACCTACTTCCATCTGAGGATATAGAGTATTACAAAAATACTCTGTTTGATACAGATATTAAATTTTAATTCATTGTATAATTAGTTTATGAATAAAGATACAAGGTTGAATTATGCTGTATTATTTGGCGGCGGTGCGGTCAGAGGAACTGCGTATTGCGGTGCTGTAAAGGCGCTTGAAGAGTTGCATGTCAGTGCAAATATTCTGGCAGGGTCTTCTGTTGGTTCTATTCTTGCCGGGCTCCTTGCCGTCGGATATAATGCCGAGGAAATCCGGGATATTATTTTAAAAGTTAATTTTGAATTGTTTCGCGATTTGCAGTTTGCACTCGGCCCACAGTTTGCACTAAGCAAAGGGGAGGTCTTTCTTGAGTGGATTCGTGATGCAATAGAAAAGAAATTTTACGGAGAGTCATATAAAAAAGGTACGCATAAGGCTGTAACTTTTTCCGATTTGGATAAAGATTTAGTTATAATTACTACAGATCTTTCAAGTTTTGAATGCAAAGAGTTCTCAAAATTTGAAACTCCGGACTTTGAGGTTGCAACTGCAATAAGAATTTCCTGCGGGATGCCGGGGCTTATGAAACCATTTGAATATAATAACCGCGTACTTGTTGACGGAGATTTGCAAAAAAGTGCTCCGATGTGGAAGTTATCTACAAATTTGCAGCCGGAAAATTGTAGAATATTGGAATTCCGTCTTGAAGGTGATTTTGAAGGTAAAGATAAAAATACTATTGAATATTTAAACTCTATTTACAGCTATGCAACTGTTACCGGGACTCAGTTTTTGTGTGACTTATACGGAAATAATGACAAATATGATTATATCGTGATAAATACCGGGGATTTGAATATAGTTGATTTTAATCTTTCTGATGAAAAAAGAGAAAAACTTCTTCAAGCCGGTTATGACCAGACTATGGCATATTTTACTTCAAACCTTGTTGATAAAAAATCCAAGCTGCTTAATATTTATTCAACAATGAAAAAATATCTGGATAAGGTTGAAATTTCAATTAAGTCTAAAAAAATCGCTAATGCTAAACAGTATTTGGGTGATTTATATATGTATATTTGTGATTACATAAATCTTATTAATGAATGCGATTATGAAGTTATTAATCAATTTAAAAAGGCTTTTATTGAAAATATAAAATATCCTGCACTGTTTGGCAAAACCTCTTTAAAAAATGAAGTGTTGGTATCTGCTTCATTAAAACAGTGTCTTAATAAAATAGCCGCTAAAATTGATGAATTTAAATATTATTTAGATGAATAGTTAATTTATTTATTGAAGAGTTTCATTATTTTGTCAAGAAGCCCTTCTTCTTCAATATCAGGCTGCATTTCTGTATTTTCTAGTTTTGCAAGTTTTCTTTCTATTTGTTTGTATTCTTCATTTTGCGGAGCAGTTTGGAGATATTTTTTATACATTGCAACTGCATTTGGCTTGTCTTTTACCTTTTCGTATAAGGCAGCAAGCCTTTTCATCGCATTAAAGTTTCTCTTATCGGCTTCCAGCAGCATTTCAAGATTATCAATGGCTGATGTATAGTTGCCTAAATCTTCCCAATATTTTGCCAATTTTTCAAGTGCGGAACGGTTGTTTGGCTCCAGCTTTACAAGCTTTTCGTAAAATTCCATAGCCTGATGTTTTTCACCGCTTGTTTCAAGTAAATTTGCCAATGTTGCAATGAGATTTGCATCATCGTCTTTAAGCTGATATGCGTTTAAAAATTCATTTATTGCTATATCTTTGTTTCCTCGGACAAGGTTGTATCTTCCCCAGTTTAAAGTTGAATTATATTCGTCATTTTTTGCTTCATAAATTAAAGCACTCATTTGGAATATCAGCGGGTGATTCGGGGAGAGTTCCGCAAATTTCTTTACTGCTTCCAACGCTTTGTCGTATTCTTTTTCTGTATAATAATATTCAGCTTGAAGCGCATAGAGCTGGGAATTGTCTTTATATGTATCTTTTACACGTTCAAGTTCTTTAGCTGCATCTATGGTTTCTCCCATCGCAAGCATTGCTTTGATTTTTGTCAGTTCGTTTTTTGTTACTTCTTTTGCTTTTTCAGGAGCGTTATTTTTTAAATAAAGCTGTGCAAGATTTTCGCAGATGTTTTCTGTGTCAAAACCTTCTTTTCTTGCGCGTTCTAAGGTTTCAATTGCACTGCCTATTACATCATCCATTACATATAAGTTTGCAAGCCGTGTATAAACTTCTTCGTGCGAATGGTCATAATCCAATACTTTTAAATATTCATCAATCGCTTTTGTCGGATTTCCGAGCTGCTCATATAAAGTTCCAAGGATAAATCTCACAGATGAAATTGCCTCATGGTCATCTCCTGCATTTGCTACAGCTTTTTTGAAATCATGTAGTGCATGTTCATATTTTTGTTCAATTGAATGTAGGTTTCCTCTGTATACATAGTATTTGTATTTATCCGTATCAATATAAATATCCATGAGCTGCTCATACGCTGTCGGATTTGTTGCATCAAGGGTAAGCATTTTATGATAATACCCTTCAGCTTCATCAGTTTTTTTCAGCATCATTGAGATATGTCCGAGCTGCGCCAACAGGCTCAAATCATTAGGATTATGTGCATAAACTTTCTTATATTCTTCGTACGCTTCTTCGTATTGACCGTTTTCTTCAAATTGCTCTGCGGCTTGTAAACTCATAAAATACTCCTCTTTTTGACTGTATGTGCTAATTATATCTGAAAATTTTTTGAGGGTCAATGTTATAACGCCCAAAAAGAAAAACACCTGATTTGTTTTATCAGGTGTTTTTTCTTTTCCGTAAATTCAAAAACTAAGCTGCAATGCTGCCTTTGATTTCTCTGATAAGATATTCTGCAACCCATTCAAAGTCTTTATTATCGTGTGCAGCTTTTTCCAAATATTTGATAGAAGCATCACCGATTCTGATTAAAGTCATTGCAACAACACCTCTTTTAATGCCTTTTACAACTTGTAATTGATCTACTAATTGAGGAACAATTGAAGAACCGCAGTTTACTAATTTGTTTTCAAGTTCGTTTTTTGTTGTATTATCTGCATTTTCTAACTTTGTAAGAATTTCAGTGACTTTTTCCATCTTTATGTCTCCATTACTTTTTCTAACCTATATTTATATTATAATTCAAAATTTGATGAACTTAAATTTCCTTACATAATCTTTATATCGTATAAAGATTTTTAATATAAACTAAAAGTCAAAGAAAATTTTTATGATTTTTCCGTAAGTAAATAGTCTAAGGTTTTGTTATAAAATCGAGCAAATTTATAGGCGTTTATGAGTGAAATACTGTGTTTCCCTGATTCAATATTAGAAATATATACTGTGCTGAAGTTAAGATTTTCGGCAATCTGTTCTTGAGAATAGCCCGCTTTTTGGCGTTCAAATTTTATGTTTAGCCCAAATGTTTTTAAAAGCTTATCTTCATTCATAGTTTAAATTTATAATCTTGACTTTATAAATACAATAAATTGTAATTTAATTATATATAAAAATTATACTAATACACAAGCTATACCTATGACTGACTTTGATGACGGACAATTTGTAACGGCTGACGGAATTCTTGTGTTACTTAATAACACAATAACTAGCTTTACTGCTATATCCATAGATGTAAATGGTCATTTAAAAGCTCCGAATCGTCTTGGATATGATTTGTTCATGTTCCAAATTGATGATAAAGATGGCAGGCTTAGAGCAATGGGAGCACCTGGCACAATATATTATAGTAGAAATGACAGCTATTGTTCTAAAACATCAACAAATAGTATGAACGGTGCCGGATGTACGTATAAAGCACTTACTGACCCAAGTTATTTTAGAAATTTGAAGTTTTAAATTAATTATAAACTTTTTTTGTTAAATCTGCTTTTCTTATTCTTATACTTTCAGGTGTAATTTCCACCAGTTCATCATCTGCTATGTATTCAAGGCTTTCTTCCAATGTTAGAATTTTCGGAGCCTGTAGTGTTACCATAACATCTGCTGTGGCGCTTCTCATGTTTGTCAATTTCTTGGTTTTGCAGATATTAACCATAATGTCTTGCGGCTTGTTGCATTCACCGATTATCATACCGCGGTAAACTTTTGTTTTAGGGGTTACAAAGAAAGTGCCTCTGTCCTCAAATTGCGCAAGAGCATAAGGAATTGCCTCACCTTCTTCAAAAGCAATAATAGAACCGTTTCTTTGACGAGGAATATCTCCGGCATAAGGTCTGTAGTGAAGGAATGTATGATACATTATGCCTTCTCCTCTTGTCATACGGATAAATTCACTTCTGAATCCTATAAGACCGCGTGCAGGAATATGGAATGTTAAAGTCGTTCTGCCCTTGTTTGTCTGCATATCCTTCATTTCTGCTTTTCGTCCCGCAAGACGCTCAATACAGCTTCCTGCATTGCTTTCCGGAACATCCACAATTAGATTTTCATAAGGTTCGCAAAGCTCATCATTAATCTTTTTGTATATTACTTCCGGTTTTGATACCTGAAATTCAAAGCCTTCACGGCGCATTGTTTCGATTAAAATACTTAAGTGAAGCTCGCCTCTTCCGCTTACTCTGAATACATCTGTGCTGTCTGTATCTTCTACACGTAAACTTACGTTTTTTTCAAGTTCATTATACAATCTTTTTCTTAACTGGCGAGAGGTTACAAATTTTCCTTCTTTCCCCGCAAACGGGCTGTCATTTACGGAAAAATTCATCTGTAAAGTAGGTTCGTCTACGTGAATTAGCGGAAGCGGTTCCGGATTTTCCAGTGAACAAATGCTTTCTCCGATTTGAATATCTGAAAATCCTGCAATCCCTACTATATCACCGGCGTAAGCTTCATCAATTTCTACTCTTCCTAAATCATGGAAACCGTAGAGTTTTGTAATTTTGCCACGTTCCTGAGAACCGTCTGCATGTACTACACATACCTGTTCCTGTGATTTTATTTTCCCGTTTACAATTCTGCCGATAACAATTCGTCCGACATATTCATTGTAATCTAGTGTTGTTGCCTGGAATTGGAGCGGCTTATTAGCATCGCCTGTTGGAGGGGCAATATTTTCTAAAATACAATCAAGTAAAGGCACCATATCCTTTTTCTCGTCGTCTAAATCCTTTATTGCGTATCCGTTCAAGCTGCTTGAAAAAATAAACGGGAAATCAATCAAATCTTCTCTGTCAGTTAGTTCCGTAAACAAGTCAAATACTTTATCCAGTGCAGTGAGCGGCTCTGCAGCGGGTTTATCAATTTTGTTGATTACTACAATAATTCTTAATCCAAGTTCAAGTGCCTTTGATAATACAAATCTTGTTTGCGGCATAGGGCCTTCTGCGGCATCAACAATTAACAAAGCACCGTCTACCATCCCTAATACACGTTCAACTTCTCCGCCAAAATCTGCGTGTCCCGGGGTGTCTACTACGTTAATCTTACAATTCTTGTAATTTATTGAGATGTTTTTAGAAAGAATTGTTATGCCGCGTTCTTTTTCGAGGTCGTTGCTGTCAAGGACTCTTTCCTGTACCTGTTGATTTTCCCTGAATACTCCGGCTTGTTTAAGCAGACAGTCTACCAATGTTGTTTTACCGTGGTCTACGTGTGCTATAATTGCTATATTTCTTATGTTTTCATTTGTATTTGTCATTTTTTCCGCCATTTATAATTTCAAATAATTTAGTAACCAGTAAAGTGTAAATTCTACACCAAAAGAATACCCCAGTAGTAAAAAAAATTCAAGTTTTGTTTGCAAATTATTACGCTTATCTTATACGGGATATATAAGGGTCATGTAGAAGGGGGCTTCGCCTTCTTTAAACCACATGGTTGTTCGTTGCGTTTCACACAGCGCAGCGGATTTTGGCAAGAGTGAGCGCAGAGAAACTCGTCCAGGCGAGAGCTGCGTTGAGCCGGTCGAGCCGCCAATAATCCAAGACGCGTCATGTAGATGTGCCTCAGGCACTTGAAAAATTTGCGAACATCGTTTATACTGAGGGAAAAGGAGGGTATAAGTATGCAAAAGTCAAGTATAGTGCTGGGATACCGGGGGGGGGGTATTTACATCTAAGTCAGGACAAGGGTTTGTGCCTATTTGCCATTATGGCGGTTCCGGTGTTTTAAAGAATTTAGTCCGAAGGTTTTATAAACTCGTCATTGCGAGGCCGAAGGCCGAAGCAATCCAAGAACTCAATATTCAAAATACATTCGTGGGTTGCAACGTTGATAAGATCCTGCGAGAAACCGGACATTTTTCAAAAAATCAAAGATTTTTGAAAAAGTAGTCAAACAAGTTCAGGATGACATAAACCGTCATTCTGAGGGCGGAGCCCGAAGAATCTCGTTTGATAAGAGATCCTTCGCTAACGCTCAGGATGACGGGAAAAAGAGGTTCTTCTGGTTTCATTCTCAGAATGACAAGAAGAAAAAAGCAGCATTTACGCTTGCGGAAGTGCTTATTACTTTAGGCATAATCGGCATTGTTGCGGCAATGACGCTTCCGACTGTGTTAAGCAATGTTCAGGACAAGGTCTTGGAAAGCGAATCAAAAAAAGCCGCAAACATTGTCGCAAACGGTTACAAGCTAATGATGGCGCAGGATGAGATATTCAACATAAAAGATATGCCGATGTGGCAGTGCGAAGATTCTGAATGTGCTTCCAAAGTTCATCGAGAGGTGTTTAATATAGCGAACGACAGCGAGTCGGTTTTAGAGAATTTAAAGAATATTAAATATTACAACTCTAAAAACCAGGAAGTGCCGTTCAGCTGGGAGCGCGACCCGTATTATGCATTTATAACGACGGATGGGTTTGCTTACGGGGTGCTGGAGCCAGAAGATTGGGATGAGGTAAACTCGTTTGACATAATAGCGGATGTAAACGCGAAGAATAATCCGAATCTTGTTGCGAAAGATTTGTACAAATTCAGGTTCAGTGGTGAGGGCGGCCAGCTGTACGATGTAACCGATGAGCTGGAGCAGATGTCGGAATGTTCTGCAAATAACCCTAGTGCCTGTACAACAAGACAACAATGTAACTCTATAGACGAAGAGTGTCGTGCTCTTGGATATGATGGTTCTACTTTCTTTGATGATACAGGTTGTTACTGTGGCTATGACCCAAAATAGGAATATTAACTAACTTGTTTTCAATAAAAAAACAGCCCTTTAAAAAAGGGCTGTTTTTAATTTTATATGTCTTTGTATGAACCTGCAAATTTATCTGTGTATACAGTATGCAGAATTTCGTGAGCTTTATGCGAGCCCGGATGTTCCAGATACTCTTGGTAAAGTTTCTGAATTGACGGGTTCATATGGGATTTTCTTACAGGAAGTTCGGAATCTTCCTTGTACAAGCCCTCAGCACGTTCTTCTTTAATCTTAGAATCATTGCAGCTTGTAGGCTGGCCACCCCCGTTTATACATCCTCCAGGGCATGCCATAACTTCAAGCATTTGGAAATCAGCTTTGCCGGCTTTAATTTCTTGAAGTGCTTTTTCAGCTTCAACCAGTGTTGATACTACTCTAACTACAACCTTAGTGCCTTTGATATCAAGTGAAACTGTTTTTGAACGGTTTGAAGTTCCTCTCATTTGCTTAATATCAACGTCATTTAGAGGTTCCCCTGTCGCAAATTCATAAGCTGTACGAACGGCAGCTTCGGCAACTCCGCCGGATGCTCCGAATATTGTACCTGCTCCTGAGTATTCTCCAAACGGCGAGTCGTGATCTTCCGGCTCAAGTGCGTTAAAGTCAATTCCTGCACTTCTTATCATCTTACCAAGTTCTTTTGTTGTTATTACGTAATCTGTATCCGGTCTGCCGTTTCTGTACATTTCAGGGCGTTTGCACTCGTATTTTTTAGCTGTACAAGGCATAACCGCTACAACTACAAGGTTTTCTCTTTCAACATTAAAGTATTTCGGTACCAAATCAACCAATACAGGCGACATCATAGACATCGGAGATTTACAGCTTGATAAGTGTTTAAGCATCTCAGGATGTTGTGTTTCAAGATATTTAATCCAGGCCGGACAGCAAGAAGTGAACAACGGTAAGTCTTTTCCGGATTTTAGTCTTTCTAAAAATTCCGTAGCTTCTTCCATAATTGTTAGGTCAGCTGAGAAGTTTGTATCAAATACAAGATTAAATCCGATTTTTCTCAAAGCTGCATTCATTAAACCGATTGAATTTTCACCCGGTTTAAGGCCGAACATTTCGCCAAGCGCAACACGTGTTGCCGGTGCCATCTGAACAACAACTGTTTTTTGCGGATTTGTAATCTCTGCCCAAACTTTTTCAGTATCATCTTTGATAGTTAAAGCTCCTGTTGGGCATACTGCAACACACTGACCGCAATTTACGCAGTCAACTTGCCCTAAAGGTCTGCCGTTCATTGGTTGTACAACAGTTTTAGAGCCTCTGTTTGCAAACCCGAGAACTGCGTGTCCCTGAAATTCTGAACAAGCACGTACACAAGCTCCGCAAAGTATACATTTATTAGGATCTCTAACGATAGACGGACTGCTGTCATCTACAGGAAGATAATCCTCTAATTCTTTATCAGGGAATCTTATGTTAGTAATTCCGTATTCTTCGGCATATTGCTGCAGTTCACAATCTCCGCTTTTTTCGCAAGTCAGACATTTTTTGTCGTGATTTGCCAGAAGCAATTCCAGAACTGTTCTTCTGATACGTCTTGTTTTCTCTGTATTTAGATGGATTTTTAATCCGTTTTCAGGCGGCATTGTGCAGGAAGATTGAATCCCTCTGCCTTCAACTTCTACTACGCACATTCTGCAAGCGCCAAATGATGTTAAATCCGGTCTGTAACAGAATGTCGGAACATTCATTCCTGCTTTTCTTATAACTTCAAGCAAATTCGGTTCGTCTGTAAATTCAACCTCTTTGCCGTCTATAAATAATGTTTTTTTATCTGTCATTTTTTTATTCCTTTTGGTTATTATATCCTCTTCCAATGAGAGAGGGTATGGTTCGTTACTCTAATACTATAGCTTTGAACGGACAATTAGTTAAGCAAGCTTCACACTTAATACATTTTTCCTGATTAATATGGTGAGGCTGTTTAACAACGCCGTCAATAGCGCCGACCGGACAAGTTCTTGCGCATTTCGTACACCCTTTGCAAAGTTCCGGTACGATAACAATTTTCTTCATTGCCGTACAAACTCCTGCAGGGCATTTTTTGTCCTTAATATGCGCAATGTATTCATCTCTAAAGTATTTTAGAGTAGATAAAACCGGATTTGGTGCAGTTTTTCCTAAACCGCAAAGAGATCCTTCTTTAACTGATTGTGCAAGTTCTTCAAGAGTATCCAAATCTTTCATTTCGCCTTTGCCTGCAACAATCTTTTCAAGAATTCTAAGCATATTTTTGGTTCCTTCGCGGCACGGAACACACTTACCGCAGCTTTCGTGCTGTGTAAAGTTCATAAAGAATCTTGCAACTTCAACGATACAAGTATCTTCCGCCATTACAACAAGTCCTCCGGAACCAACCATAGCACCTGCTTTGATAAGGCTGTCATAATCCATCGGCAAATCAAGATGTTCTTCTGTCAAGCAACCGCCTGAAGGTCCGCCGATTTGAACTGCTTTAAATTTCTTTCCGCCTCTGATACCGCCTCCGATATCAAAAACAATTTGACGAAGAGTCGTACCCATAGGAACTTCAATAAGTCCGGTATTGTTAACTTCACCCGTAAGGGCAAAAGTCTTTGTTCCTTTAGAAGTTTCCGTACCCAAAGACGCAAACCAGTCGGCACCTTTAAGCATAATAACCGGAACATTGGCAAGTGTTTCTACGTTATTAATTAATGTAGGACGCCCGAAAAGTCCTTTGTTTGCCGGGAATGGAGGTTTTGGTCTTGGCATACCGCGTTCGCCTTCAATAGATGCCATAAGTGCGGTTTCTTCGCCGCAAACAAAAGCTCCGGCACCTTCTTTAATATGGATAGTAAGTGAAAAATCACTTCCCATAATGTTTTTACCTAAGTAGTGTCTTTCTTCCGCGTCTGCTATTGCTTTTCTCAAACGTTTGATAGCAAGCGGATATTCTGCACGTACATATATGTAGCCTTCATCTGCTCCGATTGCAAAAGCTGCTATAGCCATACCTTCAAGAAGCTTGTGCGGATCCCCTTCCATAACGGATCTGTCCATAAACGCACCCGGGTCGCCTTCATCACCGTTACAAACAATATATGATTTTCCGCCTCTGTTTGCTGCGGTAAATCTCCATTTGCGGCCGGTCGGGAACCCTCCTCCGCCTCTGCCTCTTAAGCCTGATTTTTCTATTTCTGCAATAACTGCTTCCGGATCATTTTGTTTTAGAACATTGGATAATGCTTCATAACCTCTTACAGCAATTGCTTCATCTATAGATTCAGCGTTGATGTTTCCGCAGTTAGCCAATGCGGTTCTGGTTTGTTTCGCGTAGAAATTGATATGTTCATCATCCATAACATGTTCGTGGGTAATAGGATCAACATATAATAATCTTTCTACCGGTTTGTCATTTTTAATGTGGCTTTCGTAAATTTCTTCAACGTCATCAACTTTTACTTTAACGTAGGTAACGTGTTTGTCCGGAATAACCACAAGCACACCCTGCTCACAGAAACCATGGCAGCCTGTCGGTACAATAGTCATTTTGTCGTAATCAGTTAAAACAGATACGTCAGCGCCAAGTTCTTTAAATTTTTCGATTACTTTTAAGGAACCGTTTGCTACACAGCCTGTTCCGGCGCAGACAAGAACTCTGAGTCCTTGTGCTTTTATTTCAGCCTGAGCTTTTTGCTGCTCGGATTTTATATCTATATTCAAAGTCGTTGTCTCCATATTATCTATCCTCTTTCAATAAGGTATCTAACACTATTTTTATCGCATCTGAAGTCATTTGCGGATAAACTTTTCCATTGATGACTACGACAGGTGCAAGCCCGCAGGCTCCAAGACAGCTTACTGTTTCAAGAGAGAATAAACCGTCATCTGTGGTAAGCTGACCGTCTTTTAAATCAAGCCTTGCTTTAATAGCGTTAAGAACAGGCATAGACCCTCTAACGTGACAAGCTGTTCCGTCACAGACTTTTATTTCATATTTTCCTTTAGGTTCCAAAGAAAACTGTGCATAAAAAGTTGCAACTCCAAAAACTGTAGCCGGAGATAAACCCTCCATTTTTGTTCCGATGTAAATCATCGCATCTTCAGGCAAGTACCTGTATACTTCCTGAACTTTTTGTAAAATCGCAATCAAATTAGACTTTTTCCCCTCATATTCTTTGATAATTTCGTCTAATTTGGATGTGTCGATTTTATGAGAATTTGTTGTACTGCTCATCTCACACTCCTATATAAAATATAATGTCATTAACCGAGAATTTCTATAAGTATAGATATTCCTAGCTAAATTATCGCATAGTAATGCTTGAAAAGCAATAGGGAAATTTTTCACGAATTGTTTATTTTCTTAGTTTTTTAACTTCATTTGTAAGCTGTTCAATATGTCTGTATAAATTTCTTAAAAAATTATCTTCAGTTCTTCTGTATGCGTTTCTTGCAATTTGCGTATCTTCGCCGGAAACGGGTACTATAATTTTACTTTGCGCCATTTTTGGATATGTTTTTTCGGTATTAGCGGAAACTAAACTTTTTCTGATTCCTCTACCTTCTTTATCAGTAACTGTTACTTCCAATTTGTCTTCAAGACTTCTCTGAATTTTTACTGGAAGATCAAAATCATCATCAAAGTATTTGCGTGCATCATAAACATCTACAGATACATTATTCTTTTTGGCATAGTTTGCAATCACTTCTCTTGCAGTATACATCTGGTTGAAAGAATCACCATAGGTATCTGTATCATGTATATGAAAGTACTTTTTTATATTATTTTCTTTACGTATAGCTGCTTTACGTTCTGATTTTGCTTGTATGTTTCTGATAATTCTTCCGATTTTCATATTTATTTTCCTTATGTTAGTTACTGCTAATCCTATAAAAAGCAAACAAAATATTTTTTGCTATTTGTATTAATTTTTTTGAATTAATTTATCACAATATTTATTTATCGGGCAAATGTTGCATAAAGGTTTTTGTGGTTTACATATGTTTTGCCCGTGAGTTACAATCAGAGTATTTATATCTATCCAGTATTTTTTAGGTAATTTTTCCCGCAGAGCAAATTCTGTTTCTTCCGGATTTTTGGTTTTTATGTAACCCATTCGATTAAATATCCGATGAACATGTACATCAACACAAATTGCGGGTTTGTTAAAGCCTCTTGCTACTACAAGATTTGCAGTTTTTCTGCCAACTCCGTTAAATTTTACAAGCTCTTCTATTGTTTCCGGAACTTTTCCGTTATGTTTTTCGATGATTTCTTTTGATAATTGAATAATTTGTTTTGCTTTATTTGTGTAAAATCCTACCGGATAGATTGCTTTTTCCAGTTCTTTTTCATCACATTTTGCAAAATCTTTTGGAGTTCTGCCAAGTTTTAGCATTCTTAAAGTTGCGGGATATGTTGTTTTATCGTTGGTTCTTAAACTTAAAATGCAGGAAATTAAAACCAAGTACGGATCATTAAAACTGTCCATAAGCCCGACAAAATCACTTTTTTGTTGTTTTGCATCTTGCAATGTTTTTACGATGATGTCAATATCTTTTTCATTCATAGCTTAATTTTATGTGCAAAAAAGAGATTTTCAAGATAGGTGTTGAGTTTGTAGGCAAAATTTTATGACTTTTTTGTTACGAAATATTAATAAAAACTTGAAAAATACTGGACATAAGTTATAATAAAGATATATAAAATATATCAAATATAAATCTAAACGAGATAGAAGTATACGAAACGAAGTGAATTAGAAGATTACCCCCGCAGCATACCGCAGGAAGTAAAGTGTATGCGTAAACACAATTAACTACGAGGATTGTGAAATGAAAAGAAGTGCAGCAAAAGTATGCGGAGAAGAGAAAATCTCCGGAAGAAATTTTCAGGAAACCTCAGGCATGAAAGCATTGCTTTTGGCATCGTTGGCAGCTTGTATGGTAATAGGTTTACCATCAGCAAAAGCCGTGGAGCTTTCAGATATAGATTTGAGTAAAAAGCCTTTGGATACGCCTACGTTAGATTACTTGAACCGGAACAATGTGACAATACCGTCAGAGGACGGAGGAGCAGCACCGGTGCCTCCGAGTGCATATACCTTGACTCGTGTAGATGGTGCCGGGGAAAATACAATCACGAAATTCGAATGGGACGAGAGCACGCAGTCATTTAATCCGGCGTATTACAAAGTAGATTTGAAGCAGACGGAATACGGTGAAGGAAACCAGACACATACAGTAACACTTGAAAACGGCCCTTTAAAAGATGTGACGATTAATGTTCACTATAATGAGCCGGAAGTTAACATAGATACCTCTGCACAAACTTATGATAATGAATATAAAGACCAGACAACTAGTGGAACTTTAAGAAATCCTCCAAACAATAAGACGGAACACGCCCAGATTATAGGTGGTGCTGTAAAAGATGCGGACTTTTCCGGCAGTGTGTTATTTGAAAATAATAAAACAAGTGCAAGATTGAATATAACTGATAGATACGGTGAACCTGGCAGTAGCCTGGGTGGAAGTTTATATAAAGGTGGTTATTATGTAGATATAATTGGCGGAACTATAAATAATGAAACTGCCCTAGATAAAATAACAGGAACATTTTTGAATAATACCCTAAGTACCACTATTAGCAATACAAGTGATGTAAATCAAGTAAATGTTTATATATATGGCGGAGCTTTATATAATAATGCTAACATAAATAATATAACAGCTAATTTTGTTGGGAATCAAGTTAATACTGTGTTTACAGGCGATGGAAAATATACGCGTGACAATTCATATGGTGGAGCTTTAGCAAATAATGGAACAATAACAAATTTAACAGCTAATTTTGTTGGAAATAGCATAACAGGAAATTACAATAGTTTTGGCGGAGCAATATATAACAATGGTACTATTGGAGAAATAAACGGAAACTTTTTAGATAACAGTGTGAATGCTAATAGTACCTCATCTGGCGGTGCAATATATAATGCAGGTGAGATTGGTGATATAAAT
The DNA here is from genome assembly GCA_944324365.1 of Candidatus Gastranaerophilales bacterium. GTDB lineage: Bacteria > Cyanobacteriota > Vampirovibrionia > Gastranaerophilales > Gastranaerophilaceae > UBA1221. The sequence continues at coordinate 25,999 of CALUWA010000014.1, forward strand.
GCTAATTTTAATAATAATTCGGCCGGAGTTTTTGGTGGCGGAATATATTCTTCCGGTACTATTGAAAATATAACTGGAAATTTTATTGCAAATACTGCAAATAGTGATGGCGGCGGAATATATTCTTCTATCGGTACTATTGGAAATATAACCGGAAATTTTATTGCAAATACTGCAAATAGCGATGGCGGCGGAGTATATTCTTATTACAGTCCTATTGGAAATATAACCGGGAATTTTATAAATAATACAGCAGGTGATTCTGGTGGCGGAATATATTCTTTCGATACTATTGAAAATATAACTGGGTATTTTATTGCAAATACTGCAAATAGTGATGGTGGCGGAATATATTCTTCTGGTCCTATTGGAAATATAACTGGGAATTTTATAAATAATACAGCAGGTGATTCTGGTGGCGGAATATATTCTTTAGATACTATTGAAAATATAACCGGGAATTTTATAAATAATACAGCAGGCGATTCTGGTGGCGGAATATATTCTTTAGATACTATTAAAAATATAACTGGAGATTTTATTGCAAATAGTGCGCTCTACGATGGTGGTGCTATATATAATTTACAACCAATAACAAATGTAATTGGTGATTTTATAGCGAATACATCTGGAGCCAATGGTGGAGCAATAAATAATCAAAATATTATAAATAATATTACAGGTGCTTTTATTGAAAATAATGCTTCAAAGTATGGTGGAGCAATATATAATGAAGGAAATACTCTAATAAATTCAATAAAAGGTGATTTTGTTGGAAATTCTGCACAAGACGGTGGTGCTATTGCAATTACAGCTTGGAGTGAATATAGCGGCGGAAGTATTGCTTTGGAACATAGCAGAATAAATAATATACAAGGGAATTTCATAAAAAATATTGCTAAAAATGATGGCGGTGCTATATATAATGCAGGTAATAGTACAATAGATTGTGCCACTGGAGATTTTTATTTAAACGATGCAAATAATAATGGTGGTGCTATATACAATACAGGTACTATAAATGTACTGAATGGTAAGTTTATACATAATAATGCAGATAAGGGTGGAGCTATATATAATGGCAATCAGAGAGTAATAGTTTACATTGACTGGTTTGGAGACACAGAACTTTCATATTATGGCAATATTGAAACTATCAAGGGTGATTTTACAGAAAACAGTGCGGAATCACAAACTGGTAGCGCACAGGGCGGTGCAATTTATAATGAGTCAACTTTAGAGAATATAGTAAACTCAAGCTTTATAAACAATACTGCTGAGAGTACCTCTGGCAATGCACAGGGCGGTGCAATATACAATGGCGGTACGATTGAGAATATTGTAAATTCGTCATTTACAAATAATTATGCAAAATCTGCAATAGGAGAGGCACAAGGCGGTGCAATATACAGTAAAAGCGGAGAAACAACAATAACCGCAAATGAAGGTTATGTATCACGTTTTGAAGGCAACACAACAGACAGCGCCGGAAAAATTGAGGATAATGCAATATATTTGGATACTTCAACTCTGAACTTTAATATGGAAACCGGCGGCAAATTTCTAATGAAAGACAGTATTAACGGTCAGGATTACAAAATAAATATAACCGGTGATGATATAGATAATACTCGTTTTTATATGCATAATGATATGCATAATGCGGATTTGACATTCGCGAATACAACAGTAGATATGATCAACAATCAGGTACATGTATATGATGTTAACAGCTTCACTGTAACTCAAGATACAAACCTTGTCGCAGACGTAGACTTATTAAACGAGTCAATGGACAGGATAACAGCGACCGAGTATGGGGAGCATACGGGAAACTTGGTAGTAAGCGGAATGAACTTGTTAAGCGACGCTCCGGAGGATAGGGACGTAACGGAAATATACTTTGCCCAACCCGGCTTAAAGGATAATGTTCTAAACGGCGTATCCAACGGCACAGGCGACTTGCCGGACAGTAACCAGACGACATTCTACACTCCTATATATAAGTATAATGCGGTGTACGATAACCGTGCAGATGCAGGTTACTTTGTATTTACGAAAGGGGATAAGATATATACCCCGGGCGGAGAAATTCCAGGTGGCGGTACAACAGGCGGCGGCACGATAGATACGGGGAACCCAAGTGATGCATTTAACCCGGCGGTCTTGACAGTACCTGTAGCGAACCAGGCAGCTAGCCAGGCAGCGATGACGGAAGCCTTTAAGTATGTATTTGAACACGCAGACGCGTTTACGCAGCTTCCAGCGACAGAGAGGATGTCTTATATACGTCAGAACCAGTATGCGCTGAGCAGTGATTTTAACGATAACCTAGGCGCATTAAGCCCAGAATTCAATAATAAGGCAGGCTGGGTACGCCCGTATGTAACGTTTGAGAATATGGACTTAAAGAACGGCCCGGACGTAGATGCAATAACGTATGGAACGTTAGTCGGTTTTGATACTGACTTTCAGGACTTAAAACGCGGCTGGTATGGCATGACAACCGGTTATGTCGGGTATAATGGCAGCCAGTTGAGTTACAGCGGGGTGGATGCAAGTACGAATGGGGGCTTGTTGGGCGTAACGCAGACGTTTTATAAAGGAAACTTCTGGACAGCGTTGACCGCAAGCGCGGGAGCGAGTGTCGGCGAAGCTCAGACGATGTACGGGAGTGAAGATTTCACGACATTGCTGGCCGGCGTAGCGAGCAAGACAGGGTATAACTTTGAATTTAAGGAAGGGAAATTTATCCTTCAGCCAATAATGTATATAAGTTATACATTTGCGAATACTTTTGACTATACAAATGCCGCCGGCGTGAAGGTAGAGAATGACCCGATGCATACTCTTCAATTGCATCCACAGGTGAGATTTATAATGAATACAAAGAATAACTGGCAGCCGTATATAAGTGCGGGTGTGGTATGGAATCCGTTTACGAGTTCGAAATCGACAGCGAATGGTATAGTGTTGCCGGAGATGAGTATGAAACCGTATGCGGAATATGGGATAGGTATACAGAAACGCTGGGCGGATAAGTATACGGCCTTTGGCCAGGCGATGGTACGCAGCGGCGGCCGAGATGGTATAGCGTTGACGTTTGGCTTCCGCTGGAATATAGGTAAGGACGGTACAAAACCAAATGAAACAGAAGAGGTAATAAAACCGGAAAGGAAGGTAATCAAGCAAGCAAGAAAGTGATTGAGAAAGAGAATAAAAAAGTGAATAAGTTGTTAAAGCAAGAGATTCTTCTCTACGCTCAGAATGGCAATGTGACTTTGTTCCATGGCGCCCTACCGAAAATCCAAGCTTGCAATGACTCCAGACAATAATCGTAAAAACTTAGTTACTTAATAAACAAACAAGCACTTCAATGACCGGTGGAATATTCACCGGTCTTTTTTTGTGTATAATTATAGTATGAATGTATTATCCGAATTTGATACAATAGCAGCAATCGCAACTCCGCTTGGAACCGGAGGGGTTGGCGTTATTCGTATTTCCGGGGAAAAAAGTTTTGATATTGCGGCTAAGATTTTTTCTAAAAAAGATTTGGTACATGGCAAAATTGCCCATGGCTGGATTACGGATGAGGATAGAAAAATAGACGAAGTTCTGGTTTTGCCGTTTAAAGCCCCTCACAGCTACACCGGCGAGGATGTAATAGAAATACATTGCCACGGCGGGGTTAATGTAGTACGGAATATTTTGGATTTGACTCTTAAAACAGGTGCGAGGCTTGCGCAGCGCGGAGAATTTACTAAAAGAGCTTTTTTAAATAAAAAAATGGATCTTTCCCAAGCTGAAGCTGTGGCTGATTTAATCCACGCAAAAACAAAGAATTTTGCTATACAATCTGCTAAAAACTTATCAGGAGTTTTAAGTGAAAAAGTTTCTGAAATAAAAAAAGAGATTTTCGAGGCATTATCACGGATTATTGCCGGAATTGATTTTCCGGAAGATGTTGCGGAACCGGAATATTCTTATTTAATTAATTCTTTTGAAGATTCATTGTTAAAAATTGACAGAATTTTATCCTGTGTAAAGACCTCTGATATTTTAAGGCAGGGTGTTAAAGTTGCAATAGTCGGAAAACCTAATGTCGGAAAATCGTCTTTGTTTAATACTCTTTTAAATGTTGAGCGGGCGATTGTTACTGATATTGCCGGAACTACACGTGATGTTTTGAAAGAAAATCTGGATTGGGATGTTGCTATAACATTGATAGATACTGCAGGAATCCGAAAAGGAAATGAAGTCGGTAAAGTTGAGGAAATAGGGATTGAATATTCAAAACAATCTGCTGGTGAGGCCGATTTGGTTCTTTTTATGTTTGATTCTTCAGCTGAATTTATGCAGGAAGACTTGGATATATGGAACTTTATAAAAGATAAGAAGCATATTATAATAGCCAATAAATCTGATTTGCCGCTATACAGTAATAATCTGCCTTTTGATTTTGAAAAAAGTGTGAAAATTTCAACTCTGACTGGTGACGGAATTGAAGATTTGAAATCAAAAATAAAAGATACGGTTTGCGGATTTTCTGTTGAAAATACGGAGTTTGTTACTAATCAGCGCCAGGAGGAATGCCTTAGAAAATGCAGGGAAAGCCTTGCGCGCGCACTTGATGCTGCCAAAATTGAAGAACTTCAGGATATGATTTCAATTGATTTAAAAGCTGCTCTTTTAGCACTTGATGAAATTACAGGTGAAGTTGTCACGGATGAAATTTTGGATAATATATTTTCGCACTTCTGTATCGGGAAATAGATTTATTTAAACATGTATTTAAGATGCCATTTCCTGTTTTGCTTTCTTACAAGCAGTTCTTCTGTTGTGAGATCTTTTTCTATTCTTCCGTCGTAATTGTCGATTTTTATATTATGTATTCCTTCCAGACTTGTTTTGGTATTCATATAATAGTGGTAATTGCTGTTTTCTATTTCCAGATAAACGTAAATTACAAGCCATATTGTTACAAGTTGTCCCAATAGTAAAATTATAAACCAAGTCGTAGATTTTTCAAAAACAGCTCGTACTTCTTTATTAAATAAAATAATTGCTTCTTTCATAACAGATAAAACCTTTCTTTATTCCAACGGTTTCCTATAATAAAATTTCCAAAAATCTTTAAAAACATTGCACTAAGGGATTTGTTTGCTGCTTAAATGCGGTATTATATAGGTTTTGTTTCGAAAATAAAATAAATTTATAAATATATAATGTATGAAAAGTCAGGTGCTTTATGCTTTTTGGGGTGGATGGTGTTTAAATTGTTACGACTTTAGAACAGCAGACCTAAAAATATACACAAATCCGAAGTTCGGGATTATAATAAAAAATGTAGATGACCGGAGTTAACTACAGAGTACTGACTGCTTTAAAGCTTTTGCAATAGGTTGGATACTACAGATGTTAATGTTGATGGCTTGGTATCGACCGTGGGAAGGAAGGAAATATATTCGTATGGAGTATACGGTATTTTGCTGTAACCTTGATCAGCCGTGCAAAGTTTACAATATGCCTACTAAAAAATTTTGGAAACGTCTATATTTTTTAGATACATGTGCGATATGCGGTCAGTCTGTTGCAGCTATTTGGGAGTGCTCCATAGATGGCTCGCTTTCTCTTCTAGTTCGAAAAACGGGGAAAAAAGCCGTGGCTCTGCGTGACAAAGTTCTATCAAAAAAGATAAAAGAATTTGAGATAATGCGTGGTTCGGCATCGAATGAAAGAGTTTACTATAACAACAGAGGTGTAATTTATAACTTCAATAACAGAAAAATTGCATCTCAGGAAAAGTTTTTAAATTATACACATTCCTAAATTCTTACTCTCTTTGATTTATTAATCTTGCGGCAGGACATTGCGTCCTGCTTTTTTTTAGGTTTGACAGTACAATGGAAAAAGATTTTACGAAACTTATTGCACCTGTATTTTTTAATGTTCATAAAGACATAAAACTAAACCGTCATACTCATTATTGGCTTAAAGGCGGCAGAGGTTCTTCAAAATCCAGTTTTATCAGTATCGAATTGATTTACGGTATTATGCAGGATCCTTTGGCAAATGGTATTTGTCTTAGAAAATACGGAGTATCTTTAGAAAAAAGTGTTTATAATCAGCTTAAGTGGGCTGTCCAAATTTTAGATGTTGCCGACAGCTGGAGAGCCTATAAAAGCCCGCTGAAACTGGAATATCTTCCGACAGGTCAGGAAATACTGTTTGTAGGGATGGATGATCCGCAAAAATTAAAATCGATTAAACCTGCTAACGGAGGGTATTACAAGTTCAGCTGGTTTGAAGAAGTTAACGAAGCTGATGGAATGAATGAAATAAGAAGCGTTGAACAGTCAATTCTAAGAGGAGGTGATAAATTCGTTTCATTTAAGTCGTTTAATCCGCCTGCTAATACTTCGAATTGGATTAATACAGAAGTTCAGGAGGTTCGAAAAGACAGGCTTGTTCATCATTCCACATATTTGGATGTTCCTGTTGACTGGCTGGGTAAGCAGTTCTTTTTGGAAGCGGAACATTTAAAAAAAACTAACGAACTGGCCTACCGGCATGAGTACCTTGGAGAAATGACTGGAACCGGTCTTACGGTTTTTCCGAATATTGAAATTCGGAAAATTACGGATGATGAAATAAATGGTTTTGATAACATCCGAGAAGGTATTGACTGGGGATATGCTGCAGATCCGTTTTGTTTTGTTCAGTGTAATTATAGTAAAAAACTTAAAAGAATTTATGTAATTAATGAAGTTTTTGAATACGGAATGCTAAATGCTGCAGCGATGGAAAAAGTTTCTAAAATTCATGTCCCGTATGCTGAGATTATTGCAGACAGCGAAGACCCGAAATCAATCGGAGAATTTTGGGATGCTGGTTTCCCTATCTGCGGTGCGAAAAAAGGACAGGGCTCACGCGGTTTTGGATTTAAATTTCTGCAGGGATTGGAGAAAATTGTCATTGATCCTATAAGATGCCCAAATGTAAAACGAGAATTTTCAATGTGTGAATTTGAAAAAAACAGGGATGGCACAGTTAGAAATGAATATCCTGATAAAAATGACCACACGATCGATGCAATAAGATATGCCCTGGAAAGAGATATGCCGGCGGCTATGCGCTGATTTGCAACTTATTATAACAAGGAGAAATTAATGTTTAAAAAAATAGATGAGTACATAGAAAAACATATTAAACGTATTATTGAAGACAAAGCCCCTAAAGTTGAGGAAACAGGCTATTTCTTTTTGCCCGAAGCTGACAGAAATGAACTTTTGGCCCATAGTTTGCAAAGAACCCAAAAAGATCTGATTCCGCAAACAGTTACTGGTACTGCAATGGATGGTTTTAATGATTCCGGGGCAAAATTAAATTCTGCTTATGCTATTTACGGGCAGGTAAATGATATTATTTATACACATTTTGCTTTGCAGGGTTTTATCGGTTTTCAGGCATGTGCTCTGTTGAGTCAAAACTGGCTGATTAATAAATGCTGCATGCTTCCTCCAAAAGAAGCTATGGCCCCGGATTATGATATTGCATTCAAGACTAAAGATGTAATAGATAAGGATAAAGAAATTTTAACCGATTTAAAGACGGTGTCTGACAGTAAAGCCGGTTATAAAATAAAAGAACTTGCAGTTGAATTTGCTGAAAAGAAGCGTCAATTCGGTGTTGCTTATGCTTACCCTCTTGTCAAAGGTGCAAACTATGAAAAACCTTTCAATTTAAAATATATTAAACCGGGAAGTTATGAAGGTATGGTTAATATAGATCCTTATTGGGTTTCGCCGGAATTAAATTCTGAAGGTGCCACGGATACGGCTTCATCTAATTTTTATGAACCTGAGTGGTATAGACTGCCTGATGGAAAACGCCTGCATAAATCGTGGGTGGTTAAAGCGGTTAACGGAAATTTGCCGGATATTTTAAAACCTACTTATTATTACGGAGGGTATCCTATCCCGCAATTGGTATATCAAAGGGTTTATGCTGCTGAAAGTGTTGCAAATGAAGCTCCTATGCTTGCTAAATCAAAACGTTTATTATATATGGACGGAAATCTTGGGAATTACGTTTTGAACCAGAGCAAGGCTGAAAATGATGCAAAAGCCTTCACATATTTCAGAGATAATTGGGGTGTTGTTGTTAAACGTCCTGACCAGGCTATAGGGCAGATTGATACGTCTTTAACAGATTTTGATGCGGTTATGATGTCGCAATACCAGCTTGTGGCTGCAGCTGCCGGAATGCAGGCAACAAAGCTGTTGGAAACTCAGCCAAAAGGGTTTAATGCTTCAGGAGATTTCGAAAAAGCGCAATATAATTCATTATTACTATCTATAGAAAAAGAAGATTATATCCCTTATTTGAACTTTCATTATATGATTTTACTTAAATCAATGTTTAATAAGGAATATACAATTGATTGTGAATTTAATCCGATTGATACTCCAAGTATTAGGGAATTGGCTGAATGTAATGAGATCAAATCAAGAATTAACACAAGCTATGTTGCAGCCGGTGTAATCAGTAATGATGAATGCAGGGAAACTTTACGCCTGGATCCGGCCAGTGGATATAACTCGTTAACTGGAGATGCACCTGATTCTAATAAAAAAGATGAAAAAACAAAAGAGAAACAGGAGCCTGCGGGCGGAGAAAAACAGGTTCAACCACCGGAGCAGGAAAATAATTCTGTACAGTCGTTTGCAAATACGGAGGAGCTTCCGGCGGCAGATGCTGAGGACGTAAATAATAATGATTCTTAATTTGCTACCAAAAATAGGACTAAAATTCCTGCAATATGTTGCAAATCTTAATGTTATTCGGAACATTGCTACAAATAAGCTCATCTAAACGGATGAGATTTTGAAAGACTTTAAACGGGCATGGTAAAAATCTACATCAAACGGATGAGCGGTTTTTATTAAAATTTTTAAATATTCTAAAATATGATACATTTTTATGTTTATTCCAAATTTTGGAGGAAAATATATGTTTTGTTAAATATGTTTAGAATAATATACTTCTTATTTTTTAATGTTTTATCTGATAGAAATTTGATTTTATTTGACGGAAGATATTCCGTCTTTTTAATTTAGAAAGGAAAATATATGAAAATAGTTGATCACAATAATTTTTGGCTTATGGCAGATAACCCTATATCTAAAGTCGGGATTTATCCTTATTTTGGCAGTCAAATTTCGGCGGATTTTATTCCTGATAAGCTTTATAATGTTTTGCGGCCGGCAGAGGAAATCGGCTCGGAGGATAGTTTAAAATCATTACAGCTTCTTCCTATTGTAGATGAGCATGGTATGCTTGGTTCGGAAGATGGCATGATTAATCCGGAAGAAAAAGGTGTCCATGGTGTTATAGGTGAAAAAGTGTATCTTAAAGATGGTACGATTTATGCTGATTTAAAGATTTTTTCCGAAGCTTTGAAAGAAGAAATTGCTAATGGTAAAAAGCAGCTTTCACTCGGTTATTTTTGTGACTATGACCCTACACCCGGTGAATATAACGGGCAACACTATGATGCAATTCAAAGAAATTTGAGAGGAAATCATTTAGCGCTTGTAGAAGAAGGCAGAATGGGGCCTGATGTAAGAATAATGGATTCGGATGAATTGGAAGAGACGGAAAACGAGGAGGAAACATCCTTGCCGGATGATGATTCTTTGGAAGAAGAAACACAGATACCGGAATTAGAAGAACAAGAAGAAACAGTTATAGATTCTTTTGGGGAGGATCCGGCTTTTGAGGAGTATTTAAAAGGGGAACGGGATAACCACGCAAAGGCATATTACTCGGGCCCGTATGATGCGGCATTCGAAGCGTATTTGAGGGGAGAGTAAAGCTCTCTCCCAAATAATAAATAGCATTGCGGCTAATTGACAACATTTATAGAACCATAGTATCCTAAAACAAATAGGAGTGGAAGAAGAATGAAAAAGTTAGTATTGGTATTAATGACATTAGTGTTGTTAATGAGCATGGGAGTGTCGCAGGCGAAAGAGAAGAATTATGGGAAATACGGGAAATTTGAGAAGTTAAAATTTTACCCTGGCTTATGGAAGCAGCCGGCTGTAGCAATAAGCGACAATGAGCTATTATTTTTGGGCGGTCATAGAGAATATGTAAAAGAGCCAATAACAGCAAAGATCTACAATATAGATACCAAAGAGCTGAAAGATTTGGGTTCGTCGATGAATGTACCTCGAGCGCATTACAGTGCAATAAAATACGATGACAGCCATGTATTATTATTTGGCGGTAAGCCAAATGAAGTGTGTCCGGTAGATGTTCCATATTCAGAGTGGAAGAAATACGCCCATATAGTAGAGATATATGATATAAAAGCTAATAAATTTACGCGCATACAAGATACGAAGTATTTATATGGGGAATATTATGAGGGAGTAAATCCGGAAGCAGTATTATTAGACGATGGCCGAGTTGTCCTGTCAAGTCTTGGGCGAAACAAAGATAAAAAATTGATTCGTCATTATGAGGTGTTTAATCCCAAGACGAAGACGATAACCGAGTATAAACCGAAAAGTCAATTTCCCCCTGAATATGGGGATTCAGGCGGGTTGGTAGCACTTAATAACCATGAGGTATTACTATACAGTGATCCATTTGAACGTAAAGGTCCGAATAAATGGGGTAATTATCATGATGACATAAGGATCGAGATGTATATATTGGACATAGATAGCGGAAAAGTAACGCAAATAAAAGGCACGGACGATTTCTTTGGCGATTGTATATGTGACCAGCATCAAGTCGACAAAAATACGTTATTATTTGCAGGAGTTTGTCGTAGCGATATAGATCTTGTAGAATTGGATATTCCGACACGAACCTTCAAAAGTTTGGGAAGCTATCCAAAAGATTTAGGATATAGTTCAGTGTTGTTGGATAACGGTAATTTGTTATTTTTGGATAGTTATTTATGGGGATATTCTACTCCCTTTGACATAATAGATGCCCCGTTGTATTTGTATGGGAAATATTTACACTATGCCTTATATGATTACAAAAATAAAAAGGTGTATAAATATAGGGCATCTTATACTTTGGATCCGGATAAATATAGTAGGAGTGCGCCATATACAGTGAAGTTAAAGAATGCTGTATATATAAATGGAGATAAGTTTCAGTTGTATCGTTATAATGAAAAGGAGGAATAATGAAGATAATAACCAGAAAATTTACATATGATGAAATAAAAAATGACCCAGACACACAGGTTTCAGCAGAACTGTGTTCAATATTTGCAAATGTTGTGTATGAAGATGACAGGTTGAAAAGTAAAGAAGACGTATCTGTAGAATCGGAATTGACTGGTGGTAATAAAGGAGATAATAGAAAAGGGAAAAAGCAAGAAGAAGGTATATTGCAGAATAATTTAGAGGTAATCGCAACTAAAAAGGATTTAGATGTATCTACTTGGCGTGCAATAGATTTAAAGGAGCGGAAATCTCCGGAGCCAGGAACGGGTGGGAGTAAGCAAACAGAAGTAAATAAAGCAGAAGTAGAGAAACAAATAGGCGGCTTTCGAGCCGCCTCTTTTATGAATAAAGACACTAAAGAGATAGTAATATCTTATTGCGGCACAAATTCACCAATGGACTACCCGGTTGACTTAGCCCTAGCGCTTCATATTCCGCACTGGCAGGAGTGGCAGGCGGAGCGTTATTACAAAGCAATAGCCAAGAAATATCCCGGGTATAAAATAACCTTAACCGGTCATTCATTGGGCGGTGCATTAGTCCAGCATGTGGGCTCAAAATATGGTCTTCGGGGGATAACATTTAATGCGCCCGGGATAAGAAAATCAAAGAATGCCAAACAAACAGAAGGCAAATCTAATATAGTAAACTATGTAAATATGAATGATCCATTCGGTTGTTCATTTAAGCACATAGGGGAAGTAAGATATTATTTACCGGATGGCATTGTAGACGGAAAATACAAACCCCATTCTGATTATGTAGGAGCAGATTTTAGTAAATACAAACCGATAGTGTTTAAAGATAGAGAAGGTAATGTAGTAGATTGGGGAACCCGTAATGCCCTGAGTATATTCAAGTATGATATAAATAACAAAAATAGTGTATTAAAACACGGAGCAACAGCGATAGACGCAAATGCATATACATTTCAACAAACAATGGAGCTAATGTTTTATTCAAATATTAACCCGCTCTGTATAGAAGGTAGCCATAACTATGACGTAGATGGAGAAGAAAGTACAATAGAGGTAAAGGATAATAAGGTAGTATGCAGTTATCCTGAGAAAAACTATCCGATACAGGAGGCAATACATAAGACAGTGGGCGGTACAGTAAAAGGGATTCACCAAGGTGCCGAAAAGACAGTAAATTATCTAAAGAAGAAGAACGACAACCCAAACAAATCAGACGAACACGAGGCTGGCACCGCAACCGGCGGGGCATCAAAAGTGGAAGAAGTGGAAGTTGAAGCAGAAAAAGAAAACAAAAAAGAAAAAGAAGGAGAAACAGAAACCCGTTCTAAAGAAAATACGAAGCGCAAAGAAAAGGCGGAGCAAAAAGAACCACGCGGTAAGAAATCGGGCAGCGGGGGCGGAAACGAGAAAGGTCATTGGATAACGACCAAGGGCGGGAAACATATATTTATAGAGGACGGAGTACCACGGATACGATATTTTTGTTATAGCGAACCAATGCCGATAATAAATACCGAAGTAAAAGAACAGCAAAGCTCCCCAGCGGTAGTCAAAGGCCGCAGAGAGCCGGAAATAATATACAGTTTTGCTCCGGTGGGTTATGAGAGCGAAAAGGATCCTGCCTTTGAGGAGTATTTAAAGGGTGAACGAGATAACCGCGCTAAGGCATATTACTCGGGCCCGTATGATGCGGCATTTGAGGCGTATTTAAGGGGAGAATAGGCATTTAATTATTAGATGCTGTTTATAAATTCATTAAATCGAAAGTATCATTCTGTAATGATACTTTATTTTGTTGCAAAAAAATACGATAGCGGGGACATGTAGTTCCCGAAAATAGTTTAAACAAAAGGAGATATCGAAATGACACTACAAAAACAAGTTTATGAAAAACAGGCGGCAGGTGTAATCGGTGAATTAGCCGATACATCTCCAAAAAGAGTTGCACCTTACATTGTAAAAGCTAATTCCGATGTAAAACCATCTATCGGATGTGCATATACATTAAGTGATAAGGAGCATGAACTGACAATAGGCGGAAGCGGAGCTTTTGTCGGAGTGGCTGTCGGCCCGAAGCAATACGTAACTGATACTTTAGAATCTTCTCTTTTATTAAAAGACGGTGCGATTGCTCAAATCTGCTCTATGGGGCATGTTTACGTTACTTCCAAAACAGCGGTTACTCCGGGTAATATTGCGGCTTTTGATCCTGCTAACGGTCAAATTTATGCTTATGCAGACGCTTCTGCTGCGACAACTGCAAAACATACAGTTATCCCAAATGCAAAATTCGTATTCTGTGAAGCTGATGCTAACGGTACCGCGATTTTGGAATTAAATTCATAATTACATTTAACAATAGGAGATAAAGATAAATGAAACAATCAAACATTTTAAGTTACATTCCTGCTCATCAGGTTCGTTCTTATGCGATGGATGCAAGTACTACAAAACAAACTCTTCAAAGGCTTGGAATTGGTTATAGCGCAGAAGCTTATGCCGATATTAAAAATTATTCCCGTAAATATGGTATGGATGCGGCTGTGCCAATGGTGACAACTCCGAGCATTTCAACTCCGGCGCAGGTTTTACAGCACTGGATTGCGGAAGCTATAGAAGTTGTTACCGCCGCACGTGAAATAGATACAATTGTAGGAAGAACTATTGCCGGTAATTGGGCTGATAAAGAAATTGTTCAAAGAGTTCTTGAAAGAACCGGCCGCCCAAGACCTTACGGCGACGATACGGATATCCCTCTTTCTTCCTGGAATTCAAATTTTGAAAGCCGTGATATTGTAAGATTTGAAGAAGGCTGTATGGTTGGTATTCTTGAACAGGAAAGAGCCGGTAAAATGCTTATTTCCGCAGAAACAGAAAAAAGAGCGGCTGCAGCAGAAGCGCTTGCTATTGAAATGAACAATGTAGGCTTCTATGGTTACAATTCCGGAGCTAATAAAACTTACGGATTTTTAAATGACCCTAATTTGCCGGCTTATGTTACGGTTGCGCAAGGTGCAAAGAGTGATACAAAATGGTCTACAAAAACTTATGATGAAATCTGCACGGATATAAGAACTGCAATGAATGCTTTAAGAGCTAAAACCGGTAACCTTTTCAGACCTGAAAGAGATCCGGCAGTACTTTCTGTTTCTGTTTCTTGTATGGAATATTTGTCTATTCAAAACGATATGGGAACAAGATCTGTTTATGAATGGATACAATCTATGTATCCTTGCGTAAGGGTAGAATCTGCGGTTCAGCTTGATGGTGCAAACGGCGGAGAAAATATTTTTGTACTGCATGCGGAAACTCTCAACGGTAAACGCGTTATGGATCAATATGTTCAGGAAGCATTCAGACTTCTCGGTGTAGAAAAGAAAGCTAAAGGCTTTTTGGAAGATTATTCAAATGCAACAGCCGGAGTTCTTGTAAGACAGCCTATTGGTGTTGTTCGTTATACAGGAATTTAACAGATATAGTTTTAAGGAGGAAAAATGACTAAGTATATTGCAAGCAAAATGGCAGCTAACGTTAATTATGCCATTTATACAAAAGGGCAAAACGGAATTAATGTTGTAAAACAGGTTATTACCATAAACGGCGGTGCTGATGTTATGGATAAAAAGACGCTTATTACTCCGGAAGGTGTTGTAACTGTTCTTAGCGATGAAGATTTTTCAAAACTTCAAAGCAACCCTATATTCGTTCGCCATATGGAAAGAGGTGTTTTAAAAGTTTGTTCAAATGAAAGAAACGCGGAAAATGTTTCTAAAGAACTTACTAAAGATACTTCGGCGCAGCTTACGCCTAAGGATTACAAAAAACAGGGAAAGAAAAAGCCTAAAACTGCGGCGGGTGATGTGTAATGAGTAACGTTGATATAACAAAAGAGGATTTTGTGACGAGTTTCCCCGAATTTAAGGAAATGGATAATATTGATATATTTCTTATTCGGGCAAAGTGTTACATTACTCCTAATGATTACGGAAATTTATCCGGAGATTGCCGTAAATTGGCAATTTATCTGTTTACAGCACATCTGCTTACCTTGCAAAAAAATATCACAGACGGTCAAACGTCTGTTGGTTTGACAGCTTCCGCGTCTATTGACAGGGTAAGCGTTTCTATGGTTCCTCCGCCAAGTTTGGGAGCGTTTGAATATTGGCTTAATCAGACACAATACGGTGCTGAACTCCTAGCCTTATTACAGTCTAAAATGCCAATACCTCTCTTACTTGGTGGTTCCTTTGTTCGTACATTATTCTAAAAGGATATGATTATGAGCTTAAATAATCTGAATCTGCTTAAGGCTGCTTTGGAATTTATTCCAAAGCAGTCATTTAAGTATATGAAATATCTCGGAAATAAGATAAATGATTTTGGAATTAGTGTGCCGGAATATTCAGACCCTGTTGAGATTAAGGGAAGTGTTCAGTCTGTAGAACTTTCTTTATACAGCCAGCTTGGTTTGGATATGGCTCAAAATTACCGTCAGATTTATGTTTCTGAAGATATTTGCGGAAATGAAAAGCAGCCGCAGCCTGACAGGTTTATTATTGAAAATTCGACCTGGGAAATTGTCAAAAATGCTCCTTGGTTTGAATATAACGGCTGGTGCGGAGCACTTGTTGTGGAAATTAAGGAGTTGCGCGAATGATTAAACTGGAAAATCAAATTTATGCGGATTTAATTCTGCTTGTAAACAAAGCGCTTCAAGCTTTTAAAGTTGAAGGGTGGAAAAGCTGTCAGTTTACACAGCCGGTTAAGTTTACCGAAACCGAACCTGTCATTTATGTTTCAATCGATAAAATTTCCAAAAGAGGTACTCAGTATTCACGTGATAAAAAAGAAAACGGGAAACTGATTCATGAGGAAATTTTCAGAGAAGAAATTAATGTAAAAATATTTGCGTTTAGGAGAAATCTGGTTACAGATTCTTTAACTACGCAAACTTCAAATGATGTTTTGAAGATGATAAAAAGCTGGCTTGTCAGTCCTGACGGCTTGCGGGAAATTTATTCAGGCGGGTATAGTATTTACAATCCGTCTGAAATAAAACCTTTAAGTTTTAAAAATGACTCTCAAAATTCATCTTCATTACCGTCATTTAATGTGACGTTTATTATAGAGCAAAGCTGGAATACCTCTGTTGAGGAAATTTCAGGGTACAAATTAAAAATGAAAGGGATATAAAATGCCGATTTCACAAAATAAATATGTAAGTATTACATCGGCTCAAGGCGGAGAATCTGCTGCGAGCAGAAAAGACCTTATTTTAAGGGTTTTTACGGAAAATGAAATATTCCCGACCGGAACGGTTCTGGAATTTACAAGCGCGGATGCTGTGGCTAATTTTGCCGGTGCAGCTTCAAAAGAAGCACAAATAGCTTCTGCGTATTTTAGCTGGGTGAGCAAGCAAACGAATAAAGCGAAAAAAATATCATTTATGCGTTATGCGAAAAATGCTACAAAACCGTATTTACGTTCAACTTGCGACCTGGCGGCTCTGGCCGAATTAAAGGCTGTGACAAACGGTTCTATGACAATTTCTATGGGCGGTGTTAATTATGAAATTAAGTCAATTTCATTTGCTGATGCCGTGTCATATTCCGATGTTGCACAGACTATACAAACAGAAGTCGTTAAAAATTCCGACGGCGGTACATTATGGACAGGTGCGGTTGTGACTTTTGATGCCGAAACTTCATCCTTTAAACTGGAAGGCGGAGAGGCAGGAGCAAATGTTATTACATACGCTGCACCGGCATCAGATGGAGAGGATATTTCTTCATTAATTGGCTGGACAGCCGGAAAAAATGCCGTTGTTTCAAACGGTACCGATGCATCAGGTATAAAAGACACATTAAATAATTCTGTTAATATTTCAAACAACTTTGCGTCGTTTGCGATTTTGGCAGAAGTGTCTGCTGATGATTTGGATTCTGTCGGGGCTTTTTGTGATGAGCAAAATAATGAATATATGTACGTCTTTGATGTGGATAGTACAAACTATTCGGACAGAATTGCAATAGCAGGCAAACACAGCGGAATGTGCGCAAATTATCTTGATAAAACCGCAGAACTTCCTGCATATTTAATGCCAGCAACAATTTTGGCTGCTACAAATTATGACAAAGTTAACGGTACCGTAAATTATATGTACCAGCAATTTTCTAATCAGGCGGTGGCTGTTGATGAAGATGAGCTTGCGGACATGCTTGATGCTTTGAAAATTAATTACAACGGACAGACACAGAAATCCGGTACAAAATTGGAATTTTATCAGGACGGCTATTTAGCGGACGGAACAGATATCGGGGTTTATGCAAACGAAATTTGGCTAAAGGATGCCATGAAAACATCTGTGTTAAATCTTCTTATAGCCCTGGATAAAATTCCGGCGAATACTGATGGAATAAGTTTGCTTGAAGGTTCTTTGCAGGATGTGATTGCGGAAGCAAAAAATAACGGAACTATTTCTGCTGAAAAAGAGCTTACAACAGAGCAGAAAGCTTATATTACGCAATATACGGGTGATGATACCGCATGGCAGACAGTGTATTTGAATGGGTATACGCTGTCGGTTGACCTTAAACAGGATACTTCAAACGGAAAAACAATGTATGTTGCGGAATATACTTTGTTGTATTCAAAAGGAGATTCTATCCGTAAGGTAGAAGGTACTCACACATTAATTTAGTAATTATAAATATATGAAAGGAAATAAACTATGCAAGATGTATCAGGTACAGGGTTATCGCTGACCATAATAGCAAGCGGAACTTATCCGAGCGGATTTGTGTGCAAGGCATTTGCGGACGATAGCGATCCGTTAGATTTTCCGGAACTGCAAATAACCGAATTTGGTATGGGATTGAACGGCGACTTGGTGGTGTGGTCAGCACCGAAGCCGTTGGAAGTTACGATATCAGTAATTCCGGGGACGGATGAGGAAACTTATTTAGACTTTTTGTTTGAAGCTAATCGTGTGGCAAAAGGGAAGCGTTCAAATAAGGATGTTATTACTTTTATTGCTAACTATCCGGACGGAACCAAAAAGATTTTGGGGCCGGGCCGCATGACAAAGGGGCTTCCGGGTAACAGCGTGGCTTCCGGCGGAAGAATAAAAACTAAGACATATAGTTTTGTATTTGAAAACAGAGTATAAACCAACGACACATATATAGTCAGCCTGTTTCGGTTGTAAACGGAACAGGCTGATTCCTTGTGCGGATTAACTTTTAAAGGAGGAAATAAAATGATAGAACCAAAAGAAATTGAGATAAAAGGTGTAAAATTTAATATTTCAAAATTACCGGCAACGGTGGGCAGAGAGATTATTGCCAAATATCCTATATCTATACTGCCAAAGATTGGAGATTATAAGGTTTCGGAAGAAACGATGATAAAAATGATGGCATATGTTGAGCGCGTCAGAGAAGATGGAAGTACTATTGCATTGGTTAATAAAGCGCTTATAGATAATCATGTGCCGGATTGGGAGGTTTTGGCGCAGCTGGAATTTGCGATGATAGAATATAATTGCAGTTTTTTCGGGAATGGCAAGGGCTTAGCTTTCTTGGAAAAATTCATCTCCCTTGCAGAACCGAAGATTACCGAAATGTTGACCAATTTATCGGGCAAATTGTCGCCTCAGGCAAAGCAAGCCTATACGAATTAAAAACGGTATATTCTCTGGAGGATGCTTTTAAAATCTGGGAATCCGAGGTTATTCCAAAGTACAATGAATATTTGATTGCAGAGTATAACAGCAAAAAGTACCGGCATTAGGAGCATTAATGACACATAGCAGGAGGTGATGGCTGCAGGGCAAAAAAAAAGAAATAATATAAAATTATTTCTTATATGATATATTAAATACATACAGAAAACGAAATTCCAAAGAAGTTATGAAAGCGTTTTCCTTTACTTTCTATATTTATTATAGAAGAAATATCCCTAAATGGAACCCCCCAAGTGGCTATTTCTTTTAAAAGTGTTTATGCTTGCAGGATAAGGCTTTTGGGGCTATTTTTAAAGCTTAAAAATTTTACGGGTATTTTTTTGCTAAAAAATAAGAAAGGCATGCCGGCATGCTTCATATAATATAAGCATGCCGCATAATTTATATGTGCTCAGGCAACGGCACAGAGTTTTTCCAGAGCAGGTTTGGCAGATATTCAAAAAGGCGGTAACGATAACGGACTTGCTGATACTCTAAAGGCTTTTAATATAAATCCCAAGGGAATACAATCAACAGAGCAGTTTTTGACAGTTATTGCCGGACGTATGGAGACGCTGAACAACTTAGTAACTAGCTAATATATCCTTAACATCCATGAAATTTGGATTGAACGCAAATATTGTTTTGAAATCAGCTTGAGCACCGGATTTATCACCTGTAGCATCTTTACATTTAGCGAGAGTATATAAAAATGCACAATTGTCATTATTAAATAGCTTTCCAGTCGTAGAGTATGTAGATAATTTTTCTATAGCTACATCAGGTAAATTCAGCTTATATAATGCGGAACATAGTATGGCCAGTATTAGAGGATTTTTGTATACCTCTGCTTCAGTAAACTTCTTCTGAATAGTATCTACAAGCCCTTGGATATTATT
>CALUWA010000015.1 GCA_944324365.1 Candidatus Gastranaerophilales bacterium
TTATTGGAGATTTCTTAGCAGACTGAGCCTGTACTGTTGTATTAGTAGAATTTGTTGATTTAGATAATTTAAATTTACATAACTTATGTATGTGTTCGATAGATGCACTTATCATGAATTATGTAACTAATTATTTGACATGTATAGCAATGACGTAAAGTGTCTGTAATAAATATTATTTATAAAAATCATCTATTCCTTTTAATATTTCATTCATCCATTTGACGCTTTTTTCGGAATCAAGACTGGCATTTCCTCCGCCTCCGCGCTCCGGATGTCCGCCGCCTGAAAATTCCGGAAAGGTTTTTCTAATATGCTCAAACAATTTAAGTACATTATCATTTTTTGAATGTATGCTTATTCTATATCCATCGCTATTTGGATAAAAAACTGCTGCAGAATCCAGTTTAGGATTTTTTTCAAGCAAAGTCAGCCTGAAATTTCTTAGTATTGCGCTGGTTCTTTTGTTATCACCCCCGAGAGCCTCCCATTCCTTATCACCTATCGGTATTATGGCGTATCCGAATTTTCCGTTTGAATTGTACTGTACTCGTTTAGTCAAATTATCTTTGAACTGTTTTTCTTTTTTATTCAACGATCTTAGTATATTAATGTGGTTAAGCACCTTTTCCTGTTCTTTTTCCGGTAGTTCTTTTTCCATTCTGGAGTATAGATATTCGGTGTTTTTATCACGCAAAAATGCTTTCGTTTTGAGCGGTTTGGGGTTATTTTCCGTAAATAACAGATACTTATTTTTCTTTAAATCGTCTGTCATACCGCAGTATAAAGTTCTTTTTATTTTTATCGGCGGGTTAATTTTTAAAGCATCAAAAAGTCTTAAAATTATTCCGGAGCACGATTTTGCACTTTTATCAATGTAAATATTTTTATTCTTAATTATGGGTTCTTGTCCCGAATGATGGTCTATGCATAAAATGTTTTTTGCTTTTTCGATATATTTTTTTAGTTCGAAAGAAACTCTTGTATATTCGCTAAAGTCAACACAAAGCACTGTATCTGCCGGTGTCTGCGGAAGTTTCTCTGAGGCAATATCCAGAGTATCCCCGGTTTTATACTTGAAAGTTTTGCAGGCACCGTCAGAAATAATCCTGGAGGATACTTTATTTTTATCGAGATACCATTTCATTGCTCTAGCGCTTGCAATTGTATCCTCATCGCTTGAAGAATGGCATACAATATCAACAAATTTTGATTTTAGAAGCTGTCGTTTAGTAAATTCAGCTCTTTTTATACTTATCGGTCGCGCTTGAAAACTTATTTCCATGCTAATATAACTCACATAAAAAAAATAATTTGCTACTTATATAAAACAATACCAAAAAATTTTTAAGTTTGCAGGATTGATGATAAAACATAGTTACTTACGCGGATTGCATATGGAATAACAATTTTAAAATTCCTGATGATTATCCGATAAAACTTTAAAATAGCAAAATTTTTTATGTTGCTGTTTTAATCTGGATATGAAAGTAAATTTATTAAGTCAACCAACATATTGTCAAGCTTTTCTTTCGCAGGAGAAGCCGGTCAAAAATACCGAAAAAACACCCCCCGTTGATGTATCTTTGTATAAACAGAGCGGGCTGCCTGTAGCTTTTTGCGGGCTTGTGAAGGGTGCTGATTATGCGGAAGAAAATTGTATTAGATTTTTAAGAAAAATCCGGGAAAACCGCCGAAGAAAGTTTGACGAACAAGATATTAAAGAGATGCTCGGTTATCTTAAACGTGAAAAAGATCCGGACAATAAAGAAAATGTGTTGAGGGAAGTGTTTTGTCTCGAGTCGGAATCGGATATCAAACTGCCAAGTAAAGATTTCCTAAAACGAGCATTGAAATTAATCACGGGGCGCCCGGAAGATGAACGTTTTGCGGTTCTTGAGTTTGCACAACACGAACTGAACTGTGCAGTAAAGCCGTTGGAGGCTTTTTCTAATATTTCGGAGCAAAAACAAAACAAGCTTATAAAAATTCTAAAAAATATTAATGAGCTGAATGATATTCCGTATTCAGCCGCAGAGCCGGCGCCGGCTGTTGAATCAGAATCTTTATATGACTTGTTCAGAGTACTTGTATATGCAGAGGATGACATTTCAAGATTAAGCGGTGCGGCTTCGGATAAATATAAAATAGATACGTATCATCTGCTCAGAGAGGATTTGAACTATTTTCAAAACAGGGAATATCCTGCCGTAAATATAAAAAATAAAGTTAATTCAATTGCAGCGGATATTTATAGCTATTTTCTTGATAATATTTTATAGCTGGTTTGCAACGAATTGTAACAGTTTTTATTGTTTATGCAATTATTTAAAAAGAAAATACTTTATATATACATCAGTTAAAAATACTGACTTTAGTTCATTTAGAATGGAAAGGGGCGACGAGCCCCTTCCATTTTTTTATTGCTAAATAGCAAAAAATTTTGTTCAGAGTTTTTTGATAAACTATGAGAATTTATCCTATAAACATGCAGCCAACCGGCAGGCAGCCTTCTTTTACGAGTTTGACAAGGACTGTACGCGATGAACATGGCAGATTGAAATACCGCAATACGACAAATTTTTTCAGAAATGATTTAGACTGGCAGAATTTTGCAGATTTTGTGGCTGAAAAATATAAGATGGTGAATAAAGTTAATGTTGTATGTTATGCGTGTTCCGATGGCTCGGAGCCTTTATCTTTGCTTATGCTGTTTAAAGAAAAATTTCCGAACGGCGGGAAAAAATTTCTGCCGATAGTTGCGAAAGATATTGATAAGACGGTAATTGAATCCGCAAAGGGGGATTTTATAAATATGGATTATCACGATGAAAGAGCGATAAATAATTATACAGCGGGACGTTTTAGAAACTATTTTGTGCCGCCGGTGCGTGGATTTGACGTCGATCCGGTTTTAGTAAAAAAGCAGGCTATATTAAAAGAGGGCATCAGTTATGCAACGGCAGATATAACAAAAGACATAAATTCCGTTCCTGTCAATAACACGATATTATTTTGCAAAAATTTTTGGCCGTATCTTGAAGATAATAAGCAGCGTCAGCAGCTTGTCGAAAATATTAAAAACAGATTGCAAAGAAACTGCCTTGTTGTAATCGGGAATTTTGACAGGGTTGCAGATACTCATGTAATGTTATCAAAGGCCGGCTTCAGACGCGTAATGAATTTGACAAACGTGTATGTGCCGCCTCTGCTTACACATTTGATAAGGTAGTATTTGTTATTTTTAAATCTTTTCTCCAAGTATATAAAAAGTACAGTCCCAAAACGAAATAGGTCAGCCACATAAGGATTGTTGCAAAGCAGTTGGAGCCCAGGATATAAGCTTTTATCCACATTATGACGGACAATCCGTTTACGAGTGTCCATATATACCATTGTTCAATGCAGCGTTTTATCGTAAAAATCAGTCCGGCTATAGAAAATACCGTAGTCACAGAATCTATAAACGGTGTGGTATCGCCGTTATACTTAAGAATAAATCCCAGCAGTATTGAAATTGTGACGGCGGCAGTTATGTAATAATAAAATTCTTTCGCGTGAAGTTTTGTTTTTATTATTTCCCGGGTATCTTTTTTTAAATGTTTTTTCCATTTATATATTCCTAAAATCTGCATTGGAAAGTAATAAAGAGCATACAAACATACGTTTCCGTACAGATTATTTTTGTATGCAATGTACGCATAACACATTGTGCCGGCAAGTCCGAAGAGGTAACAGGAAATTTTTCCTTTACCCGCAAGGATTGTGTAGCTTATTCCGCAAACCGCAGAAACCAAGGCGATTCTGCTGTCATTTAAGTATATTGATATGCATATTATAAGCAGAATTTCAAGCGGGAAGATGATTCTTTCATATTTTCCCCAGCCGCTGAGTTCACTTTTAAAAAATTCTTTTATATTCATTATGTTTATTATAAACTAAAGACAGATATGCGTGTAAACAATATAATAGGAAGTCATACTAATTTTAAACGGCTGCTGAACAACCGTTTTCTGCTAAAGAACCTTGAATATATATCAGAACATGGTTCAAGTTTTACCGCAATGACTTCGCTTTTCATGTCGTTAACGGCTCGTCCTTTAGCTATAAAATTAACTCCGGATACCGAAAAAGAGAATAAGCAGTACGCAATTGCAAATTCCATAGGTTCGGGAATTATCAAGTTTGGCATGATTGAGGCTGTGGCCTTGCCTGTTGAAAATGCAATGAACAATATTGACAAAAATCCATCCAGGTTTTTAAAGCCGGCTACAATAAAAAATCTAACAGGGAATGCTCCTATGCTGTTGGAGTCGAAGAGCTATAAGCTTGGAGCCCAGATATTAAAGCTTAGCGCAGGCTTTATTACCGCAATCCCGAAATCAATTCTTACAGTAGCATTAATTCCGGTGATTATGGACAAATTCTTTAATATCCGGGTTCAAAAGCCAGACAAGAAAGAAACGGTACCGGATAAAGAAGCAACTCCAAATAAAGATAAAAATATTACATTTAACGGTAACTTTACTGATAAATTATCTTCCCAGATAGGAAAAATGTTTAATAATAAACGTATTCAGTCATTTTTACAAAAATTTGAGAATGATGAAGCAAATATAGCAAAACATATGACGGCGGCAACAGATATTCTGCTTGCTGCCTCTTCTGTAGTAATGACAAATCATAGCAAAGACATAAAAGAAAATCGTAAAAAAGCCTTGGATTATAACTTTGTTGTTTCAACGGCTGCAACTTTAATATTGGGGTATGGGATAGACAAGTTTGTCAAGGATAAAACTGCCGGTATTCTTGAAAAATTCAAACAGGCCAATATCGGGGATGTTAAACTTCATAAATATATTGACGGTATAAATATTTTGCGTCCGGCACTCGTGTTTGCCGGCATATATTACGGCATTCTTCCTATTGCTTCCACCTATCTGGCTGAAAAAATCGATAAATTTACTGCCCGAAAAGATACTGCAACAAAAAATTCATAATGTGGTATATTATAATTATCAGTGGTAATTAGGGAAATAAATTTATGAAATCAGTTAAAGAAATTTCGACGGAATCAAAAATATTGGGACGTTTAAAGAATCATCCGGACGCTCTGGAACTTGTAACTTATTTATTTGCGGATGATGAATTGCAGGAAATGCAGGATTATGCGAATAATGTTTCCATAAGGCGTCTAGGGTTTAACGATCACGGGCCTGTTCATATGCGCCAGGTTGTCGGTAATGCCATAAAAATGCTGAATTTACTTCAGGAATCCGACATTCAAACTTCGCTGGAAGAAGAAAAAATCGGAACATTTGAAGATAGTATGTGTGCGGTTATTCTGGCAGGATTGATGCATGATTTGGGTATGGCAATAGGAAGGCAGGGGCATGAAGAAATGTCTGTGCTTTTGGCGCAGCCTATTATGGATAGAGCTTTAATGCATGTATTCCCTGATAATTTACACAGAAGGGTTATAATTCGCTCTGTTGCTACAGAAGCAATTATCGGGCACATGTCTACAAGGAAAATCCATTCAATAGAAGCCGGGATTATATTAATTGCAGACGGGTGCGATATGACAAAGGGTCGTGCGCGTATTCCTATGGCTATTAATCATGCTCCGCGGGTTGGAGATATTCATAAGTATTCTGCAAATGCGATTAACCGTATAGGAATTCACCATGGCGAAAATAAACCTATCAGAATTGATGTGGAAATGTCAGCTGAGGTTGGTTTTTTCCAGATAGAAGAAGTCTTGCTCACTAAGATTGAATCAAGCCCGGCAAAGAAATTTATTGAGTTGTATGCCGGTGTAGAAGGGCAAGAGAAGAAGTGTTATCTTTAATTCAGCGGAATAGGAATTAGATATTTGTAAAAATCATATTCCGGAAACGATTTCGGTATAGGTTTCCAGTATCTTAAAATGAGCATTCCGGATTTTTCAAGGGATGCGCCTGTTGTTGTGTCTTTTATTAAATATGGGTAGACAAACGGAACGTCATTTCCAGTGAGTTCTATATGAAGTTCATTCGTATTTTTGAATTGCTTGTGGTAACTGTAGAATTTTTCAAGCCTGCTCTTTCTTAATTTTTCGAGGTCAAGGTTGTTGACTATTCTTTCTGTTGCTGCAGAAATTAGTTTTATATTTTTGCTGTTTAATCTTGTTTCGTTTTGGGACAGTTCTTCATAATCGAGCGGGGATGTAAATTCTTTATATGTGTATGTATCCCTGAATAATTCTGATGGGAGAGTTTTGTTAATATATAAATATGCACCGTCTTTTACATTGAAAAATTTTCTAAGAGAATTGAACGAAGCCAGACCGCATTTTTTAAGGTAAACGTTATGTGCGTTATCCACAATAAGATTTTGGTATTTAGCGGCTAAAGAAGTTATATTTCCGCAGCATATTCCAAAATAGTTCGGATAGAGAATAAATGCGTTTTTTGGAAATTCAATAAGAGGATAAAAGTTTTTATCAATGTGATAAAATTTTATTTGACATTTTTCTTTTCTTACGGCTTTAATAAGCTCGGGACATATATAAAACGGCATAAAAAGTTCCCGGATATGATATGCTTTTATAATATACCTAAGGCAGTTTCTGGCAAGATTAAGTTTGATTATATTATCCATACTTATTCTCTTGTAATAATTACGATATCGCCGCGTTTTACTTGTTTTGATAATTCTTTTATAACTTCGTTGTCCATTCTCATACAGCCGAGAGATGCGTATTTGCCTATGCTTGCCGGGTCGTTGTTCCCGTGAATAAATTCGCCTGTCTGACTTTTTGTTCCTGTTTCAGGATCTAATTTGTTGAGAATAATTGCATTTGGCCCGTAGTTCCACGGTTGTCTTCTTCTTTTGGTAGACGCCGGGGCTGTTTTATACGGATATTTTTCAACATGTGAAACAACCCTTACTCCAGTATCCGTTGGTGTATTTTTCTTTCCGCTCGCAATTAAATAAGCTTTTTCCGCTTGTCCAAGTTCGTTGTATTTATATAAAATATTTTTGGATAGGTCAACGACAATAGCTGCAGTTTTTAGTTCTCCCATAATATAAATTTCGGGATCCGGGGCAAATAAAAGCACAGAATCACTGCTTGTTCCCGAAGGAGGAACAGTGATTGTCCGCTCAAATACATCATGTTGTTCAGGGGTTTGGGGTTTATGTGCCTTTACTTGACCGGAGCCGATAATCAGGCTCCCTGCTGTTGCCATAATTCCCAGGCATGGTAAAATTCTCATATTCTAAGTATAAAACATAAATAAAATTTTTTTGCTACTATCTAAATTTTTCTGTTACGTTTTGTTGTTTTTGTTCAGAAAGGTAATCTTCAAAGATTTGTGCGGCATCCTCGATAATTTTCAGGCATGGCCGTTTCAGATAATATTCTTCTGTTCTTTCGGATGGTTCCGGAGAATCCGAGGTTTCAACTCCTTCAAGAAGTTCTCTGCAGATTATTGTGCTGCGTTTTGCTTTAAACCTTTTTGCAAGTTCTTGTACCCTTTCGTAAAGTTTACCTTTAACCTCAAGGTTATTGGGTTCTGTATATCCAAATACAATTCCTGTTAAAAGAAACATGCCGCTGACTGCTCCGCAGACTTCTCTTAATCTTCCCATACCGCCGCCAAGCGGGGATACGAGTTTAATTGCAGTATCAAAGTCTATTCCGAGTTCTTCACAAAATGCTCCGACAACAGATTGAGAGCAATTGTAGCCTTGTTTGAATAATTCTGCGGCTTTTTGAGAGTGCTTAGTCATAATTTCTCCTTATGAGAGAATTATACAATAAATTCAAGATTTTTTGTCGGGGTGTTTGAAATAAAATTTTTAATTGCTGACTGTGTTTTACATATGAGCTTCCCTTCAGGGTATTTGTTGTTGTGATATGTTGAAGTCATAATCAGGATTTTTGCTGCATCCATGATATTTAGTTTTTCAAGATTCAGCGTAAGTTCGGGGCACTCATATTTCCTTATATAATCCTTAACATCCGCTATTATTTTTTGCGAATCCGTAAAATCATAACTTAAGTATTTGTTTTTTCTGTTCAATGATTGCATATATTTATAGACGTGAGATTTTATAGAAAATTTAAAAATTTTATCTAAATTCGTATTTTTGGATGAGTTTATAGTATAATTGGTTTGCGAGGTAAGTTGAATGATAAAATTAGCCGCGTTTGATGTGGATGGTGTGTTAACAGACGGAAGCATTACATACGACGATAACGGAATTGAATATAAAACTTTTAACGCAAAGGACGGACATGGAATTGTAATGCTTAATAAAGCAGGCATTATTACCGCTATAATTACTGCACGTAACAGCGGAACCGTTGAACGCCGTGCACAGGATTTGAAAATTACCGAACTTCATCAGGGTGTAAAAAATAAGATTGAAAAGCTTGAAGAGCTGCTGGCAAAGTATAATCTGAGCTTTGACGAAGTTGCATATATCGGGGATGATATTCCGGATATTTGTATATTGGATAAAGTAAAATTTTCGGCTTGCCCTGCTGATGCTGTTGATGAAGTAAAAAAGACAGTTTCGTGGATATCTTCAAAAAACGGCGGGCGCGGAGCTGTACGTGAATTTTGCGATTATATATTAGAAAAAAATAAATCTTAGGAGAATAATTATGTATGAAATAAAAACCCAGGCCTTTTTTTCGGCGGCGCATCATTTGTTGAATTATGACGGCGAATGCGAAAACCAGCATGGTCATAATTGGATGGTTGAAGCTTATGTAAAAGGTGAAACGTTAGATAAAAGCAATATTTTAATTGATTATAAAGTATTAAAAAGAGAATTAAATGCGGTTTTGGATCTTCTTGATCATAAGGATATTAATGAACTTCCGGAGTTCAACGGAGAAAGTCCGAGCAGTGAAATGATTGCAGCTTTTATCTATTCAAAACTTAAAGAAAAAGTCGTTCAGTTAAGCAAGGTTTCGGTTTGGGAAACCCAGACTTCCTGCGCAAGTTATTATGAAGAAGAAGTATAGTCAGGAGATTTTGAATGAATTTTATACAGGCAATTTTAATGGGATTTGTGCAGGGTCTGAGCGAATTTTTACCTATTTCAAGTTCTGCCCATCTGATTTTTACCTCAAACTTTTATAAAGTATTTAAAGGGATAGAGATTGTTCAGCACTCAAATGAAGAGGTGTTTTTTGATATAATGGTTCATTTGGGTACTCTTATTGCTGTTTTGATATTTTTTAGAAAAGATATTGCAAAGATTTGTACCGCTATGTGGAGGGCTCTAGTTAACAAGGATTGGTCTGATACGGAGGCTAAAATGGGGTTGTATATTATAGGCGGAACGGTTATTACGGTGGCGATGGCGCTTCCTTTGCAGAATATCGCGGAGGCTTTGGTTTTTAAGCCGGAATTTGCCGGAGTTTTGTTGTTCTTGACAGGGTTTGTGCTTTTGTTTAGTGAATGGCTTTCTAAAAGAACTGCAGCCAAAAAGAATGAAGTTGATTTGAAATCTTCAATTTTTATCGGACTTGCGCAAGGGCTTGCGGCTTTGCCGGGATTTTCCAGATCAGGATGGACTATTGCAGCAGGGCTTTTCAGCGGGCTTGACAGGACAACGGCGGCAAGATATTCTTTCTTGCTCAGTATTCCGATTATTTTAGGCGCTTCAATGGTTTATCCGCTTGTGCATATTGATGTCCATGAAGCATTATCTTATAATTGGCATGCTATACTTGCCGGAACTTTTGTTTCGGGTATCGTAGGGTATTTATGTATTAAATATTTTATGAAATTTATTTCTAAATTTTCTCTTGCATTATTCGGTTACTATTGTATTATTGCAGGGCTTTTGGCGGCTGTGTTTTTCAGCATTTATTAATGTAAAAAAATGTAACAAACAAAACACAGATAGCAAAAAAAAATATTCAGGGGTCTTATACATTTAGACATATGTGTGGAGTGGAAATGATTTTACCTGTTCAAAATTATCGTAATAATAATATACAGTTTGCTGCTAAGCAAAATACGCAAGCAAAATCAGAAAATATCCAGGGGCCGGAAAAAGAAGAGTATCTTTTTGTAACTCATAACGGGAAACGTATTAGTAAAAGTGAGTTAAAGAAACATCAGGCAGTTCCTGTGGATAACAATTTGCGCAACCGTATGTATATTTCGTGGGATAAATTCAGCAATGCGATAACAATGTATCCTGCAAGAGGTTTAAAGGGTAGTAAAAACTCAAATTTCTACGAATTTTTGACAATGGGTACGGTTCCTTATTTGGCCGGCAGTGCAATGCTTATGGCTGTATTCAATTCAGCAAATAAACTGTTTGCAAGTCACAGGGATACTGCATATGCATCTGCATTTGGCAAAAAGATGGCTTTGGGTGTTTTATTTTACGGTTTAGCAAAGAATTTTTCAAAATCATTTGTAACAACTCCGGTCAGATGGTTTACAGGTGTTGATACGGAGCAGCCGTATGTAAAATTATGCTATAAACTTCCTGAACATAAAAACGATGGCGATACACCTTCTGTTGAATTCCATAAAGTTTACGAAAGTTTGGAATTTCCTTATTGGAATTTGAATTACGGCGACACCTCAAAAGGTGAGCCTATGAATATATATTACGATAAAGTTGCTAAAAAATTAGGCCTTGGATCAAATCTCAGAGATTCGGATCAGGATGCAAAACCAAGGATTAAAGAAATTGCCGTAAAAACAAATTTGGCAAAAACATTCTCTTCATATTTGTGGGCTGCAGTCGGCGTTTGTGTTGCACTCCAGCAGCCTTGGGATGATTATTTTAAAGTTGCAACTTTAAAATTCTGGCAGCCTAAGAAATTTTTATCATCAATAGGTACTTTCTGTGACAGTATGGCAAACAGTATTTCTGACTTTGTGAAAGGACCTGAAGGGGCAAAAGGTATTAAAAAATACGCAGGAGCTGCGCTTTTGGGTACTGCTGCCGCTTCCACTCTGATTGGAATTGTGAATGTCCTTACAAGTTCCAACAAGCCGTCAAAACTTGATTCGGCAGATATTATCGAAAAGGACAGAAAGTATGTGGTGAACTAATATGCAGACAAACTTAATTAACAGCTACATACAAAATAAACCATTGCCTCAGAATAATAAAAAAGCTTCTGATAATATTGAAATTGTAACCCGCCGCAAAGCAAAACCTGATTTTGATATTAACAGGGAATTAGCTAACAGAACTTTTATCAGACCGCTTGCTCCAAAGGGGCATATTATTAAAGATAATATATGGGCTGCACCAGCAGCATTTGCCAATAACATGATTTACGACATGAAAGCATTGAAGGCGGCTTGGAAGGGTGATGCGAATGACCACCAGCTTGGTAAGCTAAACGATGTCGGGATGAAACTCGGAGGTCTCGGAATTGCTGCATATTTATTTAATATGAAGAAAACTCCGGTTAAAAAGGGTATGGAATTTGTAGGTTTGGCCTCATTTTTTGCTTCAATGTCGTTATGGCGTTATTTAGCATTGGAACTTCCGGCAAGAGCTGTTCACGGTTTTAATCCTTTTATGCGTTATGAGGACAGTCAGGGCAGAAAGAAAGAATTCTTCCAGGATAACCAATATCTTCCATATGATATGATTTCTGATAAGACAATTAACAGAGTTGCAAACAGAAGAAGAATTCCTAAAAATATGCCAAATAAAAGGGATGCGGTTCAGGACGAAATGCGAACAATTGCACTCCAAAATTATACAATGTGGATGCTTACAGCAGGGCCTGCAACTCCATTATTAAGTTCTTTGATTTGTAACAGATTGGAGCCTAAGCTTGAAAATGCTTACAGCTACTTTATGAACAAGAAAGTTGATAATATACTTGTTAATTTCTCCGAAGTTCAGTCAAAATATAAGACCGGTAATATAGAAAAAGATGTTAACAGTGTTCTTGAGATGTATAAGGGCAGAGTTGTTGACGATGAAGTTTTGAACAGTCTTTCATCTGCGCTTACTCAAGAGTTAAATCCTAAAGTTGCGCAAGGGATGAAGGCAGATTTGGCAAATATGCTGACATCTGATAAATATATTGTATCTAAATTACAGAAAAAAGATGTAATTGATACTGTTGTATCTGTTGTTAAAAGTGTTTCAGAGGATAAAAATCTGCATGCCAACATGTCTAAAATTATTCCGACAGCTGAACAGCTTACCGCTGTTTTTGATAAAGTTGACGGACAAAAACTTGATACTATGCAGCTCAAGGATATTGCAGATGCGGTTGTCGGCGATGTTACCGAAAACCTGAAAAAATTAAATAAAAACGGACTTAAAGTAGATAAGCATACTATCAAAAATATTGTTAGAGCATTTTATGGTAGTTCAGTCACTGATGGGCCTTTAATGGCTGTATTAACAAATCGTCCGGCAAAAGTTTTGGATGATGAAGCTCAAAATACTATTAAAAAGATTGCTTCGAGAATGTCCGCATTCTGTGCCGAAAATAATACATTAAGTGTGTATGCATTTAAGAAACTTGCATTTGCGCCTGATACTTCTAAAGGTAAGTTCTGGAATGATTTTGTACAAGAAATGACCAAGCTTTTGGAAATCACAAACGAAGAAATTGCAAATACGAGATATGACAGACCGCTTGTTGCAAAATTACTTCAATCAAAATTCCAAAAGATAGCTGCTGATAAAAATAAATATGAGCAAGTAGTTAGAACTGCTGCATCTATTTATAAGGGAAAAATCGAAAGTACAGTTAAGCCTGATGATATGACAGGCAGGTATATAAAACAGCTGGAGGCTTCTTATACTGCTGCGGCTAAAGATTTTGGCGAAATGGGATTAACCAAGACGGTAGAAAAGCTTGTCGGCAAAAACGGAAGCGAAACAGGTTCTCTGTTGGAGGTTTCAAGATCTTTTGTAAATGACAATTTGTCAAACGTTAAAAATTCATTTGCAAGATTTTTCAATACCCTTAATTTCTACAGGGCTGTTGTAAATGATCCAAGTTTGGATTTTGCAAATCACTATAAAATAAAGATTGGTAGTGACGAAAATGCATATATAGAAACAAGAAATATTACCCAAAAAATGCTCAAAGAAGTAAAAGAAGAAATATATGCTCTTAGCGAATTTCTGGCAGTGAGCGGCAGAATTTCAGATTATTCGGTAAAATTTGAATTTTTAAGAAATCTTACACCTAACGATAAGGATTTTGGGCCGCTGTCATTTAATCCGGATGGATCTATTAATTTTAAATATTATAATAAAAAGGCTTTGGCTTCAAACGGTGTGTTTATTCCGAGTGATACAAACTTCTTCAAACGTGTAATGAATGTTTTATATGATGGTCCGATTCAACCTGAAACAGAAGCTGCGCTTGGGGAAAAAGCGCCAATGGTTAAAAATATTTTAGAAGAATACAGAAAAAATATGGTTGACGAGGTCGGTAACCTTAATAATTTTGCGTTGCCATCGAAAGTTATGCTTGATCAGTGGACTAAGGATGGGGCCAGGATTTATTCTAAAGGTTCACCTAGTTTGAGAAGCCTATATGTCGGCACTCCGCTTGATGAGATGATTGCTAATAGCGTAAAACTTACTTATAATACAAATAAGTGGTTGAAAATATTTGGTTGGACTACAGGCGGGTTGTATGCGTTTACGGTGCTTTCACAATTATTCTTCGGCGGCAGCAAAAAAGTAGATAAAAAGAAATAGGGTTTAATATGTTGAATACAATCAATTTAATGAATTTAAAACTAAATAATATTCAGCAGAGGACAAATAACATTAGTCCGCAAAGAACATATACCCAAAGTCAGGTTAGTTTTAAAGGCGGATTGTTATCACAGTTCCTTGATAACCAGGCAATGATAAATGCGCCGGCTGTGAACAAACCGGAAGAAGCCCAACAAGTCGATGACGCCAGACCTGTTAAAAAGATGCTTTATACAAATGATTTGCGTACCTTATTCAGAAACTGTGATGCCAAAATTCTGGCTATAATTCCTAGAATATTTAATGCAAAAGATGAAAACGGAAACGAATATATAGACGGAAATGAAGAACATGGTACTTTCAAGAATGCGATTGAGCGTTTGGATGAAGTAAAAGAAGATGGGTTTAATACTCTTCATGTTCTTCCTATTCATCCGCCGGGAACTCAACAGGCAATGGGAACTGCTGGGTCTGTATATTCTCCTTTGGATATGCTTGCAATAGATCCTATGCTTGCGGATAAAAATGACCCGCGTCCGGTAAAAGAACAGTTTAAAGATTTTATCAATGAATGTCACAAGCGCGATATTAAAGTAATGCTGGATCTTCCTAGCTGTGCTTCAACCGAGATGTTTGAACAGCATCCTGAGTGGATGGCTATGGAAAAAGACGGTATGGCTAAGACCCCGCAAGGTTGGAATGATATCAGAATGTTTCAGCCTTGGGAAGACGAAGGAAAAAGAACCCTTAACCCTAAATTATTGGAAATGCATAAACAATTTATAGATATGTGTATTGATTTGGGAGTTGACGGTATAAGAGCAGATGTTGCTAGAGCTAAACCTGTTGAATTTTGGGATATTTTAATCAAATACTCAAGACAAAGAGATCCAGAGTTTGCATGGCTTGCGGAAACATATACACATGAAGATGCTTCTCCGATGGTTAATATGCCTGCGGACAGGCCGGATGACGCCCTTCGCTGCGGATTTGATTCTTATTACGGTCAATATCACTTATTTAATGAGTGGAAGTCTGCTTCTGAATTTATTAATTACATAATTGAACAGCTTGATATGTCTTATAGTTTGGAGCCGGGTAAGTCTCTTATAGCATCATTTGCTTCACACGATGACCTTTCTCCGATGTTCCATGGCGGAGTCGATTTTTGCAAGATGGTTATGGGGCTTCAGTCAACTCTTCCTATGACAAATATGTATCAGGTAGACGGTTTCCAAACCGGTGATTATTATACCAGAGCATATGCGGACAAGTATTCGCCTGTTACAATGACGGATAATCACGAAATGACAGTCCACTATGGCAAACTTGACTTGTTCAACTTGTCAAGAAAACCGGGCGGAAAAGAAACAACTTTGGAACCGTTTGTAAAAGATTGTCATGCACTCAGAGACGAATATTCTGATATTGTAGGTCCAAAAGGTACGTTTATTGTTCTTGACAAAGAAGGTGACAAAAACGACCAAATAATTACTTATGCAAGACATTATCAGGGCAAAACACTTCTTGTTGTTGCAAATAAGAATGTAAACCGTGCTGTTGCGTGCAAAATTAAAATCCCTACTTTAAAAGCTGATCAGCCTTTGGAAAACTTACTTCCGTCTTACGGCAAAGAAAGTATATTCCAAGCAGTTGACGGTGAGTTGAGAGTAGATGTAGGCCCTTCAAGGGTACACGTATTTGAAATAGATACTCCTAATATTGAAAAATATACAAATAAAGTATACAGACAAAGATAATTTTCAGGCACACATTAAATAAACCAAGCAAAGAGACACCTTCGGGTGTTCTTTTTGTGAAGTGCAATATTGAATATCTTTGAAAATATGGTATAATTCAAATACCAAAAAGAGAGGAATGGCTATGAAAAAGTTGTTTATGGTTCTATTATTGATAACGGCATTTCAGGGCATAACGTTTGCGCAAGATGAAAGTGTTCAGTTGTCTGAAAAAGAGCAGTGTATTAAGCAGATTTTGGAAAATGATTACAAATTTAATTCGTTTGGTTTCTTTTCGGCAATTACGGATGGAAATTCCAAGTATGTAGATTTGTTCTTAAAGGCAGGCATGGATCCGAATACTACTTATTTAAAGGTTCCAGCAATTTACACCGCAATAGCAAGCAGACAGCCGAAAATCGTAGAACTGCTGTTGGATGCCGGTGTTGATCCAAATCAAAAGTTTGGCGGCTTAACTCCTATGATGTATGCCATAAGATATAGAGATCAGGCAATCGTAAGTTTATTAATTTCGCATGGCGCAAATGTAAATATGAGTGCCAATTCAGTTTATCCGATAAGTTATGCTATACAGAAAAAGGATACTTATATTGTAAAAACTTTGGTTGAAGCCGGGGCTGAGATTACGGATGATGATATGATTGATGCCATTAAGTCCAAAAATTCCGAGATTAAAAGTCTTGTGTTGAAAAATTATAAAACCGAAGAGTAAATATTAGGGGCTGAAAAAATCAGCCCCGTTGTTTTATCTTATCCTATTGCAGGTTCTTTGTTAATTAGTTCTATCGCATCACTTATATTTTGTTTCAAATCTCTGTAGTATGTTTTATCTTCTTCTGTTTTTGCATTTTTCAGACCATCTTCGCATATTGTATTCATTTGTTTTAGAAGATCTATAGTCATCATGATGCCCTTAAACTGTGTTCCTTCGTCTTTATACTTGCGCTTATCTGCTGTGTAGTATAGCCGGCTCCAGTTTTGGATTGAATCTTCGTTTGAGTTGTTTAAGTCCGCCCAGGTATAAATATTTTTTGTAAGGTCGTAATTTGCTTCTACCGGCAAAAATAAGTTATTACCGTCTTTTGAGAGTGTATTGTATTCGTTGAGCGTTTTATTTAGTTTTTTTATAAATTTGGTTAATTGTTCATTTTCATGTTCAAAAGATAGTGTGTTATAGTCGTAGTTTGCAAATTTTCCGTTCTCGTTTTTTGTGTCAAGGTTTGCAAGAGTGCCGACAGCGGCAGCGAGTTCTACAGGACTCATTTCTTTGAAAGCTTTTGAACTTACCATTTCCATAATAGGAATTTGTTCATAACCGTTTAAATCAGCGATTAGAGATCCCTTTGTCGTAAGTTTGCCGTTTGGGGTAAGATAGCCGAAATGCTTCATAATAGAAATCTTTTTATCAAACATTCTTTTCAGGTTTTGTTTGTTCTTTTCGGCAACACGCGGGTTTTTGTTGTATGTATAAAAGGATTTGTCGCAAATAAGATTCAGCATTTCATCGTTTTGACAGGCTTCGTAATACTTTGCGATAAATGAATAATCCGGTTTGAATGCACTTTTCAGGTTGTTTGGTTTTGAATTGACCAGTTTATTAAATACGGCTTCCTGTTCCTGGTTAAGGCTTAGTGTATAACAGTAGCCTATCTTATCAATTCCGCGTCTGCCGGCGCGTCCTGCCATCTGGTGAAATTCATTTGGGGATATTTCCCGTTTGTTATCCGGGCCGTCAGGTGTTGAAGAAGGTTTTCTTGTTGCAGTTATAACAGTTGTTCTTGTCGGCATATTAATACCTGCTGAAAGGGTTTCTGTTGCAATAACTGCTTTTATAAGCTTTTTCTGGAATAATTCCTCTACAAGTTCTTTTTGGGTAGGCAAAAGCCCTGCATTGTGAATTGCATAGCCTTTTAAAAGTGCTTTGGTATTAAGAGATTCCCCAAGATATTTCCCCGATTGTTCGTATTCTTCCAGAATTTTTTGAATTTCTTCGCGTTCTTCGTCAGTTGTTAATTTTACACCGTATTTTGTCAGATATTCAAGGATGTCTTTGCTGTTCTTTTTGTCAAATACAAAGAATATCGCAGGAAGTTTGTCCTCATCCTTTAAATCTCTTATGACATCTGCATAAGTATATGCCGGAATAATTCCTTTTTTCTCCGCAAGTTTTGCTAATTTTTCGATTTGTTCGTTGTACTTATTTTTCTTCTTTGATTTACCGGCAGGGCTTTCGTTTGTTACTGTTATATTCTTAAATTCAAGCGGTACATGTCTGTTTTCCGGCGGAACATCTATTAAAACCGTGTGTATAGGAAGCTGGGTATCTGCTTTGTAGTTTCTTAAATCTCTGTTCGTTCCGGATACTAATTCCGGGCTTTCCTGATCCCTTACGTTTGCCATCCAGCCTGCAATGTCTTTATTGTTGCCTATTGTTGCGGATAAAGATAACAGCTGGGTATCCGGGTCGGATAAGAAAATTGATTGTTCCCAAATTCCGCCTCTGTCTACATCTCCAAGGTAATGAAGTTCGTCAAAAATGACCGTTCTTAAGCCGTCAAGCATATCATTGTGGCGTCCGAATTTTTCGCCGAAAACCATGTTTCTGTATACTTCTGTGGTCATTATTATGATGGGAGCATCTTTGTTAATTTTTGTGTCGCCGGTTAGTATGCCGACGTTTTCTTTTCCGTATATTCTTTGAAAATCTCTGAATTTTTCGTTGCTGAGTGCTTTAAGAGGAGTTGTATAAAAAGTTTTTTCGCCGTTGTTTAAGTTGTTTGTGATTGCATAATGCGCAATTGCGGTTTTTCCTGTTCCGGTTGGAGCTGTGACTAAAACATCGTTATTCATATAAATGTTTTGCGCCGCTGCTTTTTGAAAATTGTCGGCTTTTGCGCCGGCCGGCAACTGAAAATAGTTATTGTCTACTGTTTTGTCAAAATTATTTCCGGTAAAATTTATATTTCCGATACCGCTGTAGGAAAGATAGTTTAATATTGCCTGCGGGGTGATTTGCGCATAATCTCTTTGGATGTTTTGTCTGTAATTTTGTTTGTTATATTTTGCCGGAGCCTGGCAGTTGATTGCTGAAACTTTCATTATACCTCTTTCGTTTTTATGGCTTTAAAAGTTGTGAAAATTTATTTTTGCTTGTTTATACCTAATTGTTACAAAACTGTATCAAAGTCGCAAAAAAATATTTTTAGCGGTTTAATGCAAATATGAAAGTTCAAGATCGACAAAATAATGTAAATTTCGGGATAAAGCTTGATACAAGAAAAGTATTGGAAGTAACTTCAAAAAAGATATTTTATTCCACTGGAACAGACGGAATCAGAGATGTTATCAAAGCTTTGCATCCGGCTCCAATCAAGGCTACAGGTGCTAAGGGTTACAGATATTATGCGGATGTCTATGGTGCAAAAATAGTTGAAAAATACCCCGATATTGCAGCTGCCACCGCTGATGTAATTAAAATTGCTAATGAAAATAAATTCATTAAAAAGGCTGAATTGGCACAGCTGTTGCAGCCGGTTGTAGATAGGCTCGGAAAAGAAGTCGATATAATAATTTGATGTGTTTAAATTAAAAAAACTCTTGAAAATAAAACTTGTTTTTGTTAATATTGTTTTGCTGTGTAAATGATAATACTTTATTTTACCCAGAAAACAAATAGAATAAGCGCCCGTAGCTCAGCTGGATAGAGCGTTTGGCTACGAACCAAAAGGTCGGGAGTTCGAATCTCTTCGGGCGTAAATAAAATCCCCAAGGTAATTTTGGGGATTTTTTATTGTGAATATTTACGCCCAGTCGCATCGAACTAAGAAGTTTTTCAGTCGGAAAAACTTCTTGAGTTAATCGTTCCGATATCCTCATCTGCACTGCTCGTGTGGCTTGCCGGTATCAATAAAAGTGGATACGGGTTTTACCACCAAGGATAATCATCTTTTATTTGCCAGTTGTCATATTGAATAAGTGCACTACATTCACTGCGCATTTCCCCTTCAGCATTTTTACAAAAATCTAATAGTTCTTCTCTTGTTTTTAATTCATTTGTGTTATTTCCTCCGGCTTTGAATGTATAAGAATTGTTTTTTATCCAGCGTATATTAAAATCAAATTCGTCCTTTCCGTATTCGTTTGGCCCTTTTAAGCAATTATAATCATAATATATATGGATCATTCCCGTCCAAGAATTTGAACCTCCTACATTCATCCCAAAACAGCTGCCGTCACTAAATATGTATATGTTAGCTACGCCTTGTTTAAGTATTTTCCCGGCATATTGTGAGCAGCCAGAGTCTGCAGAATCTTGTCCGCACTTTTTTATGCCAACCAGGTATGGAAATATATATGTGTTTGTAAATTTTACCATTTGTTCAGCGTTTCCTTGTGTATCAGGATATGCCCAGTATCTCATCTCTCCGTAATCCTTTATTGCAAGATTAATTGCATTTGCTAACGTGGAATAAAATTTTTTTAAGCGAACTTCGCATTCAATTTTACTGTAGCTTTCAATGAGCATTGGAAGGGTCATTGCAGCAATAATGCCAAGAATTCCAAGAGTAATAAGTACCTCAGCAAGTGTAAATGCGACTTTCTTTTTTAGATCGCGGACAGGCTTACGCCTTCCGCGATGACATGTGTTTGGCAAGATGTGCCATAATCTGTCATCGCGCACATTGTTGCGCGATCTAATTCTGTCATTGCGAGGAGCTTGCGACGAAGCAATCCATTTTTGCTGACTGTCGAGTGGTATTGCAGGACTTGAAAGCTGACCACAATCTCTTTTCCTGGATTGCTTCACTTCGTTCGCAATGACGTTTTCGTCATCCTTACAAAGCAAACCGTCAATAATCCAAGACGCGTTATAGTGTCGTGCCTCAGGCACTGAGATTCTTCGGGCTCCGCACTCAGAATGACGTGCGTTGTCATCCTGAGCGTAAGCGAAGGATCCCTCATTTAAGGAGATTCTTCGGATTTCGTCCTCAGAATGACTGAATTGGACTGTGCCCTTAGAATAACGACATAGCAGGGACTTTAACCTGTCTAAAAGGCTGAAATACCCTCCAAAAGCGGAGAGCCTAGCCCCCCCCCCCCTGGAGAATATCGGTATAATTACTGTTTTCAGATTTTAACATTTCGCATATCCTCCATAAATTCTAACTATTTATTATTATAATCTATTTTCACTTTTTACGCAACTTTAAAAAGCCTCTTAGTAATAAGAGGCTTTTTGCTTATTTATTATTTATTATTTATTATTTATTGAATTTTTAGGCGGGCGCTTTGATTGAATTTCGTCTAACAGTGCCGACACTTGTTTTACGTTAAACTCAAGTTCGCCGTTTTCCTTGCGTTTTGTAAGAAGGTATTTTGCAAGTTTTCTGTTCTTGCCGTTAATCTGATTATATAATTTTATGGCATCTGCGTTTGATACGTTAGGATGTTTTGCTCCTTGTGCTCTTTGGGCGGCACGGGTTTCTTTCACTGATATAAGCATATCAGGCAGAAGCTCGTTGCGCATTTTTGTGAAGTTCTTTATGTCTGCGCTGTAATCTTTTTTGGAGTGAATGCGCGCCTTGAGAATTTTCTGTGCTTCTTGTTTGATTAGTAATTTTTGTTGTTTGTAATCTTGTTTAATTTTTATTGGTTTTATAATAGTAATCTGTTTTTTACTAACGGAAGATTTTGCAGCCAATTCTGAAGGTTTGATTTGCGGTGAAAGTTTCATTTCCGAAACGGCAGGTTTAGGCATATGTTTTGCAATCATTTCTCTGACTTTGTTCATATCAAGCTTAATCGGATTTCCGGTTCCGAATATTTTCGGCATAAAATCATATGTGAGTTTCCTTTTATACCTTTTTATATTTGCTTTTGTGTTTCCGAAAAAGACATTGCGAATACGTGTATAATATTCATCTTCTCTGGCATTATTAAGTTCTGTTTGCGTGATATAAAATTTGTTATTAAGACGTTTACTTATGTGAATTATCATGTCTTCTTTATTTTTATATTTGTAGCTGTCGAATTTTAGCATTCTTACAAAATTATCAGCTCTTTTAAGAAGATTTTTGCTGCCGATTGTATCTGCATATAATAATAGTTCCTGCAGCGGTGTATCTTGTACTGTTTGATGTTCGGAAATTTTTTCGTATAGTTTTTTGAAATTTTTATCATGATCTATGCGTTTAAAAAATTCCAGAATATCGCTTTTTGAGTTTTTAGATTTTCTGTAAAACATGTCGCTTTCAAAATATTTTGCTCTGGCTGCGAAATTATTTTTGTTCGTTGTTGAAATTACATAGCCTAAAAAGTCTAAATCATTCTTATTTAGGTTATTTGTATCAGATGTAATATTTTCAATAAGGTGTTCGTAGTTTGGAAAAAGTTTAAATCCAAGCGGACTGTAGTTATCTTCCAAAAATTTGTCAGGCAGCATATTTAAAATATGGGAGCGTGCTTTTGACTGTTGGATTTTTAACTGTTTATCTAATTGAGTACGGTTAAAGGAAGGCTGTTTCGAAGAAAGTTCTTTTAAGAGGTTTTCGGTAAAATCAGCTTTGTTGTAGTTTAGTATGATATATGGACGAAAATCTTTGAAGTTTTTGTTTAATTTATTTGTTTTGTCCGATGATAATATTTTAATAAGCTCTTCTTGCGGAAGGTTAATTTCTTTTTGTTCAAAATCTCTCAGAGAAAGAAGCTTGTTTAGTAGGTCATGCTTTTGGCGGTTTTTTCCGGCAAGTTTAAACAGTTCTTGATATTCATTAATAGGTTTTCTGCCTGTTTTGATGAGTTCCGCAATTTGTAATGTATGATTTGGCATGCTGTTATAGACATTCATTATTACCCCAAGACTGTTTTTAGGTGCGATTTGTTTGTTTTTAGCAAGGTCTGAGATATAAGATTCTGTGAGTCTGTATAGTATTGCAGAATCTCCGATGGTTTTAGGGGCAATGGCCTGCTTTATTTCAGCAGGGCTTTGCATTAGATAGTAGCTTGTTCTGTCGATATAGTCATTTATTATAGCTTGAGTTTTGCGTGATTGAAATACTCCTGTTACTCTTTGTTGTAAGCCGGTAAAGCCCGGAGTCTTATTCCCGGTTTTATTTTGCGCATTGTAAGTTACGGGGTAAGTGTTTATTTTATTAATTTTCATTTTGTCCTCTCATTTTTATGCTCTTATAAGTGTAATTAAAACACGTAAAAATATTTTTTGCGCTTTTTTAAATATTTATTAAGTAAAATTTAATTTTTTTGTTATACTGATTTTATGGGGAATATGTTTAATAATGAAATGAATATGTTGAAAGCATTGGCGATACTGCTTGTTGTATCGGGTCATTTGGAGTTTTCTCTTCTTGGAATTTTTCCGCCGTATTCGTTTCAACTGGCTTTGTTTTTCTTTATTTCAGGATGCTTGTTTAAAGATAAGTATCTTGATAATGTCGCGGAATTTATTGAAAGGCGCATAAAAAGTCTTTTGGTGCCTTATTTTTGGTACAATTTGTTTTATATGTTTGTCACGCTATTAATAGCGAAACTTACCGGCAAATTCTGGGGCGAGCCTATTACTTTGAAAAACTTTTTTATAACACCTTTTTTAAACGGTCATCAGTTTGATTTGTCTTGTCCTTTGTGGTTTGTGACTCAGTTATTTATGACAATGATTACATTTTTGTTTGTATTCAGATGTCTGAAAGCTGTTAAGGATAACAAATATTTTCACCTTATATTTTTTGCAATACTTGGATTTTCGGCAATTCCTTTGTCAAAATCCATTGCGCTTACACCTGCAGCTTTGGTGTTCATAAGAACAATAATGTCTTTGTTTTTTGTATATCTCGGCTATTATTACAGCCATTATATTAAAGATAAAGTTGATATTTTTACGACAAAATGGCTTGGCTGGATGATATGTATTCAATCTGTGCTTTGGATGTTTAACAGGGATTACGATCCGGAACACGGAATAGGTTTGAGTTATGTACTTGTATGGGCAAGATTTGACGATCAGATGATAGTTCCCGTATTAACAAGTATCACCGGAATTTGGGCGTCTTTGCTTGTTGTTAAGATTGTTTATCCTTATTTGAAGGATGTAAAATTTCTTCAGGATATGGGTAATGTTACCTATCACATTATGGCAAATCACTTGCTTGTTATGTACATAATTACTGCAATATTTTTGAAAATAAACGGGATACCGATTGCGGAGCGCGCAAATCATGATATCTATTGGATTTATAACCCGGTTCAGACGACCTATTTGTATTTTGTTTTGACTATGGTTATAACAACCTATATAGGAGTTTGGCAGCGTAAAATTAAACAAAAACTTTTTGATAAGAAAGAAATTCAATGATTAGATTTTTGGTTCTGTTTTTGTGTTTGGTGACGAGCATCCCTGTTTTGGCGGCTGATTATAAGGTCCTGCGTGTGGTTGACGGGGATACTGTTTATGTAGATTTCAATAAAAACGGTTTGGCGGATAAAGATGAACGGGTAAGATTAAACGGAATAGATGCTTTTGAAACCCATGCCGGCAATCATCTGGATTGGCAGATGAAAACTTACGGGTTTTCCCGAAAAGAGGTTCTTACTCTTGGATATATGGGGATGGAATTTGCAAGGGAAAAGCTTTTGGGAAACTATGTTGATGTTGAATTTACTGCAGAGGATTTAAGCGATAAGTACGGCAGACCTTTGGTATCTATAAAGTATAATAAAAATAAGTCTTTTGAGCGCGAAATGCTCAAGCACGGGTTTGCAAGTGTATATCGGCTTTCAAATAAGGCTCCTGAGCTTTTGAGATATGAAAAATTGTCTAAAATAAAACGTAATGCGAAAAGGTCTGATGACTATGATTTGCAGTTTTATAACTACAAAACCGGGGTTTATTATCCGATAAATTCTGATGAGGCTCAAAATTCCGAAAATAAATTGATTAATATACAAAATTGAGATTTATATCGCATTTACACTAAAAAAGGTTAAATTTGTCACCCTGAACTTGTTTCAGTGGCTTGCAAATTGATGTTATGACAAAAAATAT
The DNA here is from genome assembly GCA_944324365.1 of Candidatus Gastranaerophilales bacterium. GTDB lineage: Bacteria > Cyanobacteriota > Vampirovibrionia > Gastranaerophilales > Gastranaerophilaceae > UBA1221. The sequence continues at coordinate 24,538 of CALUWA010000015.1, forward strand.
AATTGACAAAAGTGTAAACTATATATAGAATTAAAATATGTTTTTGGAGATTAGTAAAAGAATAGCGTTAATTGGATTACTGTTGTCGTTATCTGTTGGTGCTATCGCAGCACAGGATTTAACACTTATTAAAAATGCTAATGGCGGCTATAATCTTAAAACTATCGACAAGCAATCAGATGAAGATGATTATCAATTTGCGGATAAAAAATTAATATATTGGTTTATACAAACTTCTAATCCTTCTGATAATGCCGTATATTCAGATTATCTGAAAGGATTGAAGTCATATTTTGAGCAAAAGTGGGTTCCTATCCAAAATGTTTCTAATTTTGCCGGTGTAAATTTTAAAATAACCGAAAAAGGTGAATTTATAAATCCTGTTATAGTTTATCCTAATGAAGAAAAAACTGTTAATGAAAATTTATTAAATCTTGTAATGCATTCAAAGTATAATATGATGCCGCCAAAGTTAAAGGATGGGAAGAACTTGGATGTAACTTTTGTCTTTTCTTATTGTCCATACAACATATATAAATCAAAAGCTGAAATGGATAAGAATGTTGATTTTGAACCTTATATGACCGAATTGATGGCAACCATTAAAAAAAATTGGTCAGCTCCGCTGACTTCGGCTCTGCAAGGCCAAGTTATATTTTTGGTTCTGAAAGACGGAATGCTTTTTAATCCCAACGTATATAAATCTTCAGGGACTAAATTTTTTGATGAGGGTATGTTAGAAGCTGTTTATAAAACGAAAAGATTTAAACCTTTGCCGGCAGAGTATAGCGAAAATTCTGTAACTGTTTTAATGACTTTTGAGACTAAGGCCTTTCCCTCTTCTGTTGTTGAATCGGTTGTTAATTCCCGGCAGGTGGCAAGTGTTGGGCGATATATACCGTTAGAGAATACATATTATTCTGCGCGCCTGATATCACAGAAGCCATATCTGAAAAAGGATGGCGGTTATACATATGTGAATTTGCTGGACTCAACTTTCTTTGGTAACACTTATCTGCTGCGTTGTAAAGTTGATTGTCAAAATCAGTTAATAGGTATAAAAAAGACTTATTTAATGGACAGCAGTGCGGTATATAAAGCTAAGCAATTAGAACCTGAGGTCTATAGTGATAAGGTAAAAATGCGCTCAGTTAATGACGACTTTATAAACAGAGCTATATACAATTATGCATGCTTTTAATTAACCCGCTTGAGATTGAGTTTATTTTGGGGATTAAAAAAGGAACTTCAAATCAGTTCCTAAAAAAAAATACCCAAAATTAAAAGTAGTTGTTTGTGTTAGAATAAAGGCATGAGGAGTTTATAGTATGGATAAAGATTTAACTTTATTTGAAGGAAACAGAATTAGACATATTTATGATGAAGAAAAAGAAGTTTATTATTTTTCAGTTGTAGATATTGTTGCAATTTTGATTGAAAAGGATTATCAGAGTGCACGAAAGTACTGGAATAAATTAGCACAACGCTTACGTAATGAGGGTTCTGAGCAGACGGTGACAAATTGTCACCAACTGAAATTGATGTCATCAGATGGTAAAAAATATAAGACAGATGTTGCTGATATAAAAACCATTTTTCGTATAATTCAGTCAGTTCCTTCAAAAAAGGCCGAACCGATTAAACAGTGGCTTGCAAAAGTCGGACAGGAGCGGGTTCGAGAAATGGCTGACCCGTCAACGGCAATTGACAGAGCAAGAGAAACCTACAAAAAATTAGGCCGGTCGGAAAAATGGATTCAGCAGAGGATGACAGGTCAAGAGACAAGAAATAAGCTGACAGATTACTGGAAAGACCACGAAATACGAGAAGGTGAAGAATATGCAATTCTGACAAATATAATTCATCAGGAGTGGAGTGGTCTAAGCGAAAAAGAACATAAGCAATTAAAAAATCTTAAATCCCAAAATTTAAGAGACCACATGTCGGAAGCTGAGTTGATTTTTACGGCACTTGCTGAACTTTCCACAAGACAAATTGCGGAAGCTGATAATGCAACAGGGTTGGAAGAAAACAAAAAATCAGCAAAACGCGGCGGTAATATTGCGAAAGAAGCAAAGAAAAAATTAGAATTAGAAACCGGAAAAAGTGTTGTGACTAGTGATAATTTTTTAACTCAGAGAAAATCAATACACAATAAAAAAGAGCATTAAAAAAGGAACTTCAAATTAGTTCCTAAAAAAAAATACCCCCAAGCGAATTCTGCAATTGCGTTAGGCGAGAATGTGAAATTCGAGCCTTACGGAATTGTATGCAGAGCTAATCGAGCAATTTTGCCAGCGGCAAAATTGGTGATTCGAATGAGGTGGGGTAAAAAAGCATTAAAAAAGGAACCTCAAATTAGTCCCTAAAAAAAAATACCCCCAAGCGAATTCGAATCGCTGTCTACACCGTGAAAGGGTGTTGTCCTAGGCCTCTAGACGATGGGGGCTTGTATTTTGTTCACGTTTTTTATTCTAAGTGAAACAAAATTAAATGTCAACAGTTTATTTTAATATTTTATAAATTGTTTCCAGTAACCTTTACTTTTATCATCCGGATTTACGTCTATGCTTGCCCAGAAAGCACATCCCATTCCGTTTTTGTCGCTTTCAGAGTTCATTGAGCATTCTGTAAATCCGTTACTTCCGTTTGCGGCATCAGAGGATGTTTGTGGACTTCCCAGCGGTATAACTCCTCCGTTTTTAGTCGGACGGAAGGAGAACATGTCGACTCCAAGCTGGTTTGGTCTTTGGTAATAGCCGTTTATATCGACAGTAATGACCATACATTTGTTTTGATTTCTGGCTCCGTATTCAACATAGAATGTTTTACGCAGAAAGTTCCACATATTGCCATCATCAAACATATACACGTTAGCTGCACCACCCGTTAATGTTTTAATGTCGTTGTTGAATTTGTTGTTAAGATTAGCTTTATCTCCTTGATAATAATCCAGCATTTTAGCTGTAGTTTGTTTGGCAGCCTCCATTTGCGCAACTCCCGAATCAACGAGCATCCAGTCGTATTCACAAATATTCAATCCTTCATCCTTAATAAACATAAGATTTATTTGCTGGAGTTCATTATACACTTTTTTATATTCGGCTTTTAGCACTTCAATCCTATAGTCTGCCATCAGGCCGGGAAGTGTCATAGCCGCAATTATTCCGATAATACCAAGTGTAATCAGAACTTCAGCGAGTGTAAACGCAGTTAGTTTTGTACGTGTAAAAATTTTGCGGGTCAATCCCAAAGTTTGAAGGAGTTTGCTTACGCTAAAGAAGCCCCCCCCCCCGTCGTTTTTCAAGCATAGTCTGCATCTTCATTTTTTCTCCTTTCAAAAATGTATCCTGTTCAATTATAGTATATTAATTTAATTTTTGCAACGTATTGTAATATGCTTTAGCCCTCTTGAAAGTTTTTTACTTTTTATGTAAAATATATATAAAATAAGTTGAGATAGGAGCTAATAATGTTTGAACGTTTTACGGAAAAGGCAATAAAAGTTATAATGCTTGCCCAGGAAGAAGCTCGCAGATTGGGTCACAACTTTGTAGGTACGGAGCAGGTTTTGCTGGGACTTATCGGGGAAGGTACCGGGGTTGCAGCTAAAACTCTTAAATCTATGGGGGTTAACCTCAAGGATGCGCGTGCGGAAGTTGAAAAGATTATCGGACGCGGTTCCGGGTTTGTGGCTGTGGAGATTCCTTTTACCCCGCGAGCAAAGAGAGTTCTCGAACTGTCATGGGATGAGGCCAGACAGCTTGGACATAATTATATCGGAACGGAGCACCTCTTGTTGGGTTTAATAAGAGAGGGAGAAGGAGTTGCTGCTCGTGTTCTTGAAAATCTGGGTGTGGATTTGAATAAGGTGAGAAGCAATGTTGTTAAGATGCTTGGCGAATCAAAGCCGCAGACAACTATGTCGGGTGCATCTTCTTCAAGTTCTTCATCCTCTTCCGGCGGAAAAACGAAAACCCCTAGTCTTGACGAATTTGGCAGAGATTTAACTCTTGCGGCTCAGGAATTACGTCTTGATCCGGTTGTAGGTCGTGACAAAGAAATCGAACGTGTAATTCAAATTCTTGCAAGACGTACCAAAAACAACCCGGTTCTTATAGGCGAGCCTGGTGTTGGTAAGACTGCTGTTGCGGAAGGGCTTGCTATCAGAATTGTTAATGCTGAAGTTCCGGATATTTTGGACGGGAAAAAAGTTATTCAGCTTGATATGGGCTTGCTTGTTGCAGGTACAAAATACAGAGGCGAATTTGAAGAACGTCTTAAAAAGATTATGGATGAAATCAGACAGGCCGGTAATATTATCCTTGTAATTGATGAAATGCATACTCTTATAGGGGCTGGTGCTGCAGAAGGTGCAATAGATGCTGCAAATATCTTAAAGCCGGCTCTTTCAAGGGGCGAAATCCAGGTAATCGGTGCAACAACTCTTGATGAATACAGAAAATATGTCGAAAAAGATTCAGCTCTTGAAAGACGTTTCCAATCTGTAATTATTGATGAGCCTAGCGAAGATGAATCCATAGAAATCTTGAAAGGTTTGCGTCCGAAATATGAGGATCACCATAAATTGATTATCTCGGATGAAGCTATTTATGCGGCTGTGAAATTGTCCAGCAAATATATTACGGACAGATTTTTGCCGGATAAAGCAATTGATGTTATCGACGAGGCTTCTTCCAAGGTTCGTTTGAAAGTTTCTACGCTTTCTCCGGAAGGTAAAGAACTGGAAAAACAATTGCGAGCTTTGATAAAAGAAAAAGAAGACGCAATAAGAAATCAGGAATTTGAAAAAGCTTCCCAATTGAGAGATGAAGAAGCTGACATGAAAGAAAGAATACGCGAGATAACACAGCAATACAGAGAAGAACATGAAGCAAACAAGCCGACCGTAACTGCGGAAAATGTTGCCGAAGTAATCGCAACTATGACAGGTGTTCCGGTTACTAAACTTACGGAAGGTGAGAGTGAAAGACTTCTCAAGCTTGAAGAAACTCTTCATGCCCGTGTTATCGGCCAGAATGACGCTGTCGTTGCTATCTCTAAGGCAATCAGACGTGCAAGAGTCGGCTTAAAGAGCCCGAACAGACCTATTGGAAGCTTTATCTTCTGCGGTCCTACCGGTGTTGGTAAAACCGAACTTGCAAAAGCTCTTGCAGAAGCCGTATTTGGTTCCGAAGATAATATGATAAGAGTTGATATGTCTGAATTCATGGAAAAACATTCAACTGCAAAACTTATCGGTTCTCCTCCGGGATATGTCGGTTATGATGACGGCGGTCATTTGACTGAACTTATCAGAAAGAAACCTTATTCGGTTGTATTGTTTGATGAAATTGAAAAGGCTCATCCGGATGTATTTAATATTATGTTACAGATATTGGATGACGGACGTTTGACAGATTCTAAGGGGCGTCATATCAATTTCAAAAATACAATTATCATTATGACATCAAACGTTGGTGCAAGCATGATTACTACAACATCAAGATTAGGCTTTTCAACTTCTGATGATGAGTCAAAAGATAAGTACGAAAAACTTAAAGAAACTGTCACGGAAGAAATGAAGAAAGCGTTCAGACCGGAATTCCTTAACCGTATCGATGAAACAATTGTATTCTCTCACTTAAGCAAAGAAGAAATCAGACAAATTGTTGATTTGATGCTGAAAGATTTATTCAAACGCTTGAATGAAAGAGAATTAACAGTAGAAGTAACTGATGAGGTTAAAGATCATCTGGCGGAAGCAGGTTATTCGGAAGCTTACGGTGCAAGACCGTTGAGAAGATTGATTCAGCGCAAGATTGAAGATATGCTTGCCGAAGAAATTCTTTCCGGAAAATACCAGGCGGGCGATACCATAAAGCTTATTATGGATAACGATAAAATCTCCTGTGAGAAGTGCTCAAAAAGAAAGCATAAATCAAAAGAAGAGGCTCCGGCAGAAGAAGTTTCTCAATCGTAAATCAATAAAGCGCCATTTAGGCGCTTTATTTTTGCTATTTGAGGATATGAGATTAAGCAAAACTTTCTGTTATGCAAATTTTTTTCTTTGTTCTCTTATATAGTTTATTATTCTTGCCGGAGTTTTTAGAACTGTTCCTATTTGGAGAGCCTCATTGTCTATTCTTTCTGTTAACGTCTTGTCAAGAATTTGAATATCCTTAGGGTCAAATACAGCAAGCTGTGACTGTCTGCCGCCGCTCAGGACGTCTACAAGTTTGTTTTGCGCAAAAATTCCCGAGCCTAAAGCTTCTCTGCTGTAAGCGGCATTATAGCCGTTTCTTTGAAATAGTTTTTTGACTACAAGTTCTATTATAGCAGGATTTTGAGCTTGTTCAGCACCTAATGTCATTACGAGTTGTCTCGTGAGAGCTGATAATTGTGCGTTGTTTACGACTGCAACTTTTGGGTTATCAATTTTTACCGGCAGAATTCCTCCAAAAATTCCTGCATAACTGCTTGCAACTTTTTTATCAGGAGTTAGATATACGCCTTCGCCAAGTTCACGTGCTCCTGCCGTAGCCTGTGATTTTTTAGGTATCAGGTGAAAGCCGCTTTTAGATATTGCACGCTGCTTTTTTGTACCATGATAAAAGACTTGTCCGTTTTCAATTATTCCATCAGCTACTGTTCCGATTTTAGAATTATACAGTTCTTCGTATGGGATATAATTTATATCAAGTCTGTTATCATATATGTTCTCAAACATTTGTTTTGCTTCATCAGCGGCTTTTTGTTCATATGCACTGTTGAATACTGCATCATGATATTTTTGCATTGCAGTATCCTGTTGTTTTTGTGCAAATCCTTCTAATTTGTCAAATGCTTCCTGATTATTTTTTTTGAATTTTTCTCCATAGCTCCAATAATTTTCAGGGGTTTTTCCTTTTGCTTTTGCTGCTGCCATCCTATCTGAAAATATTGTTGCTTTGTGTTCAAGCTGATTATATGCCTGAAGAACATCATCAGGCATTTTAATTCCGTTTTCATCACAGAATTTTTTGTAGTTGTGTAATTTATCTAATAAAATCGATTTTGATTCGCCCTTTTGTTCAAAAATTGCTTTAGAAAGTTTATCCCATGTTTCATCAGAAATTGTATCAACATAGTTTTTTGCCTCTTGTCTTTTTAAGGCTATAGCCTGTGCAGAACTTTCTCTACGGTAAGACTTAACCACTTGTTTGAGCTGTTTAGCACCAGACCAAAGGCTTTTGATAGCTTTTAGCTTCATTCCATTTTCCCTATAAAATTTTATTTCCCCTTACTTATATATAAAGAAATTTTATAAAGGAAAATTGCCTATTATGAAGTTTATTTAATTTCTAAAAGTTTTGAGGCTTTAATATCCTGATTTTCGTGGATAATTTCAAACATTTCGTTTAAAAATTTGCAGTATGGGGTTGGAATATTGTGTTTTGTCCCCAGTTCAAGCATAGTGCCCGTGAACATATCTATTTCAGTATGTCTGCCGGCTTCGACGTCCTGCAGCATGGAAGTTTTGCCGTCCGGAACCATAGTATGAAGGTGGGCAACCGTTTCATCAATCATTGTATGTGTATTTCTTACTCCTTCGGCATTAGCAACAGCCTGCACTTCTTTCATGATATTAATGGCAAGCTGCATAAAATGTTTATTCTCAAGCATTTCTCCAAACGTCATACGTAAAAGCGCCGTAGTTGGATTAGATGCAACATTTAGCATAAATTTGCACCATAGAGAATGTCTTATGTCATCAGGCACTTTGTAATTGATTTCTGCTTTGTCAAAATATTCTTTGACTCTTTCAACCCGCTCATCCGGAAGCTTGTCAGCGCCGAATACAAAAGTATTTATACCGTCATGTTTTATATAATTACCTGTCCGAACAGAGCTGTGTCCGATAAAATACGCATACAAAACTTTATCCCAGCCGTATGTTTGGGCAATTATTTCTTCGCTTGTTACACCGTTTAAAAGCGGAATGATTATCGTATCGTCTTGTACAAAATTATTGATTTCATCGATTGCCTGCGCGAGGCCTGTTATTTTTGTTGCGATGATTATTAAATCAGCTTTAAAGTTTGCATCATCCGGAGTAATGTATTTCACATCAAGCTTAGTGTCATTAAAGTAAATCGGATTTTCGCTGTACCTTTCTAGGCGGTTTTCATCAACCAGCACCCTGAAATTTTCGGCATCAAATTTTTGAAGTTTATCGGCATAAACTGTGCCAACAGCCCCTAATCCGCATAATAAAACTTTTTTAATCTTTTTCATCGGTATAATATTAACACTTATATTAAAAATTTTCAAATATTTTGAAAAAATACTATAGAGAACGGGCGGACAAACCTTCGGTTTTTCGCGATAACATGGGATTTACATACCCCATGTTAGTGCCAGAGGCACACCTACATGACGCTGCGCTTCGTAGAGCGCACCATTAATCTTCCAGTTGTTCATTTCTTTCTCTTTATTTGCGAAGCAATAAAGAAAGAGAAAACACGCAAATGTTCCCTGCATTTCGCTAACGCTCAATGCCTAAATGTTATTTGAGCTTTCAGCTCAAATTCTTTCAAGGCTCACTATCGCACTTCGTGCACGTTCGCCAGACATAATTCTACCATGCGTCATTGCGAGGAGCTTGCGACGAAGCAATCCATAGATCGCGGACAGGCTCCGCCTTCCGCGATGACATGTGGCTGGCAGGATGTACGAGAACCTGTCATCGCGCACTTGTTGCGCGATCTTTTTCCTGGATTGCTTCGCTTACGCTCGCAATGACGGGAAATGCGCTGCGTTGTCCTTAGCAGCGCTTAAAGATTTCGTTTGTGAAGCAAACGGAACGTACGTCCATTCGGTTGAAGCGATGCCGCAGGCAGCGCAGAAATCTTTTGCGTGTTTTTCTCTTTTGGTTCATTTTCTCTTTTTGCTTCGCAACCAAAAAGAGAAAATGAACAAATATTTTACATAACTTATGTATGTGGTCGATAGATGCACATAACATGGGTTATGTAATTGCTGTGCTATTACTTTTTATCCACCATTTCACGCAGTTTTTTTAGTTGATCTCTGATTTCTGCCGCGCGCTCAAAATCCAGAATTTTTGCGGCTTTATGCATATCTTTTTCGAGTTTGTCAATAAGTTTTGGCAAATCCTTTTTATCAACTCCAAGATCCACCATCTCTTCTGCCACAATATCCTCAAGGTTGCGATAACTTGCAACAAGGGAGAGCAAGTTATTTTCGATAGGTTTTTTGATAGTTTGCGGTATTATTCCGTATTTTTTGTTGTAAGCAAGCTGAATTTCGCGGCGCCGCTCGGTTTCATCAATTGCTTTCTGCATAGAGTCTGTAATCTTATCCGCATACATAATAACTTCGCCGCAAGCGTTACGGGCAGCACGGCCGATCGTTTGTATTAAGCTTGTTTCCGAACGCAAAAAGCCCTCTTTGTCCGCATCCATAATAGCAACCAGAGAAACTTCCGGAATATCAAGTCCTTCTCTCAACAGGTTTACACCAATAAGAACATCAAATTCGCCAAGGCGTAAATCCCTCAAAATTTCGACACGTTCAAGAGATTGAATTTCGCTATGCAAATATCTTACGCGGATGCCTTCCTGAATAAAGAAATCCGTCAAGTCTTCCGCCATTCGTTTGGTAAGAGTAGTGATAAGAACCCGTTCATCTTTTTCCGCGCGTTTTTTAATCTCTTGCTCCAAGTCATTAATCTGGCTTTCAATCGGACGGACAGAAATTTTCGGATCAACAAGCCCTGTCGGCCTGATAATTTGTTCTACAAGTTGAGTGGAGGTATCACGCTCAAACTCTCCAGGAGTTGCAGAGATATAAATTTTTTGATGAACTTTATCAAAAAATTCCTTATTTTTTAAAGGTCTGTTATCCTTTGCACACGGAAGCCTGAAACCATATTTTATAAGGGTATCTTTTCTTGAGGCATCTCCGTGATACATACCTTTTAGCTGCGGCAAAGTAACGTGGGATTCATCAATAACAGTCAAAAAATCTCCTCTAAAGTAATCCAGCAAAGTTGCAGGCGCAGAACCCGGAGGACGGCGCTCAATTATCCGGGAATAGTTTTCGATACCGGAACAATATCCCATTTCTTTAATCATTTCTATATCGTATTTAACCCGCTGCTCAAGTCTTTGAGCTTCAACCAGTTTATTTTCATTGTTGAGCTCAACCAAGCGTTGCTGCAATTCCTGACGAATTAGGGAAAGAGTTTCCTCGATATTTTCATCGTAAGAAAGATAGTGTACTGCAGGATAAATAACAACTTTTTGCGGGGTTTCAAGAATTTCGCCCGTAACATTATCAATTCGTACAATTCTTTCTATCTCATCCCCAAAAAAACAAATGCGGGTGATAATCTTTTCGTAAGCGGGCATAATTTCTACAATATCGCCTCTGGCGCGGAAAGTGGAACGCTCAAGAACAAGATCATTTCTGGAATACTGAACATTAACAAGATGTTTTAACAATGCATCACGGTCAAGTTCATCGCCAACCTTCAGTTCTATTGAGCCTTTAAAATAGTTTTCAGGCAAACCTAAACCATAAATACAGCTGACAGAAGCTATTATTATAACATCATTTCTTTCATACAGGCTTCTTGTCGTATTATGGCGAAGCCGGTCTATTTCTTCGTTTATTGACGCGGATTTTTCTATATAAGTATCAGTGCGGGGAATATAAGCTTCCGGCTGGTAGTAATCGTAATAACTTATAAAATATTCAACTGCATTGTCCGGAAAAAGTTCTTTAAACTCATTATATAATTGAGCCGCAAGTGTTTTGTTATGAGCAATTATAAGGGTAGGCTTTTGAATTTGCTCAATTACGTTGGCAATAGTAAATGTTTTACCCGAGCCGGTTATCCCAAGGAGAGTCTGTGCATCATCTCCGCGTAAGATGCCTTCCGTTAACTCTTTTATAGCTTTTGGCTGGTCGCCGGCAGGGGAATATTTTGAACTTATTTTAAAACGGTTTTCCATACCAAAATTTTACACCAAAGTTCACAAAAATAAAATGCAAAGCCCCAGCCCGCAAGTTGGAGCCGGACGTTACTCCGTCGACAACCCGAATAATCCGATAAAAAGTAAAGCAATCCAGGAGAAGAGATCGCGGACAAACCTTTGGCTTTCCGCGATGACATGTGGCTGGTGGAATGCGTCAAAATATGTCATCGCGCACTTGTTGCGCGATCTATGGATTGCTTCGTCGCAAGCTCCTCGCAATGACGAGAAATATTTGCTTAGCAACCCTATACCGAAAATCCGAGCTCGCAATGAGGGGAAGAGAAAAGCCGCATTTACGCTTGCGGAAGTGCTTATTACGTTGGGCATAATAGGTGTAATCGCTGCAATGACACTTCCTGTTTTGATTGCGGATTATCAAAAGAAGGTCGTGGAAACACGTTTGATAGCATTTTATTCTAAAATTAATCAGGCTTACAGAATGTCCTATGCCGAAAATGGTGATACTGTTTACTGGGTGACTGATAATAAGACTTACAGCTATGAAGAGATGTTGGATTGGCTCGAAAAATATATATTCCCATATATGCGCCATTATGATGCTTGGGAATGTACTGCTGAGGGACAGGTTGGAGTATGTGTAACTATACCGGACGGTAGTTTGTATTGGTTTTCAATAGATAAACGCGGTCAGGATGTTATATATTTCCCTAATGGAACCCTAGAGAAAACCGGGCCAAGACATAGGTTTCAGTTTAATTTTTCCAAGCGGATAGCGGATTATGATGCTTCCGAAAAACAAAGTATGGACTTTTTAGATCCGTATATATTCGGCTGGAAGGGTACAAGGGAGGATCTGTTTGCCGATGTTACTCATGGCTGCCGAAAAGGGTGTACAAACTGTGGTTATTGTACAAAACTAATTCAACTTAACGGCTGGGAAATTCCGGATGATTATCCGTGGTAAAATTTAATAATGTTTTTGTAATATAATTATTTTATGAAAAATGTAAGGGTATTTCTTGGATATTCAATGTTGGTATTGATTGCTATTAGTATGTTATACCCCTTTTTTGTTATGCTTAATTTGTCATTTGTTCAGAATGATTCTATATTTTCTCAAGCCGGGAATATTTTCTATTCCGGTTTGACTTTAGATAATTACAAAAATGTATTTTCACAAATTCCGTTAAGCAGGTATTTTTTGAACAGTCTGATTGTTGCGTCCATTACAACTCTGGGGCAGGTCGTATTTGCTTCTATGGCAGGATATGCGTTTGCAAGGTTGAACTTTAAAGGGCGGGATTTTCTTTTTCTTGTTATTTTGATTACGATGCTTATTCCGCCGCAGGTTAATATCATTCCGCTGTTTTTTCTAATGCGGGAACTTCATTTAATAGACACTTATTCTGCATTAATTCTTCCGGGGTTGTTTGGCGGGTTTGGAATATTTTTAATGCGCCAATATTTTTTATCTTTCCCGAAGGATTTGGAAGAGGCTGCAAAAATTGACGGGTGCAATTTGTTTGGAACTTTCTTTAAAATTGCATTGCCGCTTGCTTTGCCGACAGTGATGACTCTTGCATTATTCACATTTGTTACAACCTGGAACAGTTTTTTATGGCCTCTGATTGTCACAAATTCCGAAGGTATGCGGACTTTACCGGTCGGGCTTGCTATATTTAAGGGAAGTTTCAGAGAGCTTACCTTATGGGGTGAACTTTTGGCATGTTCTGTTATCTGTACAATTCCTGTTATAGCAGTTTTTTTAATCGGGAAAAAATATTTTATAAACGATATTATGCAGGGCGGTGTAAAGGAATAAGTTGCAATTATATTTTTGTGGTAGGATAGTTGAGGAATAATGAAAGGATTTTATTATGCCCCATAATTATGCAATCGCACTTCTTATAACTTTTTTGGCAGGCCTGGCTACTGCTATAGGCTCAGTTTTTGCTTTTGTGTTAAAGAAAGATAATTTAAAGGCATTATCTGTCGGGTTAGGATTTTCTGCCGGGGTTATGATTTTTCTTTCATTCACGGATATTATTCCTTCTGCTCAGGAAATGTTAAAAACAGCTTTTCCTAATAACAGCCAGTGGATTGTTTATTTAGGTTTTATTGTTGGGATTGTTGTTGCTATTTTAATTGATTATTTTATTCCTGACCATATTCCTGAGCAGGATTTGGAAAATCCGAATGAAGTTGTTGATGCGGAGCACAGAATAAAACGAGCCGGATTATTAACTGCTGTAGCGATTTGTGTGCATAATTTCCCGGAAGGTATGGCAACATTTTTATCCGCTTCCCACGATTTAACTCTGGGAATATCTGTAGGGCTTGCGATTGCTATTCACAATATTCCGGAAGGTATTGCTGTTGCGCTTCCGGTTTATCATGCTACCGGTAAAAAACGTTATGCGACTTTGTATGCTGCATTATCCGGTATAAGTGAGCCGATTGGCGCCGTTATCGGAATGTTTTTGCTTCATTTCTTTATGCCGCAGATTATGATTGGCGTTGCAATGGCGGCTGTTGCCGGGATTATGATTTATATTTCATTTGATACTCTGCTTCCGCTTGCCAGAGAATTTGGAAACTGGCACCTTTCAATGGTTGGCATAATTTCCGGTATGCTGTTTATATGGATTAGTCTTCTTTTGATGTCGTAAGCGGTTTTGTTGCATTTTTGAAATGTTTTTGCCGTCAAAATTAAATAGTGTTTTAATTATTATATGAATTATATTTTTTACTTTTTGGTTGTAATTTCAATTATTGCAGGAGCAGTTAACGGCAGGCTGCAGGATGTTGTGAATGCAATTCTGACGGGCGCTGAACTTTCTGTTAAGGTTGCATTTTCACTCATAGGAATTATGGCTTTTTGGCTCGGGATGATGAAGATAGCTGAAAAATGCGGTTTGATTGCGTTAATTGCAAAGCTTATAAAACCTGTTACGAAAAAATTGTTTGATGAAATTCCGCAAGATTCGCCTGCCGTGGGTGATATTGCAATGAGTTTTGCAGCAAATGCGTTTGGACTTACTAATGCTGCAACGCCTATCGGGATAAAGGCTATGGAAGAGCTTCAACATCATAATATCAACAAAAAAAGTGCCTCAAATGCTATGTGTATGTTTCTTGCAATGAATACTGCGGGATTTCAGCTTATTCCTGCAACAGTTATTGCGGTTTTGATAGGTGTCGGTTATAAAAATCCAACCTCAATCATTGCACCGACTCTTGTTGTAACTGCAATTACATTTACCTGTTCAATATTATTGGCTAAACTGTTCCAGTCTTTTTGGAAGCCTCAAAAAGCCGGAGGTGATGAATAATGTTTCAGTCAATTATGAATGTTTTATCGCTTTGGGCGCTTCCGGGAATAATTTTGTTGATTTTGACTATGGGATTAATTAAAAAAGTCCCGTTGTATGAGGTATTTACCGACGGAGCAAAAGAGGGGTTTAAGGTTTCCGTAAATATCATACCTTATCTTGTTGCAATAATTGTGGCAATTTCTATGCTTCGTGCTTCAGGGTTAATTGAGATGGCAGGAGAGGTTTTCGCTCCGCTGCTTGCGCACTTTAATGTTCCGGTTGACGTTATGCCTATTATGATAGTACGTTCTTTATCGGGTTCTGCGGCTTTGGGAGTTTTTTCGGATATTGCTCATAGTCTTGGCCCGGATAATTACGCGACTACTTTGGCTGCGGTTATGGTCGGAAGCAGTGAAACTACATTTTATGTTTTGGCTGTTTATTTTGGTGCTGTCGGAATTTCAAAACTCCGATACGCACTTCTCGTCGGGCTTATTGCAGATGTAATAGGAATTGTCACTGCTGTTACCGTATGCAATCTTATGTTTGCGTAAGCAGTTTAAGGTTGATGTATTCGTGCCTGTCCAGCCAGCTTTGGGTTAGGTCATTTATCTGCGGTTCTATCGGCGTTTTTACCAATACTGCATAATTTATATCAATAAAATTTATTTTCGGAACTCTCTCAATTTCAAATCTCTTATCTCCGCAGTTATGGCAGAACTTTTCTTCAGGGATAATTTTGTTATCCTTGATTATTGCCTTTAGCTTTACTCCGCAGCATGTGCATCTTGTTATGTACCACCGGTTTTCTATCAATTCTCCGCAATCCGGGCAATAGCAGATATCTTCCGTTATTGGTACCTTGTCATGATGGCATTTGTCTTTGTTGTTAAAAAATTTAAAGATATTCATATCTAACTTTTAATTTTTTTCTATAAAAAGTCAATAAATTTTAAAAGAGATTGTAATTCTCCGTTTTTATAAATAAAAAGTAGTGCGAAAATTTTTTATAATGCCTCAGAGGTAGGTATTTAGCCCTATTTTTAGAATGTTTTAAATCCCGATTTTGTTCAATAGTTTTTCATATTAACGCCCCTTATTCTGTACCTAAGGAGTTGTTACTATGAAAAAACTTGTTTTATTAATCGCAGCAGTTCTTCTTTTAAACCCGCTTTACTCATTGGCACAAACAGCAACGCAGGCTACACTTGGTAAAATTGAAGATTCCCTATACGGATTTCAATATGATAATGAAAGTGATCTGGCAAGGTTAAGCCGGTTAGAAAATACTGTTTACGGACAAACTTCGTCACGTCCGCAAGCGGAACGTCTTGCAAAATTAAGTAAGGATATTTCGGCAGATTCTATCGGTAAGGAAATTGAACCTGTTGAAGATACATTTGCTGAAAATTCCGACTATATCGAAGAAGAACCCGTTGCAACTTCAGATGTAAGTTATCCTGCGGTGGATGAGCTTGAACAAAAAGTCTTTAAACAGACTTATCCGAAACAGGATATTAAAACAAGACTCTCTAACCTTGAAAAGAAAACTTTTAATAAAACTTATTCAGATGATTTGTCTACGCGTGTAGACCGTCTTAAGGCTGAAATTAAGCCGCAATCTCTTATGGATGATCGTATGGCTCAGTCCTCAAATGTTTTTTATGATAGTGATGTCCCGCCTATTCAGCAGGATTATTATTTGGGTAAGTATGTTCCTCCAAGTCAGTTTGATTATGAGGCTTATAATGATATGAATAACAGAAGAGGTCAATTTTATGATGATCCGTACGCCTCTCCTTACCATCAGGATTCTTATTCCCCAGCGCCGTCTTATTCTTCTTCCCCTAAAAAAGTTTCACTCTCTACTATTGAGAAAAAACTTTTGCACCACAATTATGCACAGGATTCAATAGAAAACAGACTCTCCAGATTAGAAAATGTTATGTTCGGTACAGAATTCACGTCAGATGATACTCAGACCCGTTTAGACAGACTTTCCAGTGCTTATCAGGCGCAAAAATCCGCAAGCAAGTACGACTCAAACCGGTTCTCTCAAAATGTCGGCACTGCAATCCAAATAGGTACGTTACTTTTGATGGTGCTGGCCTGTATATTATAAAAAAACTCCGGATATTTTATCCGGAGTTTTAATTTAAAATCTTTATTTTGTATTATATATGCAGAATAAATCCGCCTTTATCAGCATTTTGAAGTTTATCACCTTCAATTTTTGCTCTTAGATTTTTGATGTATTTGTAAACATAATCTCTTGGCAAATCAAGAATTGCTGCTAAATCCTTTGCATATACAATCTGGTTTTTGTTTGCCGCAAAGTGATCAAATACTTTCTGTTCTCTGTCTGTAAGGGCTTTTTTGAATACAACTCTTACTTCATCTCTTAAATTGTCCCCTGTAATATTTGCGCTAAGAACTTCTTTTTTAGCTTTAGCGGCCTTTGCTGAGCTGCTTTTTTTAGTTGTTTTTGTTTTTTTGTCGGCAGTTTTGGCTGCTTTTTTAGGGGTTGCAGCTTTTTTCACAGTTTTAGGTGTTTCTGTTTTTTTCTGCACTTTTTTGACCGGTTTTTCAATTTCAGTATTAGCATCGCTTATGCTTAATTTTAATTTTGAAATTGAAAACGGCGAAGGTGCAATTTCTTGTTCTCTTTCAAATGCACGCTGAGCTATTGTGCTAATGCGCTCGGTTCTCGGTTGAACCCATTCGTCGGTATTAGAAATGACCGGTTTCCCGTGCAAAACGATATCAATTAAATCGTTTGTAGGTTTGTCTTCTTCAATTTTTTTCCCCAATCTGGCAGCATATTCCTCTAAAGTTATTTTTTCTAATGAGCTTCTCCATTGCTTAATCTCTTCTTTGCTCAGATATTCCGACATTCCTTAATCTCCTTAATTAATGTGTATTTCTTTGAACTATAAATACTCTAGCACGAACCATGCCAAAAAATTCAAAATGTTTCGTAACGTAAATTTTTATTTTAAAACTTTACAATTTTAACACTTTTTGTCGTAGGAAACGCTGATGATAAAGGTTTTATCTTTTCCCCCGATTATAGCCCAGCGCAAAGGTTTTACCCCTTTTGTCAAAAGCGCATTTTCAATTTGGGTATTACTTAGTGGTGTATCTAATTGTAAGGTTATATTTTCTGAAACTATCATTATTCTACCGTTACAGACTTTGCAAGATTTCTCGGCTGGTCTACGTCTTTGCCGAGGTATTCTGCAATATAATATGCAATAAGCTGTAACGGAACAATTGCGATAATCGGAGAAAGTAATTCCTGAACATCCGGAACTTCGATTATGCATTCAAACAAATCTTTGAGTTTTTCATCTTTAGAATTTGTCAGTGCAATCATTCTGGCATTACGTGCTTTTGCCTCTTCACTGTTTGATAAAAGTTTTTCGTACACAGTTCCTTTCATAAGAATTGAAAGAACAGGCATTGATTCATCAAGCATTGCAATAGGACCGTGTTTAAGTTCACCCGCCGGATAACCCGTTGCATTAATGTAGCTGATTTCTTTCAGCTTTAATGCTCCTTCTAATGCCGTAGGATAATTTATACCGCGTGCTATATAGATAAAGTCTTTTGTATTCGCGTAAAGTTTTGCACAGCGTTGAATTTGTTCTTTATGTGAAAGTATCTGTTCAATCTTTTGCGGAATTTTTGTTAAATCTGATTTCAATGAGGTTAGAGCAGATTTATCAAGGCTTCCTTTTATTTCTGCCATATACATTGCAAGCAGATAGAAAGAAACCAGCTGCGCAACATAAGATTTTGTTGCGGCTACCGAAACTTCTATCCCTGCGCTCACAGGAATAAGGCTGTCTGCTTCTCTTGCCATTGCACTGTCAGGCCTGTTTGTAATTATTAATATATGTGACCCTTTTGCTTTTGCCTGTTTTATTGCAGTCAGAGTGTCCGCAGTTTCACCTGATTGTGATACTCCTATTACAAGCGTTTTTTCATCCGTTACATTTTTTCTGTAGATATATTCGCTTGAGGCTTCAACATCAACTGCTATGCCGCAGAAGTTTTCTATAATATATTTTCCGATCATTGCCGCGTGTAAAGATGTCCCGCAGGCAATAATCTGTATTCTGTTTAATTCTTTTAATTTTTCTTTTGTAAGTTTTACTTCGTTTAAGATTATTGGTTCTTCTGAAGTGTGGATTTTACCTACCAGAATATTTCTTATAACATCAGGTTGTTCATGAATCTCTTTGAGCATAAAATGTTTGTAGCCCATTTTGCTCAATGCGACCGGTTCCCACGGAAGGTTTTCTATTTTTAGGAAAAGTTCATTGCCGCGTTCATCGCTGAGAGTTATGTTGTTTTTTGTTACAGTCACAATTTGATTATCTTCAAGATACACAGCTTTTTTAGTGTATTTAATGATTGCAGGAACATCAGATGCGATAAAATATTCGCCTTCGCCTATTCCTACGAGCAGCGGAGCGTTTCTTTTTGTTGCAACAATTTTGTCTTTCTCATCATTATGAATTACGCATAATGCGTAAGCGCCTTCAATTTCTTCTGTTGCAAGTCTTACGGCTTTCGTAAGATCTTTTGTTTCGGCATATTTGTATGCTATTAAATGCGCTACTGTTTCAGTATCTGTTTGAGTACGGAATATTGCGCCTTTTTGTTCTAATTTTGCTCTTAATTCTTTATAATTTTCGATAATTCCGTTGTGAACAATTGCAAGATTTCCGCAGTTGCATGTATGCGGGTGGGCATTTACTACGGTAGGAGCTCCGTGTGTAGCCCAGCGGATATGACCGATGCCCATTGTAGCATTTTGATATTCTGATTTATGCTGCAAAAGAACGCTGCTTAAATTATCAAGCTTGCCTTCAGCCTTATAAATATTGACTTTATCACCGCATTCAACTGCAATGCCAGCAGAATCATAGCCTCTGTATTCAAGCTGGTGCAAGCCGTCAATTAAAACATCAACAACCGGTCTGTTTCCAATATATCCTACTATTCCACACATATCCTTGATCTCTCCTTTTATAAATAAAGTCTGTGTTATTATTATACCATTAAAATTTTAAAAACAGTAATCCTTATAAAAGTTTTACATCTTAGAATTAAATGGCGCTGGTAACACCAGCGCCAAGAATTTAATATTGATATTATTTTCATTTATATTTATATTTATATTACTGGAACATCTATCGGATCTGTAAGAATTACTTCAAGGTGTTCTCCTTTATTTATTTGGACATCTTTGCCTTTGCGGAATAAATCAGCTGCGCTGTCTCCAACGAAATATGCACCTCCTCCGACTCCGCCGCCGATGACTCCTGCAGGAACCGTTAATATTTTCCCGTAACCGTTCCACATATCATCCCCGGTGTCAACACCCCATTCTGTTGCTGTTTTTGCTATATCGACAGTCTTATCCCAGTTTTGTTTAACAGCGTCGCCGTAACCTTTTGTCGTTGTAATTCCGCCGTCGTATGTCATATCAGGACGACCTACAACGGTTAATGACAGCGGGAGCTGGCGCCCGTTCGGTGTAACTACGTGGTCAAAATCAAGATATAAAACAGCACCCTTTGAAAGTCGTTTCGCCGGAGTTACCTGTTTAACAGTTCCTCTGACAAGCGAGCCTGACGGGAGTATTACATCAGCATCGGCTGTTTGATCCGTAACAAGAATTGCCGAAAACTCTGTTCCCGCCGAAGTCAGCGTTGATACAGGACTGAGAAGCTCCAGTGTGAATTTTGTCCCGGCAGGGATACGTTTTGTTTTTGCCGTTGCATTAAACGGAGCTGCTATGGAGGCTTGTGTCATCAAAAATAATGATAATATTATAGTAAATAACTTTAATTTCATAATAGAAAACTCTCCTTATTCACACTCATTGTAGTTGATTTTTACAAAAATTGCAAGTATAATTGCACTACACTTTGGGGGTAAGTTTGTTGAGTGAATTTAAAAAATTTTTGTTGTTGACTTTAATACTTTTTATTGTTCTTTCCGGAATAGTTCTTTACAGCAGATTGCATTCTTTGTCGTTAATAGGGGATGATTGCAGTGTAATTCCTTATAAAGACGGTTTAAATTTATGTTTTGGACAGGATGCCGGTATAAAGGCCGGTTACGAAGCCGCATCGGCATATTGTGAAAAATATAATATGCAGCTTCCTACCAGAGAGCAGGCCTGGTATGCTTGGATTGCATCTGAAAATTGCCAAAGGGCTTTTGCTTCAGGAGGGAATGTTTCAAAAAATAAGACCTATTTTATTTATTACCCAGCGTATAAAGTTCAGGCAATTGCAGTTAACAATTATTGTAATCAATCTCCTTCGATAAAATTTTCGCAGGCGCTTCAATATAATAACGGATATTTCTGGCTTCAGGACTCGCCAGGCGGGAAACTTCATTATGCAGTGAATTATGCAGATGGTACCATTGCCGTATTTAAGGACAAAACTAATACTTTAGGAATCCGCTGCGTAAGGTAAGCTGCATAACCCTGTTATCGATACTTTTTTGATATACAAAGGTACCGTTTTATGTCTATTTCTTTTCTTTTGTTTGCGAGGCAAAGCGGATTGTGAGCGTAGAGTGAAGAGCGTTGCCGTAGGGCAATGCTCTGGAACTCGTAATACGCGAACAACCAAGCAGAGAAAAGAAATAGACGTTCACGACCGAATGAAAGAGTGAAGCCATTTTGCACGTTTCGAGCAAAGCTCTCAACTGCAAAAGAAGGCAAGAAAAGAAAACACGCAAACGTTCCCTGCATTTCGCTAACGCTCGCAATGACGGGAAATATCTGCTTAGTACCCCTCTACCAAAAAATCGGACTCAGAATGAAAAAAAGAAAGCGGC
>CALUWA010000016.1 GCA_944324365.1 Candidatus Gastranaerophilales bacterium
GGTTGGGATGGGGAGCAATCTTAACCGAGTATTAAATCGTCCCCCACCCTGACCCTCCCCGAGTTGGGGAGGGAACATCCTGGATTGCTTCGCTAACGCTCGCAATGACGTCTGGTGAGAGTCAGGCGAACGTGCACGAAGTGCGATAGTGAGCCTTGAAAGAATTTGAGCTGAAAGCTCAAATAACATTTTGGCATTGAGCGTCAGCGAAATGCAGGGAACGTTTGCGTGTTTTCTCTTTCTTGCCTTCTTTTGCAGTTGAGAGCTCTGCTCGAAACGTGCAAAATGGCTTCACTCTTTCATTTGGTTGTGAACGGTTCATTTCTTTCTCTTTATTTGCGAAGCAAAGCGGATTGTGAGCGTAGAGTGAAGAGCGTTGCCGAAGGGCAATGCTCTGGAACTCGTAATACGCGAACAACCAAGCAGAGAAAGAAATGAACATAAACGGTACCTTTGTATATCAAAAAGGTACCGAAAATTTACAACGTTGTTACAATCTGCCCTACAACATCACCGTGATTTGTTTTTATATCATAATCAGCAGGAATATCTGCCCAATGCATATTTTTCAATGCGTCAATTACAACATATTCCCTTGCTCTCATATCACAATCAGATATTTTTACAACAAGACATTCTTCATTTTCTACGTTTACGACTATACACAAACCGCCGGCGCCGACTTTCGCAACCAGATTTTTCGAATTTTCAATAATTTTGGTATCGGTTCGGCACTCACCGCCAATAATATACGGATGATTTAAAAACGCATTTCTAATTTTTACATATTCATCGGAACAGAAAAGATTCAAATAACCTTTGCCCATATTTTCCAAAGGCATAGCATAAATCGGAACCCCGCAGCCATCTTTTGTTGAAGGATAATCCTTTTTAAGTTCGCACAACTCATAAATTCTCTCTTTAATAAGTTTCTGCAAAGGATGATACGGCTCTTCGTAAGTTGCCATATCCCAATTATGCATCGCACAAAGCCCCAGCATCATAATATGTTTACCTGAGCAATTATGATGCAATACAGAGGGTTCTTCATCATCAAGAAGCATTCTCTCGCGTTCCGTAAGAGATAAAGGCTTTTGAGTTCCGCATTTCAAATAACTCTCATCTATACCGATTTTTTTGAGAAGCCCGCGGGCAATATCAATATGGCACTGTTCCCCGGCATGCGAAGCACAGCAGAAAGCTATTTCTTCTTCTGTCATATCGTAGGCCTCATCCATACCAAAATCTATTATTAAGGAAGCCTGCAAAGGCTTGGCACAAGAGCGCAGATAATACGGATAACTGCCGCTTTCTCCAACCCGGTCTATGACATGAACCCTGTTTAAAACCATTACATATCCAAAATGCTGCTCTTCAACAAGCCCATCTCGAACATATTTTACAAGTGTGTCCGGAGAATTAATCATCATATTTTTTCACCATATCAATTATTCTTGCCATTGTTTGCTTTAAGGCATTATTCTCATTCTTCAATGCCCTGACTTCATCTTCAAGTTTTTGTATACTACCTGCGGCCTGCTCGCTGTCAGGGAACGTTTCAGGATTGAGGACAAACCGTTTTCTGGAATCCGCCTTTAATTTAAACAAAGTTTTTACGCTTTCCTGTGTAATAAACCCGAGTCTTACAAGAATTTTTCCAATCAACTCGTGCTGTCCGCGATCTGCAAGCCTTTGCTGCTCGGCAAGTGCAACATCAAGCTGATCAATAGTTATAGAGCCGTTTTTTAGGAAATAATCACCGGTAGGGAATTTGCCTGCTATAAATCCTGCCATGGCATAAACTTCTTCCGCTTCTGGAGCTTCAATATAATTTTGCTCAAGACAGAATATATAATATTTTGCAACTTCTTCAATAGATAAAAACATATTCAAAGAAATTTCCAAAATATTATATTCGCTATGAACAAACTTTAAAAAGTTATAAATATTACTATCTAAGCCGCCTGACTTATCCCATAATTCATTTTTACCCTGGAACGTAAGCGTTGGCACATGCATCGCAAAGAGATGATCAATATTCTTGATTATATAACGCTCGCAGTTATTCTCTTTCATATTTTGGTACAAACGATAATATACAACCTGCTTAACCCACAAAGGATACGCAAGAAGCTTATTTATAAATAATTTAAATAAATTTCTTTTCACAACTACCTCTCGCGGATTATTATACACTATTAAGCAATTAATTTCAACAGATTATAAAACATCCCCCGAAACTCTATTGATTTATTGCCCGATGGAATGTAAAATAAATACAGGAATAAGGAGAAAGATTATTTATGGAAAAGATAAACATTAGGAAGATTATAGTTTTTATTCTTGCTTTAATCGGCTTTATAACATCAATTAAACTCGCCATGATATATTATGATGTAAATTTCAATGCATATGCACTGCCGAGTTTTTGTTCCATTGACGATTTTATAGATTGTGATGGAGTTGCTAAAACAAACGAATCGCAATTCTTTGGAATACCGCTTGCATATTGGGGAATATTTTTATATTCTTTCATTTTCCTTATGCTTGCTGCAAACAAACTTAAAGATTTTAAGATTTTTAATTTCAGATTATTTAAGTTTATGGAAGTTTTCAAAAATCCGCTTTCATATATCGGAATGCTGGGGTTAATATCATTTGCAATTTCTATGACATTGCTTTGCGTAAGCTTATTCGGAATACATAAGCTATGTGTTCTATGCGCTTTGACCTACGTATTGGATTTGGCTATAGGACTTGTTGCAATTGATTTTAAAAACGGCGGTATTGTCCAGGCTTTCAAAAACAGCGTTAATGATTTTCTCGATGCAATCAAAAACAGAGCATATTTAATTGCTTTTGTTATCGTAATGTTAATCGCCGCAGGAGGACTTTATTACACATCAACATCTTTGATATTTGCCCCTCAGGTTAAACAACAAAAAGATTTCGGGGAATTTATCAATGCCAAAACAAACAAATATGCCGTAGAAGGTAACGTTCTGGGAGATCCGGACGGCAAAGTTGTCGTATATACTTACACAGATTTTAACTGCCCTATATGCGAAGCTTTTAATATTATGATTCACAAAGCAGCAAAAGAAATGAAAGATGTAAAAATTGTTCATAAGAACCTGCCGCTTGATATGGAATGCAATCCATTCTTAAGACAGCCATTCCACGAAGGCTCCTGCAGAATGGCACGCTATGCTATGGCTGCAGAAAAACAGGGTAAATTCTGGGCTATAAATTCAAAATTCTTTGAACTTCATCCGCAATCTGATGAAGAAATTCTTAAAATTGCAGAAGACTTAAATTTAGACACCGAAAAATTATATAACGATGCAAATTCAAAAGAAATTAAAGATGAACTTGCTGATGAAATAGAATTGGCTTATACGCAGGGAATCAATGCAACACCTTCTATGAAAATAGGAAATGACGTATATGTCGGCATGAAACCATACAGCCAATTTATAAAACTATTGGAGGATGCAGGTGCAAAAAGAAGATAAAAACATAATTCTTCATGCCTGCTGTGCAATTTGTTCAGGATATCCCGTATCTATGTTAAAAGATGCGGGGTATTCTGTTAAAGTATATTTTTACAATCCGAATATATTTCCATCGGAAGAATACCACAGACGTCTTGAGGCGGAAAAAACACTATGCGAATATTTTAACGTGGAACTTATTGAAGGAAATTACGAACCGGATATGTACTATGATTTTGTGAAAGGGTTGGAAAACGAACCGGAAAAAGGAGCTCGCTGCGACAAATGTTTTGAACTCCGGCTCAAACAAACCGCAGAATTATGCAAAACTTTAAACATCCAAAATTTCACAACATCAATAGTAATCAGCCCGCACAAAAGTTTTCAAAAATTATCAGCAATCGGTAAACAAATTGCTGCAGAATACAATCTTAACTACGTTGATATAGATTTTAAGAAAAAAGACGGATTTCTGAAGACAAACAAAATTTCCAGACAATTAAACTTATACCGCCAAAATTACTGCGGATGCAAATTTGCCCTTCCGTCGAAAAATTAAAAATATCCATTCTCCTCATTTACTATTTTCAAGTCAGATTATTTATAGTATTATTTACGTAAAGAAGATATTGAGAGGGGATAAGATGAGAAAATTTTTTATTACGTTGTTGGTACTTCTAATCGGGGGCAGCACATTTGCAGTTGAAAACTTGCAAAAATTTGAACTTGAAAACGGTCAGACTGTTATAATAAAGGAAGTTAAATCAAACCCGATTGTAACGCTTGACACTTGGATAAAAACCGGTTCAATCAACGAAAACGACAACAACAACGGAGTATCCCATTTTTTGGAACACCTATTTTTCAAGGGCTCAAAAAACCATGCACCGGGAGAGTTTGACAAACTTCTTGAAACAAAAGGCGCCATCACAAATGCTGCAACAAGTAAAGATTTTACCCACTACTACATAACAATACCTTCAAAACACTTCACAGAAGCACTTTCTCTTCATGCTGATATGCTTTTGAACCCTCTTATCCCGCGCAAAGAACTTGAAATGGAAAGAAAAGTAGTATTGGAAGAAATTGCCAAAGACGAAAATTCCCCGACAAGCGCCGTATATGAAAATTTAGTAAACTTAATGTATACAACACACCCTTACAAACGAAAAGTAATAGGGACAAGAAAAAATATCGGAACCATTCACCGTGATGAAATTCTCGATTATTACACAAAATGGTATTCCCCAAATAACATGGTAACAGTAATTGTAGGGGACGTAGATGCAAATACGGCACTAAACCAGATTAAACAAAATTTTGCCAAAGAAACACAAAAAAGTCCGAAATCTGTATATGCGAAAGAAAAACCTCTGACTGAGCAAAAACGCAATATTGAGTATCTAAAGGCTCAAACAGGATACATGCTTATCGGTTTCAGAGGAGTAAATATAAACGACAAAGACAGCTATGCTCTTGATGTTCTGGCAACAATTCTCGGAGAAGGACGGACTTCCGTATTCTATAAAAATATTAAAGACAAATTACAGCTTGCAAATACAATTTCAGCTTCAAACTCCGGATTTAGGGATGACGGAATTTTCTATATATCCGCAACCTTCAATCCTGAAAAACAACAAAGACTTGAAAACGAAATCTTTGAAGAGATAAAAAACATACAAAAAAACGGAGTAACCGATGAACAGGTTAGTTTGGCAAAAAATATCATAGAACGGGATACCTACTATGCAAGAGAATCAATTTCAAATATTGCACAGGAAATCGGCTATATAATGGTAACATCCGGAGATATCAGCGTATATGAAAACTATGTAGATAATATTAAAAAGGTAACCGCGCAGGATGTAAAAAATGCAGCAAACAAATATCTGGGAGTTAACAAATCAGCAGTTTCAATAGTACTACCTGAAAACTGCAAGGAAGTTAAAGTTTCAAATAAAACTCCGCTTGCCGCAAAACCTGTTCTTAAAAGTTCAGACAACGGAACAGAAGAATATACACTTGAAAACGGGGCAACATTATTACTCACACCAAATACAACAAACGAGATTGTTGCAATAAGTATCTTTGCAAAAGGTGGTAACTTTTTAGAACCGAAATACGGAATTGCAAACCTAACGGCTTCCACTATGATGAAGGGAACAAAAAAATATACCGCCCAGGAACTTGCCGAAATTTTAGAAGATAACGGCATAAAAATAGATCCGGGAACCCGCTCAGATGCCTTTTCTATAACGGTATTAACAACAACCCCGGAATACGAAAAAACTCTGGAACTTCTAAACGAAATAGTAAATAATGCAACATTTACGGAATACGAGCTTGAAAAAGTTAAAAATGATAAAATCAACGCAATAAAAAAATCCCGTGATATTCCGCTAAATGTCGCAATTGAAGAGTATAAGCATCTCATATTTGACGGAACACCTTATTCCAATTCAAGCTTAGTTCTTGAAAAGAATATCCCGTCAATTTCAAGAGAAGAAATAATAAACTATTACAACACAATATTTGCACCGCAAAATATTGTAATATCAGTTAACGGAAATGTTGATTTGGATAAAACCGCACAGGCTTTCTCCAATATGTTCCATTCAAATTCAAAAACCACATTTGAATATCAGGCACATAAAGATTCAATAACTCCGATTACGGAAAACAGAACCTGCATAAAACAAATGCCGGATACAAACACTGACTGGATATTCCTTGCCTGGCAGACGGCAGGATTAAATAACAAAAAAGATTATGCTGCATTACAGGTCATTGATGCACTGTTAGGAAACGGAATGAGCTCCCGTCTGTTTAAAAACTTAAGAGATCAGCAAGGTCTTGCATATCAGCTTGGTTCCGGGTATTCCGCGAATGTCTTAAAAGGAGCTTTTGTTGTATACATAGGCACTAACCCGGAAACTTATGACAAAGCATTAAACGGATTGTGGGCAGAAATTAACAAGTTAAAAACAGAATTTGTCGGGACAAAAGAATTACAGGAGGCAAAAGATAAATTAACCGGACAATTTGTAATCGCGTTAGAAACAAATCTTGATAAAGCTGTAACCACAGGCTGGTTTGAAACAGCAGAAGATAACTACAAATTTGTAAATAAATATGACAAATTAATCAATTCCGTTACAGAATCTGATATAATGAGAGTAGCAAACAGATATTTCAATAACAGATATGTCTTATCCGCAGTAAAAAAATAAGGAGATAAAAGAATGAAAAAGCTAGTATTAGGAATTGCAGTATTGATATTTAGCATCCTGCCAGCAATGTCACTTGAAAATTTAAACTTCAAATACGGCTACATTTCAGACAATGCAAAAGTAATTACGCAAGACGACTATGCAGGGATTACAGCTATTATCAAGGAACTCCAAGAAAAAACAACTGCTGAAATCGCTGTTGTCACTGTAAAATCACTACAGGGACAATCAATTGAACGAACAGCCACTGAAATAGGCAGAAAATACAAAGTGGGTGCCGCAGATAAAAATAACGGAGTTGTAATATTAGTTGCACCTAATGAAAGAAAAGCCAGACTTGAAGTTGGTATGGGACTTGAAAGTGAAATTACAGACCCGAAAGCTGATTCAATAATGAATACGGATATGGTACCGTATTTTGCCAAAGGAGATTACTCCAAAGGAATATACAGAGGAGTTGCCTCAACAGCAAATTTAATAGCCGGCGCATACGGTATTGAACTAACCAATACGGCAAACGCTCCTGCAAAAACAGCAGGTGCCCCGTCATCTTCCAAGAAGTCAAATGTACCATTCTGGGCGTGGCCTATAATTATAATTGCCGGATTACTCGGAATAGGTAAAAAAGGCAACTTCGGAGGAGGAGGAGGCTTCTCCGGCGGCAAAGGTTCAACAGGAAGCTGGTAAAATATTAATTCGCATTATAACATTTAAAAATCAATCTCAATAAGTATTCATTTTTGTAAAGAAAATTTTTATAATCTTTACATAAGGGCATGTTTATTATTAAAATATGTTATAAAAGGACGGATTAAAAATTGTTAAATAATTACGAAAGCTTTGATAATTCTGAAACATCATCCAGAAAATCAGCATTGGTACAAGAGAGAGTAGGGCTTGTTTCGGCTCATATGTATAAACAATTTCTTGACTATCAGCATGCAACAATTAATACTGCGGAAATTTTCAGCAGAATGATTGAAGAAATTATGGATGTTACGGATATTTTAAAAGAAGCTTTTTCTTCACGCGGAGTCACGACACAAAACATCTATGTTGACACAGACCCGCAAAAATCCGTCATTATTATGAACATCCTATGGCATAAAATAAGCTTTACTACGCGCTGTAACTTCCAGCCGCAAGTGCTGTATAGAGAAAATTTAAACCACCTTTTTTCTACGAGGATTATGGCGATAAAAGGAAACTACAACGAACTTATGCTCGGCGTAAAGGATCATAAAGAAGAAATGGCACGTCTGCTTGATGAAGAGATTGCGTCACTGTTTGTCCCTGCTGAAACAACGCATAATGCGATTTTAAAAATCAGACACCTTGGCGGAAGAGAGTTACCGTTAAATCAAACAGATGCACCGAGAGAATTTGTTTTGAAGGTGGTTGAAACTGTCTGCGGCGGCGGTTTTTACCACGAAGAAGGCTCCAGAAAAAGTTTTAATATATAATTTTAACCGAGTACTTGTAAAATCATCAAATATAAGTTAAAATTATAATAGTTGTTTTAATTTTATGGAGGATACACTAAATGTTAAAATCTGAAAACACTGATTATACCGGTATTCTCCAGGGGGGGGGGGGCTAGACTCTCCGCTTTTGGAGGGTATTTCAGCCTTTTAGACAGGTTAAGTTCCCTGCTATGTCGTTATTCTGAGGACGAAGCCAAATTCCGTCATTCTGAGGACGAAGTCCGAAGAATATCCTTAAACAATAGATCCTTCGCTATCGCTCAGCTCTGCATACAGGCTCACACGTCCTCACTTCGTTGCGGCGGTTCGCTTTGTAAGGATGACAAAAACGTCATTGTAAACGAAGTGAAGCAATCCAGGGGAAAAGATCGCGCAACGAAGTGCGCGATGACAGCATTTGAGACATCTTGCCAGCCACATGTCATCGCAGAAGGCGAAGCCTATCCGCGATCTATATGGATTGCTTCGTCGCAAGCTCCTCGCAATGACGGGAAAAAAGCGGCGTTCACGCTTGCGGAAGTCCTTATCACACTTGGGGTTATCGGAATAGTTGCAGCTATGACATTACCTATGCTAATAGCTAAATACCAGGAAAAAGTACTGGTCACAGCCGCTAAAAAAGGATATTCCGTAGCCGTTAACACAGTTACGCGCTGGAATGCAGCTAATGAAATAGCAGGGGACTCATATAACTTTTTTGCTACCGGCGGCTCCAGCAATGATTGGAGCAGTCGTACTGTTGTAACAAAAGAACTGGCAAAATATCTAAAGATTGTACAGGTCTGTGACAGCTCAAACAATATTAAAAATTGCGGAGGAAAATACACGGTAAAACAATATAAAAAGTTGAACAACGGGCAAGGCGGTACAAAAGAAGAAACTTATATGAATTATTTTAGAATTGTACTTGCAGACGGAAGTTTTATTGCTCCTCAAAGTGAAGTTACAGACGACGGAATGTGTAAACATACATTTTGGAGCAATGCTACAGATTCTAACGGCTTTTATATTCCTGATACATCAGGGAACTCGCCTACAGGCTTTCAGGGAGAATACAAGAGCTCAGATAAC
Source organism: Candidatus Gastranaerophilales bacterium (assembly GCA_944324365.1). Lineage (GTDB taxonomy): Bacteria > Cyanobacteriota > Vampirovibrionia > Gastranaerophilales > Gastranaerophilaceae > UBA1221. The sequence goes on from CALUWA010000016.1 coordinate 9,280, forward strand.
TGCGGATATATACATATTGACACTAACGGGCTGAAAGGCCCAAATCAGGTCGGAAAAGATTACTTTAGAATTAGTTTTAGCAAGGCCGGGAAACCAAATTCACGTAGTAATAGCATTGGAAATCTTGATTATGTTTTAAAATATGATAAACTCATTGAAACTGAGGACTATACTCCGCAAGAGTCTGGTGCGTTTACGCAATAATATTATTCATATCTCAAGGCATCAATAGGATTAAGCAAAGAGGCTTTATATGCAGGATAATATCCGAAAAGCACACCGATAGCCCCGGAAAATCCGAGTGCAAGCGCAATTGAAAATCCTGATATAGAAATACTCATTGTCGAAAACAACTCTATAGATTTTGCGCCGGCAATTCCGATTATAACCCCGATAATCCCGCCTATTATAGAAAGCAGAAACGATTCTATTAAGAATTGAATGCGGATATCGGTGGCTTTTGCACCGATTGCCATTCTAATACCAATTTCTTTAGTTCTTTCGGTAACTGATACAAGCATAATATTCATAATGCCGATACCGCCGACCAACAGTGATACAGAGGCAATTGCCCCCAGCAATACAGACATAGTCTGGGCGGAAGATTTAATTGTTTCCTGCATTTCAGCAAGGTTTCTTATCTCAAAATCATCTTCCTGATTTTTGCCTATATGATGCCTGTTTCTCAAAAGACTTGAAATATCTTCCTGGGCAATTTCAAGCATTTCAGAATCTGTTGCCTTTACGTTTATCATTTTTATAGTGCCCGGATAATCCGTTCCGAAAACCTTCTTTTGCGCAGTTGTAATAGGAATAAATACCAAATCATCCTGATCCATTCCCATACCGCTTTGCCCCTTTGTTTTTAGCAGACCAATAATTTTAAACGGAACATTTCCGATACGCATAGTTTTATTTATAGGATCCACATCTCCAAAAAGCTCTGTTGCAACAGTATTACCGATAATAGCCACCTTGGAACTGTTTTGGATATCCTCTTTCCCCATATTTCTTCCGCTGAGAATTTCATAATTTCTTATAAAAAGATAAGAACCCGTAGTTCCGCCTACAGTAGTAGACCAGTTCTGGTTTCCGTAAGTAAGCTGCTGGGTGCCGGATGAATAAGGAGCTACAGCTAAAATTCCGCGGCAGCTTTGCGGGATAGCATCAGCATCTTTAAGTGTCAGGGAAGGTTTTGTACCAAACCCCTGGCGAACACCGCCGGTATTGGCAGAAGCCGAACGTATCATAAGAAGATTTGAACCCATGGATTCCATATCTTTTGCTATGCGCTTGCTGGCTCCGGAGCCGACAGCAAGCATAATAATTACGGCGCTTACACCGATAATTATACCTAAACTTGTAAGCATTGAACGCATTTTATTTATTTTTAGCGACCTTATCGCCATTATAACTGTAGATTTAAAATCAATCATCTTTATCTCCGGTTAATATGGAATCGTTGTATGTTCATTTATCTCATCTGAGATAATATTGCCGTCTTTAAAGCGGACAACACGCTTGCAATATTGCGCGATATCAGGTTCGTGGGTAACAAGTACTATTGTCTTACCCGTTTCTTTGTTTAATTTAACAAAAAATTCCATTACTTCTATACTAGTTTTAGTATCAAGGTTTCCGGTAGGTTCATCTGCCAAAATTAACGGCGGATCGTTTATAATCGCACGAGCAATTGCGACACGCTGCTGCTGACCTCCTGACATTTGATTAGGCATATGATCTTCCCTGTTTTCCAACCCTACTATCTTAAGCGCCTTTCTTGCGCGTTCAATGCGCTCCGCTTCCGGAACTCCTTTATAAATCATAGGGAGCTCAACATTTTCCAAAGCCGTCGTACGCGATATCAAATTAAACCCCTGAAAAACAAACCCCATTTTTAAATTGCGGATTTGTGAAAGTTCATTTGAATCAAGAGAAAGCACATCAATCCCATCCAGATGATAACTTCCGGAATTTGGCTTATCAAGAGTTCCAAGCATATTCATAAAAGTTGATTTACCGGAACCGGAAGCCCCCATAATTGCAACAAATTCTCCCTTTTCGACGCTTAATGATACACAATTAAGCGCATTAAAGCAGTCATCGCCGGTTTGATAAGTTTTTATAGCATCTTTAACTTCAATTAAACTCATTTCTTATCCTTTAAATTAGAACATTCCCGGCCCCCTGCGGCGGGTATTATTTTTTCCGCGTTTAGGCTGATTTGAAGCGCCGATAATAACTTTATCGCCTATTTTTACCCCTTCGGTAATCTCAATATTTGTATCATCGCTTGCGCCGGTTTTAATATTTACACGAACAGGTCTATTTTTAGCAAGAATCCAAAGTCCTTGCGTTTTATACTTCTGCCCGTCTGTTGCCGGGGTATATTTTAAAGCAACTGACGGAACACAGAGCACATCATTCTTTTCACTTGTTATAATAGAAACATTCGCCGTCATACCCGGCTTAAGAGTTAAATCCTTGTTATCAACACCCACAATAACGGAATACGTAACGACATTTGAAACTGTCGTCGGAGATATTCTAACCTGGGTAACCTTTCCTAAAAAAAGTCTGTCAGGATAACCGTCAAGAGTATATGTAACATCCTGCCCTTCCTGAACTTTACCGATATCAGCTTCGGAAACACTCACTTCTATTTGCATTTTTGTCAAATCCTGAGCGATAGTGAACAATTCCGGAGCCTGAAAACTTGCGGCAACCGGCTGCCCTAAGTCTATTTCACGCGAAATAATCGTTCCATCAACAGGGGCGATAATTTTTGTATAACCTAAATTTGTAAGTGCTGTTTTGTAAGATGCTCTTGCCTGATTAATTTGCGCCTGAGCCGCACCCACCTGTGCCATATTAGAAAGATAATCACTTTCGGCCTGATCAAGTTCACTCTTTGCTATAAAATTCTTTGCATAAAGATTTTTATAACGCACATACGTTTTGCGCGACATTTCCGCAACGGCCTGCATTCTAGCCATATTAGCCTCGGCAGAATTAATTTGAGCCAAGTTTTGCTGAACTGTAGCTTCAAAGTTTGCCGGGTCAATTTGCGCAAGAAGCTGCCCTTTTTTAACCTGTGAATTGTAATCTACATATATAGCCTTAATCAAGCCTGACACTGTAGAACCGACACTGACCGTATTAACAGGATTAATCGTTCCGGAAGCTTCAACTACCTGTGTTATAGTACACTGTTCCACGGTTGTCGTTTCATAACGAACCCGATGCTTTAAAACGGAGCAAATAATCCCGCCAACTATTACTACAAATATTATTCCGGATATTATTATATACTTTCTTTTTAGAATCATCGTTAATCCTCAACTGTTATTACAATTTCCTGCGGAAGCGCAATCAAACGTTCCAAATTTGCCCTTGCTACATTATAATTATATACTGCCTGAACATAGTTATTTTGTGCATTGTTATAATTTACCTTGGCATCTTGGAGTTCTATGTAATCACCCAAACCAACTTCATATCTGCCATCTGCAAGTTCAAAATTTTCAAGAGTTTGTCTGACGCTAACTGCCATCAAAGGAATTTGTCTTTCTAATTGTATCATATTAATATAGGCATTTTGAACATCAAAATAAAGATTTTGCTTAGCTAAGTTTAAATCGTTTTCAGCAAGCTGAACCTGCAACTTACCATTATCTATCTGATATTTTGTACTCAATATATTAACGGAACTGGTCAATCCGATACTTGCATTAAATGAATTCATATTGTACTGATCTCTGTATCCGTAACCAACAGAACCGGTTATTTCCGGATAGTACTGTCTTTTTATATAAAGCAGATACTGCTTCATCGCCTCAATTGTTGCACTGTAAGCCTTCAATGAAGGATTGTTTTTTTCGGCAAGCTCAACACACTGTTCAAACGAATACTCAAACGGCTTAAATTTGTAGTTTTCCATAACAGCCATCTTTTCAACTTTTGTTGTCAAAACTGCATTTGAAACCCCTTTTGGTGGCTCGCTGATATCTTTTTTTTCCGAAATTTTTTCCAAATTAACCGGGATTTCATTACTGCTAAAATTAAAAGTTTCAGTACTTAAAATTTCATAACTCGGTGCGTGTGCAATGTACATAGAATTATTCAACTGAACCAGCGCATTTTGGTAACTTTGCTCGGAATTTACAAGATTAATTTTAGAATCGGACAAATAAACTTCAGCATTAACAAGGTCAATTTTTGATCTTATGCCTTCGTTGTAATAGGCCTTTGTACGCTGATAATTTCTCTCGTTTATCTGCACATTGGCTCTGTTAACATCCATAGTTGCCTTCGCCGCAAGTACACCGTAATAATTAGTTTTCACTGAAAAAATCGTATCCAGAACAGTATTGTCAAATGTATATAATGCCGCAATTTTATTAAACTTCTGCATCCTTATTTGAGAACTTGTTTTTCCAAAGTTCCAAATAAGCTGGTTTAAACTTGTAGAAAGATTATAATAATTACTGCTCATATCTCTGCCGGATCTTTTAGTATCAGTAAGATAATATCCGGTATTTACACCGATTGTCGGAAAATATGAAGCCTTTGCTATATTTACATCATTTTTCGAAATTTTATAATTATAAGCCGCCTGCCTTATATAAGGACTGTTATCCAAAGCAATTTGAATACAATCCGAAATCGTAAGCTTAGCTCCTTTTTCAATTAGAGAACTCTTAGGCTCAAACGAATAAGCTGACATATCCGAAAATACAAGTACAAAAAATATAAAACATATTTTAATTACATTATTAAAGGTTTTCAAGTTTAAATCCTTAAGAAATTATCAACATGTATATAACGATACAACCATAAATTTAGTTCATTTAAATCATATCAACAGGGGAATTTTATATACTCAACCGGGCAATAAAAAAGCCCTGACTAAAAAAGGGGGAGAGACAGGGCTTCCTTTAGATTAAGGAATTAAGGATTTATAAGGATTATTTAGAAAATTGATTATGCATATTGAGGAACAAAGTTCTGAACATCATTTTTAGTTGCTTCTTTTGTTGTTTTGATTTCTTCGTCAATCATTGCGAGTTCAGATTCAAGTGATAATTTTTCTTTTGACATTTCTTTTTGTTTTTCGTTAAGAAGTTTTGCTTCGTATTTGGCAAACTGCTGCTGAGCCTGCTTATAAAAACTTCTATACATCATCATTTGATATTGCTGCTGCAACTGTGCGTTTTGAGATTGAGCCATCATTTGCTGATACAAAGGATTAGAAGACAGCTGTGTCATCTGGTTTTGCGCAACCATTTGGGAATACTGGCTTGATGCCATCATATACTGCATCTGCCTGTTGAACATAGACCCCGGAGCAGACATCATCTCGCTTAAGGAGAGTGAACCGTCTGCAATATTGGTTGCATATTCCTTAAGGTCATTGATTTCCATATTCAGTTGCATTAAGCGGTAGTTTTTCGTATGTCTTTGCGAAATTAATTGAGCTAACCGCCATTGACCGATGAGTAACATCTTGACCCCTACCTTTTTTGATAACTAACCTTGTAAACTAACCTTTAATTAACCTACATTTATATAAAAACAATTTTTATTGCAAAATTGCATGATTAGGAAAAAGTTATTAACATTTCTTAACAAAACAAATTCAACAATCCGAAGAACAAGGCAGCTTAAACCAAAACGTACTTCCATGATTTAATTTCGACTTAAATCCGATTTCGCCGTTATGTGCATTTACAATCATTTTACAAAGTGCCAGACCGACACCGGAGCCTTGCTGACGCTTAAACTGATTACGGTTAACCTGCGAAAAGAAGTTAAATATTTGCGAGTAGTCTTTTTTTCTTATGCCATCGCCGCTGTCTTTTATTTCAAATATAAAATTTTTACACTCATCAATATAAGAAACAATTGTAACGGCACCGCCTGATTTATTAAATTTTACAGCATTTGATATAAGGTTATAAATTAACTGTTTAAAACGGCGCACATCGGCATAAATTTCAACATCCATTAACGTATAAGAAAAATTTATATTCTTAACCTTTATCTGTTCATCAAAACTAAGAATAATATCTTCGACAATTTCTTTCGGGTAAAAATATTCATAATTAAGCTCCAATTTTCCAAACTCGGCACGCGCCATATCCAAAATATCCTGAATTAAACTCAGCAAAAATTTTGCGCTTTTATTTATATTATCAATATATTTATATTCAGAATCCCTGCCCGCCAGCTTGGATTTAAGGATATCAGAAAATCCAATAATAGAATTCAGAGGAGTTTTATACTCGTGGGAAATACTTGCCAAAAACTGGATTTTTTGTTTATTTGTCTTATCCAAGGCCTCCTCAAGCATAATAATATCAAGCCGTGAATTAAAGTTTTCCATTATTATATCAATAAGCGGTTTAAACTTATGATTAAAATCCGTTTTGTTTGAAATAACAGTAACAAATCCGACTAAATCTTCTCTTGAAATAACAGGCGCAATTATAACGTTATCTTTTGACATTTTATAAAAGAAATCAAGGATTTCTGCCGTATCATAAGAATTTGAAAATAAATCCGCCCAAAGCTCTGCGATATCTTCAGCTGTCTTTTTAACAGAGTCTGAAAGTTTTGGTGCCGATTTAACACAATTCAACAGTACCTTGTTCGTTTCTAGATTAATAATAAAAACACTACAATATTTTGCATGCAATGTATTCAAAACTCCCATGACCAATTCATTTGCTAATTCTTTCTGCGACTTAATTGTATTAAGTTTCTTCAAAAATTTACACAAGAATTTTTCATACAAAATATTCATTGTATAATTATAATATGAACAAAAATTCAGGTAAAAAATTATTTGTGATATCAGGTTCATCAGGTGTCGGCAAAGGAACAGTTTTAAAAGAATTTCTGAAACGCAACCCTAGTTTTATGCTTTCAATTTCCTGTACAACAAGGAACCCCAGAGAAGGGGAAATTGACGGCGTAAACTACTTTTTCCTGACACGGGAAGAATTTAAAAAATGCATAGATGAAAATAAATTCCTTGAATGGGCTGAATTTGCAGGAAACTATTACGGCACAAAGAAGAAATATATAAACCAATGCCTTGAAGAAGGTAAAGACATCATTCTTGAAATTGAAACAAAAGGAGCACTCCAGGTAAAAAAACAAATGCCTGAAGCGGTTTTGATATTTATAGCTCCGCCGTCATTGGAAACCTTGGAAGCCAGACTGCGCGGCAGGCACACAGAAGACGAGGCAACAATCCAAAAACGCCTGAGTGAAGTTAAGGCCGAACTTGAGCTGGCAAAACAGTATGATTACAGAGTAATTAACGACAGCCTTCAAACAGCGGTTGAAGAACTTGAAAAAATCATAACCGGAGAACAGTAAATGTTAAGCGGGAAAAATATATTAATAGGGATTACAGGCGGTATTGCCGCTTATAAAATATGCGAACTTATCCGAATGTTTAAACGGGCAAACGCAAATGTCAGAGTAATCTGCACCCCAAATGCCCTAAATTTTGTAACTAAATTAACCCTGCAAAATCTAAGCCAAAATGATGTCGGAATTGAAGAATTTGAGCTGAAAGAGTTTAAGCCGGAACATATTTCATATGCTGATGAAGCCGATATTATGGTGATAGCTCCTGCAACCGCCAATACAATAAGCAAGCTTGCAAACGGGATTTGCGACAATCTGCTGACTTCCATAGCCTGCGCTTTCAGAAAACAAATAATTATTGCTCCTGCAATGAATTTCGGGATGTGGGAGAACAAATTTATTCAGGAAAATATTCAAAAACTTCAAAATGCCGGCCGCATAATACTTGAACCGGAAAGCGGCTATCTAGCCTGCGGCTACGAAGGCAAGGGCAGATTATGCAAACTTGAAACTATTTTTGATAAAACCGTTGAGGTATTAAAAACAGAAAAAAATTTATCCGGCAAAAAAATCGTTATAACCTGCGGCGGTACAATAGAAGAAATAGATTCCGTCAGATATATTTCAAATTATTCATCAGGCAAAATGGGGATAGCCCTTGCTGATGCCGCTTACGCTCAGGGAGCCGATGTAATACTGATATCCACGGTTAATGTCATAAAACCCTACAGAGTTGAAAAAGTCAAATCTGCAAATGAAATGCAAATTGCGGTAGAAGGGGAACAAAACAGCGCAGACTGTATAATTATGGCGGCAGCGGTTGCGGATTACAGAGCAAAAAATATCGCAAACCACAAACTGAAAAAAACAAAAGAAGATGAAATTACAATCGAACTAGTTAAAAATCCGGATATCTTAAAAGGATTATGCGAAAAAAGAACATCAAACTCACAGATAATAGTCGGTTTTTGCGCTGAAAGCGAAGATTTGATAAAAAATGCCAAAGAAAAAATATTAAATAAGGGCTGTGATTACCTGATAGCAAATGATATTTCAAGAAAAGATATAGGATTTTCGAGCGACTTTAATGAAGTCACAATTCTTGACAGAAACGGCGGAATAAAACAACTTCCGCGCGCAGCAAAAACAGAAATTGCAAAAGAAATTTTAAAGGAAATTTATGGATAAGTACGAGATAATTAAGCGTATTGAAAAACTGGCTCCGCTTGACACCGCAGAACCTTGGGACTGCCCTGGTCAGCTTGTTGAAACAAAAAACAGAAAAATAACGCGTATAATTCTTGCGCTTACTGTAACAGACGACATAATCAGACAGGCAAAAGAGAAAAATTGCCAAATGATAATTTCCCATCATCCGCTTTTTTATATTCCGCTTAATTATAAAGATATTGATATTTATTGCGCGCATACAAACCTCGACTTGGCTCAGGGCGGCACAACCGACACTCTGATTGAAAAACTCAACCTTTGCCCGTCAGAGACTGATGGATTTTTGAGATATGTCAATACAGATATTGAAATTTCTGACTTTGTAAAAATTTTAAAAGAAATTTCTCCCAATATGCGCTATGTAAATAACAAAAAAATCACAACTTTACATAAAATTGCATTTTGCGCCGGAAGCGGAAGTGAATTTATTGAAGAAGCACATCAAAATGGAGCGGATGCTCTTGTTACGGGAGATTTAAAGTTCCACACCGCACTCGAAAGCCCAATCGCCGTATTTGACATAGGGCATTTTGAAAGCGAAATCCAGGTGCTTAAAGTGTTTGCTAAACTTATAAATAACGAAGCAGAAGTAATATTTGCCGAAGAGAAGAGTCCTTTTATATATTAATTTTATAGAAATTCGCTTGAAATATTGTACTACATATAGTACAGCAAATGAAATTATTAATAAATTGAAAGGAATATAACATGAAAAATATAAAAGACTTTTGTCTAACGGAAATAATAGAACAAGAATTAAAAACGGAAGATGACATAAAAGAATGGTTATCTTTGAATTTAGAAGCGTATTTAGAAGACGGCAACTTAAATGCCTTTGTTCGTTCACTTGAATATGTAGTCCGGGCAAAGGATAATATCTCTAATTTATCTAAAAAAACAGGTATTTCAAGAAGTAATTTATATGCAATATTTAAAGGCGAAGTTACTCCGCAATTTGATACGGTATTAAAAGTATTAAAGGAATTAGGATATACATTAAAAGTCGCATAAAACCTTTTGATACTTTATTCAAATAAAAAGCAGGTTTTGTAAACCTGCTTTCGTACGTTATGCCATTATGGAGGATTTTCCTTTACTTTGCGGATAATGAACAAAACCTATAGGTTTGCGCCCCTGCGGTTTTTGTTCCGCAATAAAATCATCAATAGCTTTTTCAAAATCAGCGTTTAAGAGTTTTACATTATCCATATCGGAAGGTACAAAAGTCCCTTTTGCCATTTTTGTATATATGCCTGAACGCTCAAGCGAGTTTTCGTTCGCCTTATTTACGATATAAGCAACATCGGCGCCGGTAGCCTTTGCATCAAGCAATTTTTTGGCAAACCGCTCGGTATTTAAAGCCTCATCCAAAGGCTTGCCTTTTGTATGAATATTGAAAATACTCAACATATCTTTAAGAGTTTCCGGAGCTTTCATTTCAATTTTTCTGCCAAAACGCCCGGAACGGCTTATTGCCTCATCAAGCATTTCAGGTCTGTTGGTTGCGGCGATTACATATATATCATCTCCGTTTTTCTCAACATCACTCATTAAAGTTAAAAGCTGGTTTACAACTTTATCACCGTATACATCCGCACCGCCGCGTTTTTTCGCAACAGCATCAAATTCATCAATAAATATTACTGTAGGCTGGTTTTCTCTTGCAGTATCAAAAAGTACACGCCAGTTTTCTTCAGACTCACCTACCCATTTTGATTCCATTTCAAGTCCGTTTAATTTAATAAAATTAGCGTTTGTTTCATTTGCAAGAGCTTCTGCCGTAAGAGATTTACCTGTTCCCGGAGGCCCGTACATAATAAAACCGTGATTTAATTTTGTAGTCCTAAATGCCTCAGGATACCTTATCGGGAAAATAACCTCTTTCTGAAGCACTTCTAACGCCTTGTCCTGCCCGCCGACATCTGTAAATGAAAGTTTTTTGGCAGCTGGCTTCAATGGTCTTAGAAGTGTGCCGATTGTCTTGGAATTTTGCGCCTGAATTGTCTTGGTAACATCATCAGTAAAATCGTATAATTTTGAAAAGTTTTTTCTGAAAAGACTCAAATTAGCCTTTGGAACACTTCTGATAGGCATTTTCCAATCGCCCGCAGACAATTCATCACCTTCAACTACAAAAAAGCTGTCGTGCTGCATAATAGGAGCACTTTTTCCGGAATGTCCGTCCTTTAGGATTACTGGAGTTTTAGATAAATTCATAACCTCCATTTCTCCTGTTGTATTTTTATAAAACATTACAGGAGTCTGCAAATTATCTTCCGGAACAAAGTAACATTTTTTCACAACTTGCTCAAGTTTTTTAACAGCACCTTTCAAAGAAGAATCAACCCCTTTCATAGTCGGCGCTGTAATGAGAATATCTCCCTGCTTCATAATAGTAAACAAAGAAGCTATTCTTTCACCGAGCGGAATTTGCTTCAAAAGAACAAGCGCATTTTTCTCTACCCCGGTAAATGAAGGCGTGTTTGCACTTTTCACAAATGTATCTTGGTGCATGACACCGGTTTTAAGAGGCACGGAATGCATCAATCCTTTGTTTAGACTTTTTGGGTTTACATTGGTGTAATTTGTACAATAATAATTTTGGACTGACGGTATTCTCATAACTAACCTCCTTTGGCAGATTTTATACCCCTTTTACTTATCAATCTGTAAAGACAGACTCACATAACTAGCAATAAGAAATAATCTACTACAAATGTAATAGATTGTCAACCTGTACAATTGTGCTATTTGGGCAAAAGATTGTCAGGCAGACACTTTATAGATAATTTACAATTCTTCACATCCCCTCGTGCTATAATTCAGACATAATGGATATAGAAAAATACAGTCATAAATTACTTGAATACGATAAAATACTGGAAAAACTCTCCGGCTTTGCGAAATGCCAGCAAAGTAAAAGATTATGCCTGGAGCTTGAACCATTTTCAAATACGGAAGATGTAATAAAAGCCCAGACATTTACAAGGGAAGCAAAAAACGTTTTGGATATGCCGGCGGACATTCCGCTTGAATTTGTCGCCGATATAAATGAAATAGAAAACAGTATTCAAAGCAGTTACTTAAGCGAAGCTGAACTTGTTGACATAGCAAAAACACTAAGAACTTCCAGATTAGTCAGAAATTTTATGAAAGACAACACTCCGCTTGAAAGCGGTTTAAATAACCTTAGCCGCAATCTGACGGTCGAAAAAGAGCTGGAAGAGAAAATATTCAACACATTTGATGACAATCTTGAAATAAAAAAAGATGCAACACCGGAGTTAAAAGGACTTTTTGCATCACTTAGGGAAACCGAAAAAAATATCCGTACAAAAGTAGGAGAATTGTTAAATTCAGCAGACTTTGTTAAGCATTTGCAGGAAGCTATTTACACCACACGCGATGACAGAATTGTATTTCAGGTAAAATCTTCCGATAAAAACAAAATCCGCGGAATTGTCCACGATGTATCCGCGACAAACAAGACATTCTATATTGAACCGGAATCGCTTGTGCCGCTGAATAACAAACTCAGAGAAATTCAATCAGCCATACACGCGGAATTTGTAAGAATTTTATCAGAACTAACCCAAATGGTTAAGTACCATATGCCATCCATAAAAAAATCCGAACAAGTTCTGGCGGAAATTGATTTTCATTTTGCAAAGGCACGCTATGCCGTAAAAATTCACGCCGCAGAGCCTGAAATTTTAAAAAATACAAAAGAAATAATCTTAGAACAAATGAAACACCCGCTTTTAATCGGAACCGTCAAGAACATTGTAACAAATGATTTTTCCATCGGAAAGGATTACAAGTCAATTATTATAACGGGTTCCAACACCGGCGGAAAAACCGTAACCCTTAAAACAATAGGACTTTTTATTCTTATGGCAAGAGCCGGAATGTTTCTGCCGTGTCTTGCGGCAAAAATTTATCCGTTTAAGAAAGTTTACGCAGATATCGGGGATGCACAAAGTATTCTGCAAAGTCTTTCAACTTTTTCATCCCATATGAAAAATATTATAGAAATCGTGAACAACAGTGATGATAATACTTTTGTACTCCTCGATGAAATATGCGCCGGCACGGATCCAGTTGAAGGCGCAGTACTTGCAAAATCAATTCTGGAAAAGCTTGCACAAAATAATGTTTACTCCACAATCACAACGCATTACGGCGAGTTGAAGGCGCTTGAATACTCAAACCCGTATTTTAAAAACGCTTCTGTTGAATTTGACACAAAAACCCTCCAGCCGACCTACCGCCTTTTAATCGGCATTCCCGGCCTCAGCAATGCAATTGCGATTTCCGCAAATCTCGGGCTTGACAAATCAATCATTGAAAATGCCACTCAGACATTGCATTCGCAAAAGGATCCCTCAATCCTTGTTGTAGAAAAGCTGCAAAATACCCAGCAGGAACTGAACAACGAACTTAAAGAGGCTGAACAGCTAAAAGAAGAAGCTCTGAAACTCAAGCTGGAATACGAAGAAAATCTCGCAGCAATAAAAAAAGATAAGAAAAAATCCATTAAAGATATAAAACACAAATTTGACTACGAGCTTTTAGAAGCAAAAGCGGAAATTAAAAATATACTTGATGAATTGAGGAAAGAAAAATCCGAAAAACTTGCCCGCCGGTCATATTCGCGTCTTGCTCGGCTGGAAAGCGGCTACACCGATAAACTGGACAATCTTAAAGACAAAGAAGAATATGAAAATATTATCTGGGAAAATATAAAAATCCACGACAAACTTATCCTGAAAGAAATCCACCAGCCGGTAGAAGTGCTCGCTTTACCCGACAAAAACGGCAATTTAACAGTTCAGATGGGTAATATCAAAACAAAAATTAAAAAAGACAAACTTGCACCGTATGATCCCGCATTTGCGCAAAAAGCCCCGGTCTATTCGCCTTCAAAATTTGACAGCTTTAAACTGCGAAAAATCAACATCTCAAACACATTAGACCTTAGAGGGGTAAGAGTTGAAGAAGCGTTGGACGAACTTGAAGTTTACCTTGATAAAGCAAGCCTGGCAAATCTTTCGCCTGTTACAATTATCCACGGACACGGCACAGGGGCGCTAAAAAGTGCAGTAAGAGATTACCTTTCAACATCCCCTTATGTCGCCAAGTTTCGCCCCGGCGAAAACAGCGAAGGCGGCGACGGTGTAACTATTATTGATATTAACTGATAGTTATATAGCAAATTTCACCAAAACTTTTCAAAACAGCGTCATTGCGAGCGCAGCGAAGCAATCCAGGAAATAAGATCGCGGACAAACCTTTGGTTTTCCGCGATGACATGCGGCAGGCAGGATGTACCAAATCCTATCATAGTGCACTTGTTGCGCGATCTATGGATTGCTTCGCCGCAAATATGACTGGTGTTTATAATATTTGGAATTTTGGTATACAACTCCCGATATTATCTCGTTTACAACTTTATCTAAAAGTGATATAATCTGCTTGAAAAAGGAGAGAGAACATATGGAAATTAAAGTTTTAAACGACGCAAAAGAACTTAAAACCGAAGTTCTTGTAATAAACAAGTTTGAAGGCGAAAAAACTTCAAACGAACTTGCAAATAAATTTGCAGTGGAAAAAGATAAATTTGAAGGCAAATTTGGGCAGACTTATCTGCTCCAGACTCTTGGTCAGGACAATGCGGATAAGATTTTGATAGTCGGCTTTGGTAAAAAAGATGAATTTAATGCTCCAAAAATGACAGAAGCTGTTGCCAAATCAGTAAAAAAATTACAACAAATCCACGCAAAAAAAGCCTGCTTTGATTTTGATGTAATGTGTGATTACGGGAAATCAGCAGCAATAGGCGCATACATTGCAGATTATGCTTTTGACAAATACAAATCCGAAAAATCAACAAAAGTAGATGAAATTACATTTACAAAATTCTCAAAAGCAGAAGTTGAAGAAGGTATTATTTACGGAGAAGCAATGAAGCTAACCCGTGACCTGGCTAATGAGCCCGCAGCGTATGCAACTCCAACCAAGCTTGCAGAAGTTGCACAAAATATCGAAGGAATCACAACAGAAGTTTTTGATAAAGATGAAATTGAAAGAATGAATATGGGCGCCTACCTTGCAGTAGCAAAAGGAAGCATTCAGCCGCCTAAATTCATTCATATGAAATACACAGGCAAAAACCCGAAAAAAAGAATTGCAATCATCGGTAAAGGCTTATGCTTTGACAGCGGCGGGATGGATTTAAAACCGGCTTCATCCATGCTTACAATGAGAGATGATATGTCAGGTGCAGCTTGTGTTCTGGGTGTAATGAGCGCGTTAGCAAAACTTCAGCCGGAACTTGAAGTTCACGGTATAATTGCGGCTTGCGAAAATATGCCTGGTAACGGGGCTTACAAACCGGGGGATATCCTGACTGCCAAAAACGGCAAAACAATAGAAGTTGACAATACGGATGCTGAAGGCAGATTAACACTTGCCGATGCTATTTGTTATGCCTCTGAACTTGGTGTTAATGAAATTATTGACATCGCAACTCTTACAGGCGCCTGTATGGTAGCACTTGGCACATCTGTTTCCGGAATTATGGGTAATGACGAAGATATGATTGCAAATATCATAAGAACTGCTAAAAACAGCGGGGAAAAATTCTGGGAACTTCCGCTATACCCTGAATACAAAGACAGCCTCAAATCAGATATTGCCGATATGAAAAATACCGGTTCACGCTACGGCGGCGCTTCTGCAGCAGGCGTATTTCTGAAAGAATTTGTATCTGGAAATGCAAAATGGGCTCACATTGATATTGCAGGAACAGCCTTCCTTGAAAAACCGCAAAAGGAATTTATTTCCGGAGCTACAGGCGTTGGCGTTCGCACATTATTAAACTATTTAAAATAGCAAACAATACAAAAAATGCCGCCTAAAAAATTAGGCGGCATTTTTATTTATAACTTAAAACTATTTTTTCTCGGTCTTTTCAATAACCTTATCAATCAAGCCGTATTCTTTAGCTTCATATGCCGTCAAGAAGTGGTCGCGTTCACAATCTTCCTTAACTTTTTCATAAGGCTGACCGGAGTTTTCGGCCATAATAGAAATCAGCATTTCTTTCATCCTCAAAATTTCTTTGGCCTCAATTTCAATGTCTGTTGCCTGGCCTTTCGCACCGCCTAAAGGCTGGTGAATCATTATTCTTGAATTCGGAAGTGCCATTCTCTTGCCTTTTGCACCTGCGGAAAGCAAAAACGCACCCATTGAAGCCGCATCACCAAGACAAATTGTGCAGACATCCGATTTAATTAAATTCATGGTATCGTAAATTGCCATGCCGGCAGTAATAACACCACCCGGACTGTTTATATACAACATAATATCTTTTTCATTATTTTCACTGTCAAGAAGCAGAAGCTGCGCTACAATAGAATTCGCAACCTCATCATCGATTTCCGTTCCAAGGAAAATAATTCTTTCTCTCAATAATCTTGAAAATATATCGAAAGAACGTTCACCGCGTGAAGAATTTTCAATAACTGTCGGGACATAGCCCATAATTTTCATATAAGTATCCTGATCCATTTTTCTCTCCTAATTACGGGAATATTATACCATAAAGTTGTATAAAAAACTATACTACAGCTTCCTGATGTTTAAACTGGGCGTTATACAAGGCCTTATAAGCACCGTTTTCAATATTTAGCAATTCTTCATGAGTTCCGGTTTCAACAATTTCGCCCTGATTAATCACGACAATCTTATTTGCATTTTGGATTGTAGAAAGTCTGTGAGCAATAACAAATACAGTCTTGTCCTGCATAAGGTTCTCAATCGCACGCTGAACAATGGCTTCTGATTTATTATCCAAAGCGGAAGTCGCTTCATCAAGAATAATAATCGGCGCATTCTTTAAAAATGCCCTTGCAATCGCGACACGCTGTTTTTGACCGCCGGAAAGCAAAATTCCGCGCTCCCCGATATATGTATCCCATCCTTTATCAAGAGAAGCTACAAAGTCATCCAAATATGCCATCTCCAGAGCTTTTCTTACTTCATCGTCAGTTGCGTTGGCATTTCCTAAAAGAATATTTTCTTTTATGGTACCTGAGAACAAGAAGTTATCCTGAAATACTACTGCAATATTCTGTCTTAAGGATTTTAAGGTTAAATCTCTAATATCAACTCCATCAACCTTAATCGCACCGCTCGTGACATCGTAAAAACGCGGCAATAAGCTGACAATTGTGGTTTTTCCGCCGCCGGAATTTCCGACAAATGCAACAGTTTCGCCATGGTTAACTGTCAGGTTTATATGCTTAAGTACAGGTACATCTTTTGTATACTCAAAGCAGACATCTTCAAATGTAATCTGTTTATAATTTGGTGACATTTCAACCGCATTTTCTTTATCTTTAATTTTTGGCTCGGATTCAAGAATATCAAATACTCTTTCTATAGAGAAGAACGAAAACT
The DNA here is from genome assembly GCA_944324365.1 of Candidatus Gastranaerophilales bacterium. Lineage (GTDB taxonomy): Bacteria > Cyanobacteriota > Vampirovibrionia > Gastranaerophilales > Gastranaerophilaceae > UBA1221. The sequence goes on from CALUWA010000016.1 coordinate 26,353, forward strand.
GAACTGCGTTAAAGTTGTTCCCGAGGTTTTTAATAGGAGTATAAAGCATTATCAAAGCCGTTATAAATGACACGAAGTTACCGGCAGTAATTTGTTTAGTTAAAATCAAGTGGCTGCCATAGCCTATTGCAAGACCGATACCGACAGAAACAATTACATGCATAAACGGAGAAAGCCAAGAGGTTCTCTGTACCATTTTTATATTTACCGTAAAGATATTTTTCAATATCTCATCAAACTTACTTCTCTGCTGAGCTTCAAGATTGTAAGAAGATATTGTCTTTATCCCGCTGTATGCTTCATTGTAAGCCGTAATTATAGCGGAATCCGCAACCAGGGTACGCTGCATAACTTCATTGATACGTTTTCTTATACGTGCAACAGGTGCAAAAGCACAGCCCAAAACAACAACAGCGATTAACGCAAGCTGCCATGAGTTATAGAACAATACACAAAGCAAAGACAAAGATGAGAACAGTCTTTGCATAAATATCTTCAAATTGTCCAAAAGCCCCGCACAGGCATTATCCGCCATGTTGTTAAAAGCAAATATTACATCTCCGGATTTTCTCTGATCAAAGTAAGAGGTTTCAAGAGTAAGCAGCTTCTTAAATAAATCAGCCTTCAAACCGTTTGTAATCTTACGTCCGACCCAGGTATTAAGGTATGTCGCCAAATAATTAAGCCCGCCTTGCATTGAAGTAAATAACACAATTCCCAGCGGAATATACCACGGCGATTCAATGGATTTTTCAACCATAACCAAATCCATATATGGTTTTAAGGATAATGCAATAATAGCATCCAAAGAACCTATCGGAATACATATTAAAACTGCAAGCAGTGCCCTGAACCAGTAAGGCTTTACGTAAGGCCACATTCTGGAATAATTTTCAACTACATGGGTATTCTTACACTTATTAATAAAATCATCAATCTTAGCTCTAATCATAAAATCATCCTGTTTAAACTATCTAGAAGCAATGCCGATTAAGCAAACACTCTTGATGTAGGATAACATAAACACAGAGATTTTACATTAAATATTAACAAAAATAAATACAGACCGCCCGTTGGACAGTCTGTACAGCAAAAATTTCCCTTTTTCGGCGTTTTTACGCCCGCTAATGTCACTAAGAATCTGTAACGTCTTTGTACTTATAGCTCAAAAGACTATAAGTATCTGCGGAAGAATCTTCACTGCCATAAAATACAGACATATTAGAAGCAGCCTGAAGTCTGAATTCATCTTGCTTCTTCTGTTTTGAAGCATCTACACTGTATGCAGAAATTTCTTCGCTTGTAATTCTTCCGTCATGATTTGTATCCATCTCATCAAAATGATTTAGGATATTTTCCATAGTACTTGTGGAAAGCCCACTTGCACCAGATGCGTAAAACTGCGTAAGTTCAGCTTTAGTAAGCCCCTGAGTAGACATCTGATTTGTCAAGTTGGTCATTTCCGTAGAACTGATAATTCCGTCGCCGTCCTTATCTATATTAGTAAAGTTATTTTGAAGATAAGAAGCAAAACTTTGGTTAACAAGATTTATCTTTGTCGCATCAGTTCTGGCTTCATTTATACTGTCAAGCGTAACCCCGTTAGGATTAGTTGCTGAAAGATAAGAATATGTATTTGTTAAGCCCGCATATATACCAGCAAGCAAAGAACTACCGTTTGAACTAGTCATAATATAACCCTCTCGTTAATGTAATCCGTTACTATTTTAATGTTTTTTCACAAAAAGTCAAGATACAATTTCAAAACGCGCTTTGGACAAGCTTCTCAATGGAATATTCTATTTTACAAGATTATTTAAATATTCCTCGTTATACTTTAACGTATCGGAAGTTGCAACAATTGAATATACCGGCTTACCTGCAAACACATATTGGGCTGCATTATATATATCATCTACCGTAATTTTATCAATCATATCGAAATACGCATTATCTTTATTCAAGCCGTAATAAGATTCAAGCCCATCACCAAAAGAGCCAGTTTTACATGCAACAGACTCATTAACCGTCAGCAGAAGATTTTTTAATGATAATTTTGCACTATCAAGCTCGGCTTGCGAAACCGGTTCTGATTTTATTCTTTCTATATGATGTTTAAATCCGTCTATAGATTTTTGCAAATTGTCAAAACTCTGTTCGCCGGTTTCTTTATTATCAGTAGTTGTTCCGATTGACAGGGCAATTACCCCGGTATTTCCCTCCGAATACAAATTTGAACGAACAGAATAAGCGAGTTTTTGCTGCTCGCGCAAATCATTAAACAATCTGGAAGATGGCCCGCCGCCAAGAATTGTATTTAACAATTCAATAGTAACTTCATCCTTCAAATTTCCGGACAGCTTAAACTTGTATGCTTCAACAATTTTCGCCTGGTTTTTATTAGCCGAATCAGTAAGCACCTTTGTTTCAGTTTGAGGCTCGTATGTATTATAAATCTCATATTTATACGGCCGAACGGAATTAAACTTACTCAACGTATTAAATACCAGCGGTTTTATATCAGGATTTTCACTGAACGGCGCAGATACAACAGCTATACCTTTTGAATTTGCTATAAGCGAGCTATAAAGATTTTGGACATCAGAAAGCGTTAATGTTTCAAGCCCCTGCAGAATATCTTCTTTTGTATACGATAACCCCCTATATAATTCCGGATACAATTTATTTCCCGGGGTTTTATCGGAACGCAGCAAACTATCTTTTAAATTTGCTTTCACTTCTTCAAACGTCTTTTCATCAAAGCGCGGAGTTTCCACTACTTCTTTCAACATATCCAAAGCCTTTGAAATATCCCCTTTATCGCAATCAGCACCAACTGAGATCCCTTCATAATTCGCTGAAATATTCAAATACAGCCCGTGTTTTCTTAATAATTCAGTCATTTCATCTTTATTTCTAGATTTGCTTCCTTCTGATAACAAATCATTTAAAACACTGTATGCTGCCGGATTTTGAGGTTTTATAACATTTTCAGGTATTATTTTGAAGTTAACCACAGAATTTGGCAGAGCAGAATCATTCAACACCACTCTGTAATTATTTGCAAGATTATACTGTTTTACATTTTCCATATTCAGAACCTGTTTGTGAACCTGTCCTGTAAATGCAACAGATGCCGCGTTTTTATAATTAGCGTTTATACCGGCTTCATCAGCCTCTGACGGATGAACAACAGTTATTGCAGCTTTATTCAGATTAAAATATTTTTTTGCAGCATTTTGTATATCTTGAGGAGTCATATTATCAATTATCTTTTCATAATCAGTTATTGACTCAAGATTATTCTCCAAAACAGCCTCTCCAATCTTATTATTCACTGCAGAAGAATATTCAAAACTGCGTGCAAAATCATATTTCATGTCACGTTTAATTATATTCATTTCTTCTTCTGTCGGCAAAACGTTTTGATATTTGCTTATTTGAGAATACAAAACTTTTAGAAGCTTTTCGGAATTATCTTCGCTCACATCCGCAGAGAGCATTAAGGCTCTTTTATCACCAGGCCTGATGGAAATTTTTTCTGACATGTAATCTACGGAAGTATTCAATTTATTAAACAAATTGACTGCCTCGCGAGAATCCAGCATCATACGAATCATCGCATTTACATAAATTCTGTCTTTAGAATTATTATTTTCTGGCCCTGCAAATCCAAGAACAACGGTAGTAGAATTTGCCTTATCTGAAATAATATCTTCCCGCTTTGCCTTTTCAAGCGGTTCAAGTTTTTCATAAGTTCTCTCGCCCGGAACTGCTTTTTGAGAGGAAAAATATTTTGAAAGCAGCTTCATTGTGTCTTCGGGTTCTACTTCACCTGTTACAACAGTTACCATATTTGCCGGGTAATAGTTTCTGTTAAAATAATCAACTACATCTTCTCTTGTAAGATTTGTTATATTTGAAGTGTTACCCGCAATAATATCCGAGGACGTACTTTTTATATTAAACAAATTTTTCAAGGTTCTGTTATATGCAACATTTTCAGGATCTGAAGTAATCATATTAATTTCTGAATTAACAATTCCCTTTTCTTTTTCCAGCATATCAGCAGCAAACCGCGGACTTTCAAGCATAGAGGCATGAATTTTTATTTTCTTTTCTAAATCATCATCATTCAATAAATGAGAAGAAATAAAATAATTTGTTTCGGCAAGTCCGGTGCTGGCATTGGTATTAGCGCCCATTTTATCCGTAGTTTTGAAAAATTCGCCGGCTTCCAGCCCGTCAGAACCGTTAAACAAGTTGTGCTCAATATAATGACTTATCCCGCGAACTCTGTCTGGTTCATTCATTGAACCGGTATTTACATACGTCTTTAAAACAGTTTCACCCTCTTTAGGCACAATAATAACTTTCTGCCCGTTTGAAAGTTTATAAGAGGATGCCTTTAAACCATACGGCAAAGTTATTTCCCCGGTTTTAACATAAGAGAGCGGAGTTTTTACGGCAGCATGATTTATCGCCGGCTGTAGTTCCGTAACCTGTCGATACTCCGGAACCGACTTGTTAACATTCTCCGGCTTTTTATTCACGGGGGCCGCACCAAGTGCATTTACGTTAATTGTTTGTTTTACACCATTAATTAAATCTGACATATTTTCCCTACTTTTATATTAAAACACAGATTATTTAAAAATTGCCCGGAATTTTGTTAAAAATTGTAAAGATTATTTTTATAAAAAAAGCAATTTTTGAATAAAAAAATACTTTATTTAAATATAAGGAAATGAGGACAAAGATATGAAAGAACAAGAATTAAATACGATGATGTCAGTAGTGTCAGATCCAATCTGCAATGTTTATAAAATTAATAACAGAAAAGATTTAGAAGAAATCCAAAGAATAATCAGAATCTTCAACATTGCTGACGAACAGCACAACAAGCACACAATGTTGTCCATCAAAAACCTTGCAACATTCAGACTTGTATTGAGCAACAACTAGAAAACTCATTTTCAACAAAAATTTAAAAGGCTTTGATATTGAATAATATCAAAGCCTTTATGATATTCATGCAAAATAAGCCAGTATAGCCGGCACAAAAATCATCACCCCTATTATGATTGCAACAAAAGTTACAAACATAACGGCACCCGCCGAGATATCTTTTGCCATCCCGACAAGCGTTGAATACCTGTTATGAAACACCGCATCAAGAGAAAACTCTATCGCGGAATTTATCATCTCTGTCACTACAACAAGCGCAATTGCAAAAAGCAATATGCATAATTTTACAATATTTAAACCTAATACAATACCTAAAAGCAGAATAAGAGTCGCCGCCATAAAGTGGATACGTATATTTCTTTCGCTTTTTAGAACTATTCTTAACCCTTTACGCGCATTTTTAAACGTTCTGCCAAACCCTTGCGTTTTGAACTTACTCATATTCCAACAGCCTTTAGTGCTTTATTTTGTAACTCTATAACAAAATTATAATCTTCTTCCGTTTGGTGGTCAAATCCCAATAAATGCATAATTCCATGACTTATCAGAAAAGCAAGCTCATATTCCTTTGTTACATTCTTTTTTCCGGCCTCTTCAATTACCTTATCCAAAGCTATAATTACTTCCCCGAGATTTATTTCATCATCAAGAATTAATCGCTCCTCAGGCTCGGTATCAGCAAAGATTGCAAACGTAATTATATCTGCCGGATAATCCTTATTTCTGTATTCTCTGTTGATTTCGTGAGTTTTTATGCTGTCACAGTATAAAAAATCAAAAGAAATAGTTTTATAATTATACCCGCAAAGGCAGCAAGAAGGAGCTATCTCCGGCTGTTCCAGGTAAAATTTGAGAATATTTTTAGCAATTTTAATACACTCTTTTTCATCAACAGCCCAGCCGTCATATATATTTTCGCTAAAAATATTAATCTTTGGCATTATTCTCTCCGGATTTTTTGCCGTTATCCGGCTCTTCAAGCTGTTTTATTTTATTTTCCAAATCCTCATCAAGAAGCTTGCCCGGAATATTGATTTTATTATTTTTTAGCTTTTCATCAAGTTCCTGATACTTAATTCTTTCATGCTGCATACCGCGAAGGATCCTTGAGAACGTTGCCGCAATAACTTTTATATCGCGCAAAGTCAAAGGACTGTCCGAAAGCTGCCCGTCATTTAATCTTTCGACAATAATTTTATCTATTATGTTGTCAATATCCTCAGATGTCGGATTTTTAAACGAACGCACTGCCGATTCAATCGCATCTGCAAGCATCAAAATTGCAGTTTCTTTCATATTAGGCTTCGGCCCAGGATAACGGAACTGATCTTCTTTTACATTTTCAGCACCCTCTTCTTTTACAGCCTCATTATAAAAATAAGAAACAAGCCCTTCTCCGTGATGCTGTAAAATAAAATTGTTTATAATCGGCGGAAGTCCGGCCTTTTTAGCAAATTCCACACCGTCTTTCGGGTGAGCCGTAATAAGCATTTTACTTACACGCGGATTATGGTTTTTATGCGGGTTATCAATACCAAAATATGATTGGTTTTCAATAAAGAAAAGCGGTCTTTGAAGCTTTCCAATATCATGGTAAAATGCTCCGACTCGCGCCAAAATCGGATTTGCCCCAATCGCTTCAGCCGCAGCCTCGCATAAATTTGAAACCATCAAACTGTGATGATAAGTTCCCGGGGCATCACGCAAAAGCTGCTTTAACAACGGCTGATTATGATCTGCAAGTTCGGCCAAACCGTATGGAGTAATTATATTAAACATGCCCTCAAATACCGGAACTGACCAAAATACAAACATAGAACTTACTATACCGTTTATAACAATATAAAAAGCGTCTTTCATAATCAATGTGTTGCTTACATCAATAAGGCACTTTTCAAGCACATATATACTCAAAAGTATAAGCAGACCGGCCGCAGATACAATCAATCCGGCTTTTATCAAATCAAACCGTCTTGAATACCGAATTTGAGAAACTGTAACCATTGCAATTAAGCTCAGCAGTAAAAATGTAACGACAAATTGCGCCGAATACTGCATGCCAACTGCAAGCACAGCCAATAATACCGTCATTGCCACATAAGCAACTCTTGGCGTTATAAATATTGAAAGTAAAATTACAAAAGCCGGTATAGGCAGAATATATGGAGTAAATCCGGTTGGCATAACAACTGCAACACTGGAAAGTAAAATACTTAAAAATGCTGTTATTGCAAAGTATTTTGGTTCCAAAAACGGCTTTGCAAAATACTTCATATAAAAAATATAAATAAATGTCGCAACCACAACCAACGCAAAAATAGCCAGCAATCCCTGCCAGTTAAGTTCATAAACATTATATCCGGCCTGTCTTAGTGCATCTCGTTTTAATTGGGTAACAGGCTCACCTTCAAAAACAATTTTATCTCCTTTTTGGAAGGTTGTTTCATAAGGTTTTACCGAATTCTCCGCATTTTTTCTCGCAATTTCCGTTGCAAACTCATCTATTACAAGGTTTGGAACCAAAATCTGGCCTAACAAAGCTTTAACAATTGTAATCTGTCTTTTGGAAATATTCGATACCAAATTTTCCGTAATAATTCGTTCTATATCGTTATTTTCAAAATCTTTTTCTGAAATCCCGGTTCTTAATATATTTGCCAAAGTCAAATTTGCTTTATCAAAGGATTCTCGCAAAGTATGCTCATCCGTTTTTAAAAAGAAACTGATTACAAAACTTTTTCTTGAACTATCGGAAATATCAAACAGAATAGATAATTCTTCTTCTTTAACCGCCGGTTCAACCTCTTTTTTCCGTATCTGTATGATTGAACTTTCTAATGTTTCAAGATTATTTCTTATAAAGTCATCTTCCGCAGCCGTAAAAACAGGATCAACCTTTTGCGCCACTTCTTTTTTATGCTGTTCCGTACGCTTTACATCTACAACAGTCAGAGTTTTTTCTGCAATAACATCCTTTTTGCTGATACCGTTTTCAATTATGCTTTGAAAAAAGAAATTTTGTGACGATATAATTGCTGTCAAAACTATAGCAAATACAAAAAAAGCAGTTACCTTAGAGGTTAAAAAAGCCCACAAAAAATCCCTGGCTTTTGTCAAAATATTTATATTATCCATATATCACCTTATTAATACTCAAATTTATACACCTATTTTAAATCATCAGATTTTTTTTGCAACCCGTCCAATTTCACACGCTTTTGGATATCTTCTAAAAGTTTTCTGTTAATTGAAATTAAATCAGCCAAAACCGCAATCAGACCGATTTGCACACCTGTAAGCAGGAATACAGCTGCAAATATCAACGATTGTATGTGCCCCTGTCCTGTCCCCATAAGAAAATAATATATAAACCTGCCGCTCAAAATTAAACCAATAAGCAGGAAAATCAAACCGCATACCGCAAAAAACCGAAACGGCCGATAAATAATAAACATTCTTATCATTGTAAATACAGACCGAAGAATATAAGTAAACATATTACTAAACAGTCTTGATTTTCTGAGCTCCGGATTTACATTTATATCAACACATTCAATATTCAACCCTTTAACTTTTGCCTGAAGTATAGTTTCAAGAGTATATGAATAGTTATCAAAAACATTTAACTGAATAGCTGCTTCCCTGGAAAAAGCTCTGAAACCGCTCGGAGCATCTTCAACTTTCGTAGAACTCAAAAGCCGCATAACCCAAGAACCAAATTTTTGAAGGAACTTTTTCAGCGGAGAAAAATGTTTAATTTCGCTAACAGGTCTGGTGCCAATGACAATATCAGCCCGGCCTTCCAAAATCGGCTGAACTAATTTTTCAATATCTTTAGCACAATATTGGTTATCAGCATCCGTATTTACAATAATATCAGCACCGATATCGAGAGATTTTCCTATTCCCGCAAGAAACGCCTTTGCCAAACCTTTATTCGTTGAAAAATGTACAATATTCTTTACACCAAAAGACTTTGCAACCTCTACCGTTTTATCGGTAGAACCGTCATCTATAATTACAATATCTATCTCATCTATTCCCGGAACCTGTTTTGGCAAATCTGCCAACGTAACAGGCAGTGAATCTTCTTCATTTAAACAAGGAATTTGTATTACAAGCTTCATCCAACCTATCCTTTCTGATAATTGTAGCATAAATTATATTAACAGTGCAACAACCCTACTTATTTGTACCAACAGGTTTATCAGAAGGCGATATTGAAGCTTTTATATTTTTTACTATGACATCAGGTGAAAAATTCATATTTGAACTTTTAAATTCGACATGTCTTTTTACATGCTTCGACGGATCATATGTATTTTGAGTATCTTTATCAACAACTGGCTTTTTAGCATTTTTATTCATTCTCTCTTCAACTTTTCCTGCAAGAGGAGTTGCTATAAACGGTACAATTACACGTTTTCCGATTGTTGTTGCTGCAAACAGGGATGTTAATGAGCCAAAAGCATCACATACAGAACCTTTAATTCTTGCAAATGATTCGGCAATATCCTGGTTTGAAGCGTTTTTATATTTTTCCGTATTATGAAGAACTATCTGCATCATTTTTTTGGAATTTCGGTCAAAGTATTTTCCGAACAGTTTTTCAAACATTTTTGTCTGAACTATCTTATTTGAAATCGTAACGTGCATCAAAATTTGTGCCAAAATCATCAGACCGCCGTTTGTCAAATCCAAAGAGGCGACAAACTTTCTTTTGTCTTCCGGAATCTTATCATTATGCAAGCTTTGATTTACATACATAACGCATCCGACACCATCTTTAAGGATAATTGATGCGATACTGATACCGTCAATTACCTTTCTGGAATTTGCCCTGTATGAAGCATATCCCTTATCCATTAATGACATTTCAGAAAAAGCCAAAAACGGTTTTTTAAATCCGTAATTATAAGCTTTTGATGCGAAATCTCTGCCAACCTGCATTAAACCCATCATGCCACCTCAACTTTCTTTGGTGCTTGATTTATAAGTTTCGATGACTCATTATCATGCTTTTTATTTGATAAATTAGGGAAAAACATATCCATAAATCGCGGATAAGTCCAATTCAGCAATGTGCAGGTGAATGGAAGTATTGCAAGGGATACAAACACTCCGACAATTTGTTTATAGCATTTCATATGTGCTTTTGTTCTTTCAAGAAGCTGTTTCGCAACTTCTTCCGCAAAATCTCTGTTCAAACTACTTTGTTCTATACGCAATGATTTTTTCTTTTCATCAATAAGTCGCTGAATTTCTGATATTGTCGTTTTTTCTGTAACAGTCTTTTTCAAACCGTCAAAGAAATCCTTTGACTCTACAACTTCTTTAACATCAGCCTCTACACTCTTTGCTACTCTGTTAATTACTTCGGCTTCAGAATTAACATTAGAATATATCTCAACATGTTTTAGCATTTTGTTAACGTTGTCCTGGAGTGCTTTTTTGATATTTTTAAACGAATCCGATTTACTGCCTCCGTTTTTATGAGCCCGTTTTTGAATATCCGCAAGAATTGATATCATTTCTTTTGCATTTTGATTTTTCCGAAGCTGATTTATCTTCCCGGAAATAAATGAATCTATGTCACCGACACCTTTTGCATTTTCTATTGCCTGCAGAGTCTCTTCAAGAACGGTTTTCGCCTCCGCATTATTAGTCCGGTAATAATTGCTGCGTATGGTACGTTTTTTTACTGTCGTTTCAATATCTTCTTCTAATGCTTTATCGTGTTTATATAAATTATCAAGAGTTTCCATTAGTAAATTTCTATATTCTTTATCACTTATCTTTTTAGTTGTCCCATCGGAGAAGCGATATTTAACTGTACTCTCATTACGAAGCATTTTGACCAACTCGTCATGCTGCTGCTTTTTAAACTCAGAAACATAATCAGCAAGCTGTTCCTTTGTGGCATTTGGATGTTCTCGTTTTTTCATCTTCGTTATGTAGTAGTCATCCATAAACAAAGTTTTATTTAATTTTTCTCCAAATACACCTTTATTCGCCCAATTATCAAAAATCTTATAAAACGGTGCCGTTAAACCGCACTGTGTAAGCACAGCCAGCACTGCAGAAATCGGCTGGCGCCATGCTGAATAAGTCCTTGTATCTTCATCAGTATCAGAAAAACAGTTATACTTTATAAATATCGGTGCAACAAGCCCTGTTCCTATTGAATTTATAATAATATTCTGAATTTCTCCGCTGTTTGCTGCAAGTTTTTTTAATATCCTAAGATGTTTCGGAACAAGATTTTCTACTGCTATATCCAAAGTACTTGTAGGTAAAACTCTTCCCTTAAAGCTTGGAGCAGTCTTTATTTTCCGTATATTTGCGGGCTCCAACCTGTAGTTATTATTAAAAGCTTTGTCATCTACCTTCATCATACTTTAACTACACACCTTCCATCTATATATACGTTTAAACAAAATAAAAATTGCGTATTTTTATATCATTTATTAAGTTTTGTAAAGCGAACAATTGACCAGTCACCCATCTTCTCATACCGTGTCACAGCAAGGCTTTTCGACAAATCTATGAACACTTTATTTTTTATATAAGAAAATATCATATACATAATAGGCGTCTTGTTATAAAGATAATCATCACTGGCTATTTGTTGAACATCTACAGGTGAATAAATAGCAACGCTGTCAAACATAACAACAAAAACATTTTGCCCAGGTTTTATCTGCTTCAAAATAAGTTCAATCAACACTGCATCAATATGCGCAGGAACCTTTTCCGCAAAGACATCTCTATATTTAGCTTTTCCGTCAGCAAGCACCTCTGCATAATCAACATCAGGCGCCATAAAAATAGGAAAAGAGCCTTTATCTATCGCATGGACAGTATATTTTGAGAAATCAAAATATTTCTCAAACCTGTTTTGCGGATAATATTCCAAAAGAATAAAGTCACCATCCTTAGGGTTTGCACGATTCAACAAATCTGCAACAATTTTATGCCCTTGCAATCTTGGAATTTTAGGCGCGGAAGCCGGACTAATGAACAAATACAAGAGATTAATCATTAGCAAAATCGAAGCGAGCGTATATGCAATCTTTTTATGTTCAAATGCGCAAACCCCAAAGGCCGCCAAATATAAAAGTATCGGATAAATCTCTATAGAGTATTTAGTTATAAAAACCAACTTTCCTAAAACCGCAGCACCGGTTAAAACAAGAATTACACCAGCAAAAATACCCAACAGAACAGCATTTTCCTTATTTTTATAAACAGCTCTGCAGATAAACAGAATTGCAAGGATTGCCGGCACAAACGTAAAGAAAACAAAACTGACACTTTTTATATACAGCAACTTATCCGGGGCATTAACAAGATTGGTTAATACCGGTGAAAAATAATCCGTAAATAAAAATCCGATTTTAGACAAAGTAAAATGTCCCCACCACTGAGAAAACGAAGGTGTTGTGAGAATTTTTACAACCTGCGGAATACAAATCGAACCCAACAGGATAACCCCAAACCAAATACTTAAAAGCTGTTTTTTATACTCTTTAAACAAAAGAACCGATAAACCAACAAGCTGACAAAATACAAAAACAAATCCGATAGTATGCGTAAATATAATCAAAAAGTTAAATAAAACTAACCCGCCCAAATTAGTCCAGGTTTTATTTTTCATAAACCTCAGGAAATACAAAAGAGCAAACGCAGAAAGCAAAAACAAAAGTGAATACAATCTTACTTCTTGGGAATAATATATCAAAAACGAGCTGACAGCGGTAAATAAAGCACATATTACTCCCGTTTTTTTATTATTTTGAAGTCCCACAAAGTACATAACAATTATAGCGAGCACTCCAGGCACTACCGATGTAACTCTTAAAAACAAATCACTGCTGCCCCCGAAAAACATACAGCATTTCAGGTACAAATAATAAAGCGGCATATGGCACTGAGCTAATATTTCTCTTAAAAATCCACCATTAAAAGAATGAGAAGCCACAAACCACGAGATATATTCGTCATTCCAGAGTCCCTGCGGCTTATCAATTCCTATTAATCTTAAATAAAGCCCAAACAATGTTATTAAACAAACTATTAAAATATTCACAAAATCCCCCTTATCAGCCAATATATAATGAGAAGTAAAGCAGTTGAAATTAATCAACTGCTTCTATTTTAGCATATTAATTTTTATCTTTAATATCAACATATTCCACTTTCTTATCGTCGCCGAAATAAGCTTTTGCCAACGGTTCCGGTTTTTCATCCCCAAGCGTTTGATAATAATAGATATAACAATTCTTTTTATCTATACTGCATTGATCTTCTTTATAAAAAGAAATCACAATAACAAAGTTACCTTTCGGTGATGGCCTATCATACCTTATAGAAGAAGGAGTATCAAGCTTGAATAAGTATGGTTCGCCAGCTAAAGCCGGAGAACCCTCTTGCTGATGCTCTAAAACATACGCAGCAAGGTCGCTGCCGGTCTTTAAGGAATCATAATTTTCATTTTCAAACATAATCCTGGTTACAATCCCCAATATAAATTTGCCCACAGACATATCGTTAAGCGACTTGTAATATTTAATACCTAAACCAACAGCTAAAATCGCAATAATAGCAATCACTGAAACTAAAACCTTTGTTGATTTTTTTTGAAAGTCCATATATTTTTAAATTCTCCTTAGTATATCTACAATATTTTTAACTAGTCCGTTTAGACAAATCACACACTATTTTTTTGCTTCTATACCTACAATTTTTATCTTTCCATCATCACCGTAATAAGCCTTTGATTTTGGTTGAAGCTCTTGGCCATTAAGTGATTCATAATAATAAACATAACAATTTTTCTCTTCTATACTACATTTTTCTTCTTTATAAAAAGTAAATACAATAGCCATATTTCTCCCTTTTGCCGAATTTTTTTCATATTTTATGCCAGTCGCCCCATATGGCACAAAGTTTTTAGAATCTTCATTCTGCGCAGACAACAAAAAGGCCGCAACATCACTGCCGGTTTTAAGTGTACTATACTTTTCCTGTTTAACAAGAGTTTTAATTAATGGTTTTAACATTAACTCACCCCTGCCAGATGGTGAAAACACAGATGATACCATATAACTGACATACACAATGCTCGCAATTACAAATAATACTATAATTATCAATACTATAGCCGCAGCTTTTGCCCAATTTTTCTGCACTTTAATAAACTTTTGAAAATCTGTAACTTTTTTCGCCTCATATGCCCACAAATTTCCGTTCATACCACAGTAAATTGCAGCAGCCACAAAACCCGCAAAAGCCAACTTTACCAAATACATATTGATATAAAAAACAATTAATATCATTAAAAGCAGCCATAAAACAAAACATACGATAAATTTGTCAAATACCCCATTACATGCACCCCAAATCCAATTCAGACAAAAAGCCCCCCAGTTAAAGCGCTTTAACTCCCGAATTATGGCCATATCTTCAGGATTATTTTTATCAAGCCCACTAATCGACTTCCACTCACTCATCAAACACCTCTTTCTCTATAATAAACACCAGTCAAGTTAAAAATAAACTAAAACGGACGAGTCTGGTTTAGTTTCATTCTCAACTCTCTGAAACGGGTAATATCTTCCTGCGATTTACCTGAATCCTTAAATACAGTTTGAGCTGCAGGGTGAACCATAAGCACATAATCCATGTGAATTTCCAGGAAATTATATTTTCGCGGTGACTGATTATTATTTCTCGGATAAATTTCAGCATTTGTAACAGCCAGAAAACGTCTTTCCTTATCATTCAAAAGATCTGTCAGTTCACGATTAGTATTAGTATATTTAGACACATGCACAATGCCCTTAATATCATGATCAACCGTCAATATGCAGACTTCTATAGGTACTGTATCAATATTTTTTGCCATTTTCCTATCCTTAATTTTCTCTTCTTCTATGCCTTTAGTATAGTATAATTTAGCTTACTTGTCTATATTTTATCAATTTTTTTACTCATTCTGGAACCATAGACCTCATGAACATCCGCAACAGAAAAGAATGCCTGCGGATCAATTTGTCTGATAACTTCTTTCATTTTACTCATTTCAAGACGGGACGCAACACAGTAGATAAGAGTTTTTTCCTGCCTTGAATATCCGCCGATACCGCGAAGATAAGTAACACTAATATCCAAATCTTCAATCAGAGCAGTACCGATTTCTTCCCATTTTTCACTTATAATTCTTATAGATTTTGAACCGTTCAAACCTTCCAAAACGATATCAATCATTCGATACGCAATAAAATAGGTAAGGATTGAATACATTGCACTTTCCCAGGTAAGAACAATACCGGCAACAAAATATATGAAAATATTTAATCCCATTACGATTTCGCCAACCGTAAACCCGAATTTTTTAGACAGAACAAGCGCCATTATCTCTGTACCGTCAAGCGAACCTTCATTTTTTAATACGGTACCAACCCCGACACCAAGAATAATACCGCCAAATACAGTAGCAAGAAGCATATCATTCGTCACAACAAAATTAAAATGATGGAATATATTAGTCGCAATACCAAGCATTAAAACAGCATAGAAGGTCTGCAGTACAAACAATTTGCCTAACTTTGTAAAAGCAAGACAAATAAACGGCAAATTTATCAATACAAGCAAAATACCCAAGTTAAAGTGAGTAATATAATTTATCATCATTGAAATACCGACAACTCCACCATCAATAATTTTATTTGGCACCAAAAAACAATCTAAGGCAAACCCTGCAATAAATGCCCCTAACGTTAAGAAAAATGTTTTCTGTATCAGTTGTCCCCAAGTTAATTTCTGTTTTGCTGCTTCTGCCATAATCAATTATATTACCTTTTGTCTTCTTGTTCATTCTTATGTTTTGCAATGAAATTGTTCAAATGAAAAATAGTTTTCTTTTCTACATTATTTTCCTGCGTTTTATAACCCAAAATCCTTTCCAAATCCGCTTTTAAAGTAGTTAAATCATCATATCTTTTTAATGTTCCATCTAATGCAATGGAAACATCTCCGGTTTCTTCGGATACAACAAGACAAGCTGAATCACAAGTTTCTGACATACCGATAGCAGCCCTGTGGCGGGTTCCATATTTCCAGCTGAGCTTCGGATCCTCTGTAAGCGGCAACAAAACCCCGGCAGAAATTATTTTTGGCCCGTTTATAACAACAGCTCCATCGTGAAGCGGAGTATTTACATGAAAAATAGTTAAAAGCAGCTCTGTTGACAAATCAGCATTTAACTTTGTCCCGACATCTGAATAAGTATTACTCAAATCCTTCTGGAATACCATCAATGCTCCGGTGTGAGATTTTGACAAAAATTTAACCGCTTCAATAAGTTCTTTTATTACATCAATTTTATCATCACTATTTTGCTTGTTATTATTGCCGAAAAGTCTTGTAAATATATCAGCCTGCCCCAAAAAGCCCAAAAATCTGCGCAATTCCGGCTGGAATATTACAATCAAACTCAATGAAATCAAGGTAACAATTGACTTTAGAAACATTCCCAAAATCTTCAAATCAAGTCTGACAAGAATTTCAGAAAAAACCCATAAGAAAATAAGAAAAAATATTCCTTTTACAAACTTTTCAGACTGAGAATCTTTAATAAATTTCTTATAAAATGCGTACAAAATTGCCACAATTATTGCAATCTCAATTATATTGACCCAGCTTAATGACCAATCCATAGTTCCTAATTGAAATTGTAAATATGACAAAATATCGTTAAACATCTGCTCTAAGCCTATCCGGAGTTATATCATGTGCAATTAAATCATCCAAAGATTCCCTACTTACTATAATATCAGATTGAGAATTATTTACAAGTACCATTGCCGGCTTTTCCACTCTGTTATAGTTAGAAGCCATAGAATAATTGTATGCTCCGGTGTTAAATACGCACAAAATATCACCTTCCTCCAATTCAGGAAAATTAATATTATGGATTAAAATATCACCGCTCTCACAAAATCTGCCCGCAATTGTAACAGTTTGTAAAGATTTCTCTTCAGGTTTATTAGCAACAACTGCCGTATACTCAGCCTTATACATACTTGGACGGGCATTGTCAGCCATTCCGCCGTCAACGGCAACATATTTTTTCCCGTTCGGAACCTGTTTGGAACTTCCTATGGTATACAAAGTAACTCCGGCCGTAGATATAATACTTCGCCCCGGCTCCAAAAAGACAGAAGGCTCTTCTATTCCGTATTTTCCCACCGCTTTATGCAGTGCATTTAAAATTAAATCAGCAATAGTATATACAGATGGCGGAACATCCGATTCCGTATACTTAACTCCTAATCCGCCGCCAATATTAATTTCGTCCAGCTTAATCGAATATTTATCCTGCAACCTGGCGAGTTCCTTAATCAGGATTTCAATTTCATCAACATAAACTTTTGTTTCAAAAATCTGTGAACCGATATGCGCATGAAGTCCATGCAGCTTAAGATTACTGGAAAGAATAAACTCAACAGCTTCATCTACTTGTGTTAAATCAAACCCGAATTTTGAATCCAAATGTCCGGTCTGAATGTATTCATGAGTATGACACTCAATTCCCGGAGTAATCCTTAAGAGAATATCAACTGTTTTGTTCTTGCTTTTTGCAAGCTCATCCAACAAAGACAACTCAAAAAAATTATCCACAGAAATCCTGCCAACACCAAGCTCTAACGCCAAAAGCAGCTCATCAACGGATTTGTTATTACCGTTAAAAAGAACTTTAGACATATCAACTCCGGTTTTATAAACCGTATACATTTCACCGGCAGAAACTACATCAAACCCGAAGCCTTCACTTGCAATAATTGCACTTGTTGCCATTGTACACAATGCTTTTGAAGCATACATCATATTAACTTTAGGATAAGCGACAAAAGCCCTTTTATAATCCCTGCAAATATCACGTAAAGTCTGTTCATCAATAACATACAACGGGGTTCCGTAAGTTTGAGCTAATTCCACAACGTCACAGCCGCCGATTTCAAGATTTCCGTTATCATTAACACTGCAAGTAACCGGTCTTATAAATTGATTTACACTATTCGGCACCAGGGGCTCCTATCTCTTTTAATATCCTATATCCGAAACAATTATAGCATAATTTTTTGAGGTTGAAAAGAGGAAACTTAACATAACCCATGTTATGTGCATCTATCGACCCCATACATAAGTTATGTAAAATATTTGTTCATTTTCTCTTTTTGGTTGCGAAGCAAAAAGAGAAAATGAACCAAAAGAGAAAAACACGCAAAAGCTTCCTGCGCTGCCTGCGGCATCGCACTGACAAAATGGACGTACGTTCCGTTTGCTTCGCAAACGAAATCTTTAAGCGCTGCTAAGGACAACGCAGCGCATTTCACGTCATTGCGAGGAGCAACGCGACGAAGCAATCCATAAACCCATAGAAAATTTCCTGGATTGCTTCGCTTACGCTCGCAATGACGCCTGGTGGAATTGCGTCAGGCGAACGTGCACGAAGTGCGATAGTGAGCCTTGAAAGAATTTGAGCTGAAAGCTCAAATAACATTTGGGCATTGAGCGTTAGCGAAATGCAGGGAACGTTTGCGTGTTTTCTTTTCTTGCCTTCTTTTGCAGTTGAGAGCTTTGCTCGAAACGTGCA
>CALUWA010000017.1 GCA_944324365.1 Candidatus Gastranaerophilales bacterium
GGAGATTTGCAAGCCGAATATTCAAGACAGCCTTACTAAACGAAGGTGTAAGCCCCTTAAAAGCACAGATTATGTATCTGGCAGTTGATATCTGGCAGGCTGTGAAAAATATAAAGACAAAAAAGTGGAGGTGAAAATGCCCGAACAACCTGACAAATGTTTTGAACACCATATGTTATTGAAGCGGGAATTGGAAGACTTTAAAAAAGAATTTGATGACTTAACCAAAAGCTGCCGGGATATGCATTGTTTTTTCTTTGGCGGAGTAACCCAGTTGGATGGGCATATTTCGTTTGTTGATAAGGTTAACAGCCTTTATGAAAACCAGCAAAATACAAGAAAATTTTATAACACATTTTTAAGTATTTTTGGCTGCTTAATTGTTACCGGTTTGGTAAGTTTGGGTATGGCCTGCCATTCCTTTCAGATGACAAATCAGGCTGTAACAAACCTGACTAAAATTATTGAAAATACCCAAAGCGAAAATGTAGAAATAAAGGTGGAATTAGCTCAATTAAAGGCAAAGGTAGGATCGCAATGAAATTAACAGAAAATTTTTCAATAAATGAATTTATAATATCGGATACTGCAAAAAAGCATAACATTGACAATCGGCCGTCAGTTGAGGTCGTCGGAAATTTAAAAGCTTTGTGTGAACATATTTTGCAGCCGTTGAGAAATTATTTAAAGTGTCCGGTAGTGATAACAAGCGGATACAGATGTAAGGCATTGAATGAGGCTGTCGGCGGGGCTTGCAATTCACAGCACTTGAATGGACAGGCTGCCGATTTTGTTTGTCCTGCAAAAAGTTTAACAGAAGTTTTTAAGTGGATAAAAAATAATTTGATTTTTGATCAGCTTTTGTATGAACGCAGTGGTTCTGCATGTTGGATTCATATTTCATACAGAAATGATGGCAAAAATCGAAAACAAGCAATTGATAACTATATTGTATAGTTCTTTTCTGGTTTTTGGTGCAGGATTCCGCCCCCGAGGTTACTCGGGGGCTTTTTTTTGCTTGTTTAAAATAAAAAGAGCAGTTTAGTACTGCTCTGTATATAACTTTAGCTAGTTATGAATAAGTTAATGACATTTACCAATTGTTCGTATTAATAAATTTCAGGTATCTTTGGCATTGTTGTATTTTGTCGTAACCAAGCAGGGTTCCAAGTATGAAATCCTGCTCCGGAGTGTATTGATTTAATTTTGGCTGATTAAAGGATTTGATTACTGCTACTGAATCTTTATTTCCAAAGAAAACATTTATTTTTTTATTGTCAACTTCTTGTATCAGATATGAAATATTTTCTTTTTTTAACCTGTTTTCAATTATTTCCTGATTTGTTTTCTTTTCTGTTGTTAATATTAAATTTCTGAGCCCTTTCTTATATTCATATATATGGTGAAAAAATACTCTGAGTTCGTTCCAGCTTTGTGTTGTTGGGACAATTTTTTCTTTGCCTGCAAAAAGCGGCTTGTTTGCCGGTATATATGAATTTCCTATACTTACAATCTGCATAGTATTTCCTTCTATATTTGTTAGGGTTACCTAACATATTTATAGTACAATTTTTTATTCTTTTTGTCAAGTTGTTTGTCTTTGTAATTTGTATTTATTTACAAAATAGTATATAATCAGATTGTTATGGCAAAATATTTCTATAAAGCATTAAAAGATCAAAAAGAGCTGGTTACGGGTTATATTGAGGCGAATAGTCAAAAAGAAGCCAGAGATGCGGTTAGGCGGCTGGGCTTCTTGCCAACAAATATTTATGAAGAAATTCCGGAAAATAAAAAATCCGTACCTAATTTGAAGAAATTTGCCGGGAAAAAGCTTAGTTTATCTGATAAAATATCTTTTACATCGGAACTTCAGGTGCTTTTGAGTTCCGGAATTTCTATTTTGGAGTCTTTGGAATCTGTAGCAAAATATTCGCCAAAACCTAAGATTGAACGAATAGCAAATGAGCTTAGTCTTGCAATCAAAAGCGGGGCGACATTTTCGGAAGCATTAAGAATGTACCCGGATGTGTTTGGGGAAATATATATTGCATTATGTTATTCCGGAGAAACCGCCGGTTCCTTGCCAGAGGTTCTAAATTATATTTTGTCGCTGTTAAAAAAACAAAGTGCATTGAAGGGCAAACTTATACAAATGTCTATTTATCCGGCAATTCTTATTCTTATGTTGATTGTTTTGTTCTTTGGAATGGGCGGCTTTGTTTTTCCTATGCTAATAAACAGTCTTTCTGTAGAACAGGTGCCCCCGATGGTGTCGGTGTTAACTGACAGTGTCAGTTTTATTTATAAATATTGGTGGTTTATGTTGATTGCCGGCGTGGGATGTGTATATGGAATAAATATTTTGTTTGGTTTAGATAAATTAAAAACGGCTATAAGTAAATTTTTAATGAAAATTCCTTTAATTGCCGCATGTGTCCAATATTTTTCGCTGGCACATTATATGTCCGTTCTTCATATTGCTTATGAGTCCGGTATTCCTATTGTAGAAGCAATGAATATGGCTGAAAAAACAATAAGTAATGATGTTATGCGCAAACATGCGGAAGATGTTGTGAAATTTGTATCGGAAGGGCAGTCTTTAACAGATGCATATTATAAAAGTCAGCTAATCCCGGGGATTTTGATGCCTTTAATTGCAACCGGAGAGAAAACTGGAAAATTAGGGCAGATGTTCAGAGATGCTTCAATTGCGATAGAAAAGAAGCTGGATATGGCTATTAAAGCTTTGGCCAGCGCGTTTGAACCTGCTTTAATAATTATAATAGGTATCTGCGTAGGGTATTTTCTAATAGCATTTATTCAAATGTATACCCAGGGGCTTTCGTCTATAATAAATGCGTTCTAAACATTTACAGGCATCAGGCATTATGATATAATTTCTGTATGATAGAGATTTTGATATTATATGTGCTGTTGCGTCGGGAATTTACAATGTACGGAATTTCGAAAGAAATCGAAAGTAAATTTTCCCCGTATACTTCTCCGAGTTTCGGGGCTTTGAAACCTGCGCTCAGAAGATTGGAAGAAGCTAATTGTCTGACTTCCAAAAAAGTAATGTCTAATGGCGGCAAGCTATCGGTGTATTATTCACTTACAAAAGAGGGGCAGAAAGAATTAAAACGATTAATACTTGAGCCGTTGACTGAAAATCCTGTCCAGTTTATTACCAATGCAAAATTAAAGCTTTCTTGTGCCGGTGTGCTTGATAAGGAAGAACGGAGCGAACTTTTTTTGCAGCTAAAGACTTTGGCATTGGATATAAAAAATAAAGCGCAGCATATATTGGATGATGAATATACTGATAAGGATTTTTACCAGAGGATACTGCTGGATAATTCGCTGGTAGAATATTCAAATTTAATTACTATTATAGAAGGATTTGAAAAAGATAATGAGCGCAATAGTTAATAAAGTTTTGGAAAGTTCTATTGCAGAAGAGCTTGAGATTGAAGCCGGTGATGAAATCGTTTCAATTGATGATACTCCAATGCTTGATATGATTGATTACAATTATCTTTGTAAGTCGGATTTTATTACTGTTGAAGTAAAAAAGAAAAACGGCGAAACGGAAGTTATTGAAATAGAAAAAGATTATGATGAAGATTTAGGCATTGTTTTTGAGAGTGCTGTTTTTGATAAGATTAAACCTTGCTTAAATCATTGTATATTTTGCTTTGTCGATCAGCAGCCAAAAGGTTTGAGGGAAAGTTTATATGTCAAAGATGACGATTATCGTCTTTCTTATCTTCAGGGAACATATATAACGCTTACTAATTTAACAGAGAAGGATAAAGACAGAATTAAACGGATGCATTTGGGGCCTTTTTATGTTTCTGTTCATACTACTAATCCTGAATTGCGTATTAAGATGTTAAGAAATCCGAATGCGGGAAAAGCTTTGGATAATTTAAAATGGTTCAGAAAAAATGATATTCCGATTCATGCCCAAATTGTATTATGCCCTGGCTTAAATGACGGCAGAGAATTAGAGAGAACTCTTTCTGATTTGGCTGAGCTTAAAAATACAGTTTTATCCGTTGCAATAGTACCTGTCGGGATTACGCAGTTCAGGCATGAAAATCTTAAGCAGGTTGACAAGCAATGTGCGTTGGAAACCATTGAAATTGCCTCTAAATACAAAAGAGTATGCTGCTCGGACGAGTTTTTCCTGCTTGCGGAAAAGGAAATTCCGCCTGCAAAGTATTACGGGAATTTTGTTCAGCTTGAAGACGGTGTTGGCGCGATAAGAATGCTTTTGGATGATTTTAAGTGCCGGAAGCTGCCTGATAAAATTAATAAACCTCTAAAAGTGCTGTTTGCAACTTCTTATGCTGCGAAAGATGCTTTGAATACAATTTCTTCAAAACTTAACAAAATAAAAAATCTTATTACGACGGTTTTGCCAGTTAAATCTGAATATTGGGGAAAAGATATTACTGTTGCGGGACTTATTACGACTGATGATTTGATAAGAACTCTTCAAAATCAGGAAGGGGATTTGGTTGTAATTCCTTCCGTAATGCTAAGACCGTACAGTGAAGATTTTCTTGACGGCAAAAATCTTGATTATGTTAAAAGTATTGTAAATAAAGAATTTTTGGTTATACAGAATAATTATTCAATTAAAGAGTTTGTTGACTATTTATATTCAATATAAAAATCCCTCTCTTCTTTAAAGGAGAGGGATTTTTTTGTGTTTTTTATTAGTATCTTTCAAGGTATCTGTCGATTTCCCATTGAGAAACGTAGGTTCTGAACGAATCCCATTCTTTACGTTTTGCAGACATAAATTCGTTAAATGCATGATCGCCTAATGCAGCTCTGCCCACGAGAGATTTATCGAGGTATTCCAAAGCTTCTGCAAGAGAACCCGGAAGAGAATCTATTCTCTGTTTCTTACGTTCTTTTGTTGTTAATTTGTAGATGTTGCTTTCTACAGGTGCCGGCGGATCAATTTTATTTCTTACCCCGTCAAGACAAGCCTCTAAAATTGCCGCAAAAGCTAAATACGGGTTGCATGCAGGATCCGGAGAGCGCAACTCAACACGGGTTGAATTGCCGCGTTTTGCAGGAACTCTCAATAACGCACTTCTGTTTGCTAACGACCAGGCAAGGTAAACAGGTGCTTCGTAACCCGGAACAAGACGTTTGTAGCTGTTTACTGTCGGGTTTAGAATTGCAGTAATGCTTTTTACGTGTTTTAACATACCGCCGATAGCGTATTTTGCGGTGTCTGAAAGTTCATATTCGGCATTCGGATCATAAAACGCGTTTTTACCGTCTTTAAACAGTGAAACATTGCAATGCATTCCGGAGCCGTTTATGCCGTATATAGGTTTTGGCATAAATGTCGCGTGAAGATTGTGCTTTGCCGCAATTGCTTTTACTGCAATTTTAAATGTTGCAACGTTATCTGCTGTTGTTAAAATATCTGCGTATCTGAAATCAACTTCGTGCTGTCCGTCTGCAACTTCGTGATGAGAAGCTTCAATATCAAATCCCATTTCCTGCAGAGTTAAAACGATATCGGATCTTACATCTTCTCCCAAATCTTCCGGGCCTACGTCGTAATATCCGGCTCTGTCTTGTGTTGTTGTTGTGACTTTTCCGTCTTTATCTTTTGCAAACAAGAAAAATTCTGCTTCGGGCCCCATATTCATTGAGAACCCCATTTTATCAGCTTCTTTCATTACTCTTTTTAAGTTGCATCTAGGGCAGCCTTCAAACGGAGTTCCGTCCGCATTGTATATATCGCATATCAACCTTGCGGAATGTATTCCGCCCTGCTCTCTCCACGGAAGAATTTGGAATGTATTTTTATCAGGATGGAAAAACATATCAGAGGTTTCAATACTTCTGAACCCTTTGATAGATGAACCGTCAAGCATAATTTCATTTTCCAGTGCTTTATCAATATGTTCGGAAGGGATTGTCATATTTTTTACCTGTCCGTTTATATCAACAAACTGAAGTTTGATGAATTTGATATTGTACTCTTTGATTAATCTTTTGATTTCATCATCGCTGAATTGTTTGTTGTCCAGTCTTGTGTGTGTAAATTCTTTCATAAATCCCTCTTTCATTAATTGTTACACTGTTTCTATAATCTATTTTTCTATTAGAATACTTTTTTTTTAAAAGGTCAATAGCTCCGGATGTAAAGATTTGATAAAGGTTTGATGTATTATGAGTTGTTTATTTAAATTTAGAATTATATTCTGTAAAACTCATGTTTCCAGTTAAAAATTTTATCCCGGATTCGCTTATTTATTATATTTAGTCTGTTTTAAAGATGATTTTATTTGTAAAGTTATGTAACAAAATATATAAGATATAGCAATTATATACTTTAAAAATACTTTATTAATATGTAAGTAACAACGAATTAAATAAACACGAGAATCATAAAATACACAAACTATTTACACTACCTACTACACACTAACCTTCTACACACACGAGGAATTGTAAAAGATTCCAAACTCTATCAAAAGATAGAGTTTTTTTTTGTGTAAAATATTTGTAACCTATTAATTGCGTAAGTCTTTTGCACCTTTCATATATACAAATTTCGGTACAAAACCTTCAATGCAGTTAACAACTATTAAAACTCTCAGGCACATTTGTAATGATCCCGGAACATTAAGTTCATGAAAACAAATCATAGCAGCATCAGTCCATTTTAATTCTTCACGTGCGAATTTTGCAGGAAATGCTGCATTTAAATCCTCCGTTAATGTAAAGAACACATGTGATATACTTCTTTTACTGATACTGTTTTGAGTTATCATTTCATTCAATAATTCCAAAGTTGCAGTTTTTATTGCTTCTTCAGTATTCTGTTCTACTGTAATTGCGCCTCTAATACCTTTTGTAATCATTTCTTTAACCCGTTATACCAATCTCTTGCATTCATTTCACTTTTGCCTTCCGGTTTTACACGTTCGAGAAGAAGGCAGTTCTCGCCGCAAGCAACTTTTATTCCGTCTTTGCATACCTGAACAAATTCACCTGCTTTGCCTGAGCCCTCACAGACTTTTGTTTTTAGGACTTTTATAATTTTATCATTATGTTTAAAAGAAGCCGACGGAAATTTATAGATGCCTCTTACAAGGTTATGAATTTCTCTTGCAGGTTTTGTCCAGTCTATAATTGTTTCTTCCTTTGTCAGCTTGTTTGCCATACAAACCCCTTCTTCGCACTGCGGAGATGGTGTGATTGTGTGGTTAACAAGTCCCAAAAGAGTTTCTTCAATAAGTTTTGGCGAAAGGTCGCTGATTTCATTGAAGAGTTCTTCACAATTCATATCATCAGAAATCGGAATTATAATCTTTTTGCATACAGCTCCGCAATCAAGCCCAAGCTCCGTAATCATTGTACAGATTCCGGTTTCTTTTTCCCCGTTTATAATTGCGCGCTGAATTGGGTTTGCCCCCCTGTATTTTGGCAAAAGCGAAGCATGGAGATTAATTGTTTCATATTTTGGAATATCCAAAACTTCCTGCGACAATATTTGCCCGAAAGCAAAGGTTACAAAAAAATCCGGAGCCAATTTTTTTAGTTCTTCCTGAATGTCCGGTTCTTTTCTTATGGATTTTGGCTGAAAAACCGGCAGGTTATGCGCAAGCGCAAACTCTTTTATCGGGGACATTGTAAGCTTGTGTCCTCTTCCGGCCGGCTTGTCCGGCTGTGTTACTACTGCTGCAACGTCAATGGTATCCGAATTATACAGATATTCAAGGGATTTCAGCGCTATCTTAGGTGTTCCGAAGAATACAATTTTAATCATTCCCGAGTTCAGCCTCCAGTTCAGGTTCATCTATTAGTCTGTCAACCTCGACCGGAGGAAGATTAAATTTGCTTAAAACATTATCTGCTTCAAATCTGTTTACGCAGTGATCTATAAACAAAATGCCGTTCAAATGATCAAATTCATGTTGAATTGCGCGAGCAAGAAGGCTTCCGTCTTTTCCTTCAATTACAAACGGACGACCGTGGGCATCTAATGCTTTAACCGTTACATTTTTATATCTTTTTACATCAGTATAAGCTTCCGGAAAACTTAAACATCCTTCATTGCTTATAACAGCGCCTGATTTTTTTATGATTTTAGGGTTAATAAATACCATAGGATTCAGCGGCTCGTCATTTGAAGAAACATCAATTACAAAGACCCTGTAGTTAACACCTATCTGCGGAGCGGCTAAGCCAACCCCGTTTTTTGCATACATTGTTTCTAAAAGATCGTTAACGAGTTCCGTAATTTTTTTAGAAACTTTGTGGACTTCCTTTGAAGGTTCTCTTAATGATTTTGTCCCATATGTTAATATATTTCTTACAGCCATAAAAACCTCACACAATAATATATATAATATATTATAAATTTTATTGTTTGTAAATGACTGTTACATTTATCTTACGTTTAGAAATTTGTGCATTTGTGGAATGAGCCTGGTTTGCGGGTATAGTGTAATAAATTTTTTGAATATTTCTTCAATTTGCGCGGTTGTTAAGGTGAAGTTATTCCCGCTCATTTCGGGCTGCAGGATGAGTTCAAAATTATATTTCTTTGCAAGTGCTATTGAAGATTGGATTTCTTCATCTGTTATATTTTTATTGAATACCACTTTTGCAAACAGTTCTTTTGAAGATGCTATTTCAAAAAAATTGTCAAAAACATCAGATGATATTTCTTCCCCGGTTGCACTTTTTAGCTTTATATCAGCGGATATTATATCAACAAATTGGATAACTTCTTCTAATTTTTCAGTCAAAGTTGCATTTGTTTCAAGATAAATTTTATGTCCGTATTGCTTTGCCTGCGGTAAAAATTCTTTTAAAAATTCTGCTGATAATAAAGGTTCCCCGCCAGTAAGCGAGAGTGTTAACGGCCTGTCATATTTGTTGATTTCAGTTAAAAGTTCCTGCACGGTGTACTCTTTTGATTTCGAGAGTTCAAAATCGGTGTCGCAATATGCACAATGCAAGTTGCACTTGCAAAATCTTATAAACAGCTGTTCTTCTCCGATATAGGGGCCTTCGCCCTGTATTGATAAAAATATTTCTCTTATATGGGTTTTAGTCATTTGTGATATTTCCCCGGATATTTGTCTGTGACATTTTTTTCAGCTTTTCGTACATTTTAATTTCTTCGTTTGATAATTTGTTTGGAAGCTGAATTTCTACCGTAACTATCATATCACCAAATTTTCCGTTTGTCTTTAAACCCTGGTTAGAAAGTCTGAATTTTTGTCCGGAATGAGTCATTGCGGGCAGTATAAGATTTATTTTGCCGCTCAGTGCAGGGATTTCTATTTTTCCGCCAAGTACTGCTTCAAACGGAGTAATAGGAATTTTATATAGAATATTTGCGCCGTCGATTTCAAAATTGGAATGTTTTTCAATTTTTACGGTTATGTAAAGAGTTCCGCTTTTGCCGCCATTGAAGCCCGGGTTTCCTTCGTTGAGAATACGCAATTTTGCATTGTTTTTTATGCCTTTGGGGATTTTTACGGTAATTTTTTTATGTGAGGTGAACTCTCCGCTTCCTTCACATACTGAACATTTAGAGCCGTTTATGAATTTTCTGCCCCTGCAGTTTGGACAGAGTTCTTTGTGCATAATGTTAAGTATGCGTTCTGTTCCGTTGATGGCTTCTTCCAGCGAAATTGAAATATCCGTATTGATGTCGTCCCCGTTTTTTATGTTTTTTTGTTGTTTTTGTGAGTAATGACTGCGGGTAATTTCATCAAGTATTGAATTTATGGAATCTTTAAAAAATTTTTTGCGGTATATTTCGTTATCAGAAGTTGGAGCTTCCTGTTCTTCGGCAGATGGTTCTTTGGTAAAGCTCTCGTTTGTTTTGTGCTGCGGATTTGTTTTATATTCTGTTTTATAAGATGATTTCGAGGTCTTATAAAATCCGTTCACCATATTATATTGCTTGCGCTTAATTTCGTCAGCCAGAACTTCGTAAGCCTCCAGGATATCTTTAAATTTCCGGACGCTGTCGGGAGCCTTGTTGATATCAGGGTGAAATTTCCGCGCGAGTCTTCGGTAAGCGGATTTTATCTCTCCGGCCTCACTGTCCGGAGTGACCCCGAGAATTTCATAATAGTTTTTACGACTTTTTATCACCATACAAGTATTTATAATGATGATAAAAAATTTTTCAACCTATATTTGGGGAAATTTGTTTATTTGTTGAAACCGACTGTCGGACGGGTTTGTCTTGCCATATATTCCCGTTCTTTAACTTTCATGTTCTGATTTTCATTTACGGGTTGAATAAAATCAGAAGCCATAATATCACGTCTGTTATCTTTTCTGGCAATAAGAGAAGCTTTGTCGGTTAGTATCGTCAAATCTCTGTTTGAAAAGCCGTTTGTAAGTTTTACAACTTTTGCAAGTTCTTCGTCATTATCAGCAAGTGCAACCCCTTTGGTTCTTCTCTTTAAAAGAACTTTAAGTACGGCTTTTCTGGTTTCATCATCAGGAAGCCCGATGTAAATTTTATCTTCAAAACGGCTTTTTATTGCATCATCAAGCTGGTCAAAACAGTTTGTTGCCCCTAAGATGATAACATTTCTGCCTCTTGCTTCTTCGATTATCTGCAAAAGCGTGCTGACCATTTTGTCATCTTCAGAACCTGTTTCTCCGCCTTTTCTTTTAGAAGTCAGGGATTCCATTTCATCCATTGCAAGAAATACAGGCTTGCCGCTTTCTTCCGCAATTTTTACAGCCTGTTCGTAGGCCTGCTGAACATTATTTGCACTTTCATTTACATATTTTGAGCCGGCTTTGGAAATTTTTAAATTGTATAAAGGAATACCGCTTTCCATTGCTAAAGCCTGCATTATTGCGGTTTTTCCGCATCCCGGAGGCCCGTAGAATAATTCACCGCGCGGAGTCTTTTTGCCGTATTCTATTTCATCAAGTTTTGCGTTTTCCGGATAGTAAAGAGGGTATATTACTTTATCAAAAAGAGCTTCTTTTACATCATCCATACCGCCAAGACTTGAAAATCCGGTCGGCGAATACTCTGTCGGTGTAAATTTTTCTAAAAGTTCCGCTTGTTTCTTTACTTGTTTATTGTTTTTGTTTTTCTGTACCTGCGGGGATTGATTTGAAGTTTTTTTGCTTTCAGGGGTTATTTTTGAGTTAGTGTCTATATTGTCAATATTATGCATACGCATTTCTTCCTGCATTACAGCTTTAAATTCTTCTTCATCCATGAGCTCGTCAATTATTTCATCTTTCCAGGTGTATTCTTCGCTTTTTGGATTCTTTGGGCTTAACTCTTTTCTGTATGTCGAAAGTTCTGTTTCCCTGTATTTTAATTGAGGAAATCTTTTATCAAGAACTTCAGTTATAGTAGGTTTAATATTTATAAATATATTAGAATATATATCTACAAGCTGTTGATTTTTGTTCTTTTCGGCCTGGCGTAATTTATCTTCTGTTGCGTTCGCAAACCTGTTCATCTCAAGCAATGTTTTTGCAAGTTCTTTATTCCCTTTTGCTTTTTCTAGTTTCTTGTTAACCGTATCGTTTAATTGCTTATTATACCCAAAATTAACTGTGTTATTGATGCTTTGTATTCTCATTAAGGGGTTCCTCCATTTGAGGCTATTATATGTCAAAGAGAATTTATGTACTACTTTTGTAACAAAAGTTTTACAAAAAAGCCTCCAATTTATTTTGGAGGCTTTTTTATTATAAAGATTTTCTGCGTTTAAGTTCTGCGAGCTCTTCCTGATAAGGCGACAGGTTCCTTATTTTTTCTATAACTCCCGGCAGAACAGAGTTTACGTAATCAATATCAGCATCTGTAGTATATTTACTTAGTGAAAAACGAATGCTTCCATGGATTGCGGTAAACGGAACATTCATTGCTCTTAATACATGGCTTGGTTCAAGCGAGCCTGATGTGCAGGCAGACCCGGAACTTGCGCAAATTCCTAAATCACTCAGGTGAAGAAGAATTAATTCACCTTCAATATATTCAAAACCTATGTTTGTAGTGTTTGGAACACGGTTTGCAAGGCCTGTATTCAATCTTGCATTGTAAATATTTTTCAGAATACCGTTTTCGAGCTTGTCGCGTAATCTTTTAACTTCCGTTGCCTCATATTTCAGGAAATCCTGAGCAATATCACAGGCTTTTCCGAGGCCCACAATGTAAGGTACGTTTTCAGTGCCTGCGCGTTTGCCTCTTTCCTGGTGTCCGCCTATGATTAACGGAGTAATGATTGTTTTTGAATTTACATATAAAGCTCCGACGCCTTTCGGTGCGTGAAACTTATGACCTGAAATTCCGAGTAAATCAACTCCGAGAGCCTGAACATCAATCGGAATTTTGCCCGCAACCTGAACCGCGTCTACAAAGAATTTCGTATTCGGGTTTTTGGTTTTAATTATTTCGGAAATTTTTTGAATTGGATTTATTACACCCGTTTCATTATTTGCATACATTATTGAAACCAGTGCGGTATCATCGTTTATAGCTTCCTGTAATTGTTCAAGGTCAAGTTCCCCGACTGAATTTACACCTATATAATCAACTTTATAGCCTTGTTTTTCAAGAGTTTGGTATAAGTTTAAAACGCAAGGATGTTCAACCTTTGATGTAATAATGTGCTTTTTATTAAGGTTCATATTCAAAACTCCGCGGATAGCGGTATTCGCACTTTCAGAACCGCAGGAGGTAAATATGATTTCTTTTTCGCTTTTTGCGTTAAAAAATTCTCTTACCTGTTCCCTTGCATCTTTCAAGGCATTAGATGCCTTTGTTGCAAATGCATACATACTTGAAGGGTTTGCATATTCTTCTTTAAAGTATGGAAGCATCGCTTCATACACATTATCATCAACGCGTGTGGTTGCGTTGTTATCCAAATATATTAACTTATCTGCCATCTTAATTTACCTCTATAACCTCAATATTCTTATCAATTGCTTCCCTGAGTGTCATTTCAACAAATGATTTGATTGTTAAATTTGAATTTTTACATCCGGAGCATCTGCCTCTGAGTTTTACATATACTTTATCCCCGTCAATATCGGCTAACGTTATATCTCCGCCGTCTTTTTGAAGTTCCGGAGAAATTTGTTTCTCAATTATGCTGTTTATTTTCAATATTTTTTGAGCCGGAGAAAGCGTAGATTTTTCTTCTTCCTCTTTCTTTTCTTTGTGGTAATAAGTATCAATAATATCCTGGATTAACCCTTTGCATTTTCCGCAGGCACCGCCGGCTTTGGTGTAATTTGTAACTTCTTCAACAGTTTTAAGTCCGTTAATTTTCAGTGCTTCCCAGATTTGATTTTCTGTTACTCCAAAGCATGTGCAAACGATTTTATCCTGTTGTTCCGGTTTGCCGTGAAGCTCATCCATAGCTTCATCAAGTTCATCTTTATTTACGTAACCTTTCAGTGCATCTTCCAAAGCTTCGTATCCCATAACGGAACAGTGCATTTTTTCAGGCGGAAGTCCGCCGAGCTGGTCTGCGATGTCTTTGTTTGTGATTTTCCTGACTTCATCTATAGATTTACCTATAATCATTTCAGTTAAAATGCTTGAACTTGCAACGGCAGAACCGCAGCCGAACGTTTGGAACTTCGCATCAGTAACGATTCCGTCTTTAATTTTTAAATATATTTTTAACTGGTCACCGCAGGTGAGCGAACCCGCAGTTCCTATAGCATCGGCATCATCAATTTTTCCGACATTGCGCGGATTCCTGTAGTGATCCATAACTTTTTCAGAATAATCCCACATATTTTTCCCTCTTTGTTTTCTACTACAATAACTATATTCTAGCGCAAAAATACAAAATAACTTATTCTCTTAATTATTTCATAATGTTTGTGATGGCACCTTTTAAAATTGCTGTTATCTTGTCAAGTAAATTTTTAGTGTAATAATATTAATATCATGCTAGATAAAATTACGATTAAGGGAGCCAAGGAACATAATTTAAGGGACGTATCGCTGGAGATTCCGAAAAACGAGCTGATTGTTTTTACGGGAGTTTCGGGATCCGGAAAATCTTCCCTCGCGTTTGATACAATTTTTGCGGAAGGACAAAGACGATATATAGAAAGTCTTTCCACTTATGCAAGACAATTTCTCGGGCAGATGGATAAGCCTGATGTGGAATATATAGACGGGCTTTCTCCTGCGATTTCAATAGACCAGAAGTCGACAAGCAACAATCCGCGCTCAACAGTCGGAACAGTGACAGAAATTTACGATTACTTAAGACTTTTGTATGCTCGTGTGGGAACTCCTTATTGTCCTAACTGCGGGGATGAAATTAAGCCTCAGACGATTGATGAAATTGTTAACAGTATTTTAAAACTCGGGGAAGGTGAAAAAATCCAAATTTTAGCCCCTGTTGTAAGAGGTAAAAAAGGCGAATTTCAATCTGTTTTTGAAGAGCTTCGACAGGAAGGTTTTGTAAGGGTGAAGGTTGACGGCGAGATATATAATCTTGATGAAGATGAAATAAAACTTACCAAAACCCAGAAGCATACAATTCATGTTGTAGTAGACAGAATTGTCGTAAAAGAAAGCGCTCAATCCAGAATTGCGGATTCGGTTCAAATCGCGCTTAAAAAAGCTGATGGAATTGCCATTGTAGATGTTGTTTCAAGAAAAGATTCCAAAGAAGGTTCGGAAATTATTTTCAGCGAAAAGCTTTCCTGCCCTAAATGTAATCTGAGTTTTGAAGAACTTACTCCGAGAATATTTTCATTTAATGCTCCGTACGGGGCTTGTGAAAGATGTTCCGGGCTTGGTGCGGATTTTGTAATAGATCCAAACTTAGTTGTTCCGGACAGAAAAAAATCTTTAAAAGAAGGTGCTATTTATCCGTGGTCTAAGACTTCGACCGACTATTACGATGATACCCTTAAATCTGTTTGCTCGCATTACGGGATTGATATGGATAAACCGTTTGAGGACTTGCCAAAGGCGCATCAGGATATAATTCTCTATGGAGGAGATGATCTGATGGCATTCAGGGTAAAGCGCTTTGGTACTCATCGTTATGAAACAAAATATCACAGATTTTCCGGCGTAATTCCGTTTTTGGAAAAGAGATATAATGATTCTAATGCGGAATACTGGCGTGAAGAAATTGAAAAATATATGACAACAACCCCTTGCCCGGCTTGTAACGGAGCAAGATTAAAGCCTTTTCCTCTTGCGGTTAAAATTAAAGGGAAAAATATATATGAATTTACTCTGATGCCGATTGACGAGGAGTTGGAATTTATAGAAGATTTGTATCTTGAACTTGATGAATATCATCTTCAGATTGCAAAACAAATCCTAGATGAAATTCGTGCACGTTTACGGTTTATGAGAGATGTCGGATTGAGTTATTTGAACCTTGCGCGTATGGCAGGAACTCTCTCCGGCGGCGAAGCTCAGAGAATACGTCTTGCAACCCAAATCGGAAGCGGATTGTCGGGAGTTCTTTATGTTTTGGATGA
Source organism: Candidatus Gastranaerophilales bacterium (assembly GCA_944324365.1). Lineage (GTDB taxonomy): Bacteria > Cyanobacteriota > Vampirovibrionia > Gastranaerophilales > Gastranaerophilaceae > UBA1221. The sequence goes on from CALUWA010000017.1 coordinate 15,523, forward strand.
ACCTTCCATTGGTTTGCATCAGCGTGATAATGACAGGTTAATTAAAACTCTGCTTATGCTCAGAAATCTTGGCAATACGTTAATAGTTGTTGAACACGATGAAGACACAATGCGTAATGCTGATTACATTGTCGATATCGGGCCGAAAGCCGGTGTTAACGGCGGAAAAATTGTCGCACAAGGTTCGCTTGACGATATTATTAAATGTAAAGCTTCTCTTACGGGGCAATATTTGAGCGGAGCAAGACGTATTCCGGTTCCGGATAAAATCAGGGAAGGAAACGGAAAATATCTTCAAGTTAAAAACGCTCATTTAAATAATTTAAAAAATATAGATGTTGATATTCCGCTTGGGAAAATAGTTGTTCTGACAGGTGTATCCGGCTCCGGAAAGTCAACCCTGATGCAGGAATTGATTTATGAATACGCACTGCATAAGCTTCGCGGAAATCGTCCGAAACCTCAGGGAGTAGATGAGATTTTAGGCTTTGAAAATATAGACAAAATTATTGATATTGACCAATCGCCAATCGGCAGAACTCCCCGTTCAAACCCTGCAACTTATACGGATGTGTTCACGCACATAAGAGATTTGTACGCAAAGACAAATGAGGCAAAAGTAAGAGGGTATAAGCCGGGACGGTTTAGTTTTAACGTGAAAGGCGGACGCTGTGAGGCTTGTAAGGGCGACGGTGTTAATAAAATTGAGATGAACTTCTTGTCGGATGTTTATGTCAAATGTCCTGTTTGCAAAGGTAAACGCTATAACCGTGAAACACTTGAAGTAAAATTTAAAGGTAAAACTATTGCCGATGTTCTTGATATGAGTGTTAAAGAAGCGTTAGAATTTTTTGACAGTATTCCGACTATAAAAAATAAATTACAAACCTTAAATGATGTAGGTTTGGATTATATTAAGCTTGGCCAAAGTGCTACAACCTTGTCCGGCGGCGAAGCCCAGAGAATTAAACTTGCTTCCGAATTAAATAAGCGCGCAACGGGTAAAACTTTGTACCTGCTTGACGAACCGTCGGTCGGACTTCACTGGTATGACTTGGACAAGCTTATAAAAATAATCCAGCAGCTTGCAGACCAGGGGAATACTATTCTTATTATTGAACATAACCTTGATTTAATAAAAGTTGCGGATTATATAATTGATCTTGGGCCTGAAGGCGGAAATGCAGGCGGACAGATAGTTGCAACCGGAACACCTCAAGAACTTTCGAAAAATAAAAAATCTATAACGGGCCAGTATCTTAAAGGGGTATTGTAGAGAAGTGTTTAGATAACTAAGTGACATGAATTAGCTATATAATTCATGTTATCTGTACCTTTTAGATGTAAAAGTTACCGTTTATGTCTATTTCTTTTCTTTTGGTTGCGAGGCAAAAGAAAAGAAATAGACAAAAGAAAAGAAAGCACGCAAACGTTCCCTGCATTTCGCTGACGCTCAATATCTAAATGTTATTTGAGCTTTCAGCTCAAATTCTTTCAGGGCTCACTATCGCACTTCGTGCACGTTCGCCTGACGCACTAATCTGCCGAGTGTGTGCGAAAGCATAATAGCGAGGCTTAACGATTTTGTGAGCAAAGCGAACAAAACGTACGTCCATTTGGTTGAAGCGATGCCGCAGGCAGCGCAGAAATCTTCTGCGTGTTTTTCTTTTTCGGTTCACTTTTTCTTTTTTCTTCGCAACAAAAAAGAAAAAGTGAACAAAGAATTACATAACTTGGGTTATGTAACAAATCATTAACAAATAGCAAAAAACCAAGTTGACAGGCATTTGTGTTTGTACTACGATTGATATGCTTGGAGTATTTTAGTTAATGACCGAAATATTATCCCGATAGCTAATCCAAGCAAAGCCTTTAGGGGCGGCTTTTTAAGACCTCTGATGTGTATAACATGACAAAAGAAAAGGAATAAAAATGGCAAGCACAAAAAGACAAAGAATCAGAGTTTGTTTGAAAGCATATGATCACAAATTGATCGATGTATCTTCTGACAAAATTGTTGAAACAGCAAAAAGAACTGACGCTAAAGTTGCAGGCCCGATTCCTTTACCTACTAAAAGACGTATATATTGCGTTTTGAGATCACCACACGTAGATAAAAAATCTCGTGAACATTTTGAAATGAGAACTCATAAACGTATTATCGATATATATGAACCAACTCAACAGACAACTGAAGAGTTAAGTAGATTAGATTTGCCGGCCGGTGTAGATATTGAAGTTAAATTATAATTTCAACAGCCAAATCGGTCAAAATTGAAAATTAAATAAGCATTATGCATATTATAATGTGATCTACTACCCGTCAAAGACGGTGGGTGAAAGTCCCGAAGGTAAAGTACAAGGCAGCAAGTAGCGCTCGCAAGTGAAAATGCAAACCCGAAACGGGGCGGAGAGTGTCCGCACCAAGTAAGGTGAGCTAGAAAGGTAAAATATGACACTAGGTGTAATAGGTAAAAAGTTAGGAATGACCCAGATTTTCGATGAGCAAGGGTTAGCTATTCCTGTAACAGTTATCCAAGTTGATGATATCGTTGTTACTCAGGTTAAAACTGTAGAAACTGACGGTTACAATGCTATCCAGGTTGGTACAATTCCTGCTAAGGAAAAACATTTGACTAAAGCTCAGTTAGGTCATTTTAAGAAAAATAACCTGAACAATTACAGACATCTTCAGGAATTCAGAGTTGATAATCCTCAAGACTACAAAGTAGGCGATAAAATCGAATTATCAATTTTGGACAATGTGGAAAAAGTTGATGTAACCGGTAAATCAATAGGTAAAGGTTTCCAAGGTACGGTAAAAAGATGGAACTTCGGCAGAGGACCTATGGGTCACGGTTCAAAGAACCACAGAGAACCGGGTTCAATCGGTGCTGGTACAACTCCTAGCCGTGTTATTAAAGGTAAAAGAATGGCCGGTAACATGGGCAACGAAAGAGTTACTATTACTAAGTTGAAATTAGTTAAAATTGATGCTGATAAAAAATTAGTATTAGTAAAAGGTTCAGTTCCGGGTTGCGAAGGAAGACTTGTAACAATAGTTCCTTCAAGAACTAAATGGAACTAACGGATTTTGCGTAGAGTGAGTGAGTGAAACGAACGAAACTTGAAGGTGCGCAAACCGAAGCGAAAGACAGCGAAAGCGAATTGAGCGTCAGGTTTGAGTGAGGCAATAATCCAAGACCAAGACAGTAATTCAGACAAGGAAAAGTCATAAAAACCGGCTGGTTCTGCCAAATAAAGCAATAAAGCAAGCGGTAGGCAGTCTTAAACGGAAGATATTAAAATAGTAAAGGAAATTAAAACAATGTCAAAAGAAATATTAAGCTCAAATGGTGAAAAATTAGGCGAAATTACTTTGGAAAAAAGTGTTTTCGGTGTTGAACCTAATTTGCACGTAATGCATTTAGCATTAAGAAGACAATTAAACAATGCTCGTCAGGGTTCTGCTTGCACAAAAACAAGAGCAGAAGTTTCCGGCGGAGGTAAAAAGCCTTGGAAACAAAAAGGTACAGGCCGCGCTAGAGCCGGTTCTCTTCGTTCACCTTTGTTTGCAGGCGGTGGTGTAATCTTCGGACCAAAACCGAGAAGTTTTGCATTTTCTATGCCTCAAAAAGCCAGAAAATTAGCTTTAAAATCAGCATTGTCTTCAAGAGAAGAACAGTTAGTAATTGTAAAAGATTTTTCTGCAATTACTGAACCTAAAACAAAATTAATGGCTTCATCTTTGAAATCATTAAACTTAAACGGCAAAATTCTTATTGTAGCGGATTTCCGTGCTGATGAAAATAAAAATTTAGAATTAGCTGCCAGAAATATACCTTCAGTAAAATTAATATTGCCTTCAAATTTGAATGTAAAAGATTTGTTGGAAGCTGATAACGTTGTAATAACAGAAGCAGCTGTTAATGAAATTACTGAAAGATTAAGCAAATAGTTAAATCTAAAATTAAAAGGATAAGTAAAATGAGTAAAAACAGAACAAACACAGAAAAGTTATATGATGTAATTAAAAGACCTTTAATTACAGAAAAAACAGTGGCAGGCTCAGCATTAGGCAAATATACTTTTGAAGTTCGTAAAGATGCTACAAAAATTGACATTGCAAAAGCCGTAGAATTAGCTTTTCCTGGTAGAAAAGTTAAGAGCGTAAACACTGTATATATGCCATCTCACGAAAAGAGAATGGGATATAAATTCGGTAGAACTGACAGCTCAAAGAAAGCTATTGTAACTATCGAAGGCGATCCGATTGAAGAATTAATCGGCGCATAACGGATTCCGGCAAAAGAACCGAGGAATGGATAACAAACTTGGTTCAAGCAGGCTGAAAGCAGAATTAAATGTTCGGCCGCCAAAAATCCGGGCCAGCAGGCCAAAACGGGGCGTAAGGCATAGGTCCCGAAAGTAGACAAAAGCCAAAAAGGAGAAAAATAATGGCAATCAGAAAAATTAATCCGACATCTCCGGGACAAAGAGGTATGACAAAGAGTGATTACCAAGATATCACTTCTTCAACTCCAGAAAAATCCCTGTTGAAAAAATTAAAAAAGACAGCAGGAAGAAATAATACAGGTAGAATTACATGTCGTCACAAAGGTGGCGGTGTAAAAAGAGCTTACCGTGTAATAGATTTTAGACGTGAAAAATTCGGAGTTCCGGCAGTAGTTAAAACAGTGGAATATGATCCGAACAGAAACGTAAGAATTTCATTAGTGTTCTATGCTGATGGTGAAAAAAGATATATTTTGACACCGGAAGGCTTGAACGTTGGTGATACAATTGTAAGCGGTCCGGAAGCTCCTGTTCAGACAGGTAATGCGCTTCCGCTTGAACTAATTCCGTTAGGTACAATGGTTCATAATATTGAATTAAACCCTGGTCGAGGCGGAGTTATGGTTAGAGCAGCAGGTAATGCGGCTCAAGTAATGGCTAAAGAAGGCAATTATGTTACAATCAAGCTTCCATCATCAGAAATGAGAATGGTAAGAAAAGAATGTATGGCAACAATTGGTGTCCTTGGTAATTCCGAATTCAAAAACCTCTCTTGGGGTAAAGCCGGAAGAAAACGTTACTTAGGTATCAGGCCGACAGTTCGTGGTGTAACAATGAACCCTTGCGATCACCCTCACGGTGGTGGTGAAGGTAAGACCGGTCCTGGCGGACACCCTAAAACACCTTGGGGCAAACCGGCTCTTGGTCATAAGACAAGAAAAGTCGGCAAGGCTTCTGATAAACTAATTGTTAGAAGAAGAAAAGGTAAGTAATACGTAGCCGGAGGAATAAATTTCCTCAACAATCGCACAAGCGATAAACAAGACAAAACCAAAAGGAGAAAATATTAATGGCACGTTCATTAAAAAAAGGTCCATACGTAGAAGAAGCTCTACAACAAAAAATTGCTAAAATGAATGCAAATTCAGAAAAAAAAGTAATAAAAACCTGGTCAAGAGCATCAATGATTGTACCTGATATGTTAGGTCACACAATTGCTGTTCATAACGGAAAAACCCATGTACCGGTTTATGTAACAGAGCAGATGATTGGACATAAGTTAGGTGAGTTTGCACCTACAAGATTATTCAAAGGTCACGCAGGTTCAGCGAAAACTGCAAAAGTAAAATAATTATAAGGAATAAAAAAAATGGAAGCTAAAGCAAAACAAACAGATATAAAAATGACAGCAAGAAAATTGCGCCGTGTAATAAACGAAGTTCGCGGCAAGAAAGTTCTTGAAGCTCAAGATATGTTACGTTTTATGCCTTATTTTGCAGCAAGAGTAGTTGAAAAGAACTTGAAAGCTGCTATTGCAAATGCTCAGGAAAAGTATGGTGTATCACCGGAAGCATTAAAGATTTCCGAAATCTATGCTGACGAAAGCCAAACATACAGACGTGGTAAACCAAGAGCACAAGGTCGAATCTATAGAAGACTAAAACGTACATCACATCTTACATTAAAAGTTAGTGATAATAAGTAGAAGGTAAAATAAAAGGTATAAAATATGGGACAAAAAACACATCCAAACGGATTCAGAGTAGGTATAATCAAACCTTGGGAAAGCACTTGGTATGCTAAGTTCAAGGAATACCGTACTTTTGTAAAAGAAGATGATAAAATCAGAAAATTTATTAAGAAAAAATTGTACGCAGCCGGCGTATCAAAAATAAAAATATCCAGAAAAGCCCAAAATATTACTATTACAGTAGTTACAGCAAAACCTGGTATTGTAGTAGGCCGCGGCGGACAAGGTATTGATGAATTAAGACAGGATGTTTCAAAATATATTGGAAAACCGGTTATCATCAATGTTGTAGAAGTTGCAAGAATTGATGCAGATGCTCAATTGGCAGCTGAAAATATTGCTCAGCAATTAGAAAAACGTATTGCTTTCAGAAGAGCAATGAAACAACAAATGCAGCGTACAATGAGAGCCGGCGTTCAAGGTATCAAAGTTATGGTATCAGGACGTTTAGGCGGTGCTGAAATTGCTCGTTCAGAATGGGCTAAAGAAGGAAGAATTCCTCTTCAGACATTAAGAGCTGACGTAGACTACGGTTTTACCGAAGCAGATACAATCATGGGTAAAATCGGTGTTAAGGTATGGATTTTCAAAGGTAACTTGTTGCCTGGTGAAAAGGCCGACCAAAATATCAAAGCTAAATCAGGAAAAGAAGGTTCTGACAAAGGCGCTCGCCGTCCGAGAAGAAGAGCCATCGAAACTACTGAAGGCTAGAGAATAGTTAAGTAAAAAATAATTAACAGGAGTAAATAAAATGTTACAGCCTAAAAAAACAAAATACCGCAAAATGATGAAAGGCAGAATGAAAGGACATGAAACAAGAGGTACAAAACTTGAGTTCGGTTCTTACGCATTGCAAGCCTTAGAACCTGGTTGGATTACCAGCCGTCAGATCGAGGCTGCACGTCGTGCTATGACTCGTGAAATCAAACGTGGCGGTAACGTTTGGATTAAAATATTCCCGGACAAACCGATTACTGCAAAACCGGCTGAAACTCGTATGGGTTCCGGAAAAGGTAATTTGGAATACTGGGTTGCGGTTGTAAAACCGAACAGAATTCTTTTCGAACTTGAATACTTTGACAGAAATGTTGCTGTAAATGCATTGGAATTGGCAGCACAGAAACTGCCTATCAAAGTAAAAGTTGTAGAAAAGGCAAAATTAGAAGCGTAAACTAAAGTAAAAGGAAAATATAAAATGAAATTAAGTGAAATGCGCGAAAAATCAACAGATGAGTTACAAAGTGCAATTCTTGAATGGAAAAAACAATTGATGGATTGTAAAATTAAACTTGCAACTCATAAATTGGAAAACACAGCACTAGTGTCTAAGACAAAGCGCTTAATAGCTCAAGCGAAAACAGTAATAAAAGAAAAAGAGGTACAACAAAATGCCTAAGAAAGAAAAACAAGGAATAGTAGTAAGCAACAAAATGGATAAGACAATTGTCGTAAAAGTTGCTGATTATGAACCTCATCCGAAATACAAAAAGATTATGGAAACAAACAAAAATTACAAAGCTCACGATGAACAGAACATCTGTAATGTTGGTGATACTGTAAGAATTATAGAATCAAGGCCAATCTCAGGTGACAAACGCTGGACTTTGTTAGAAGTTGTTGAAAAAGCTCGTTAATATTTGATTGAGCAAAGCATAATTTTACAAAACGGATAGACAACATTACCATAGAGTAATGAGAGGTCGAAAGTAGAAAAAAATAAGGAACAAAACAATGATACAACAAGAAACAAGACTAGAAGTCGCAGATAACACAGGTGCAAAACAGTTGTTATGCATTCGTGTTATGGGCAGTTCAAATAAGAAATTTGCTGCAGTAGGCGATGAAATAGTTGCAACAGTAAAGGATGCAACACCAAATCAGGCTGTTAAAAAATCTGAAGTTGTAAGAGCGGTTGTAGTCAGAACAAAAGCTGATATCAAACGTGCTGACGGCTCAGTAATCAGATTTGATGAAAATGCAGCTGTAATAATCAACAAAGACGGTAACCCGCGCGGTACTCGTGTATTCGGACCTGTAGCCCGCGAATTGAGAGATAAAGGATATATGAAGATCGTTTCTCTCGCACCGGAAGTTATATAGACGGTTTTGGCAAACCTCTGTACAGAACTGAAACTGTAGAGTAAGACCGAAATCAAATATCAAAAACCCGGGATAATTAAACTTATTTCGGACTGGAACAATAGGTCGATAGAGTTCAGGCAAAAATTATAAAATAAAGGATAATAAAAATGGCAAATGATAAGAAAAAATTGCATGTTAAAACCGGTGACAGAGTTATCGTATTAGCAGGCAAAGATAAAGGCAAAATCGGAAATATTAAAAAAACAAATCCGACAGATTCAACAGTAATTGTTGAAGGCGCAAACATGGTGACAAAGGCACAAAAGCCGCAGCCAATGGCTGGAATTCAGGGCGGTTTAATTAAACTTGAAGCACCTTTGGATTCTTCAAAAGTTATGGTTGTATGTCCGGCTTGCGAAAAACCGACAAGGATCAAACACGCAGTTGTTGATGGCAAAAAAGTTCGTGTTTGTAAAAAATGTGGTGAACAATTGGATGTGTAAGGTTTGTTTTACGATAAAATGAACATATACATCCGCTAGAATTAAGGAAATACGAAAATGACAAAAACAGAAAGTTTAAAAAAGAAATATGACGAAGAAGTCAAATCAGCACTAAAAGAAAAATTTGGCTATAAAAATGATATGCAGATACCTAAACTTCATAAAATTGTAATAAATATGGGTGTAGGTGAAGCTTCTCACAACTCAAAAATAGCTGAAGCAATTGAGGCTCAATTGACAAAAATAGCTGGTCAGAAATGTGTTATAACAAAGGCTAAAAAGTCAATTGCTTCTTATAAATTAAGAGAAGGTATGCCTGTTGGAGCTATGGCGACTTTAAGAGGGGAAAGAATGTATGATTTCCTTCAGAAATTAATATGTGTTGTATTCCCTCGTATTCGTGACTTTAGAGGTATCAGTGCAAAATCTTTCGACGGACGCGGAAACTATACACTTGGTTTGAAAGAACAGGCATTATTCCCTGAAATTACGTATGAAGAAGTTGATTTGGTAAAAGGTATGAACGTTTCAATTATTACAACTGCTGAAACTGATGATGAAGCAAGAGAATTGTTGAGGTTGTTAGGTATGCCTTTTAAAGGAATGAACAAGTAAGGTGCCTTTAGCATCTTATACCCTGGGCTGTTTGGCTTAGAGGTTATATAAAATATAACAAACAAAGTAATAAAGGAGATAATTCATGGCTAAAAAAGCGATGATAGACAAAGAACTAAAAAGAGAAGCTCTTGCTGCAGCAGGAAAATATCCTAAAGTAAGACTTCATAACAGATGCAGTATTTGCGGCAGACCTCACGGTTACCACAGAGACTTTGGTCTGTGCAGAATTTGTCTACGAAAAATGGCTCATCAGGGTTTATTGCCTGGTGTTACAAAAGCTAGCTGGTAAGCTAATTGCTTTTTAATTTTAATATTAAGATTAACAAACAATTTACTAAAAAAGACCGATTTGCTACCGGTCTTTTTTTGTATGCATATATTCAATATGTTATAATTACTTAATATATAATAAATATTTAGCAATTATATAATGCAAATTGTTTTTATGTTTGTATAAGAAATTTCTTAGCTATTAACAAGAAGATATTTACGAAAGGAGTATAGTTTTATGACTATGGTGGATAAAGTGCTTTCAAAAGCTCTTGGCAGGGCAAATAACTCAGATAAAGAGACTCGTTTAAGAAATAGAGAAGAAAAGTAATATCGCGAATTAAAAGCCAGCAAGTCTTTGACAGAAGATCAACAAAAAAGATTTGATGAATTGGATAAAAAATTTAATCCGGTAAGAAATAATCCTAATATATGGAAAAATATTCATCAATAGTATCAAAGTCAAATATATTTGCCAAATAATATAAATAGAAAGGTATAGATAAAAACCTCTTTTGTTGTAACAAAGGAGGTTTTTGTAATATATTTTAATTTTTATCTTGTATTTGTGTAGTATTTGTGGTAATGTAGACTTACAGTTCCGAACTGCCGGGGAACGCCCTGGGGTAGATAAGTTCAAAGAATACTGGGTATGCTGTTTAGCGGTTCCGGTATGGAGAATGAAACCCTGAAAATAAAGGCAAAAGTTAGCCCGGTAAGCGGTGTAATAGTTAATCAGGATACTGCCTGTGAACTGTGCAGGTAAGTCCGGAGGTATTTATTATGTCAATGACAGATCCTATAGCAGATATGCTAACAAGAATCAGAAATGCTAACATGGTTGCTCACGAAACAGTTAGCATCCCGGCTTCTAAGCTTAAAATTGAATTAGCAAAATTGTTAAAATCAGAAGGTTTTATTGCTGATTACGAAGTTAAAGACGCTGGAAAATTTAAAGAAATCGTTGTAACTCTTAAGTATGACGAAAGAAAAAGACCTGTTATTTCCAAATTGGAAAGAATTTCTAAACCTGGTTTGAGAAGCTATTGCAAAGCTAAAAATCTTCCTAAAGTATTGGGCGGATTGGGTGTTGCTATTGTTTCAACAAGCAAAGGTTTGTTAACAGACAGAAAAGCCCGCAAAGAAAATATTGGCGGCGAAGTAATTTGCTACATTTATTAATGGATGTTGCTTTGAGAGAAGCGATAATCCAAGATCAAGACAGCGGATTTCGGTATAATTGGTAGAAAAACCGAAAAGAGGTACAAATATATACCAAAAGGAGAAAAGAAATGTCACGTATAGGAAAGAAACCTATTGAAATCCCTCAAGGGGTGGAAGTAAAAATAGATGGTCAATTAGTTACGGCAAAAGGACCTTTAGGCGAAGAATCAGTTAACGTTCGTCCTGAAATTGCTGTAAAAATTGAAGATAATCATATCGTTTTATCTAAAGTTGGCGATTCAAGAGAAACCGATGCTTTGTACGGCTTATCAAGAACTCTTGTTGCAAATGCTGTACACGGTGTAAAAGAAGGTTTTGAGAAGAAACTTGAAATCCAAGGTGTAGGCTACCGTGCTAATATGGAAGGCAAAAACCTTAATTTGGCATTAGGCTACTCTCACCCTGTAATTGTTGAACCGCCGGCAGGAATTACTATTTCTGTTGAAGCTAACACAAAAATCAGTGTTAAAGGTTCTAACAAGCAAACAGTTGGTGATGTTGCAGCTTTCATCAGATCAAAACGTCCGCCTGAAGTTTATAAAGGTAAAGGTATCAGATATGAAGGCGAACACATCAGACGTAAAGCAGGTAAAGCTGGTAAGAAATAATGATTAGCAATGTATCATTTGGCGGGTATTATATGATAAAATTCCCAAAATCAACTCCGGATAGCAAAATCAAAGCTACAAAAGAGTTAATGGATAATCATGTAAAAGAAAATAAATATATGTATATGGATACACTTTTAAGAAAGGATATTCAACCGCAAAACTCAGAACAGTCAACGACGGATATTCTATTCTTAACCAATATAGATAATTCCGCCCAAATCTATGATACATTGTCTGTCGTAAGTCCAAAACTTGCTGACCAATATCTGGATAAAACAAAGGTTTATTTAAACCTTGACACAATAGCGTAAATTAATTGCATGTGAAGGGTGTAAAAGCCCGCTAAAACAAGTAATGAAAGGAAAATTAAAATGATTAAAACTAAAGTTAGAAAAACTCAGGTACAAAAAAGACACCAAACTATCAGGGTAAAAATCTCAGGAACACCTGATTGCCCAAGATTGGCTGTTTACAGAAGTACAAAACATATCTATGCTCAATTGATTGATGATGTTAACCATGTAACTTTGGCTTCAGCGTCTTCAATTGACAAAGATTTGAAAGAAAAATTGCCTCACGGCGGTAATATTGATGCTGCAAAAGTTGTTGGTGAAGCAATAGCTAAAAAAGCACTTAAAGCCGGTATCAAAGATGTTGTTTTTGACAGAGGCGGATTCTTGTATCACGGCCGTGTACAGGCTCTTGCTGATGCAGCTCGTGAAGCAGGTTTGAACTTCTAATCTTGTACTAAATGAAGATAAGATAAAAGTAACCCTCCATTTTGTGGAGGGTTATTTTTTATACATTTACAAGTTCTTTAACTTCTTTTCGTTTTACTTTTCTTGTTGCCGTCCGAGGTAAATCTGTTTTTGAAATAACAACATTTACAGGTCTTTTGTAGGCTGCGAGCTGGCGTGACAGAGATTTAACCTCATCTTTTAATAATTTATCGAGAGTCGCATCGTCATACTGGTTTATTAAATCTTCGGTTGGAACGACAACTGCCATTATTTCTTCTGTACCGTCTTTGTTTCCAAACGTTTTGGTATAGCCAAGCACGCAAACTTCTTTGAAGTACGGACTTTTTTCAAGTGTAGCTTCAACTTCTTCAGGAAATACTTTTTTCCCGCCTGATAATACAATTAAATTTTTTATTCTGCCTGTGATGAATAAATGTCCGTCCTTATCAAATTTTGCAATATCACCGGTATGAAGCCAGCCGTCTTTATCTATGACTTCACTTGTCAATTGAGGTTGATTGTGGTACCCCTTCATAACAGCCGGACCTTTTACCAATAATTCCCCTGTTTCAGGTGCAATTTTTGCTTTATAGCTTTTCAACGGTCTGCCGACAGATGCTATCTCGTGCCGTTTGTCTGTATTAATTGAGATTATCGGGCTGGTTTCGGACAGTCCGTATGCCTGATAAACTTTTATTCCGATTCTTTCAAAGAATTTGCCGACATTTATATCAAGCGGTGCGCCGCCTGACATACAGCCGTTAAAATGTCCGCCGAATTTTGCATGAATATCTTTAAACATAAGTTTTTTTATCCTGGCGCAAGGAATAAATTTTGCAATATGATATTTAAGTTTAAATGCCTGCTGTTCTTTTAATGGCAGAGAATGCAAATCGGATTCAATTGTTGTTTTTAGCAACTTTAGAAAAGCTGGGACAACTATCATAAAGTTAATCTGTTTAGCACGCATAATAGCTAAAATGTCTTTTGGTTTCAGGCTTTGAGTGTAATATACAGAAAAGCCTGAATTCAAGAACGTTGCAAACCCTACAGTCATTTCGAACAAATGATTCATAGGGAGAATAGAGAGTATTGAACATTTATCCCAAGGCATAATTTTATTGAGTGCGTCTTTTATGTCATCAAGCTGGGATAACATGTTTTTAAAAGTTATTTCCACACCTTTGGGAGAACCGGTTGTGCCAGAGGTGTAAATTACAAATACTGTTTCATTAGCACTTCTTTTGCGCCATTTTGCATCATAATTTTCAGGCAGTTCATAAATACTTTTTAAGTCAAGATTGTATGAAGGTTCATCCATAACAATTATGTATTTAATAGACGGGATATTTTTTTGTAATTCTTTTGCCGCATCAATATATTTTTGCGATACGAGCATTACAACCGGCTGGCAGTCCGTAAGAATTGAACTTAATTCGTAAGTAGTAAGCTTGATATCAAGCGGAACTGCGGTCATTCCAGAAAGGATTGAGGCAAAAACACATGCTCCGTATTCGGGTTTAGATTCTGATAAAATTGCGAGTTTGTCGCCTTTTTGGACATTTGCTTCATCTATTAAGTAAGAGGCAAGTTTTCTGGATAAAAGTCCAAGACCGCGAAAAGTAAATTCTTTCCACCCCATAGAAGTTCTAATCCCTAAGGCAACTCTATCCAAATATTTATTGGTTTTATCTTCCAATAATGAAAGTACACTCCTGTGTTTTGCGCTCATACATACCCCTATCTTAAATTCGAAACACTTTCTGTTTTCAGCATATTATTAATACTGTAAAATGTCAAATATGTTTAGAAAGAGTTATAAACACGTTTGTTCAGCTTACACGATAGTATCTTATTTACATAACCCATGTTATGTGCATCTATCGACCACATACGTAAGTTATGTAATTTATTTGTTCATTTTCTCTTTTTGATTGCGAAGCAAAAAGAGAAAATGAACCAAAAGAGAAAAACACGCAAATGATTTTTGCGCTGCCTTCGGCATCGCTTCGACCAAATGGATGTGCGTTTTGTTCGCTTTGCTCACAAAATCTTTTAGGTTTTGCTATCGTGCTTACGCACACGCAAAACTGCTATCTGTTACTCACGTAAGTGAATCAGGCGAACGTGCACGAAGTGCGATAGTGAGCCTTGAAAGAATTTGAGCTTTGCTCAAATAACATTTTGGCATTGAGCGTCAGCGAAATGCAGGGAACGTTTGCGTGTTTTCTTTTCTTTCGTCTATTTCTTTTCTTTTGCCTCGCAACCAAAAGAAAAGAAATAGACATATTCCGATAACATGGGTTATGTAAAATAAGTCTGATAGGCATAAAAAAAGTGGGTGATGAAAATCACCCACACACAGTCATAGCAATTAAAACTATTTAGCAATGCTTACATCTTTAAGCATAATAACTTTAATTTCTTCACCGGCTTTAGCATGGTAGTTTAGACCTTTTGTAATCAAACCGGTAGCTAAACCAACACCAGCACCAACCGGAGTACCGATTGCAATACCTGTACCGATTTTTGTCGGATCAGGAATGAATGCAAATCCAACACCGGCACCAGTACCGATAGCACCACCTGTTACAGTGTATAATGCTAATTTACCTGCTGTCATCCAAGGACCTTCTTTTAATTCGTAGTTTTTATAGAAAGGTTTAGCTTCCATAGAAACTACTTGGCCGTTTGGAAGAACTGCTTTTGAAATTTGAGCATAAACTCTTGCATTTTTGTTGAACCATTTCGGATCCTGTATTCTTAATACAGAACCTTCAAATTTTGTTCCTGCCGGGAACAATACGGTTCCTTCTTCAGTTGCAATATCTTCGTTAGTAACGAAAGTCAACAAATCACCTTCATTAGCTAATTCAGATTTAAATTTATCGCCGAATGCAACATACATAGCATTGCCTTCTTTGATGATGCTTCTTGTGCTTGTAATCAATACTTCATCAGTCGGAGCATTTTTTACAGCTTGCAAATGTTGAGTTCCAAGTTGTTTTTCTAATTCAGAACCAACGTATTCAGATTTGATTAAGCCTGCTTTTTCTCTCAATCTGTAAAGAATTACAGCAGCTTCAGCTCTTGATAATACGTCATTTGGTCTTAATTCGTTAGGGTTTGGATAATTTACGTAAATGCCGTAATCAAGTGTTTTGGCATAAGATGTTTTTGCCCAAGCCGGAACTTCATTAGCATCAGTATAATTATTTAATAATGATGCATCAGCTTTCATATCTCTTGTTATGTGGCTGATAATAGATTGAGTTTCAGCTCTTGATAATAATTTTTTAGGTTTAAATGTGTCATCCGGATATCCGTAAACTAAACCTAACTGTTGTGATCTCAACACGTCTGAATAAAAATAATCAGATGTTTTAACATCGGTGAAACTGTTCTTGATGTTAACATTCAAATTGTCATTTGTAAGCAATTTTAATAATGCTGAAACAAAGTCAACTCTTCTTACTGCACCTTCCGGGTTAAATTTTCCATCAGTCAATGTCATTACGTTGCTATCAACAACATTGTTGATTTCTTTAGATGCCCAGTAAGTGGAGCTAACATCAGAAATGTTTGCAGCAAATGTAGGCACAGTTGTACTTAGTGCAACAACCCCAGCCGCAAATAAACCAACTAAAAGTTTTCTCATTTCTACTTCCTCTTTTTTACTAACTACACCTAGTAAACATTTTCTGTTTGTAGTATATATTAGAAAAGAAGATTTGTAAAGTCATTAAATTTTTAAACTAATAGGAAGTAAGGAGATAAAAATGGACAATTACACGATGACGAAAATAGTGGCTACACTAGGCCCATCAAGTAACACCAAAGAAATTATTAAATCTCTTTTTGAAGCAGGTGTTACTATGTTTAGGATGAATTCTTCTCATGGAGATATCGAATTTCATAAGAAAAATCTTGATATTATCCGTGAAATAGAAAAAGAAGAAAATACATTAATCCCTGTATTATTGGATTTGCAGGGGCCTAAAATCAGAGTTGGTCAATTAAAAGAACCTATCGAAATTAAAAAAGGACAAGTCCTCAAGTTTAAGCACATGACAGACATGGACGGCGATATTATTCCGGTAGATTATAAAGGTATTGCCCAGGACGTTACGCCTGGTGAAATGATTATGATTGACGACGGTAAAATTCAGTTGGTTGTCGAAAAAGCTGAAAATGATGTTGTTTATGCGAAAGTTCAGGCCGACGGTTTGCTAAAACCTAGAAAAGGTATTAATATCCCGGGTTCTCAGGGAAGTTTGGCTGTTTTGACAGAAAGAGATAAAAAGTTTGTAGAGTGGGCTTCTAAAGAAGATATCGATTACTTTGGTCTTTCTTTTGTAAGAGAAGCAAGTGACGTTGTTGAATTAAGACAATTGCTTGCAAGTCATGGCAACTTTACTGCTAAAATTATTTCTAAGATTGAAAAACCGCAGGCTGTAAACAATATTGATGCAATTATCGATGTGTCAGACGGTATAATGGTTGCCAGAGGCGACTTGGGTATTGAAATTTCTACGGAAAAAGTACCTATTGTACAAAAAACTATCATCAGAAAAGCTAATGTAAAACGTAAGGTTGTTATTGTTGCAACCCAAATGTTGGAAAGCATGATAGAAAATCCGATTCCGACACGTGCAGAAACTTCTGACGTTGCAAATGCTATTTTGGATGGTACCGATGCAATCATGCTTTCAGGTGAAACTGCAGCAGGTGCATATCCGCTTCAGGCAGTTCAAATGATGAAAAAGGTCGCAGATACCGTTGAAGATTCTCCATTCATGAGAAAAAATAAATTCCCTAGAAAAATGATTGAAGAGGAAAAAGACAGTCAGGCTATGGCAATCGGTATGTCAATTGCAGATATGTCTAAGAAAATGAATGTTAAGGCTGTAATTGCCATGACAGGTTCTGGATTTACTGCAAGATTCATATCTGAAGCCCGCTTGAGCGTACCGATTATTGCATGCTGCCCAAGCAAATGCATTTGTCGTGATATCAAATTGTACCGCGGTGTATTCCCTTATCCGATGGCATATAACGGTGCAATTGATGAACACAGTTTGGATTTGTTGGATGAATTTATCCTTAGACATTGGGATATTAAACGCGGTGATACCGTAATTATTACAGGTTCAGTACCGGAATTGCTTGTTGGCGGTACAAACTTTATCAAAATCCACCAAATCGGATCCCGCAGAAAATAATCTGTACACAAGATACTTGAAAAGAACTCCGGCAAACGGGGTTCTTTTTTGTGTAAAGAAATGTAACAAAAAATAAAAGCTATGAAATTGTGTATTTAGTATATACTTTATATATACAACAGAACATTAAATAAACACACGAGAGAGAGTATAAAATCCGTTTAACAAAGAGAGAGAAACATTCATTCCTATTCCTACCTTCCTAAAACAAATTTAAGCCCCGAAACCGGGGCTTTTTTTTTATACTAATTCTCCGTTTAGGTACCAGGTTTTGCAGCCGGTGATTTTTACGGTTAAAAATTCACCTGTTCGGTCTGTGTCACAAGGAATATGAACAATTTTGTTATTTCTTGTTCTGCCGGTAATTATATTTGTACCTTTGTGGTTTTCAAATCCTTCAATTAAGACTTCCATTTCGCGTCCGAGGTATTTTTTGTTTGATTTTAGACAGTTTTCCTGGACTTTTTGGTTTAATCTTGCAAGACGTTCGGTTTTTTCTTTTTCCGGGATGTATTTATCAACCCATTTTGCCGCAACGGTTTTTTCACGGGGTGAATAAGCTGCTGTATTAGAGTAATCCAGTTCAAATTCATCAATAGCGCTCAGGGTGTCTTGGAATTGTTCTTCCGTTTCTCCGGGAAATCCTGCGATAAAGTCGCTTGTGATGGTCACATCGGGAACCATGGAACGAACTTTTTTTACAATCCCGCCGTAAGTTTCGCGGTCATAGCGTCTGTTCATTTTCTTTAACACTTCAGAATTGCCGGATTGCATTGGAATATGGAAGTATTCGCAGACCTTATCCAATTCTTTTGCTGTTTGGATTAATTCGTCTGTAATATCTGTCGGATAAGATGTTACAAAACGTATTCTGAATTTTCCCTCAAGTGCGTTTAGTTCTTTAAGCAAATCTGCCAGACGGTAATTTTTATCCTTAAAGTCCTTGCCGTAGCTGTCAACATTTTGCCCGAGAAGGGTAATTTCTTTAAATCCTTGAGAGAGCGCGTCCTGTGCCTCTTTTATTATAAGTTCCGGAGCTCTTGAGCGTTCTCTGCCACGGGTGTATGGGACAATGCAGTATGTACAGAAATTGTTGCAGCCTTCTGTTATCGGAATCCAGGCATTAACGGATTTTACACGTTTTATTTCGAAGTTTTTTGCCTTGTCATCTTCGGTTGCATTGGTTTCGGTGCATTCGCATATCCGTTCGCCTTCATTTATCTGCTTGATAATCTCCGGAATCGAATATATTTTATGAGTTCCGAGCACAAAATCAACGTACGGCGCGCGTTTAAAAATTTCTTTTGCTTTTTGTTGTGCAACGCAGCCGCAAAGACCAATTTTTATGTGCGGACGTTTTTCTTTTTTCCATTTACCCCAGAGCCCGATTGTGCTATAGGCTTTATCTTCGCTCAATTGGCGGATTGAGCAGGTATTAACCATTAATAAATCTGCTTCTTTGGGTTCTTTTGTTTCTTCATATCCGAGATGAGAGAGCATTCCGAGCATTCTTTCAGTATCGGATTTGTTCATCTGGCATCCCATTGTTTCTATATATACTTTTGGCATTAGTGTACTTCCTTATTCTTGAATTAGATAATGTGATTTTAGCATAAACAAATATAGTCTGAAATACTTAGGACTTTTTTCCGGTGCAGTCTGACTATTCGGGTATCGTAATATGTTTTACAAAGTTTAAAATAAAACTGGAGTTACAAACGGGACTCAACGAATTAAGGAGAATAAAGTATGAAGAAATTTTTAATGTACTTAGGTATTGTATCATTTTTGGCTATTCCTGCACAGGGTGCTTTTGCCTGGGATATCAGTTATTTGAACCCGCTGCCGTATGTCGGAATAGGGCCGAATTATACCAAATTCAGCTTAAATCCGTTTACCGGATTTAGAAATTGTAATCCTTGCAAACGTGTTGACAAATGTGACCGGTGCGCCCAGGCGGAACCTATAAAATGTCCGACTTGCCAGAAAGCTTTTATTCAGGAAATGCCAAGCTGCGGCTGTCAGATTAGGCACTAGATACAAATAAAAACCGGCATATCATCTGCCGGTTTTTTCGTATGTATTCTTTTAAAAAGATAAACTGTCTTTTCCTGTTTTATCTTATAAAGTTTGTAAAAATCTTCTCTTCTGTGTTTGGATATTTTATTCCGGCGGTTTTTCCGGCTTCTATACAATTTAGGAGCCACGTCATATTAAGCCCTAAGGTTCGCATAATTTGCATACCTTCAAGATCCTGTTTGACTTCATCTGGGGTATTTCCGTGAACCATATTCCAATAATTTGAAGACACTACTGGCATTTGATTTATTGTAAAGTGCTTCATTATAGGATCGATTGATGCTGTTGTGCCGGCTCTTCTTGCCGAAACAACAACAGCTGCCGGCTTGAATATGAAATTGCTTCCGGCAGAATAGAACAATCTGTCCATAAAGCTTAACAGCCTGCCGCTCGGGTGTGCAAAATATACTGGCGAGCCGAATATAAACCCTTGTGCATATTTTGCTTTTTGGGCAAATTCATTAACTTTATCTTCGATAATGCATTTTTGTTCATCTTTTCTGCATATTCCGCAGCCGGTGCAATCTCTTATTGGTTCAGAGCCGAGATGATAAATTTCTGTTTCAATAAGATGATCATTCAGTGTTTTTGCCACTTCTGAGAGTGCCGTAAATGTGCAGCCGTTCGGTCTGGAACTGCCGTTGACTAACAATACTTTCATTTAATAACCTCCTATTTCACTATATATTATAGATGACATAATAACATTTGTAAACTTTTTTTATTTTTGCTGGCAATTTTTTTTATCTCATGCTTTTATATATAAAAAGAAAAATTTAAAGGCGGAAAAATGGCAGGACTTATGATTAAAGATAAGGCTGAAATGCCTCTGAAAAAGTACAAACCCTCTTCTCATAAATTAAATTTGATTTATATTAAGAACAGGTTAAACAAGATTTTTTCAAGAGAAATTAATTCTCCAAAGTCTATTTTTGTTAAAGTTAACGATAATGTAGTAAATAAAATTGCATCATTTATTTCCGGAGATTTAAAAAGGTCCTGTTCTGTGGGAATTGCGGGAGAAACCGCAAGCGGCAAGTCAACTATCGCTTTTGATATAATTACAAAGATACAGGAGTTTGCGGATAATTATTCTTTGAATAACGTTATTACCCGTATTAATATAGACGATTATTATTATGATCGTTCGGAGATGGTTAAAGCGGCGGGCAGTTTTGCCAATTTTGCAAAAAATTATGATTTGGATGTGCCGGAAGCACTTGAACTTGAGCTTATGAAAGAGCATATGACACGGCTTATGGAAGGCGAAAGTGTAATGCTTCCTAAATACGATATGTCGGGAACTGCAAAACGTTATGATAATTTTTCACTGGTTAAGCCTTCACGAGTTATAATATCCGAGGGTTTGTTTGCGCTGACTGATAAGATTGTTGATGCATTTGATTTTAAGATTTATGTTGATGTATCAAGAGAAGTTCAGAAGGAAAGGTTTTATATAAGAGCGGCGGAGCGTGATTTGGGTGATTCTTCCGACGAGGTTTATGAAAACGCATATAAAAAGGCGCAGATTTATGTGCATCCGACGGCTGCAAGAGCGGATATAGTGCTTTCCGGAGAAGCCGACAGAGCTGATTATAAGAGATTTATTAACGAAATTATAGAACTTATTGAAGATGTTCACGGTCTGAAATCTTTTGAGGAAAGACCTTACAATCTGCTGATGAAATAGCTTGCCTTATTTATTAAAATCAGTTATTATGGTATCATATCGTTAAGGATATGTTTTTAAGGATTAGGTGGAAGTATGAAAAAAATTCTCATCGTGGATGATGAACAGGATATTGTCGAAAGCTTGAAATTTGTTCTGGAAGCATCGGACTATGTTTGTTACTGTGCGTATAACGGCGAGGACGGTTTGCGTCTTGCAAAAGAAATTGTTCCGGATTTGATGATATTAGACGTTATGATGCCAAAGATTAACGGGTTTAAAATCAGCCGACTGTTAAAATTTGATAATAAATATAAAAATATTCCTATATTGATGGTGACGGCAAGAACCCAGGAGGAAGATAAGCTTATCGGCGAGGAAACCGGAGCTGATGAATATATTACAAAACCTTTTGAACTGGATGATATTGTTAAGAAAGTAGACAGTTATTTGAAGAAAGATTAGTCGATATAATGGATGCAGTTACAAATAAAACATTAGAAAAGTTAAAGTATGATTTGGTCAGAGCGGGATTGGTGCCTTATGACACTTTGGAGCAGGCGGAAGAGCTTGCGCAGGCACAGAATATTAATATTGGGCAGGTTTTGATTAATTCGGGCGCAATTACGGAAGAGGCAATTATAAAATTCCTTGAGTCAAAACTCCATATCCCTTCTGTAGATCTTGAGGATTATACATTGGATGTAAAATGCCTTAAGTTTGTGAGTTTTTCTGATGCAAGAAAGTATAAAATTATTCCGTTGTTCAAGATAGAAGATACTTTAACGGTGGCTATGGCAGATCCTCTGGATTTATTTGCCATAGACAGAATTGTCGAGAGCGCGGAATGTTCAATAGAGCCGGTTATAGCTTCCGAATCCAGTATTTTAAAGAAAATTGAAGAATATTATAAAACTGATATTACTGTCGGGGAAATTTTTACCCAGAGCGAAAAAGAAGGTTTTGACTGGCGAGATGAGCTTCACAGCGAAGATTTAAGCGATAATCATATGCAAAAGATTATCCGCGCTGTTTTGAAGCAGGCCATAATTGAACATGTTCATGAAGTCAGTTTTCAAAAGGATGCGGACGGTTTGGGCGTAAACTTTAAAAAGAACGGCGAAATTCTTTCAAAAGGTTCCATTCCTAATGTTTTAGCCGCATCTTTCAGTGCAAAATTAAAAACACTTGCGGAACTTGATCCTTCTGTTTCAGAGGTTCCTCAGCTTGGAAAATTATGCTTTAAAGTTGATGATATAACGGTAGTGACAAGCGTATCTACATTTCCAACGATTATGGGAGAGAGAATTTTCCTGAAAATTTATATGCCGCCAAAGAAACTTTCAACTATTATCAAGTCCGAAAAACAAATGCAAATTATAAATAATGCATTGAGCAGTCCTGGGATTATTCTTGTCTGCGGTTCGCCGTTAAGCGGGAAAACGCATGTTATATACTCGCTTTTGCTTGAAATTGCAGAAAGATTTAAGAACAAAAATATCATGACGCTTGAAAGCCTTGCAAAATATAATCTTGAAGATGTAAATCAGTGTGAATTGAACGAAAATATTAATTTTAATATGGATAAGGCCTCAAGGTTTATTGAATTCCAATCGCCGGATATAATTTACCTTGAGGGGGTTAAAACAAAAGAAATTTTTGATTATTTTGCCAGTCTTGTTTACGAAGATAAAATTATAATTATGGAATTTCTTGCAAATAATATGGAAGATTTGCGCAAAAAAATGGCGTTTTCTGATTTTGAAACTTTAAAATCTCTTCTGAGCTGTATGATATTTATACATTCTCAGGATAGTATAGAAGTTTTTGATAAATCTACTGTTCAGAAATATTTAGCATAATGATTTTATATAAAAACAGCATGACAAATTTTGTTATGCCATGCTGTATATGTTTATTCTTCTTTTATATCCCCGGCTTTTATTATTTCACTCCATTCTTCTGCTGTGAGTTCTCTGTGCAGGTAATCCATATTACCGGTGGCAATTACCCAGGTAGCACACGCACCTCCTGAGTACCAGGCGACAGTTTTAGTTGTAGAACAGCCGTTTTGTGTTGAATTCCAAGGGTCATAACCTGTAATTATCGGATACCCTTTTTTCGTATTAAGTGCAATAATAAAGAAATCTTTTCCGAACTGATTAGGGCCGTTTCCGCCGTTGGTGTCCACATATAAGAGGACTCTTAATTTGTTATCAACTTCATCAAGCAAAAAGTCAAATATACCAACAGTTGCCCCGTTAGCTAATGCGAATACATAATGAGCAGATTCCCAACCGTTAAATCCCGTAGCAATTTTAATGCCATTTAAACCTAAATAATGCATAGGCAGGTTATGTGAACTGTAGTTCGAATTTTGTTTCCAATCCTGAGCAAGGTTAAGATACGGCAGTAGATTATCGGCAACTATTCTTGCGGATTCGGCTTTGTTATCAAGCGGCAGGTTCCAGTTTTTGATAACACCGTTTTCCTGATATGCCCTTAAATAAGCTTGTGAAAGAACGGAATAAGTAACTTTGAACTGCGTAAGCCAAGCTTTTTCCTGGTATTTGTTAACAAGCCCCGGTAAGGTCATAGCCGCTACAACCCCGATTACACCGAGAGTGATGAGTACTTCCGCGAGCGTGAATGCTGCTTTCTTTCTCCCGTCATTGCGAGCGTAAGCGAAGCAATCCAAGAGAGAATGTTTAAGCCTAATGGATTGCTTCGTCGCGTTGCTCCTCGCAATGACGGAATTAGATCGCGCAACGGAGTGCGCGATGACAGGTTTTTGTGTGTCCTGCCAGTCACACGTCATCGCGGAAGGTAAAGCCTGTCCGCGATCTATGGATTGCTTCGTCGCAAGCTCCTCGCAATGACGCCTCATGTCATCCTTACAAAGTGAACCGCCGGTTACATTGTCATCCAGAGCGTAAGCGAAGGATCTCTTATTTAATGAGATTCTTCGGACTTCGTCCTCAGAATGACGACATAGCAGGGACTTTAACTTGCCTAAAAGGCTGAAACCATCCCCAAAAGCGGAGAGCTTAGCCCCCCCCCCCCTGGAGAATATAGGTATAATCAGTATTTCCAGATTTTAACATTTGATATATCCTCCGTAAATTCAAGTATCTGTTAATATTTTAACGTATATTTATATATTTTTCAATATGACGATTGTTTTGGTTATATGTAATAAAATTTTAATGAAACCGTAAAATGCTGATTTTTGTGTTATATTATTCTTAGATTAAGGAGGGCATATATGTCAGAATTTTATTTTATGGACGGGAAGTTTGTAGAAGCTGAAAAGGCAATGATTCCTGTAAGAACTCATGCTTTTTTATATGGTACGGCAGTTTTTGAGGGTATAAGAGCGTATTGGAATGATGAAGAAAAGCAGTTATACGTTTTCAGAGCTAAAGAGCATTACGAAAGATTTTTGCGCAGTGCGAAAATTATGTATATGGAAAGTCCTTATACTGTAGAAGAGTATTGCGATATTACTAAAAAGCTTATGGCTAAAAATAATTATAAACAAGATGCATATATGCGACCTACTTTGTATAAATCTGCACAAAAAGTCGGTCCTGGCTTGTATGATAATGAAGATTCTTTTGTTTTAATTTCAAATAAGATGGGTGATTACATTGATACTTCAAAAGGCTTGAGGGTATGCGTTTCAAGCTGGAGAAGAAATAGTGATAATGCGATTCCGCCGCGAGCAAAAGTTGCAGGTTCTTATGCTAATGCTGCATTAATCAAAACTGATGCCCATAATGCGGGTTTTGATGATGCTGTTGTTTTGGATGAAGCCGGACAGGTGACAGAAGGTTCTGCTATGAATCTTTTCCTTGTTCAAAACGGCAAGCTTGTTACAACAATGAAAACTGATAATATTTTGGTCGGAGTTACAAGAAATACTATTATGGAAATAGCGAAAGATCTTGGAATTGAAACCGAAGAACGTGCTATTGACAGAACCGAGTTATATATTTCTGATGAGGCCTTCTATTGTGGCACCGGAGCTCAAATCAGTCCTATTACTAGTATTGATACAAGGCCTCTTGGCAACGGGCAGGTTGGACCGATATCAAAAGAACTTCAAAAATTGTATTTTGATGTTGTTAAAGGAAAAATTGAAAAATACAAACACTGGTGTATGCCGGTTTATTAGAAATTTATTTGGGACGCCTATAAGGCGTCCCGGTTTTAAGGTGTATAGATGATTTCATTTTTAGGAAAGTGTACCCAAAATTTTATAAAGTGCCTGAAATATATATTCACGGGCCAGCTGCGTTTTTCTGCGGTTGTCGAGCAGGCTGCGGCAATAAGTTTTGATTCGCTTTCAATATCATTGATAATTTCATTTATTGCAGCTGCCGTAATAACAATTCAGGTTGCAAAACAATTTTTGATGTCTGGAGCAGAGGCATATATTGGCGGTACTATTGCTATTGTTCTTATAAGAGAGATTGCACCGGGGTTTGTTGCGCTTGCAATCGGCGCAAGATCCGGGACTGCGATTTCTGCGGAAATTGCAAATATGCAGGTAACGGAGCAGGTTGATGCAATAAAAACTTTAAAAGTCGATCCCGTAGGGTATTATTTTGCACCGCGTATTGTTGCGACTGCAATTACTGTACCAATGGTTGTTTTGATTGCAGAATTTATTGGGATTGCAGGCGGAATGCTTGTTGCAGATTTGACTATTAATCTTCATCCGCAAAGATATATGTATTCGGTATGGGCGTGGATGTCCACAAGGGATATATATATAAGTTTGCTGAAAGGTGCGATTTTTGGCGGTTTAATCTCACTTGTATGTGCAACACAAGGTTATGAAACAAAAGGCGGAGCGAAAGAAGTCGGGGTTTCAACAACACAAGCTGCAATTTTGTCGACAGTGTTTATGCTTGTTGCCGATTTTCTGGTTAATTTAGTTTTTTATATTGCAAAGTGAGGCTTTTGCTTTTTTCCACAAATTGTCATACTCTTCAAAAGAGTATTCCTTGAGCGGTTTTTCCGCAAGTTCTTCCATTTTGCGAAATCTTGTCATAAATTTTTTATTTGCCTTCAAAAGTGCCTGTTCTGCATCAATTTTGTTCCAGCGTGCAAGATTTACAACGGCAAATAGAATATCGCCAAACTCCTCTTCCATATGCTCTTTATCTTGTTCTTTTTCAGCTTCTTTGAATTCTTTAAATTCCGAAAAGATACATTCATACAAAGACTCTTCGCTTGGCCATTCAAAACCTTGCTTAACCGCTTTTTTACTGATTTTTTGCGCACTCATTAACGCGGATTGGGATTTTGAAATTCCGTCCATTGCTGATTTTCTGTGCTGTTTTTCTTCTTGTTTCAGCTTGTCCCAGTTGTCGAGTACTTCTGTAGTAGAGCCTACTTTTACATTCCCAAAAACATGCGGATGCCTGTGAATTAGTTTTTCTTTAATTCCGCGTGCAACATCTTCTATATTAAAAGCCCCTTCTTCCGAAGCAATTTGGGCATGCAATACAACTTGCAGCAAAACATCTCCCAGTTCTTCCTGTAAATGTTTCATATCACCGCTGTCCATGGCATCGACTGCTTCATACGCTTCTTCCAGCATGTTTGGTTTTAATGTTTTATGGGTTTGTTCTCTGTCCCAAGGGCACCCGTCCGGTGCACGTAATTTCGCGATAACGTTTATTAATTCTTCTAGTTCTTTTGTTTCCATATTTGAATTTTATCATAAAATCTCAAACAAAAGTATAAGATTTTTTTTAAAGAATACACCAAAAGGTTGATGGATATCTGGCGTGCTGTGCTATTCTAAGATGTGTAAAGTTATTACTTTGAAAGAAAGGATTATTAGAATGGCATTTTCAATTAAAAGCATTGCGCCTCGTCTTTTCAATAGCACCAAATATGAGACAAGTGTTGCAAGAAATTCAAACCCGATAGGGAAAGACCTTAAAAATCCATTTAAATCTGATATGAAAATGGATGTTTTGACTGCAGACGTTTTTGGTACAAAAACAGATTCTGCAACTTCAAATTCTATTATTTCTAAAACAAAAAGAATGTGTTCAACCTTTGTTGGCTCAATCAATGATATGGGCAACAGTTTCAAACATGCAATTGAATCTGTAGGGGCATTCTGCAACAGAGTTAAAAAAGATGCGGTAAGCTTCTGGAACTATATTAATGAAAAAGAAGTTCCTAGTATTTTTGATGCTACCCGCTCTATTAAAGCTAAATGGGATGCTAAGAATTATGACAAAGCTGTCCAGAAATTAGCTGCTAATCCGGTCACGGATTTGGAAAATATGTTAGTAAAAGAAATTAGCTTGAATGCGGCAGCTTAGGAGGGAACAGAGGATGAATACTAGTACAGTTAAAAAAATTATAGATGCATTATCAATTCATCAGGACCCTGATTCTATCAGAGTTTTGAATGAAGTTGGTACTAATTCTTCTATTGACGAAGTTAGAGAAATGACTTCCCGCGCTCTTGTTAAAAAGAATGTTCATGATTCTTTGGAAGTTGTTATCACAAATCAGGGCAAAGGTATTAACGACTTAAGCACAGTTGTTGCGATGAGTACTATTAATGAACTTTTGGCTCTTGAAGATAAAACTGAAGCAATTAAAATTTTGGAAGATACAGTAAATATGCATTCTGATGAAGATGTAAGAGATAACGCTCGTTCAGTAAAAGCGTTAATGGCGTTAAGCTGCTAGGGAATTTGCTATTGTAGTGATTTTATATATATTATAAAAAGTCCGCCGGTTATATGGGCGGACTTTTAGAATGTAAAAATTAAAACGCCCGCAGTTAGTGGGTTTTTGACTTAATTGTAACGAAACATTAAGCAAAAGTATTAAAAAATTAAAGAAATAGTTGCAGTAAGCCGTACTGATGAATAAGGAAATTAGAACGAAAGGGACTAAGTCATGGGTATGGCGGCATCTCAAGCCAGGTTTTTGGGCCTGACGGCGAG
>CALUWA010000018.1 GCA_944324365.1 Candidatus Gastranaerophilales bacterium
ATCTTCATAACTACAGGGTAGCCGATTGAGTTGCCGAGTTCAACAACTTCTTCTTCGTTAGTTGCCAAACCGTATTTGCAAGCTCTGATACCGTAAGCCTGAAGTACGTCAATTGATTCAAGAGTTGTCAACTGAGCACGGCCTTCTGATAATGATTTTTTAATAATGCTTTCAACTTTAGCTCTGTCTACGTCGTAGCAAGGAATTTTACCTTCCGGTCTTTCCATCCAGAGTCTTTGCTGGTTCAATCTGTTCAAACCGTCAGCAGCCTGTTCAGCATACATAAAGAACGGCATATTAACATCCATATCGGAAAGTTTTGAGAAGAATTCATTCTTCGTCATAAATACACCGATGATAGGTTTTTGAGGATTTTTAGCTTTAATTTCCATCAAAGCCTGAGCAACATCAATATCTTTCAAACCTAAGAACGGAAGATAGATTGTAATAATCATATCAACGTTTTCATCAGCTATTACTGTTTCCAAAGTTTGTTTGTAGTGTTCGATAGGAGCTGATGCAATCATATCGATAGGGTTCTTAACAGAAGCTGCAGCAGGCAGGAAGCTTCTCAATTTAGCTTTTGTTTCGTCGGAAATTTTAGCCATCTGCATGCCGTATTCACAAACAGCATCAGTTGCCATAATACCAGGGCCGCCTGAGTTTGTAATAATCGCTACTCTGTCGCCTTTCGGAATAGGGCAGTTAGCAAATACTTTTGCAGTTTCGAAAAGGTTTTGAAGAGAAAATTCTCTTATAACACCTGATTGCTGTAACAAAGCCGCAGCAGCCTTATCTGCACCGGCCAATGAACCTGTGTGAGATGAAGCAGCAGAAGCACCTGCAGCAGATCTTCCTGATTTCAAAGCCAAAATAGGTTTTTTCTTAGTTACTCTTGAAGCTAATTTTCTGAAATTAGACGGATTTTGAATTGATTCCATATAAAGAAGAATTTGTTCAACATCATCGTCATTTTCCCAGTATTCAATAGCTGTTTCTGCGTTAACATCAGCCTGATTACCGATTGAAATGAACTGAGCAAAACCAAGGTTCAAGTCTTTCAAAATATTCAAAATACCGCCGCCCAATGCGCCTGATTGAGAAACGAAACCGATATTTCCGCGTTCCGGAAGAGATTCAGCAAAGCAGCCGTCCATTCTGATATCAGGGTGAGTATTTACAACGCCCAAGCAGTTTGGTCCAACACATCTCATGCCGTATTCTTTAATTTTTTCAACAAGTTGTTTTTCCAGTTCTGCACCTTCAGCACCTGTTTCTTTGAAACCGGCCGTAATGATACAAATACCTTTTATTCCTTTTTCGTGGCATTGGTCAATTGTTGACAATACAAATTTTGCATTAACAACGATTATTGCCAAATCAACTTCTCCGGGAACTTCTGTTATTGAAGTATATGCCTGCAAACCTTGGATTTCTCCGCCTTTCGGGTTTACAGGGTATATTTTCCCGTTGAATTTGTATTCCTGTAATCTCTTCATAATATCAGAACCAATTGTGTGCTCTTTTGTAGAAGCACCAATAACTGCAATTGATTTTGGTTTCATGATTTTGTCTAAAATGTTCATGACTTGTCCTTTCTTTTTTAGTTATATATCTTCCTCGTCCTGAAAAAATTTTACAAATCTATTCATAATATTATCACAAAATTTCAAAAGTTTTTGTTTTAAAGTTAACTTTTGTGCAGGTTTTTCCGTAAAAACTTTATTGTTTTGCAAATCTTTCTTATCAGCCTTTGCAATAGCACGCTTTGCGCCGCTGACTATTGCATCCGGATGGAATACAGTCTTTATTGATTCAAAAAAATGCTCGACTCTATCAGGCTTGCCAGCCTGAGCTGAAATATAAACCGGAGGTTCTTCAAACAAACTGCCTTTTGATACGTAAAGGTTATATTTGCTGTTTTTCACAATTCTCATATTATTAACTTGTCCGGCGATTTTTTTCAGCGCATTCCTGTTCTTTTTGCCGATTACAATCATTTGTCCGCCAAAACTTGTATTATTATGAGTATTGTTTATATACATATTTATCTCTCTTAACTTATTTATATTTCAACTTTTCAGTTTAAAAATCTTTGTTGTTCTTTCCGAACAATGAAGCAAATCTTTTGGCAAAATTGTTTGCAGGTTTGCTCATAAATCTGTTTTCATATTCACGGACAGCAGTTTTCGCCGCCGCAATATATATATCCACGGCTGAGTAATTAAACAGTTTGTAATCATCTCCCATATCTGCAGCTCCGGGAATTAAAACTTCCATCCTGGGACTGTCTTTTACACCGATATCTGTTGCTTTTTTAGCAATCACGCTTACTGTCTGGGTTTTGTTATTCTGTGTAATTAACAAATCAAACGGTTTATCCTGTATCATAGCTTGCATTGCATCATAAGCTTTTCTTACATTTCTTGCAGGATTATAGCTTAAATTTCCCGGGAAAATGTTAATTTTACCCTGAAAAGTTTGTCTTGAATTTTGTGACATAGAGATGTTTTGTACTTGCATAATTCTTCCTTTCAAATTAGTATCCGTTTACAATCCACTCTCTCACTCTAAACTTTGCACCCAACTCAGATGCAATTTCTTCACAAGCCCCAAGATTAAGATGCCGCCCTTTATATCCTTCAACGACACTTGCAACAACATCTATTCCTTCATCCGAACAAGCCTTTATAAAGCTTTTTACCTCATCATATGCATGAGGAAATTTTGGATTTGAAAGTTCATTGTATTCTTCTTCAGTCGGAGCATTTAGACTTACGCTGAATTCATCCACAAGCCCATTCAACTCCGGAACTACGTTACGTTTATATACAAAATTTGCATGCCCGTTAGTGTTTACCCTGATTTTTGCATGAGGGTAAATTTCTTTTATATGTTTTGCGGTTGCTTTTAGCTCTTCAAGCTTCAACATAGGCTCCCCATATCCGCAAAATACGACTTCAATATGGCCGTTGTCAACAAGTGAATGATGGAATTTACAGCAGTTATCAAACTGTGCGAAAACATCCTCTATAGGATAGTTTTCACTATCCAGCCACAACCTCTGGCCGCAAACATCATCCTTGTCTTTTCTAAGACAAAAGGCGCAATCATTTGTACATCTGTTAGTTAAATTTATATAAATTTTTCCGTCTAGTAAATAAACTAAAGTATTTGCCATTTATAGCCTTTCGTTACTTTGATTATTGCATGGGCAATTTTTTTTTACAAGAGAAATCTTAATATTTATACATAACCTGAAACAGTTTTTTCTTGTAGTATAATTACAAATATGAAGATTTTAGGTATAGACCCGGGTATGGCAATTGTCGGATATTCTTTATTGGATTTTGACGGTAAGGACTATTCCCTGTCGGCATCAGGCTCAATTCAAACAAAAAAAGGAAGCAGAGAATCCGCCAGACTGCTTGAAATTTTTCAGGATATGACAACAATTGTTGAAACATATAAGCCTGACGTTGCCGCTATTGAAAAATTGTTTTTTGTCCATAACCAAACAACAGTTATGCCGGTTGCTCATGCCAGAGGGGTTATTTTAACGGTACTTGAGCAGTTTAATATCCCTATCTATGAATACACCCCGATGGAAGTCAAAAAAAACCTCACAGGATATGGCAGAGCCGACAAAAAAGAAGTTGAACAGATGGTAAAACTGACTCTCGGAACTGAAAAGCTCCCAAAACTTGACGATACAGTAGATTCCATTGCAATTGCAATCTGCTGCAGCCGTTCGGTTTAATCTCTTTTTATGTTTAAAAGCATTTCATTCGGAATAAATAAATCACTGACGCCGGCTGCTGCATTTACAAAAACAAATTCCATATTTTCGTCATACCCGATATCCAAATTTGAAAACGGTACTTTTATATCAATAACTTTGCCTAATACGCAAGTAATATCTTTTGCATCATCCAACACCCACATATTTCCCTGAATTGATTTTATTAACCTTACTAACCGGACTTCTCCGTTTTTTACTGCAAGCTGCAATTCATTATGAAATTTCTGCTTTGTTATCGGGAGAATATTTTCAGTCTTATTAATCAACCTTACCGGCGAAAGAGAATGCTTTTTGGAAGAATTTCTTGTATACACGTACATTTGATAAGTTCTGTCATTTCCTATGGAACTTTCGCGGACATAATCATTTATATAAAACCTCAGATAAAAATTATCTCTATCATAACCAAAGCATATCTTATCAAAGAATTTATTTTCTCTCAGCACCGGCCCGTCAGGAATATCAATACACCCTGCGTTAAGCCAGGAATCATCTTCCTGTCTGTCGTTACCATCTAACAAAGGCTTTATTTCACCCTTCGGATATCTGGAAGGTTTTGTTATAACTGATGAAAGCGGTGCATCCAAATAATCCGGATATTCCAAATCAAGATATAAATAAATATTTTTTAAATGTTCTCTGAAAAGATAATCGAAAATGTTATCGCGCCCGGAATCATTCGGCTCGCCATACCACCAGAACCAGTCACTGCCTTCGCAAATAAAAAGTTCCCGCCGCGCAAGCTCAATATTCGGATGCAAAGGATTGTCTTTTACAAAAGCACAAAAATCATCCCGCACATTTTTCAAATACTGCCATGCCAGATTTTTCACTGGCTCGTCAATCCATAATTTGAAATTTCTGTTAATCCAGGAGCCGGATTTTATACGGCTTAAAGTTTTATGATACTTTTCTCTGTCCAGATAATCACTTATTAGAACCGTTTCAAGCGACTCATCCTCTTCAATAAGCTTATAGAGAGTTTTTAAGAAAGTTATGCCGTCATCAGGATAATTTTCCCAGCAGTTTTCCCCGTCCATCGCAATAGTAAGCAGGTGATTTTCATCGGGGGATGCCAAAAGCTTGCTCTGCATAAATTTGATACGTTCATATAAATCCCTCGCAGCAAGTTCAGAATCGTAATTAGGATATTCAAAACTTATTAAATGAGGAATCATAGAGTTTCTGAATATCATCTTTAAACCGTTTTTATATTCGTATGATTTAAGAAGATGATACGGTTCTTCCAAATATCCCTTAAAATCACGCACGAACTCGAAATTGATTGAGTTTGCCAAAATACCTTCATCAGATATCGACCAGTCAAGCCCAACTTCCCTAAACAAATCCAATTCCTTCGGGCTGACACAATGTTCTGACGGCCACATACCGCGCGGACGCCTGCCTATGAGCTCTTCTATCCTATCCAGCGCAGAAACAGTCTGCATCTTTGCATCCAAAGCCATTTTTAAATCAGACGGAAGCCCCTCCGTGTTTTGGATTTTTATAGACTTTATATCAAGCAGTATAGGCAAAATAGGGTGATAATAAGGACTTGTCGTAACTTCAACTTTGCCCTCTTCAACATACTTTCTGTATCCGGGAATAATTCTCCTTATAATCTCTCTTTGGAGCTCTATTATCAGACGTCTGTCTTTTAAGGTATAATGCTTCCCTTTCTTAAAAAGTTTCTTTAACTGCGGATATTCTTCTCTGTAAGAAGGATCAAACCATACGAGATTAAACAGTGCCATCAAATCGGAATATTCCTGGTCGTTGAATGCGGAAACATCAATTTCCGACATACTCTGGCGCTTTTGAAAAAGCTTGTTATACTGAGGGTAAGGAAAAATCATCGTCTTATAATTTGCATCAAAGAAATTATTCAGAATAAATTCCTTATCTTCGTTGTTAAGTTCCTCAACCGGAGTAATAGTAAGCCTTGAATGCAAATCATGAGCCCCGTTCTCGCCATAGTCAATCAAGGTATCCAATAAAACCGGAACCAGATTAACATTCACTTTTATCTCTTTAAAATTATCCAAAATAGTTATCATATCGAGATAATCTTTAACTGCATGCAGCCTTCCCCATGCCATCAAATAATCACCTTCAGGAGATAACTGGTAAACAGGCTGGTGCATATGCCAGTAGAATGCTATAGATAACTTTTTGGTTTGGCTCATCATAGGATTTTATCTTAACTCCGTGACCTGATTATATCATTGAAAAATATATTTGTGAATAGCCTCCAGATACTCCCGCGCACAAGCGGTTCTTGTATATTTTTTCACTGTATTTATTGAATTCATACGGATTTCGCCCAATTTCTCCGCACTCATATTTTGGATTTTTTCTATCAATTTTCTTATGGATTTACTGTCAGGCCGTACAGCAAAACCGTTAATTCCGTTTTGAATTATCCCGTCAATAGCATCATTTTGGGTACAAACCGTAATACATCCGGCTGCCATCGCTTCAAGATATACCATCCCAAACGTTTCCCCAACACTTGGCAAGATAAATATATCATTTTTTTTCATCTCATCTAAAACTTCGCTATTCTCCAAGCGCCCGGTAAAAATTACGCTATTGTCAAGCCCTTCAAGCCATTTTCTCTGTTTTCCGTCGCCAATTACGGTTAATTGAATTTCTGCCAAATCCTTTTGTGCAAGAATAAGTTTGTCTATATTTTTGCGTTTTTTGAAATTTGCACATGTGACAATTTTGAGGTTATTTACATCAATGCTGCGAATATCATCCGTAATCGCATTCTCTTCAATCCCTGACGGCGCAACAAAGGTTTTATGCTCAAATTCAGGATACAACTTTAATAATCTGTTCTTTAAAACGTACGAACGGCATGCTATAGCTTTTGAATTTCTTAAAGCCCTTAAAAGATACGATTTAAAATAAAAACTATACAGCGGATTAGTCAAAACTTCTATATCAGAGTTGTGAACCCCCGCAATAAAAGGCAGTTCGAGCTTATCAGCGTATAAAATTCCGGACGGCATATGGGCAATAACAACATCAAAATTTTCTTTTAAAAAGTTTCCGGTTTTCTTTTGTATATCTCCCCAAAACGGTGTTATATAATTCACGTTAAATACGTTCCCGTATAACCCGGTTTTGTAATACGGCTTTTTACGGATAAAAGAGTTTAAAAGAAAATTCGGTTTCAAAACTTTAACATCTTCGCCAAAACTCTCCCAATCCCGTACAAAGTTATATAAAGTCCGCGGAGTTGTCTTTTCCAAATCGTTAACAGGATACAAATCTGTGATAAAAAGTATTTTCATAAGTTTAATTTAACACATTCAACAGTAAATCACAAACTCCGTAACGTGTATTTGTAAAATAACTGATTACATAAGTGCCTGAGGCACTACACCATAACGCGTCTTGGATTATTGGCGGCTCGACCGGCTCAACGCAGCTCTCGCCCGGACGAGTTTCGCTGCGCTCACTCTTGCCAAAATCCGCTGCGCTGTGTGAAACGCACAATTAGTAGTATTTATTGTTCATTTTTTCTTCTTTGGCATCAAAGAAGAAAAAAAGGAACCGTTCACGACCAAATGAAAGAGTGAAGCCATTTTGCACGTTTCGAGCAGAGCTCTCAACTGCAAAAGAAGGCAAAAAGAAGAAACAGCAATCATTTTCTGCGCTGCCTGCGGCATCGCTTTGACCAAATGGACATACGTTTTGTTCGCTTCGCAAACGAAATCGTTAAGCGCTGCTAAGGACAACGCAGCGCTATAAATCGTCATTGCGAGGTCGGATTTTCGGTAGGGTGTAGCGAAGCGAAACCCGTAAGTTGGAGCCGGACGTTACTCCGGCGACAACCCGAATAATCCGATGCAAAGCGACGAAGCAATCCATAAAACCCACAGAAAATTTCCTGGATTGCTTCGCTTCGCTCGCAATGACGCCTCATGTGAGTCAGGCGAACGTGCACGAAGTGCGATAGTGAGCCCTGAAAGAATTTGAGCTTTGCTCAAATAACATTTATGCATTGAGCATCAGCGAAATGCAGGGAACGTTTGCGTGTTTTCTCTTTCTTTGGTTCATTTCTTTCTCTTTGCTTCGCAAATAAAGAGAAAGAAATGAACATAAACGGTACCTTTGCATATCAAGAAGGGAATAATAATAGTGGTTATTTATTGCCTTAAGCAAACAGAAAAAAACCGCTTTTAAATATAAAAGCGGTTTTTAATATTTTGTATAAAATCAAACTACTTGATTTCAACAGAAGCACCAGCAGCTTCAAGCTGTTTCTTGATAGCTTCAGCATCTTCTTTCTTGATGCCTTCTTTAACAGGTTTTGGAGCGCCATCAACTAAATCTTTAGCTTCTTTCAAGCCAAGACCTGTAATAGCACGAACTTCTTTCAATACAGCGATTTTGTTAGCACCGGCAGAAGCCAAGATTACGCTAACTTCAGTAGCTTCATCTGCTGCAGGAGCTGCTGCGCCAGCTGCAGGAGCTGCTGCTACAGCTACAGGAGCTGCTGCTGATACGCCGAATTTTTCTTCCATAGCTTTTACTAATTCAGCTGCTTCCAATAAAGTCAATTTTTCAATTGATTCTAAAATAGTTTCTACATTACTCATTATTTTTCTCCTTTAAATTTTATTTTGTACTTAAATAAATTGCGCGCTATTTTTTAAATAACTGCTTCGGATGTTACACAACAGAAAAGGTTGTAAAAAACTTTCTGCCAAATACCCGGCCGCACTATGCAGCTTCTTTTTGATCTCTGACAGCTGCCATCGCTCTTGTAAGAGATGCCATAACTGCATTGATACCCAATGTAATTCCTGTAGCAGGTGAATTGATAGAACCAAGCATTTTTGCATAAAGTTCTTCTTTTGAAGGAAGATTTGCCAACGCTTTAGCTTCATCAGCTGATAACAATTTGCCATCAAGCACCGCACCAAGAATTTCACCTTTTTTAGATGTTTTAATAAAATTAGATACAACTTTAGCAGGGCTGACCTGATCATCGAAACCAAACGCAATAGCGATAGGCCCTTTCATCAAATCAGACATTACTTCGTAATCAGTACCCTTGATAGCAACTTTTGTTAATGTATTTTTTGTTACCATGTAGTCGCCGCCTTCTTTTTGAAGTTCGCGTCTTAATTTTGTAATTTCTTCTACAGAGTAACCTTTATATTCAGTAACAACTGCTACCTGAGCTTTTTCGATTTTTGATTTAATTGCATCTATTTTTTCTGATTTAAATGCTTTTGTTGCCATTTTTGCTCCTTTAATGTAACTCGTTCGAAATTTTCATTTCGTTTTTATCGACCTTTTGTGTGTCCGAATACAAAAATTTTGCAATTCTCATATTCAGAACCGCAAAATATTACACACGCATAAATTCACATTTCGACTTGTGTAACCTCGATTAGCCATCTTTTCAGATATTTAATGGAACTAAACACTTCCGGACGCTTTATAGATAACGGGGAAAACATTCCCACAGCCTCTATTTTGCATTGCCCTTTTCGGTGCTCGGCCCCAGCTAATTGTCTGCGGTCTACAAATCAATTCTAACAAATATAAAATACAAAAGTCAACCTTTTTTTAAACTTTATTTAAACTTTTTAACTTTTTTTCATTAATGCATAAATAGTTTCTTCAGTATTTTCTATATCATATCTGCCTTTAACATAAACGGTAAACTGCGGCTCTTTAACCAGTTCATATCTGTTTTTGAAATTTCCGTAACAGAGAGCATCTGCACCAAGATTTAAATCAAGCAGAGGTTTTATTGAGGCAAAAACCTTCTTATTCGGGGTCATAGGCTTATATGTTTCAATCGCCATACGTGCTTTCAATATAACTTTTATCGCCTTTGCTTCTTTTTTCAGTTTAGCTATTGCTTCCTGAACCGTGCTCAACACTAAATCAAGCGTATTGAAATTAGAAGATAAGATTAAAAGAACATCACCTTCGCGCAAAAGCTTAATGCCCTTAAGATTTCTTACGGAAGCAATAAATTTTGCCTCGACATCTGCTTTAACTTTTTCCAAATCAATTTTCTCTTCTCCGAATATTTGAAGAGAATCAGCCACAAGAGGTGAAGTTTTAAAAAGCACGCCAAGCATATAATTACTGCAAGAAACGATACTTCTGTGAAGTTCATTGCTCAAATTTTTATTAAACTGTTCTTCCACTTTAGCTTTTTCTTCAACAATTCTTTTATCCAGCTGTTCATCATAAACTTTGAACGCTGTTTTTAATTGAGCTGCGACAAAAACAAGGATAATATCAAGTACAATAAATACTACAAGCTCACCGTCAATTTCCGGCTGGGAAGCCTTTATTGTATCTTTAAAGAAAAACTGTATGACACTTTTTGCAAACATAACAAGCGGCTTTAAAAAATCCAGTGCCGTGCTATGCAGCAATTGCAAAAAGGCATAAGTAGAGAGTAATAATACAAGAATTACCAATATAATCTGCAAAAGCATCATTATATTTGAACAAATT
The DNA here is from genome assembly GCA_944324365.1 of Candidatus Gastranaerophilales bacterium. GTDB lineage: Bacteria > Cyanobacteriota > Vampirovibrionia > Gastranaerophilales > Gastranaerophilaceae > UBA1221. The sequence continues at coordinate 10,304 of CALUWA010000018.1, forward strand.
TTGCATATAATTTTAAGTCTCTTCAGGTTTTTTATAATATCCATACAGTTTATCCTTTTAATTCAATATTATCTATCAATCTAACATTTTCAACCCGCAGTGCTATAAACACAATCGTATCGTCATCCGCAATGCTTTTTTCTTCTAAAGTGTCTTTATCTCTAAATTCCAGATATTCCAACGAATGATTTTCATTCAAAAATGAATATGAAGTTTCACTCAACGCCTTAACATCTGTTATTCCTTTATTATAACATGATTTTATATTTAATAAAATTCTGCTTAATACCAAGGCCTCTTTTTTCCCGTTTTCGGAAAGATATTTGTTACGTGAACTCAACGCAAGCCCGCTATCCTCTCTTACTATCGGGCAAGGAATAATCTCCACCGGGATATTCAAATCCTTAACCATTTTTTTAAGAATTATTAACTGCTGCATATCTTTTTTGCCGAAAAATGCAAAATCAGGCTGAACAATATTAAACAACTTATTTACAACAGTGCAAACACCGTCAAAATGCCCTACACGAGATTTCCCGCACAGCTTATCGGTATAGAAAAACGGCGGAATTACATATGTTAAAAAATCATTTGACAAAATATGTCCTTCCCCGTACATTTCGTTCGGGCTTGGTGCAAAAACTATATCCACACCTGCATCGGAGCATAATTTCTCATCTGTATCAAGTGTACGCGGATATTTATCCAAATCCTCACCAGGACAAAATTGTATCGGGTTTACAAATACTGAAACAACTGTCCTGTCACATTTTGCTACACTTTTATCAATCAGACTTTTATGCCCGTTGTGAAGCGCCCCCATCGTCGGCACCAGCCCGATTGTAAGCCCTTCTTTTTTCCATTCTTTAATCTGCTCACGCACTTCTGCTATTGTATGCAACAACATTTCAATCTCTCTTTCTTACAGTTATTTTATCACAAATTTTGAAAATTTATTTAATTTCTTTTAATTCTACTTTTATTGAAGAGTTATCATTAAGATTACCCTTCATACGCACGGTAAAATCAACTTCTTCTCCATGGTCTGCATCAACCGGCGGTATTTTATTAAGTTTATCGATATACATTTCTTTGGTATATTCGGGTTTCAAAATAAAATTCGTAATCCACGAAAGCGGAACAAACAATATTTTTATATTTTTCTGGGCATTTTTATTGTACCTTCCCCAGATTGTAAGATTTGCATCTTCACTCCTGATATTATATTTGCCCTCGGCGAACAAAGATAAGTATCTGTGTTTTGAGAAAAGCTCAACATTGTTAAGCTTATGATTATTAATATCAAAAGAACCGTATAGATTAGATTTTAAAGCTTTCATCTTCTCAATATCAACATTTATAATATCTGTTAATTTAAATTTCAAATTCTTTTTAATCTTTTTATTTTTCTTTATTATAAACTCAGTACTTCCGATTTTTGTTAAAGCACCGTCTTCTATGAAAAATTCCGCATGCGCATCAAGCTTATTCAAACCGTCATAGGTTTTTACATGCATCATAGCATTTGCCCGGCCTTCTATTTGATCTTTTAAGTTAAAAAGCATACAAGCAGCTGTATTTGAATTAATACCCAACGCGGAAAAATACACATCGGAATTGTGTTTTTCAATATCATACGTTCCTTTTGCATACAAAGTTCCGTCAGCAAAAGATGTTGCCGGCATCAGTGCACGGGCAGTATTGTTTTTCAAATCTCCGACAAGCCATATATCGTTTAAAATAATATTTTTATATCTTATTTCATCAACAATGATACTTCCGTTTTCTACAAGCCATTCAATATTTTTTGTTTTTTGTGCAATTTCGGCAGCCTTTTCTTTTACATCCGGATCCTTTTTAACATGTTTATTTCGTTTAATTTTATAACTTTTTAAATACAAATGAATATCATGAATTGTTATTTTATCCTCAAAAGAGTTTACTAAATCAGCATAACAAGTGAACGGAGATTTTTCAAAAGTACCTTTTGCCGCGAATCCAAAATCTTTTTCATCCGCTTTTACGACAGCTTTTTCTACATAGAAAGATTTGTATTTTGAATCTTTCAACACAAACTGGCCGGTCAAAAGATTTTTTGCATAAGAATATTTAAGATTTCCATTAAAAATTCCGCCCTCAACATATCTGCCAAAGGAACCTGTCACAGAAACCGGCGCATAACCATTTGTTTTGCAGGTAATATAATCCAAAATGAGATGCCCGTTTTTCTGAACAAACAGCCCGTCGCCTAATATAATATTTTTAATCTTTCCGTTATCCACAAATGAATAATCATAATTTTTCAAAAATAAATTGGAACCCTGCTTGACAGTTTGGGCATACAACCTTCTGTCACGCTGCATAAGCCCTAAATCAGCATTCCTGTAATACAAATTTGAGTTTTTCGGCAATTCGGCTTTGTATGTAACCGTAACAACACGATTCTTTATATGGTATTGAACATGAACCGGAACCTTACCGCGGATTTGATATTCGGGTGTATACAAGTTCGTAAATTTACTGCTCAAAGAAGCTTTTACATTTCCAAGAACAACACGCTGCTCTTTTGAAAATAAGTCTGTTATATACAAATCTGTATAAACATCTTCGTTCCCGAATTTTCCTTTTGTCTGCGCATTTATCTTATCCTGAGAAAATCTGAAATCAGTATGCGGCAGCATTATAGGAATATCAAATTTAACCGTTTTTGCACTAAGATTTTTTGCAGTAACGTTTCCAAAAATAGAAGAATCCGCAAACCTTAAATCAACATCCGCCAAACCGGAAAAATCATAAAAATTTTCTATAAAATTCTTCTTATTTTCTTTCATCTTCATGAAAGATAAGAAATTTGCCTCCAAAACATCTATAGGTAAATTATTTCCCCTTAAAATAAAGTCATATTTCTTATTCGCATCAAATAATTTTCCGTTTATACCCAAAACAGAATTGCCTATTAACACATTAAAATTATCAGCCCATAAACCTGCATCGGTAATATAAAGAACTCCGCTGTTTCCAAGAAAAATTTTGCTTTTAAGAGATTTTATATCAATAATTGATTTAAAAGTAACAACTTTTTTGTCCTGTCCGGATGCTAGATACAAATCATTGATATGCAGGCTCATACCTTCCTGCAGCAAAACATCTGCCCGCACCAAAGAAACATCCGGAATTTTTTTATAATCAAAACTTATCTTATTTTTTTTCTCTGATTTTTGAGGCTTGAATTTTGTTTTATCAAAGAAAACATATCCGGCGATTACCCTGCAAGGCTTCAATTTTAAAGGCGCCATGCATACATAAATATCTTCCGTTTTAAGAAATTCATCAGCTTTTAAATTTTTAATTTCTAATTCTGCGGACAAATTCGGATAAGTTTTTAGGGTTAGGCCGTCAAATTGCAGATTAATTTTTGCCTTGTCATAAACAATTTCCCGAACTTTATTATTAAATATTTTTGATTCCACAACTTCCGGCAGTACAAACAAAAATGCAAAATAAAAAACTGCAAATAAACACAATACCAAAAAAGTTGTTACTAAAATTATTTTTCTTAAAGTCTGCATTATCCGTTAAAAAATTTCTTCTTCCGAAGGAAATTTCCCTGTTTTTACATCTTCATTAAACCTGCGTGCACATTCCATAATAAGCGACTGCATATCTCCGTATTTTCTTGCAAATTTTGGTTTAAATTCGGGAAATTTTCCAAACACGTCATCGCTTACCAGAACCTGCGCATCACAATATCTTCCGGCACCGCAGGAAATTGTAGGAATTGATAAATTCTCAGTAATATATTTTGCGGCATCCTCCGGAACCATTTCCAGCACAAGAGAAAATGCTCCCGCTTCTTCCAAACGTTTTGCCTGTTTTAATATTTCATCGGCAGCATCCTGCGTTTTTCCCTGAATTTTGTATCCGCCAAGCGTATTCAAAAACTGCGGAGTAAATCCCAAATGGCTCATCACCGGAATCCCAACTTGGCAAAGACGCTCCACAACTGACACTATATAATCCCCGCCGCCTTCTATTTTAACCGCATTAGCACCGAATTTTATCATCTGACCGCAATTTTTTACAGCATCTTCCACACTTGTATGGTAACTTAAAAACGGCATATCCGTTACGACCATCGCATGAGAAACTCCCCTTGCAACAGCCTTGGTAAAAATACCCATTTCCTCAACGCCGATTTCATTGGTAGTTGCATACCCGAGAGCAACCATCGCAAGGCTGTCCCCTATCAAAACCACGTCAATTCCTGCCTCATCAATATATTTTGCCGTGTAACAATCGTATGTCGTTAATACAGAAAATTTTTCATTTTGCTGTTTATATTTTTTTAACGTATTTACAGTAATTTTCTTTACCATAGGCAAAACCTTTTTACTTAATGTCTTGCAAAAATAGAAGTTTTTTCAACTTTTTGCGTTCTTCTGTACCAATAATATATTGCCCTTGCAACCCTGTGCGAACTATGTCTTACAAGACCTTCTTTGCTGTCCTCAATTAATTTTTTAGAGAATATTCTCACACCAAGACGTTTTATATTATCCGTATCAACTTTTACCGGATATGAATGCGCCATTCTGTATTTATCAGCAAGGTTTGAAGGAATATAATCGTTTACAAGCACTGTATCAATAATTTTTCTGCTGTTTGCATGTTTCATTAATGCCTGAATATGTTCAGAAACAGTATATCCGTCAGTTTCTCCCGGCTGGGTCATAATATTGCATACATATATTTTCTTTGCATCTGATAACGCAACTTCTTTTGCGATTTCTTCAATCAGAAGGTTTGGAATAACACTTGTGTACAAGCTTCCAGGCCCTAAGATTATTAAATCGGCATTTTTTATAGCTATTATAACTTCTTCCAGAGCCTTGCAGTTTTTAGGATCCGTAAATAAACGCTTAATCTTGCCGTGAGCTTCCGGAATATTAGATTCTCCGTGAATAATTCTGCCGTCTTCCATCTCTGCAACAAGCTTCATATCATCCAACGTTGAAGGAAGCACCCTGCCGCGAATAGATAGTACATTTGAAGATTCTTTTACCGCACGAACCATATCACCGGTAATCGCACAAAGTGCCGTCAAAAATAAATTACCGAAACTATGGCCTTCAAGCCCTTCACCAGATTTAAAGCGGTATTGAAAAAGCTTTGTAACAAGATCCTCATCATCAGCCAAAGCGGCAATACAGTTTCTTATATCTCCCGGAGGAAGAACACCCATTTCTTCTCTTAAACGTCCGGAACTTCCGCCGTCATCACCAACAGTAACAACTGCGGTTATATTATTTGTTATATGCTTAATACCTTTAAGCAGCATAGAAAGCCCTGTTCCGCCGCCGATTGCAACAATTTTCGGGCCTCTGTTCAGTTTTCTTCTTCTGTATAATGCTTCAAGAATTGTTTCGTTTTCTTTTCCGTTCTTAATATCAAGCATTGAAAGATTAGTCTTTTGCCAGCCCTTAAAAAATATAGCCGCACCAAACATTACAAGCGCAAACGCTATCCATTCGGTTGAAACTTTCGAGGCAAACTTTTTTATAAATTCCATAATATAGAAAATAGGGCGGACATCACTCAAAATGAGCAGACCTAAAGCTATAAAAACAGCCCCTACAAAAATTAATACAAACCATCTTTTTACCTGCAATCCCGGAACAAGCCATCCGGCATCTTTGGGCATTTTCATATTATCTGTAAATCTTTTCATTATTATTCATCCTACAAATTATTCTATCCAGCCGGAACTGTATGCGTTTTTATAATTCACCGGAACCGGAGTTATTAAATCTTTTGACTGTTTAATTAATGCCTGGGCATTTGCTATTTTATTTGAGAAGTGGATAGTATCAGCTTCCACATAAGTTCTGCCGCCCGCAATGTTATCAATCTGCGAAGTTGCAAGAAGATTTTTCAGACGGTTAATTGAAGCAAAAATATTTTCATTGTCTTTTCTTGAAAAATCAATCGTACCGTCAACATTATAATTCTTTTCCAAATGTACTTCCTGCGCTATCGGAAGATTTACATATTCGCCGACTTTTGAAGTAACTTCACCTGAAGCACCGTAATAAACAAGCCATTGCGAACATTTTTTAACAGCTTTTGCAATAGAACAGGCAAAATTAAAATCCTCAGCAGCCTGCTGATACATAGCACCATGAGGTCTTACGTGTTCAATTTCAAGTTTATAAGTCTTTGCAAAAGACATCAAAGCTCCAACCTGATAAACAACAAGAGCCTCAATTTCATCCTCGCTTAATACCATCTGGCGGTAGCCGAAGCCCTGTATATCGTGAAACCCTATATGAGCCCCTACAACAACATTTTTTTCTTTTGCTTTTAATAACGCTTCTCTGATTGCCATCGGGTCGCCTGAGTGGAACCCGCAAGAAATATTTACAGAACTTGCATAGTCAAGCAATGAATATTCATTACTGTTTTTATACATCCCGTAACTTTGTGCCAAATCAATATTAAAATCTATATTCTCAATTTTTCTTTTTTCGAAAGTCTGCTGCATAATATCTTTCTCTCAAAACACTTGTAATTACAAATAAATTATACTTCCAAAATAAATTAATGGAAGAGTCTTTACATAAAATTTACTTTTAGCCAAACCTGCCGCAATTAACAGTCATAATAAAAAAAAGAGTCCAAAATTGGACTCGTGTTGGAATTAAGAATAGCTGGAAGTATGAAAAAGATTTAATTATATTTAACTTGCTACATAAACTTTTTACAATTACCTGAATGGGTATAAATTTAAGACGCCTGGCGCAGATACTTTTTCGCGCAGTCAAACATTGCATTTACAAGCGCGGCATTTGCGTAAATATTCATACCGTTTGTTTCCAAAACCTGTTTTACGCGTTTTTCCCACATGTTATAGATTTCATCGTTATTCAAATCCAAAACCTGCGCTATCATCGTAAGTTCCTTATAATCAATAGGAATCGGAAGGCTGCCGCGCAATATATCGACAATTTCCAAACGCTTTTTACGCGGAAATGCTTTCAAAAGATTTATCACAGACATCTTTTTAGCCTTCATCCGCTCTTTCAAGTACTCAACAAATTCATCAATAATCAGCGGTTCCTGCGGAATCTTATATTCCTCAAAGCTTTCCGGCTCAATTTCCATAACAGTTGCAATTCTCTCCAGGGTTGTTCCTCTGGTTGAAAACGGAATAGTATTATCTATAAGGTTATAAACATAAGAGAGCGTAACCCCTATCATTTCCGCAAAATCTTTCTTATGAAGATTATTTTGCTCCAAAAATTTGGCGACTTTTTCTGAACTTTTTTCTTGTATTATCGGTTTTTCTTTAGATTTCATAGTTCTATCCTCATGTAATTTGCATTTACAAAATAATTCCTATTTATCTTTTTGTTAAGCGCAAATATGGCAGGTCATGACGGCAATATTTATTTGAGTTAAAATGATAAAGAACAGGAGCATATTCGTGAAACTTATTACAGGACTCGGAAACATCGGAGATAAATACTGTTTTACCCGTCATAACGCAGGATTTATGACTGTTGACAGATGGGCTTTACAGGAAAACGCTTCATTTAAACAAGAAGCTAAGCTAAAATGTTTTCTTACAAAAATCAAATATAAAAACGAAGATATCATCTTAATCAAACCGACAACTTTTATGAATCTTTCAGGTGAAGCCGTCCGCCTGGTTTCCGACTATTATAAAATTCCGACAGAAGATATTATTATTATTTACGATGATATCGCACTTGATTTCGGCAGAATAAGGCTGCGCCCAAGCGGTTCCGACGGCGGCCATAACGGGATTAAATCAATTATTCAGCACCTCGGAACAAATAAATTTGACCGGATAAAAATAGGCATCGGTCCGCAAATCGGTCCTTCCGAAAACTACGTACTGCAAAATTTTCCAAAAACACAAATGGAAGATTTAAAAACTATTCTCGACAAATCAATAGATGCAACCAAATGTATTATCACGGACGGAATGCAAAAAGCCCAGAATAAGTTTAATTAAGCTGCTTATTTGAGCTTTGCTCAAATAGCAGCTTAGGGATTAAGTGATTAAGTCATTAGGTTATTAAGTATTTACATTAAATTTGGGGATTTTATATGCCATTCCCCTCTGTAACAACCTAATCACTCATTTACTTAATCACTTATTCACAACAAACTCTCTCACCAACTTGGGAAAGGAGAGAAAGGGGAATGTCCCCCACCCTAACCCTTCCCCGAGCTGGTGAGGGAATGTTTCACCCTTGAGTTCTTGCATGTCACCGAACGTCATTGCGAGGAGCTTGCGATGAAGCAATCCATTGATCGCGCAACAAGTGCACGATGACATATTTTGACGCATTCCACCAGCCACATGTCATCGCGGAAAACCAAAGGTTTGTCCGCGATCTCTTTTCCTGGATTGCTTCGCTTCGCTCGCAATGACGTAAAGCTCCTACCGAAAATCCGTCATCGCAATGACGTGAAATGTGCTGCGTCATAATGTCATACCTCCCACATAGGGGTTGTGTAAATTACCCGGCATTGCGAAAGGTAAAGCCAGTCCGCGGTTTCTTGCCGCAAGTATATTAAAAGGCAGCTCTTAAAAACTTAAAGCTGCCTTTTTTCGTACATAGTTTTATAATTTACATTAAATTAAAATGTTGCAACCGGTTTTTTCTGAGCAGTAGCTCCCGGAATTGACTGCCAGTTTGCTGCCATAATTTTCTTGAATGATTTCAAAGCTGTGTCTTCCAACTCACCGAGTTCTTCAGCTTCCATAATCAATTCTCTTAATGGAAGCAATGCTCTTTGGTCGCGAAGAACACCCAATGCTGCAGCGGCACCGGCTCTTACAAGTTCGTTTTCATTACGATTTTTCATTACATCAATCAATGCAGGAACTGCTTTTGTATCATTAAGTTTTCCTAATGATGTAACCGCGTAAATTCTAACGTTAACCCATTCGTCATATAACATATTTATGACTTTATCAACAGCTTTTTTGTTGCCTATTTCACCCAAAGCTCTTGTTGCATCGCATCTTACGTTTACTTTTTCGTGATCAAGCGAAGCTATTAAAGCATCCGTAGCAACATCGCCGATTTCTATCAACGCATCTGTTGCTGTAATACATACTTGAGGATTTTCATCATTCAAAGCTTCAACAAGAGGTTCTACAACAATTGCTCCGCCCAAACGGCCTAATGCACGGGCTGCTCTTACACGTACATCAACGTTACGATCCTCTCTTAAGGATTCAATCAAGTGTACGGTTGCTTTTGAATCACCCAACTCGCCTAATGCACGGGCTGCATATAAACGAACCGAACCGTTCTTATCATGTTTTAAAACGTCAATTAATGGTTCTACAGCTTTCGAATCACCCATTTCACCAAGTATTCTTGCTGCATTATACCTGACTTTTTCTGAATTGCTTGTTTTTAAATCTGTCAACAACTCATCAAATGTTTTCTTTACTTGTTTTTTCTTACTGTTCACACTAATTGTCATTTACATTCCTCCGACACATTATAAATTTTCACACCCACACTCATATATAAAGTTTTTCGTGTGAAAATTATTGCCTTTTTTACTTGTATATATTAAATAATTGTAACAATGTTTCGTAACCTTTTACTGTAAATCTGTTTTAATTTATTTGACTGCCTTTCGTTCAGGGGTTTGGCAACCATCCATAAAGGGTATCTCACACACTTTATATTTTTATATTAACACATGTTTTACATTATTACATGGGTAATATGTATTATTTGAATAATTCTTGCGATTGTTTTTTTAATATAATGTTAAATTCAATTATATGCATACGATTTATGTAACAAAACTTAACAAATATTACTTACTATTGATAGTAATAACAAACTCGCTGCCCTTGCCTACCTCACTGTTTACAATAATTTTGCCGTTATGCTTTTCTATAATTTTTGAACAAATCGCAAGCCCAAGGCCCGTACCAATTCCTACTCCTTTTGTTGTATAGCCGGCTGAAAAAATTTTCGAAATTTCTTCTTCAGGAATTCCCTTACCGGTGTCTTTTATGCTCACAGTCAAAGTTTCGCCCTGATAACTTGTAGAAATTATTATCGTTCCTTTTCCATCAATTGCTTGACAGGCATTAATCAAAATATTTGTAAAAACCTGATTCAGCATATTCGGGTAACACTTGATGAGAGGCAGCTTTCCGTAGTTTTTTACTATTTCTATTCTGTTTTTTGTTTCATGCCTGATTAAATCCAAAGTTAAATCCAGTTCTTTATTAATATCGGCTTCCTGAAGCTCTGCTTCATCAAGTCTGACAAATTTTTTCAATGAATAAACCATTTTTGAAATACGCTCAATCGCCTCGCTGTCAATTTGGTTGATTTCCTGCATTATTTCTGAAATTTCAGGGTTTTCGATTTGCGGAATAAGCTTTGCCAAAAGTCCGTTGTTTGATTTTATGGAAGCCACAGGAGTATTAATTTCGTGGGCAACTCCGGCAACAAGCTGCCCCAAAGATGCCATTTTTTCAGAATTTATTAATTGCAGCTGGGTTTCTTTCAACTCTTTTAAGGCTTGTTTCAGCTCTTTTACGGTCTGAATATTTTTCTGATAAAGTTCAGCTCTTATAATTGCGTTACCCAATTGAAAAGATATAGCCTCCAAAATTTCAAGTTCTTCATTCAATTCACGTTTTTGATAACTAAGCAAAACTATTACACCGACTAACTTTTGCAGATGAAATACCGGAACCACAACTCGCATTATGGGCTGCTTAAAAGGTTTGGCATCTACATATTCTCTCATGGCGTACACGACGGAAATTTTCTTATCTAAAAGTTCGCTGAAAGTTTGACTGTCAAAGGATATCACGTCATTTTTTGACAAGCGTTTCGCACCGTAAATTTCCTCCACCTTAAATTTATTCCCGTCACTTGATGCGTAATATGCTTTAAATGCGCCAAACATCGAAGCCAATTCGACAAGCGCGGATTGAAGGATTTTCGATATATCCATCGACTCTCTTATCGTGTTGGAAACTTTGTTTATAAGCGCAATTCTTATTGCCTGGGATTGGGCTTTTTGTTTAATATTTTGCAAATCCTCGTTTTCTTCTTTTAATTGTTCACATTCATTTTGTAATTTTTCATTTTTTTTCTTTTCTGCTTCAAGAAGATTTTTGGCACTCACATCAGAGAAAAACAATATTGAGTAATTTCCCTTTTTCAAAACCGTTAAATCATAATAATATATCTGCCCGCTGTTTTCCTGATACGAAACGCAGGCAAAAAAGTCCTCTTTTGAATTAAGCGCATGCCAGATAGGAGAATAGTTTTCAAGGTTTTCACTATTAAGCGGACATATATTAAAATTTGTATTATGCGAAAACTTTTTTAAATTAATAAAACCTTTAAACCATCTTTTGAAAGTGTAGTTTTGATAAACCACATCCCCCTTTTTATTAACTATAAGCACCGCATCCCTAAACTGATTAAAGATATCAAACTTTTTCATATTCAATATTATACTACAGAGCACCTGCCCCGACAATATTTTACGAAACAGGGGAAAATTACATTGTTGGGCAAGTATGCCCAACCTACTTTGCAGCAGATATAAAACTATTCAAAATTTAAGTTTTTAATATTTAAAATATCTTCCGAACTGCCCCAATTTTTTTCATACAAACCTTGATTAACAAATTTATGAAAAGATGAATATTCCCAGTCTTTTACATTATTTACAAGTCCATGCTTTACAGGATTGTAGTGAATATAATCTATTTGATTGTTTAACTCTTCTTCATTTTTAATCGTATGTTCCCAATAACGTCTTTGAAAAACACCTTTTTCCCGTTTATTTTTATATCCTATTTTTAAATCGTAGGTTGGGCATACTTGCCCAACATTTCTCGAAAAACAATGCTTTATAGATGATATTATTTTAGGGTAATTGTTTATATCTTCCGGATGTAAAATCAAATGGATATGCTCAGGTAAAATACAAATCGCAACAATTTCAAATTTATATAATTTTCGGATATTTTTAAATGCAGTTCTCAAAATTACAATATTTTGGATAAAAACAGGTTTTCTTTCATAGGATGCTATTATAATATGTACATACCCATTTGGAACAAAAGCTCTGCGATAATTCATAATTTTATATTAACATAAAACAATGTTATCGGGCAGTTAAAACTACAAATTGTTGGGCTAGTATGTCCGCCCCGCTTATTTTGTATTATAATATTTATATGGCAATATATTTTATTCACGGTGAAGAAGATTTTAATATTGAAAAAGAAATCGAAAAATTAAAGAGTTCTCTTGACAAAAATTTTCTTGAAATGAGCTTCAAGACCTATGACAATCCAAAGTTTCCGGAACTTATTTCAATTTTAAGAACCCAGCCGATGATGTTTGGTAAAATGTTAATCGTGATTAATTGTCTTGATTATTTTTCAAAAACTTTTGATGACAAAGAGATAAAAGAAATCACGCAGGCACTGGAAAACAATACGGATAATCTTGATATTGTTTTTGTTGCGCAGCTTCCGAGGGATGAAGGGAAAAAGCTGGACAGCAGAAAAAAATTCTACAAGCTTTTGTCAAAATATAATAATATTGAATGCGCGACAATTCCGACATATAAAACCGCAGAACTTGAGGGCTGGATAAAAAAACAGGCCCAATCCAAAAAACTCAAAATGACACAGGATGCCCTCACAGCAATGGTAAGCCAAATCGGAAACAATTTAAGATTAATCGACAAAGAACTTGATAAATTGCAGCTTACAGCTTACCCGGAAAATATTGTCAACGCAGAAATGGTGAAAGAAAACTGTATTTCCAACGAGGATTTATTCGCATTTTCCGATTACATTATGGTCGGCGAAAAAGACAAAGCACTAAGGGAATATCGAAAATTATTGGACAAAAAGTATTGTCTTGAAATAGTTTCAACCCTGCAGACAATGCTCAGGCGATGGATTGTTTTAAAAGCGAAAGCTTCCGAACTTTCTCCTTTTGAACTTTCTAAAATGACAGGGCAGCATGAATATGTAGTAAAACTTACATTGCAAAAACTCAAAAATGCAACTCTCAAGGATTTGGTTAAACTCAAAGAAAATATCACGGAAGCAGAGTACAGAATTAAGGCAGGTTTAAGCCAAAATCCCGAAGCGGAAGTTGAAAATGCATTTTTTAAATAATGAGGAAATATGGAAACAGCTTTACTGGAAGAAAAATATCCATTCTTAATAAAATATTTCAGAAGCGGAATTGAAAATCCGAACAAAAGCATTGCGCACTGCATACTTTTTTACGGAACGGACTTGCAGGCACAGTACGATTTAGCGCTTGAAATTGCAAGACTTTTAAACTGCACGGGAGATAAAAGTGCCGACTGCGGGTGTTTAAACTGCAATTGGATAAGACAAAACCAGCATCCTGCAGTTTTAACAATATCAAAAGTAGACAACAAGCCGTCAAATGACGATTCAAAAACAGTTATTTCAATTGAGCAGGCAAGAATGATTAAAAACGATTTGCTTGTAACATCCGATTACCACAGAGTTTTAATATTCTGCGACAAAGATAAGGACGGCAATATTCTCGGGCTGAATGAAAATAATTTTCAGGAGCCGACAGCCAATGCGCTTTTAAAAACCTTTGAGGAACCGCCTTCCCACACAACTTTTATCTTCCTGACAAAAGATAAATCGGATATGTTATCCACAATAATTTCCCGTGCGCAATGTTTCTTTGTACCTTCCGCCAAAGATGAAAACAGGGATTTCTCACTTGTTCAGGAAGTTATGAACGGCTATCTTGAAATAGACAGGAATAATGTACTTGATTTGTATGAAAAAATGTTTGAGCTAACAAAAGAAAATGACAGTGCGGAAGTTTTAAATCAAATACAGAATTATATGGCGGCGCTATTAAAAAATTCGCTTGATAACCCGCTTTTGAAAATAAAATTAATCAAAGACATAAACGCTGTCGAACATGCAAAAGATGAGCTAAATTTGAATATGAATATCCAAACAATTCTTGAGAATTTAGCGTTTGCACTTGTTTTAGACAGGTAAATACATCAAGTTTTAAAGCTTACAAATTTTCAACTTTTTCCTCGGCACCTGTTGCCTGAAGATTTTTAGCCGCACCAATCAGTTTTTGCATTTCCGGATCTGCCGTAACTTTTTTCATTTCCTTAATCATGCTAAAATACCCGCCTGTCAGTATACCGCCAATACCAAAGACTATTGCGCCAAGAGTTCCCCAGATTGAACGTTTTACTACGGAACCTTTTGTAAAGATTGCGATTGCAGCCGGAATAACCGCGCCTATTGCACCGCCAATCAGGGCACTTGCTCTATTATTCTTTTGCCAGCTGCCGGCATACTTTGCAACGAGTTTTTCCCGTTCTTCGGGATTTTTCATATTATCCTGAATTGCAGAATATTCATTATATGCTTTTTCAAACTTATCCGCATTTTCTACCGGAACGGTATAAGTAAATTTTTTCTTTATATCTTCATCAACAACTTCGTAAGTTTGCTTTCCGTTAACAGGAGTACCGATTTTATTTAAAGCACCTAAAAATGACAAATTTCCAACTGGCATAATATAACCTTTCAACTAACACTACACTATTAATATAAAACCAAAAGTTTAAGCTAATTGTCCTTTAACCCGAATAATTTTACATATATTAATATTATTCGGCATTTTTTGCGTTGTAGTTAAAAGAGAAATTCACATCCACGGTTTCGCCTGTAAAAGACAACGGCAACGGCTGAAACGGAGCTGTAGATTTTACTGCGTTAAGAGCCGCATTATCCATTTCAGAATTTCCGGAGGATTTTAAAATTTTCACGGATTCAAGATTTCCGTCCTTTTGTATTTTCATCAATACAACTACCCGCGCATTTGTTCCGATTTTTGGCGGGTTCCAGTTCAGCATCATATCTGACTGCAGGTTCTGCATAAATGTATCAAAATTTGCCGCCGGCACATTATTTTTTACAGCTTTGCGAGTTAAACGGGAAAAGTTCTGCTGGATTTTTTGATAAGTTTTTGGCTGATGCTTGCGCAGCAAAATTATTCCTAAACAAATTGTATCAATGATAATAAATACTGCAACTAAAACCCATATTATCGCAAGTTTTTTAGAATTTATTCCGTTAGAATTTTGTTCCATATAGTTTTCCCCCTAATTTATCAAAACTCTATCCAGGCAGGCATTTTGTGAATACTGCCATTCACGGTATGTTATACGGCTGACTTTAAACCCGCAGCGTTCCAAAATTGACTGTTTTTTCATATTTGAAACTCTCTGCGGCTCGTTATCTTCAACGCCATCAACTTCTATGACTAACTTGTCATCAATGAGCAAATCCGCACTCAAACCTGCAATATCAACACCTGCCTTAACAGTATGTCCGAGATTTCTTATACTTTGTGCAATTTCGCGTTCAAGTTTGTTTTTATAAATATTTTCATCTATCTCGCAATTTTCAATAGCCTGCTTTTTATTGTTATACTCTTCAATATAGGACATATAATCCCGGAATAAGCCGTCCTGAATATCTTTAGGGTCGCGCGAAACAAAGTTTATAACTTTATAGCGTGCTCTTGTTATCGCAACATTAAACAAGTTCGGTTTTTGCAGGAAAGTTAAGCTCTGCGGGAAGCTGTTCGGCGCAAATGCCCAAGACATAAGGATAATATCTCTCTCATCCCCCTGGAAAGTATGAGCCGTACCGATTTCTATCTGATGTTTTTTCATCATATGGTCAGACAAAACTTTCGAAACAGAAACTTTCAGCTGCTCAACCTGTGCCCTGAACGGGGAAATAATACCTATTGAAACAGGCTTGTCAGGGTTGCTGCGCTCATCTTCCACAACAATATCGTAAAGACGTTTAACAAGGGCTTCTATTTCCGGAAGATTTCTTGTGGCATCCGTATCAACTTTTCCGTCCGGAACAACAACTGTTTCCAAAACTTTTTCATTTCCGACGTCTTTTTTCATAATTCTTATTCTTCCGCCGTAAAATTCGCGGTTTGAAAATTCTATAATCGGCGGCAGACTTCTGAAATGTTCATCAAGCATAACAGAATTCATAGAATAGTAATCCGCCAAATCAAACATCGAATTTGTCCTGAAACGCCACATTAATTGGTACTTGTCAGGAATCCCGTATTGCGCAAGGAAGGATTGTTCTTTTGCTTTTTCAAGGAACGAAAGATGCGGAAGCTGTTTGTCATCCCCGACAATTACGGCTTTTTTCGCTCTGAACAAAATCGGGAAACAGCTTGCTATATCGCATTGGGAAGCTTCGTCTATAATTGCAACGTCAAACATGCCGGGCTTCAAAGGCAGAGAACCCGAAACAGCATAAGTTGTAACACACCAGCAAGGAAAAGCCTCCAAAAGCGGCTTAAAATCTTCTGTTTCAAGAATTCTGTTTTGCAAATTCTGGCGGCGTTCCACCAACGATTTTGAATGTACAATTAATCTCTGGCGTTTAACCTGATCTCTCAAAAGCCCCTTTAAACTTTCTCTGCGTCTGCCTTTTAAAATATTTACCGCAAGCGGTTTCTGCTTCTTTTTCATCTGGCGTATCTGCTCGGTCAAAACATGCAGATTCCCGGTTTTTTGGATATCCGATTCTATTTTTCTCAAATTCCAAATCATTGCGGCAATTGAAAGTTCAGACTTTAATCTGCCGAGATTTTCATAATTAACTTCAAAATCCTTTAGTTTTAATATTTTTTTCAAGCCGTTTATACTTCCAAAGTTTGCAATATTGGCAAAGAAACCTGTTTTTTCCATATTTTTTTCCAAAGTTGCAATAATCTGGAGTATAGCTTCTATTTCAGATTTTTTAAGAGTAGATTTTATAAACTGCATATTGCCGATGGATTTTTCCTGCTGGTCAATATCCAAAGACATATTGTGCCAGTCATTTTCAAGTTTTATAATCTGTTCGCATTTATTCTCGTAATCTCTCAAAAGATTGAGATGATTTTTCATATCATCGACAGTTGCAAAAAGGCTGTCTTCGTAATCGCTGTCTATATCAACCTTTCCGGACAATAAGTCCTGAAGCTGAAAACTCAGCTGCTTTTGATAATTCAAACGGCCTGCACGAAGTGCCAAAAACGGCGCGCCCAATTCGTTCAATCTGTCCGCAACAACATCCACGGCTTTATCCATTCGGGAAGCCACAAGAACAGTTTTGCCGTTTGCAATCAAATGCGCCACAAGGTTAACTATAGTCTGGGATTTACCGGTTCCCGGAGGACCCTGTACAGCAATAAACTTATTATTATCAATATTTTTTATAACTCTTTCCTGTGAATCACTCAACGCTAAAGGCGTTATCGGATAAAAATCCGTAATTTTTTTCATATCCTTTATCGGGACTGATTTATCCTTTGATAGGGAAAACTCTTCATTTATGATATTAAGTGCGGTTTCTCTGTAAATTCCGCTTGGCTTTTCGGCAATTTGTGTAAGTTCATGCAAAACTCCGGCAGTTACAGTCGGACGTTTTGTAAGGATTATTGCGGCCTGGCTTGTCAGATTAATTTTTTCAAGCTTTTTAATCTGTTTTTGTTTATTTTCTTCTTCGTTTACAATTTCATCAACATTATCAGCCGTAATTTTTTCGCTGTAAAAGTCTGTTTCGCTTTCCTTTGAAACGTTATCTTCATCAACATTATTTTTGTCATCAAGATTTATATCAATTTCAGGGATAAGCGCTTTTAAAGTTGTTAAAAATATATCAAGCCCTTCTTTTGTAATCGGAACTGACGGAACAACATCAAGCAGTCCTTCCAAAAGCTGTTCTACCTCATCGTCATCATCATTTTTTTTCATTAAAGCGGTTAACGCACCGGTATTCAAGGAAAGAGTTTCTTCCTGCGGAATACAGTTGATATTAACTCCGTTCCGCTCAAGATGGCACGGAAGATACAAAAGCGGAGTTAAAAATTCATTTGCCTTTCTTGTTTTTGAATTTTTCCCGACAAGGAAAAGGTAGCCGTATATAAGATACTTATCTTTAACGCCGGCGCTTGAAAGGTTCATCAGTTCAGTCAGTTTGCTGTCGCTCCCGTCAAGACGCAAATATTCTTCTCCGTTTGTTAAAAGTTCTTCCTGCCCTTTAAGGAAAATCCATTTGTTATCTTTATCACCTTTAAGGTTTCTGAATGTTGAACTTTGGACTTCTTCTCTTACACAATCGTGAAGATACAAGCACAACTTTTTTATAAAACTGTTATTGAATGCTGAATTAATTGCTCTTGACGCTTCCTGTAACATGGTTATAACCTTTCTTGTTGTTTATAAATCTATTTTACGCTAAAATAACGTTTATGGAAATCATTAATTTAAACGATACGGAAAACAAATTATTCTATATTGGCGGGGTCGTACGTGATGAAATTCTGGGTCAAAAAAGTTTTGATATAGACCTAACCTACGTCGGTAATGCAATTGAATTTGCCAAAACACTTGAAGGTATAGAAATCCTCAAAATCAACGAACCTTTCGGAACCGTGAGAATAAAAGCAAACGGCCGGGAAGTTGATATAGCTTCAACAAGAAAAGAAATCTACGAACGCCCGGGCCATCTGCCAACCGTTACCGAAATCGGATGCTCCTTAAAAGATGATGTTTTAAGACGTGATTTTACAATAAACGCGCTTGCAAAAAATTACAACACGGGAGAAATAATTGATTATACCGGCGGACTTGAAGATATAAAAAGCAAGACACTGAAAGTCTTGCACGACAATAGTTTTGTTGAAGATCCAACAAGAATTATCCGCGCGCTAAAGTTTGCCGTAAGGTTCAATTTTTCACTTGACGAGCATTCAAAAAAACTCCGTGATGATTACCTGAAAAATATTAACTACGATATGAGCTTCAAGCGGGTAAAAAAAGAACTTACGGAAACTTTTAACCTTAACTCCCAGCGCGCATATGACGAATTTATAGAAGCCGGTATTTACAAACTCGTAACCGAAAAAGAGGTTAAAAAACAAAACATAAATATAGAAAACCTTATTAATAAATACAAATCATTAATAAATCCTTCAAATATCTGGCTGATTTACCTCGCAACAATAGGAGATTTGTCAAAACTTGAACTTACAAAAGAAGAAAAGAAAATCCTTGATGATTTTGAGAGCATAAAAAATATTGAATTAAACACGGATTTTGACACCTACAAAGCATTTGAAAACAAACACCCTGAAACCATTTTAATATACGGTATTTTAAAGGATTTAATCCCCGCAATAAATTATATTGAAAATCTCAAAAATATAAAAATTGAAATTACCGGGGAGGATTTGCAAAAACTCGGGGTTAAACCTTCTCCCAAATACAAAGAATGTTTTGACAAAATATTGGAAGCAAAATGCTACAATTCAAATCTGACCAAACAAGATGAAATAATGATTGCCAAAGAATATTTTGACATTTGAACATCTTGAAATAAGTTTTATATGGGTTAAAACCGTAGCCGTAGTTCCACAAACTTTTGACTGTATAATCTATGTTATCGATACCTTTTCAATGCAAAAGTACAATTTATGTTCATTTCTTTCTCTTTATTTGCGAAGTAAAGAGAAAGAAATGAACCAAAGAAAGAGAAAACACGCAAATGTTCCCTGCATTTCGCTAACGCTCAATGCCTAAATGTTATTTGAGCTTTCAGCTCAAATTCTTTCAAGGCTCACTATCGCACTTCGTGCATGTTCGCCTAACGCAATTCCACCAGGCGTCATTGCGAGGAGCAACGCGACGAAGCAATCCATAGATCGCGGACAGGCTTGCGGCTTTAACCATGCGGTTGTTCGTTGCATTTTGCACAGCGTAGCGTTATAATGTCGTGCCTCAGGCACTGTCATCGCGCACTCCGTTGCGCGATCTTATTCCCTGGATTGCTTCGCTTCGCTCGCAATGACAAAAATCGTCATTCTGAGGGCAGAGCCCGAAGAATCTCATTTATGTCATTGCGAGGTCGGATTTTCGGTAGGGCGCCGTGGCACGGAGTGCGATAGACAATATACGTATTAACAACCCCGGGAAATCCCGGGGCTGTTGTTTGTATGTATAAGATGCAGTTATTTTTTAATCATATCTCTTAGTTTGCTGCTGTTTTGGAAATCTACCATTTTTGCTGCGGCATCGTCCCGAGTTTCCCCATTTTTAGGAGCTTCTTCCTTTGCCTTAACGTCGTAAGATTTTATAGAACGTTTACCGGTCAGACGCTGCATAAAGTTGTAATATCCCTTGAGCAAGCCAGTTGCATTATCCTGTTTTTCTTCCAACTCAAGAAGTTCTTCTCTTGTATGGGCACCTACAGGAACTCCGACTGATACCCTGGTTAACCATTCGCCTAATGTCGTATTAGTCAGCGTAATCCAGCTCATACCGAGCAGAGATTTGTTGTATTGGCTTCTGAATGTGCTGTTGAACAGGTCAATTAACAAAGTCTGATAGAACAATCTTGAACCTTCCTGTACAAATCTTTCTTTGAATTTGGTCTGCGCACCTTCAACATCGTTACCGTTTGATTTGAGCATAACCATATTGTAGTTATCTGTCATCAGGAACCACAATGTTGCAGCGGTTGCAGCGGTTTTTGCAAGGTTTGAAAGTTCTGCGTTAGAAACATTTGACATAGTATCCGCGTTAAATGCTTTCAAAAGGTTATCCGATACGTAATCATGGAACTGTTTCGGATTAAAATCTTTTTTCAGTGCTTGTTTGCCGATGTTGTCAACACTTTTTGCAAGCGCTTCGATATCACCAACACGGCATAAGAATGTCTTTTCTATATCAGTCAAACTGTCAGGAGTTTTCTTTTTCAATGCTGAAACGAAACCTTCAATATTTTTTACAAAATCTTCATTCAGTTTGAGTTCTTTTTGCATATTTTGAGCAATTGTTTCGAGGGTTTTCTTATCGCTTATAGGCATTTTGACCAGTTTCGGCTGTTTAGTGAAAGCCTTAATACCCTTATCAACAAGTCTGTAAGGAAGCGTAACCGTATTCCAGGCAAACTTGAATGGTGCGATAAAGAAGTTAACAAGCGGTTTAACTTTTTTATCCCTTGCACCGAGGCTTATTGTGCCGTCAGCGTTTCTCGCATAACCCGCAACCCTGATATAATCATCTGCCAAATCTGTTGCGTGAGGAGTTCCTTCTGCAGCTTCCTGCGCAGCTGAAAATCCTGTTTCTTTCAATCTGGCAACAATCTTATCGAAAGTTTCGCCGTCTATCTTGTACTCAGGAGTTGAGGTTAATTTGTTATATAACTTTTTGAAAGGTTTAAATGAAGCGTTAATAGCATTATCTACAACACTGATTTTTCTAAGTCCTTTCAATGCAAAGCCGGCAGCAATTATGCCGACAGAAGCTTTGCCGACAGTATCAAGCGACAATAACGGTTTCTGCTGTTTTTTATTATCGGTTTTTTGAACACTGTCATTAGCCTTGAATGATGTATCAGGCTTGATATCTTTTTCCGGAGCGTTATTTCTTGCATTTTCTTCTCTTGCTTCTTCCGGAGTCAGGCGTTTAATATGCTTGCCGTTTGCAAGACGTGAGAAAGATTCCGTAAACAATGCGGTTAAACCTGTTGTAAGCATAATTCCGAGGTTAGAATTATTCATAAGTTTTTGCAATGCACCGAATGTAATCAAGGTAATATAAGCATTAATACCTATACGCGTAATTTCTTGGCTGAACCTGACTTTCTTTTCGTGTTCGGCTTTGTCTTTATCGTCATCCATCATTCTGGACAAGTTGTAAGCATCGTTTGCAAGAAATATTGCAGGCGGAATACCCGAAACAATTCTGTTTAAGGAACGTTCGTGTTTTGTGTCGTAATTTCCTGTTTTCGGGTCAAACATTTTCATCTTCTGCTGGAACATCGCAGACTGAATTTCTTCGGCAGACTTACCTTCTTTCAAAAGTTTTGCCCTTGTTTCCGCCAAACCTCTAAGTGCACTAATCTGGGCTTCAATTTTTGATTCAGCACGAAGCTTTTTCAAATTTTTGGAATTGTGCATCTTTTGCGCCCAGGCTTCAAACGGTTTTATTTTCCCGATTAAATCTATTGTACCGTTTAAGATATCCGTCGGAAGGTTTCTTAAAACAAGTCCATCTCCTATTAAATGAGGGATGGACTTTTTGTGGAAAACAATTTCTTCCGTTTTCGGATCAACATGAAACATTTTCTTTGCCAAAGGGATTTGAGAAGCGGCCACATGATTATATAAATCTTCTCCCATATGCCCGAGGTTTTGTCTGAGAAAATCGAGAAACTCGCCTTTTAAATATTTATTCCCCTTGTTGGCTTGTACATATAAAAAAGAACCTTTAAATGATAAATCGTTTTGACTATTATTTAAAGGTCCCTTATTATTTAAACTATTAAATTGAGATACTGATCCCGAATGAGGAGATACCTCTTTTGGGGATAGTAACCCCGTATCTTTTCGTTTCGGTGTTATAAGATATTTGGTCTTACTTACTAACATTTTTCAATCTTTTCCTTCCCATCGAATATTTTTTACCGAATAAAAAATTTCCGCAACCCCATGATATAAAAAAATTTACAACAATTTACATATCCGAAATTATGTAAACTTTTATTAACAATCATTAAAGAATTATGGAAAAGTTGCCGATAACCAAAAAGAAAGAAAGGAAACACAGGTTGATATGGGATTAGCGGCCTCACAAGCGAAATTACTAAGCATAACAGCGAGATTGTCTGACAACGAATTACGTTCACAGACACTTACCGCTGCAAAAATGTCGCTTGCAAACCAGACAACTGCCGCAAGCAGAAAATATATTGATGCATTGGATTCCACAAACCTTATTTATTCGACCTACGACTTGGACGGAAATAAAACTTATGTAGATTTAACAGGATACCAATTATCACAATATGCTCCGCTGAAAAACCAGTACGGGCTGGTAAATACAAACGGACAGATATTGGTATCTGAAACAGATGCTGCAAACTACGAAGCAAGCAGTAACATAAACGAATTTTTGGAGAAATACGGTGTAAACGCCATTGATACAGGCGAAGTTCAAACGATAGAAAACCCTGAATACCAGGATGCATACGACAAATGGGCAGAAGAGTATGAAGAATGGCTGAAAAGTAAACCTGATGCCTCAAACGATATTTACTGGACTGTAACAGAAGGCACAGATTCTGAATTGTATAATATATTTAAAGAGGCATCTGCATCTTGTTTTAGAAACGCTACTGGTGGTGATTCCGGGTGTTACCGACACGTACTAGCGCATATGTTAGACGTAGATCCAGATGTATCTATAGGAGATAATGGAGAATATGGTGCCAGTGGTAAAAAATTTGATACTACACTTGGAGGCAGCATTACTATAAACTCTAGTATGATTTGGGGTTCAGCTATTCATGGTGATACTGTGAATGGAATGAATGCATCTGAAGCTATGGTTCCGGTATCCGATGCCGTTCGTGACGGCTGGAACGGTCAAACCGTTATGGCAGCAGAACACACATATCCGGGGAATGATGAACAATGGCTATGCGAACAGGGAAACCCACCGAAAAGAACCCTCCAGGATGAATCAAAAAAACTCATAAGCGATTATTACCTGCAGGAAGCACTGGCAAACGGAACGGTTGCCTCTGAAGCAGAACAACTCATAAGCAACTACAAATACACTTATGACAATGAAGGCAACATTGTAGGAACAGAGCTTAAGACTTTACGCGAAAAATGTATTGATTTATACTATATATTAGCACATAGCAATATGGGATTTAACTATAATACAACCATGCTGGATGTACTTTATACATTCCAGGATGATATGAGTGTTGCATTTACCGAAAGAATTTTTGACGAAACAAAATACAATACGGATTACGGCGAATGGCTTGCAGATAAACCTGATCCGCTGACAGTTCCGCCTACAATAGATAAAAAAATATATGAATACGACGACAAGGATAAAGCGCAGTGGTATGTAAACCTCTGGCACCGTATGAATGGTCCTAGTGATGAAAAAGACGGCACAATAACAGATACTACAATAACCACAACAGTAGATGAAAACGGTGAATATGTTATTAATAAAACCGAAACCACATCATTGAGATACGATGTTTTGGAAGACGGACTTATGAACAGTGCCGAATGGCTTCAATATGCACTCGAAAGCGGTTCCGTAACTCTTGAACGTGTAAACTATGAAAACCCTACAGAAATGGGTACTGGTTTAGAAGATGGAGCTTGGACTTCGATAATTTATACTAATGCAACAGATATTTCATCAGAAGCGGATGATGCCGCAGTTGCAAAAGCAGAAGCAGAATACGAAGCAACAACAAAAGATATTGAAGCAAAAGATAAACAGTATGACAGCATGCTGAAACTTCTTGATACAGAACACAGTGCGCTCCAAACTGAATACGATTCAGTTAAATCAGTAATTTCTAAAAATACCGAAAGAACTTTAAAAATGTATTCTGCATAATTTACAGTCATTCAGAGGGCGCAGCCCGAGTGCCTGTATCTATCGACCATATACATAAGTTATGTAAATCTTTGTTCACTTTTTCTTTTTTATTGCGAAGAAAAAAGCGGATTGTGAGCGTAGAGTGAAGAGCGTTGCCATAGGGCAATGCTCTGGAACTCGTAATACGCGAACAACCAAGCAGAGAAAATGAACCAAAAGAGAAAAACACGCAAACGTTCCCTGCATTTCGCTAACGCTCAATGCCTAAATATTATTTGAGCAAAGCTCAAATTCTTTCAAGGCTCACTATCGCACTTCGTGCACGTTCGCCTGACGCAATTCCACCAGGCGTCATTGCGAGCTCGGATTTTCGGTAGGGCGCCGTGGCACGAAGTGCCCCAGCCCGTAAGTTGGAGCCGGACGTTACTCCGGCGACAACCCGAATAATCCGATGCAACGCGACGAAACAATCCATTGATCGCGGACAGGCTTGCGGCTTTAACCATGCGGTTGTTCGTTGCATTTTGCACAGCGTAGCGTTATAATGTCGTGCCTCAGGCACTGTCATCGCGCACTCCGTTGCGCGATCTATTTCCTGGATTGCTTCGGCCTTCGGCCTCGCAATGACGGGAATGAGATTCTTCGGGCTGCGCCCTCTGAATGACGATTTATTGCGCTGCGTTGTCCTTAGCAGCGCTTAACGATTTCGTTTGCGAAGCAAACGGAACGTACGGCCATTTGGTCAAAGTGATGCCGCAGGCAGCGCAGTAAACTATTGCTGTTTCTTCTTTTTGCCTTCTTTTGCAGTTGAGAGCTTTGCTCGAAACGTGCAAAATGGCTTCACTCTTTCATTCGGTCGTGAACGGTTCCTTTTTTTCTTCTTTGATGCCAAAGAAGAAAAAATGAACAAATATATTACATAACTTATGTATGTGGTCGATAGATGCACATATCATGAATTATGTAATAATTACTTGACCTATACAGCAATGGCGAAAAATGTCTTATTATGAGTTCCCTCCACAACTCGGGGAGGGTTAGGATAGCGGACATTCCAATTCCCATCCTTCCTCTATCAGGGGTAGGTGTCTATAAGAACTCATTTATTTAATCACTTATTCACTTAATAACTTAAAAAATACATTAATATATTCACAACTGCGGCTTTCCATGATACAATCATGTTATGATTGATAGATATTCACGAGATGAGATAAAAAATATTTGGTCGCTGCAATCAAAGTTTTCATATTATTTAAATGTAGAAACTGCAGTGTGCGAAGCTTACGCAAAATTGGGGATTTTCCCGCAAAGCGACATTGACGAGTTGAAAAGTACCGCGAAATTTGACCTTGGGCGGATAGAAGAAGTAGAACGCGAAGTTAAACACGATGTTATCGCATTTTTAACAAGTGTAAACGAAAGTCTGGGCGATTTAGCAAAATATATGCATGTCGGCATGACAAGCTCTGATGTAATTGATACTGCATTTTCGCTTCAAATTCAGGACAGCGGAAAAATTATACTTAACGATTTAAACGTGGTAATAAATTCGCTTAGAAAATTAGCGGAAAAACACAGAGAAACTATATGTATCGGGCGTTCTCACGGTGTACACGCAGAAATTATGACATTTGGCGTCAAAATATGCTCCTGGATTGATATTCTAAAACGCCAGAGAGTTAATTTTGCAAACGCTCTTGAGCAAATCCGCGTCGGGCAAATTTCGGGCCCTGTCGGAACTTACAGCAATATTCCGCCGGAAGTTGAGCAGCTTACTTGTGAAAATTTGGGCTTAAAACCCGTTAATATTTCAACCCAAATAATTGCAAGAGATTACCACGCGTATTTTATGCAGTCTTTAGCATTAATTGCAAGTGTTATCGAACAATTTGCGACAGAAATAAGACACCTGCAGCGAACAGAAGTATTAGAAGTGGAAGAAGGTTTCGGACAAAACCAAAAGGGTTCTTCTGCAATGCCGCATAAGAAAAATCCGGTTTTAAGCGAAAATTTATGCGGATTGGCAAGAGTTGTAAGAGCAAACTCTCTCGTTGCCCTGGAAAATATTCCGCTTTGGCATGAAAGAGATATTTCTCACAGCTCGGCTGAACGTATTATTTTCCCGGACAGCCTGACACTGGTTGACTTTATGCTTGCAAGATTTAACAACATCATTGAAAATCTTGTCGTTCATAAAGAAAACATGCTTAAAAATACCGACAAATTCGGCGGAATCGTATTCTCACAAAAAGTTCTTCTAAAACTGGTTGAAAAAGGACTTACCAGAGAAGAAGCTTACCGCGTAGTACAGAGAAACGCCCTGGAAGCTTTTGAACATGACGGGAACTTTAAGGCAAACCTGCTTGAGGATAACGATGTAACTTCAAGACTTTCCAAAAAAGAAATAGAAGAATTATTTGACAAAAAAGCATTCCTTCAAAATATAAACGTAATTTACAGCAGAGTTTTGGATTGCTAAATTATATTTTTTCCGAGCTGCCGAACTGTATTGTAGTCATCTTGCGGAGCCTTGCCGACAGTAGTTAGATAGTTCCCGATTAAGATTCCTTCAACACAAGTTTTTAGGGCAAGTTTTTGGTTTTCTTGCGAAAGCCTCATCCTGCCGCCGCAAAAACGCAGTACTGACTTTGGATTTGCAATTTTGAATATCGCAAGAGTTCTCAAAATATTTTCTTCATCAATCTTGTCATAATAATTCTCAAAAGGAGTATTCTTAATCGGCATTAATATGTTTATCGGAATACTGTCAGGTTCAATTTCACTTAATTCCAACGCCATCTCAACACGCTGCTCAATACTTTCGCCCATGCCGAGAATAACCCCGCAGCATAATTCCATGCCGTATTTTTTCACAAGCATACAAGTATTATACCGCTCCTCCCAGCTATGCGTTGTACAAACCTCGCCATAATAAGATTTGCAGGTATTTATGTTATGGTGAAACCTCTTCAACCCGGACATGGCAAGTTTCTTTGCCTGTTCTTCATTTAAAATTCCGATAGAGGCGCAGCTTTTAAGCCCGTCAATTTTGTTTACTTCTTCTATCATTTTAAGAATAGTATCAAAATCACTCTCATCCGGGGTTTTGCCGGAAGTAACTATTGCAAATTTTGAAGCATGGTGCGCTTTGGCTTCCAACGCCGCATTGCGCACTTTATCCAAACTAATAAGCGGATACGTTTCAATCTCGGTATTATAATGAGAACTTTGCGCACAATATTTGCAATTTTGGGAACATTTTCCATTCCTTGCATTGACAAGAGAACAAAAACTTACGTCATTCGACATGTATTTTGCCGATATTTCC
This sequence comes from Candidatus Gastranaerophilales bacterium, assembly GCA_944324365.1. GTDB lineage: Bacteria > Cyanobacteriota > Vampirovibrionia > Gastranaerophilales > Gastranaerophilaceae > UBA1221. The sequence goes on from CALUWA010000018.1 coordinate 38,214, forward strand.
AACAGTTCGTTTAAATCCTTATTATATAAATTTATTAACTCTTCTTTAGACAGGGTAATCATATAATCCTTCATTTACAAATTTTACAGCTTAATACTGTTTACTTCGGTAAAAGACTGCAGAGCATTTTTAGCCTTTTCAATTTCTACGTAAACATGGTTATTTCTTGTTTGACGGACGAGGTTTGAAGCCAATTCATACATTTTTGAAGCACCTTGCAGGTAATCTTTTTGTTCGTCGGATTTTACCAGACCGATTTCGTGGAAATATCTTCCGTATAACAAATATAATCTTGATAATAAATCATTCATATTATATTTCTTGGCTGTTTCTATTCCGGCTTCTATATACATTTTTGCAGACTCATAATCCGATGTAGTCATAAATGATTTAGCAATAATTATTTCCAAAAGAACACTAAAGAAATAATTATCAATCTTCGGATTTTGGGCAACTTTCAACGCTTGAGATGCGATATCTCTTGCCTCATAAGGCCCGTCAGTTGCCATAGTGGCTTCCGCTATCAAATCCCAGGTTAAAAGTGCCCCAAGCGCCATTTTTTCTTTAGAAAAGTATGTAATCTGATCTTGATAAATCTTCATTGCCTGCTTGATATTATCATTGTCATGGAAAACCTTTCCAAGCATGGTTTTCATAATGTTTTTGGTGAAATTATCGCCGCAATTGTTTGCGTAAGTGACTATCTCAAACAAATCTTCCTGCATATTTTTATATTTTTTACGCATGAAATTATTGACTATGTTAATAAAATTCCACTTGATAACCGCCTCATCGTCAAGTTCTTTATCTTCATACTGCTTCATTATATCTTCAAGGAGCTTTTCCGATGTAGTATAGTCACCCTTCATGGTGTTTGCCTGAGCAAGAATTAATTTACACTTGCAAATATATGAAACATCTTGAATATTATTGCGTTCCAAAATTTCAAACAGTATTGTCAATATTTCAAAAGAACGATCATTTCCTTGTGTTACAAGAGCTTCTGCGAGAACAAGATATGTATTGAGCCAGGTTTCTATCACAAGACTGCCCGGGATATCCTCCCTCGTGTACGGTTGTTTTAAAACTTCATCCAATACAGGCATAATCTCGTTATCAATCATATTAACAACCTGTCCGCAATTGCCTATTGCAAGCAGAGATTTCAGCTTTGAACATTTAATTAATGCAGTTTCTAGTTTTTTGTCAGGACTAATTTTTTCCAAAACAGCGTCAACACATTCAACATTCCCAAAATACGTACCTGTCTTGCTGCAGCAGTATGTCATATAAGCAAGCAGCTCGATTTCTTTCGGAACATTTCCCAAAGCCTCTGCGTTTGCTATCGCATCCGGCAGATATTCCATGGCCTCTTTCGGATTATAATCAGACAAAAGCTTCCCTAACCGCTCCGAAATATTATATCTGATTTGCAAAGTCACGGTTTCATCAAGCTCGTTAATCAACGCAAGACACTGTTTCTGCGAAATCGCATACAGGCTCACATCTCCGATATAACATGCAAGACGGGTGTTTCGTGTCCAAATATCAAGCGCAAGTTTCGGATGTTTGATATTCTGGGCTATTATGCCGAATATTGCATTCGAATTAGGAGTGAAATTTACAAGTGCATTGCAGATTTTCGTATTCAGTTCAACATACTGGGCATCATTTTTCGCAACATTTAAAATAGTTTCCCACAACAGCAAATCTTTGAACTGATAAAAAATATCATTCAACGGCACAATAAAATTCATCTTGTTCAGGTAAGTAATAATATCGGTAAAACTTGCCTCGTCATACTGAAAAATCTGCTGGATAAGATTTAGATTTATTTTATCTCCCAAAATAGCCGATGCCATAAGCAGTGTATAAGCGTCTTTGTTAATATCGCTCAAGATACAAATTCTTTTTGCAACCAAATCCGCATAACTTTCAGGCAGTTCAAAATCACAATCCGCAAGCTGACAGTCAAGCCGCAAACCGAGTGCCTGCTCAATATAAGCAGGATTACCCTTACTCTGTGCAAGAATAATTCTTCTTTCAGAGTCGCTTGCCGGCGGAAAATCCGTGAATTTTACCTCTTTTTTAGACACAAACCTTAACATCTCTTCCGCACTGAATTTTGACAAAGTCAGATCGAAATATATGTCCTTGTCGTCCTTTAAAGGCAGATTAAAATATCCCTTGCAAGGTTTTGGAACCGCGTAAAGAAGCAAAAGTTTTAAATCTTTATACACAGACTCTTTTTTTATGTAATTATGCAAAAATTCGTAAGAAAATCCGTCAATAGATTCAAAATTATCGACAACAATAACAAATTTTGAATACATAATAATCTTATCAAAAATCTTGTTCAAAAGATTAAATGTCTTTGTTTTATTTTCGTGCAAATCTTCAAAACGCCCAAACTCAGACGGATACAAGAAATTCAGAAAATCCGCGATTTCTTTGTTATTTAAATAAGGAAACTTGTTTTGGAATAATTTTGTAGCATCTTTTTTGAATTTCAAGCTGTTAATACAAAAATTCGGCAAGTTGAAAAGATTAAAAAGCACATCCTGCAAATATCCGCCAGGAGTTAACTGGGTTATAGGGGTGCACTTTCCGTAAAACCAGACAAAAGCGCTGCTCTGTAAACTCTGAATAACCTGCGCAAGAACATAACTTTTACCGATACCGCGCGAACCGCTGAGCGATATAATTTTTTTGTCACTTGATAAAACAGCTTTTTCCAAAAATTGTTTTGCCAATTCCTGATCTACAATACGCTTATTCAATTCTTCGTTTTCAAGAGATACTTTTTTAGGTTTTACCCGGTGAATTTTTATAGGTTCTTTAAATTCATATCCGCATTTTCGGCATGCTTTGGCATTAGGAAAATTTACACAATTACATTCGGGACAGAGTTTTAAAATCTCTTCCCCGCATTTTTTACAAACAATATCAAAAACCGAATTAACAGTATGACAATTCTTACATATCAAACCGGTTCTTGTCTTACAATACGGACAGTTCAAGGAATTATCCGGTATCGTCTTTTTGCAACTTGGACATTTCATAGTTAAAATCCCGCTTAGTTAAACGCTTTTTTAACCTTTTTCATCAATTTAAACAATCTTTTTGACACTTCTGACTGTGATAAATTAAGTTCCTCGGCAATCTCGCTTTGAGTCATGCCTTCCTGATATCTTAATTTATATATATCAAGGTATTGTTTTTCCGGTTCTGCGTTATTAATCTGGTGTATAGAATCTATAACCATTTGCAAGACTTCATTCTTAACTGCAACATCTTCTGGCCCGTTATCAAAGTCTATAGGTTCGTATTCAATATTAATATCTGCATATACGTTAGAGTAGGAATTTGCAGAATTTAGGGAAACTTCGTTTGTCGGAACATAGCTTTCGCGAGTTCTGCGCAGTCTCCCGGAATCTTTCAGAACATTCAATATACTGGAAGTTGCAACTTTTCTTAAATAAACCTCCAATGTAGCATCTGAAGTAACCGTACTAATAATCGGCAGTGAACGTTTGCAAGTTTCGTTAAAGAAATCATCGTACAAATCTTCATTATTTACAAATTTCTTGTTGCTTCTGATTATTCGTTCTATCAGATTTATTTTATCCTGTGCTAATTCCACTTATATTCCCCTACTTTATAATATTATAACACAACTATAGATAAATGATAAGAGCTAAATTATAATTTGGCGTAGGAACTTCGCCCCTGGCGGGTTTTACGACATTTAGTGTATCTTTAACAGTTTGTAACACAATTTTGTCTACCTGCTCGGAACCGCTTGATTTAGCTATCTTTGCGTTTGTAACATTTCCGTCTTTTGTAAGATTTATATCCACTTTGACCTGATTTGAATAAATATATTCATTGGTAAGCAGCAAATCGCTGGAAAGTGTCAATTTGATACTTTTTCCGGCAGTCTGCAGGTAATCGTTTATATTACTGCTGTATGAAAGATAATCAGGCACCTGCCATGACAATTTTTTCAAAGTAATAGTTTTGCTGCTGTTGATAGGTTTCGGTACGGCAGGCTTTGTAACTGCAGGTTTTTGTACAGGTTTTGCCGCTGCAGCAGGTTTTTGTTCTGCAGGTTTCGCAGCCGGTTTATCTTCTTTAACATCCTGAGGAATAACCGGTGCTGACGGAGAAATATCTGCCGCATCAGACGGTATATTCGGAGTATCCAATTCACCTGTATTTGCAAGAATATCAGAGTTGTCTGCTTCAGGTGTTGCAATAGCTTCATTTTCAGGTGTTGTCTGAATAAGAGTTTCAGCATCAATACTGTTTTTACTCTTCATCAAAAATCCTACAACGGAACCGGCTATTATAATCGCCGCAAGTATCGCAAATACAGGCATTAGTTTCCCGATTTTCCGCTCCGGTCTGAAATCATAATTTTCTTCATTTTCAGCCTGCTGCTCATCAGATTCAATATCCAAAGAATCTTCTAATGACTCCAATTCAGGCACTGCTGAATCATCATATAAAACCTGGAGTTTTTCATCTTCTGCTTCCGTTGATTCCTCGCATATTTCAATATCAGAATTTTCTGCTGCGGAAATCCCTTCATCAACAGGTATATTCATATTCTCTGCCTCTGCCGAAAGTTCAGGAACATCTGCCGCAGGCTGATCTTTTGATGGCTCAAGTTCGCCTAGACTAATAGAATCCAGACCGTCCAAAATAGCGGAAGCATCAACAGGCTGCGCCGGCTGAGCGGAAGCTTCTGGGGAACTGCTACCAGACTCTAAAATAGAAACATCTTCTACAAAATCATCTGATGTTAGCTCGTCCGGATGTTCCATAGCAGGTGACACATTTGTTGCATCAGGCATTTCAGCCACAAAATCATCTGAAGTTAATTCATCCGCATGCTCCATAGCAGGTGACACATTTGTTGCATCAGGCATTTCGGCCACAAAATCGTCTGAAGTTAATTCATCCGCATGCTCCATAGCAGGTGACACATTTGTTGCATCAGGCATTTCAGCCACAAAATCATCTGAAGTTAATTCATCCGCATGCTC
>CALUWA010000019.1 GCA_944324365.1 Candidatus Gastranaerophilales bacterium
CGCAGAAGCAGGAATTGTATTCTTTGTCCCGCCATAGGCCAATGCACCGGCCATTGTCGTTGGTTGTATTATTTCTGCTGTTTTCATTATAAATCCTTTCTAATTTCCTAATTCCGTTTGACCCTGTGTTATTGCATTTTTGTCCCAGAATGGAGCTTGATTAAAACCGGTAAATCCACTGCCGTTAAACCCAAATATCTCTGAAGGCGGCATTACTAAAATTTTATATCTGACGCCAGCGGGTTTGGGTAAAACACTTGTATTTAACAGGACTGCAGTTTGCTCTTCGGTTGGGTTAAATTCTAGGACATAATTCATAGTCATATCCAGATTGTCCTGAATATATGCTCGTCCGCTGTCACTAAAAATTAGCTTCAAGTATTCATTTATTTCAGGAATGCTCCCACGCATCCTAAGTAAAAATAAACGCCCTCTTAATAATAACCTGTATTGTTCGGTGTCTAATGTTGTCATTACACCGTTAATTTCATATGTTCGCGGGACTTGAAGCCAGTTTCCCCAAATATTTAAGCCAAAGTCTGTTGCAGTTTCAATTGATAATACTTGGGTAACCCAATTTTGCCAAAATTCTTGATGATTTGCCAGATACCAATTTTCTTTTGCTGATACAAGTGAATTGAGTTTATTTGCTGTGCTGTACTGCCAAATAACGTGTTTTAAAAAATCAACGCTTAAGTTATATTCAAAAATTCTAGTCATTTATTGTTACCGTGATATTTTCGATAGAAAATTGTGCTACTTGGTTTATATTAATCGGAATTTCTGCAGTACTTAAGTTTCCGGATATAGTTCCAATTTTTAAATCTTGAACAACAATACCTGTGACAGCTGCACCAATACCTGCCGCTATTTCAAATGCCGAAATATCCCCTCCCACTTTAAATCCGCTAAAACCTTCTATGTTTCCATTGCTGTAGTCGATAAAAGCTTGTTTTACGGTTGATTCTAAGTCCGGAGCTGCAGCTGTACCAGTACTGACTGTTATTGATGCATATATCGGGATTGGTGTCGCAAAATCAAAGCTAACCTCATAGGTAGCGTTTGCGATTGAATCAGTTACGTTAACTTTTGTATTCCCTGTATACCCGCAACCGGGTGATTTTCTTGAAAACAAGGCTTGTGCAACATCATCTGCATTTCCACCATCAACACAACAATATATTGAATGAGCATTAATATTCACTCCGTCAATAGTTACAGTTTCGCTGGTGTCGTTGTCGTAAAAGTATGAGCTTTTTACGTTTGCAACCTTATTAACAGCATTTTGATAGTCCGCAACAAGCGTAGCTCCTGTGTATAAACCTGATTGCAAATAGCGTGTTTTCAGTGAGGCATCACTTTCTTTTTCTGTTCCTAAAATAGCTGGCGAAGGATTATTAATTGTTTCCCAGCCAAAGGTGCCATCTATAATTCTGGTTAAAGAATTAGCCGCACAGGCAATCTCTCCGGTTTCTAAAGATAAGAATGTAGCGGATGTAGTACCGCCATCCGGTATTGTTATTTGATTTTCTGCATAAAATACGACGCCGCTTGATGTTGAGGCTTGGGAATTTGCAGGGATTACAGTACCCGGAACCCCGGATACTACGGCAACTACACTTGATGATGTTGCACCTTCCCTATACAAGCCAAAATTAGCTAAAATCGCATCCAGAAATGTACCGTAGGCCATCATCACATTGAAGGAATTTGCAAGCATAGCATTGTTTTCCAATACCGATACACGCGCATCTGTTTCTATGTCAATAAGTCTGCCTTGAGGAGTACTATCTTCTAAAGAAAGATTATCCCCTAAAGCTCCTTTAAATTCATTCTGAACGGTTTCCTTTATGTCTGCTGTGTCAGCTGTTACTAATCCCGTTGCATCTATGAATGTATATGACGGTGTGTTACTAGCCATTTATTGTAATACTCCCATATTCAGTAATTTCATTTAATTTATAACTGAATACCCCATTTTGCTGGGTATATTCAAAACCTTCCACGCGCTCAACTTTATCAAGGCTTTCCACTGTCTGGACAATATTTGCCTGAAACATGTCTATAAGCGGAGCATCTGCAAAAATTGTGTTAAAATAAGGAATTCCCGCTTCCGTGTTATATTCCAATTCACCTTGATTTGTTAATACTGCGTTTTTGGAAATGTTGGCCAAGGCATTTGCATTTTCTGATATTGCCAAATTCCCGCCATTGTCCAGGTAAATATCATTGTATCTGTCATTTGTTGTGGAAATTGTAAGCATTATTGCGGTCCTCCTGTGCTTCCGGAACCTGGTTCTACTCCAGAGTGCGTATGCGTACTTAAGCTTATACCCGCACCCATTACATCTCCCGAAACAGTTAGTGTGCCGGTGATTGTTGTATCTCCGGTAATAATAGTATTCCCTGTAAGCTTAATTTCTCCTGATTTTAATGTAAATTTTGTACTGCCGTCTAATGTAGAGATGACAACGGCTCCTGCGTCATCTTCCGAGATATTTATGTCATTAATCTTGTCCGGAAGGAAAAATGCATCTGTATATTGATGTTTTCTATATGTGTTAGGGCTCGATTCCGCAAGATTTTGCTTAAAAATTGAGATATCCCTGTCAGCTGCAATAATCCATCCAGTGTCACCTGCTTGAATTGGAAAAGACATTACAATGCCGCCTCCCGACATTGAAAAAACAGGGATATTTATTAATGGTGGACGCTGTATTTTTTGACCACGGCTTGCTACTGCAGATATTGCCGGCTGTATGATGGCTCTATTTGTATTTCTGTCATAAGACTGAACAATTCCAGGCAAAACTTTTTGTAAGTTTAGCAAAATTTTTTCTGACAAAAATGCTGCAAGCCCGTCAAGAGAATGGACGTCTGCAGGATTATTTTCCGGTACTGTTTTTGTTCCGTTTGTCATAATCAAGCTACCTTATTTTTTCCAGCTATTTCAACATAAAATTGCGGTTCACGGCTTGCAAAATCAAATGTAAGTTCATATATTTGATATTGCCCGTTTATAATTGGTAATAAATCAGAGGTAATTTCTACCCAATCCCCGATATTCATCGTCGGATCAAGTAGTGCCTTCGCTCTTAAGCCGTATTCATCCGGTTGTGGTATTCCAATTAATCCGCTTTGTGGTGATAGTCTTTTTATATATCCGGACTTTTTTGTGGAGCTTGTACTGCTTTGTTGTTCGTTGTTAGATGATGTGGCCGGTGGTTCAGCGTCTTTGTCTACTACTTTTAAAATTTCATTATCAATATACGCATAAATATTTTCCAGCTTGTTCAGCTGGTTTATAAGTTCAGCTTTTGCCCCTGTAAAATTTATTGCATCAATCAGTTTTTGGCTCTTTGATTGCCAAGATAACTGCAAATTCATTTCATTAGCAGCATTTAGTGCAAACTGCTTAACAGTTGTATTTTGTGTTGTATAAGTAATTATATCCTGCTGATTATAATAATTTGTTTTGGCCTCTATGTTTAGCCAGGTGTCCGGCATTCCTTCCGGGAGGGCAGTATAAATATCTCCGGAAAATATCTGCCCCACTCCGGTGCTTTCATATCCTGCAAAAATACTTATGCGTTTTCTGTTTGATTGGTCTACATACGGTGACATGTATGTCGTTAAATACTCGACGTCATCCTTTGTTAAATTTGCAATTGAAATATTTGCAGTTGATGCATTTTCTGACATTTTTCGGGTAACGCGTCCGCGTATAGCTGCATTACGAATTTCTTTTGCGCCTTCTTTAGTCTGGATTACCAGATAAACTTCACGTTTATCCATCCTCTAAGTCCTCCAAGTCGTAAAAATACAAATTGCAGGAAGTTCCGAAATTTTCCCAATAAGGATATTCGTCCTTTTCTGTGATAAAAACAAGGTTGCCATTAATTTCAGATTCCATCCATGGGTAAGGTAATATAACTTGGTTTGCAAAGCAGGGGACACTCTCGGCGATAACAGAAGTACTTGTGCTCACTGTGGCCAGTGTTATTCCTTGCGGCCCAGCTTTAAGCTGGATTGTTATATCAATATTATTTATTGTCATGGAAAATTCCTGATTAGGAATATTTTTTGTTTCAAGAGAATATACAGTCATTTTTATTTGCCTAACCAACTACTGCCAGCATTATAAATAGCCCGTGCTACTGATGAATTAGGTTTGCTTGTCCTTTTTGCCTGTTTGTGTCCTAAATTTTGTTTTGATGTGTTTTTCTTGTTTTTTACCTGCGCAGCGCGCATTTTCACGTACTGTGTCTGTGCTTTCTGAACACTGCGAAATCTAAGCTCATAGCGGGTTTTGTCAAAATAATCAGTACCAACTTTAAAAGGTTTCGCTGCTAATACCATATTGGTATACATTTCGCCTTTAGCTTTGACAATTAATTCAGTGCCGTTTTTATAGTACTGATTAATTTCATTCAACGAACTGCTATCATCATCTGATATAATAACCGTTACATTTACTTCGTTAGGGTTTTTAACTTCATGGTCTGTTATAACTGTACCATCTTCAATTGGATGATCCATTAATTGCACATCATCTTGTACTGATGCGTCAACAAAATCCACGGATGTAAATATTTCTTTGCATTCTGTGTCGTTTTGCTCATAAATGGCAAAATTTTTGACTTTCCCAAATTGTACAATGTGTAAAACGATATTTGTAAATGTTGTAATTAGTCCTGAACTTATAGACATTATGCAATAATCCCGTTATTTAAGTTGACAAATGCCTGCTTGATTGCCTGCCTTAAGTCGTTAGCAATTCCGCCTGCATCTGTTGCCTGTGTTTGGATTGTAATATTTCCTATTGATATAGTCCGATTGCTTGATGAGTTGCTAAATGCATTAGTAATTCCGGAAGGAATTGAATTTAAATTAAAACTTGATGTCATTGAAATTGCAGCTTTTGCTTTTGCCAAATTTCTGCGCCAATCGGCAGCTTCGTCTGCAGTCTGAACACGTTCCCCCTTATGCAATTCGGCCAAATAGCCATCGTAAGGAACATAATCAAGGCCTGTTTTGTGTTGCTTCCCAACTTTAGTAACGGCAGCAGCTAGCAAGCCAGCCGGCGATAATTTGGCTCCTAACAACAAACCTTTTCCTATTAACTTTTTAATTGGTTCCGGTATTGCATTCCAAATTAATTGTATAATTTTTAATATGCCGTTTATATACGCCCATATGAGTTTCCCTATTGTAAGTATTATTACTCCAAGGCCTTTTACAAAGGTCTTTAATTCTTCATAGAATTTCTGAAATTTAATTCTAGCTTCGTCAGCAGGCCCAAATAATGCTTCCCAGAATTTCCCAAATAAAGAATCTCCGCCTTGAAGCCACGTATATAAATCGTCTATTAATAATGATATTAACAGTATGGCCGCGGCGATGGCTGCAACCCACGGATTGCCAACTATCGCTGCCCAAAGGGCCTTACCTAAAGCCCAAACATTTTTTATAACTAATGGCAATAAAGTTATTCCAATTACTGTTAACAGTGCCTTAATAAAAGGGCTATGATCTACAAAAAAATCAATAACATTTTTAACGCCAACTGCTAATTTGCTAATAACCGGCAATAATAATTGTGCTAAATTGGCTCCAATTGCAGCAGTGCCCATTCGGATATCGCGCATAGTCATTTCAAATTGCCGTGCGTTTGAAATGTCATCTTTCGTAAATACCCGGTATTTGCTTATACCCTCAAGTTGTTTTCTGTAGCCATCAAGACCTTGCGACAGCATTTGTATAGTGCCATCGTCAAGTCCCAGTTCACGTCCAAGCTGAACTTTTTCGGCTTGAGTTTTTAAAGTATCCATTTTGGCGGCAACATTTTCAAAAAATTCATCTACACTGCCAACATTTGTACTAATACCCATCTTGGCAGTAATATCTTTTAATCCGCCTCCATCTCCACCTTTTGCAATGTCTGCTAAACTATCGTTCAGCATTGCAACTGATGCGGCCGCGCCTTCTGCACTTCCGCCCCAATGTTCAACAGCATTTGTTAAATCCTGCAAAGTGTCTGTTGCGATTCCTGCATTTTGAGCCATTTGCCCAAATGTATCCGCCTTTGCTGCAAAATCGCTTACTTTTCTAAAAGCGATAAACATTCCACCAAAAGTGCCAGCAATTTTTATAATTTCAGCTTGATGCTTGCGCAAGTTGACAAGCATTCCATCCCAACTGTTGCTAAGTTTTTTAAGATGCTTTTCCTGCTGCTTTAACTGTTCTGATACTTTTTTAAGCTCTTCTTCTGCCTTTTTTGCCTCTTCTCCGCCATTTTTAACAGCGTCTTTTAACTCTTTTTCTTTCTTCTTAAGTGCATCAATTTGTTTTTCAGTCTGGCGCATTTCTGTTGCGACTTCGTCTAGGCCTTCTGTTCCAAATTGCAATAAAAAGCTGTCAAGTAGTGTCATTGCTGAATTTTCCTTTTAATAGCCACTTAGCTATATTTACAAATATATCTGTTTGGTGTTTACTATATTCGGAATGTTTGAGTAAATTAAGTCTGGAGGGTAAAATGAATAAATTTTTAAATACTTGTTTTCAAATCGGTAAATGGTTTATGTCAATTGTTCTCATTCTGTTGCTATTAACCGGCGTTGGTTTGATTTGTAACATAATATACAAATCTAATAATATGAATACATATGTTATGGATTACAAATTCCCAACGCAAGAAAATGGGGCTGCAGTTGAAAAACAAAATAGTGACAAATCTGTTATTGATGAAATTTCAAAACAATACAAAGAGCAAATTATAGCCCAGTTAAAAGAAAGTAATGTTTCAGAAAAAACTGCAGATATTATTATCAAAAGAATGGTAGTTGTTGAAGAACGCGATAGAAAAGATTTTGTAAATAATCTGTCGCAATATTATAAAGATGCAACAAAATATTTAATTAATGACCTCAAAAGTGAGTATAACCTTTCTGAAGCAGAAGCTAAACAAGTATTGAATGAAGAAAAGCAGGAAATTAATAATAAAATTATCCCTGATAAATATTTTCAAAGGTACTCAGAACAGGTTGAAGCCAGAAACGCTGAACAGCAGAAAATTGAAGCTCAACGAACAACAAGCTTGGTTGCGTTACTCGTCTGCTTATGCATGTTTGTTATGTTCTTAACGATTCCAATTCTGATACGGATTGAAGAAAATACAAGAAAATAATTTTATCAAGTTCCAAGTTTTTACTTGGAACTTTTTATTTCTTTTTCGCATAATATTCTGAAATCAGATATTCATTATATTTCGGTACGACTTCCGCTTCCCAAATTGTCATTGCATCTTCTAAAGAATAGACTGTTTGGAGTTCATGAAGGGTTGCTTTTCCGGATGCGATAATTTGCCCGATAAAGCCGTCAATATTTCGGTAATCTTCGGTTCTGCAAGGGATACTAACCTTGTTAAGGAATCTAAGCCCTTGCCATTCCTGAAAAAACTGCAGTTGTACTCTATCATTTTCATTTCTAATCTGGCCAGGACTTCCCAGTTCGGTACATGGTTATCTATTAATGCCTTATTTGCTAATGCAATTGTTGTTCCGTCATCTTTCACACGCTCTACGTAAGCCATCATTTTTATCATCATATCTTCTGACAGCTGATAACTTCCGATTTTTGGAATAAATCCTATCGGATATTGTGATATAATTTCACGGCCAACTGTTGCCGGAAATTTTGAAACGTTATATGTATAAGTTTTTCCTTCATAATCAATAGTAAATTCTTGCGGTTCAATCATGTTCTCTTCCTTCCTTTTTAATAAAACCCTCTCCCAAAATTAAGAGAGGGTTGCGAGTTAGTTTAAATAGGAGTTATTAAAGTTTATTTTCAAAAACAAATCCGTATGTCTTGGTTTTAATTCTGCCGCCTGATGCAACTCCATTGCCCGGAAGCCCTTTTGTTATTCTGCCCGGGGTTAGAGTTTTGCGTGTTCCGTCCGGATAATTTGCAATAAAGGTTATAACATCCTTCGTAGTCTGTTTGTTTTTGGCCACCCTGTTGGCCTCAAATAGAAAGTCTAAATATCTTTCTTCATCCGTTCCCGGAATTACTGATATCGTAACTTCTAACGGTTTTGGTGCTGACCATACGACTAAATCACCGTTCAAACCCATACCAAACTCCGTAATTTGCATTTCCGGAAAATCTAATGGGTCGCTGTCATCCGCAAATGCTCTGCAAACAAATCCACTCGGATAAGTTCCGCTTGCTATTATGGTCAGCGATAACCCTGTACCTGATACATCTTGCATTTTTATACCCTTTCATTAAATTAGTACGTGTGTGCCTTCAACTTTGCGGATAGAATCACCTTTTGAGTAAATAAGCGTGTATTCGCAAATATATTTTGTTATGTTATCATCAACAGATTGAACCAGATTTGCATCAAGCAGATAACCTGTTAAAAATATCTGCTGCCATGCTTCATCATCGCCAGTCAATTGTGTAATATATGCCTTTTGAGTGTTTGTTAATTCTTTACCCGGCGTAATCGTTCCGTTATTGACTGCTTCCGATGCAACATTTTGAATCGTCCCAACTATTTGACTTACTCCTACATCACTTGCAGGAATCCTATCAACGGCCAATTGTAAATTTAACAATTCGGTTGTGATTGCGTCTTTTAACCAAATTTCATTGGCATACGGCGCAATATCTGTACCGTCTGCGAGATAACCATCCTGATAAAATTCAATTTTTGTTCCGGATTTTTGAGTTTGTCCGTTATAGTTAATTTTTAACGGGTCTAAAGTTTCTGCCAGTTCATTTGTCGTTACTGCAATTGCCTGCGTTGGGAATTGCTGATACATATAGTTAACTGTCCCGTTAACTTTATCATAATTTGTAGCTGCTAAAATTGTTGCAGGCATTAAAAATGCTGGAAGATTTCCACTGTCGCCGGCATATGGATTATAATTTAAACACATCCCGCTATACTTTGCAGCTTCTGCGGCCAAATCTGTATAGTTTAGCGGGGTAACATCGCCGACAAACATATATTGGAAATTATGATTGTCGTTCCAGGTTCCAATGGCCTGATAATCTGCAGCCAGCAAACTTGCGTCCAAAAATGCGAATGTTGCAAAATTGTCAGACAGTTCAACAGAATTATTTAACACATCTGTTAAGGTCATTGCATTTGTACCGTTTGATAATATCGGATTTGTTGCACTATTCCAACCGATAAGACTTGAGATATCTGTTCCCCCACTGCCAGCTGTCGCTGCGGCAATAGTGTTTGCTCCAGTTTCTCCTCCTGTTAATACAAATGAATTTTGTTCAGCATTATAAGTAACTGTTGCCGCTGTAAACAATGTTCCACCGCCTTCATTTGCCTGTATTGCAGTTTGCAATGTTGATGCGATATCGGCATATGCATTTGCAGAACTAAAGTTTACTCCTGTTAGCGCAAAGCTCGTGCCCCCCATTGAGATAGTCATTGCTCCGTCTGATATAGATTTCAAATCGGTCAATGCCGGTAAATCTCGAGTTGATCTTATGTATGGTGCGGTTGCTTCAAGGGAATATCCCATAAATGAAATTTTTTCAGGTTGTCTGACCTGTTTTGAAACCCAGCCGAAATAAGCACTTGCGCATTTCGCTTCCATAGATGAGGCACCGGCAAAATTCTGCACATCTTCTGCTGATGTAAATTCAAGAACGGTTTCCATTGGGAATAAGTTGTTCGTTGTGAATATACGCAATATTAAATCCTTGCGGCTTGCCTGCGCTTGGCCGCCTACACCGGATGTAATACTAACGTATTTTGATTGAGAAATAGGCATTTTTTATACTCCTTTTATATTTTTGAAAGTAATTTTTGTTATCTCTTCCTGTTTACTGTCAAGTGATTGTTCTGTTATGAAAACCAATGTAAACATAGGCATAAATTCGAAATTGTCTGAATCGTTAAAAAAATCCGACAAATCAATCTGGTTCGGCTGGTAAATTTCATACCCCGCGGCTCGTATTGATTTTAGGCCTTGCGAGCTTAAAAAATAAGTCTTAAGTGCTTCTAAAACATCAGAACCATTCTGTGTTGTAATGGCGTCTTTAGGCTTTCTTGCGCGGGTTGCGCTAAATTGAACATTGATTTCTTGTTTAAATTTTTCTGAATGGGTATAAACTTCATCTACTACTTTGTTTGTTTCGTATTGCCAGCCTCTGCGGCTTTTGAAAGTAATTGTCACCCATATGGTTGGAGATAACTCCGTAAGCTTTACAGGTTGTTTTAATTGTAAAACCTGCCATTTACCTGATAACTGAAAATTCTCCAAAAAATTTTTAACAAATCCGATAATATCCGCATACATTTGATTTTCGGTTTTAATCATTTGAATTTTCTCCCGCAGTAGGAATTTCTTCATCTTTCAGCCATACCGCAACAACCCCACACCAGCCATCATAAGTAAACCAATGGGAATTTTTAACAATTTCCCAGATTTTATTATCATAATAAAACCTGTCCGGTTGCGGATTTTCCGCATTGCCTCTTATATCCTGCGCGCAATAAAAATAACGATAGTTTTTTTCTAAATCAAGCCCCATTTGTTGATATAGTGCATTTTCAACAGCCTGTACGCTCCCCCGGATTGTTACAGGTTCGGCATATGACGGGATACTTATCCCAAAATCATTTATAGCTGCACCAAGATATTTGACATATTGAAATTGCTCTGATGGTATTATATGTAAAGCTCTATTTAATAAATTCTTACGTAATAAAGTCATATTATATTTTTTCTATTTTGTGGCTTAAGGAATCTAACATTAACCCGGAGGCCACAAGCCTTTTTGTTAAATTTCCGGTAGTTTTTGTATCTTTGTAACGTCTGCGCTTTTGTCGTATGGTGCTTGGTTTTAGCGGGTCATTTACTTCGGTAATTACTTTTGCTATATCGCCCTCTACCATCATACCGAGTTTTCGCATTACGTTCTCTTCGCTTTCCTTACCTGAAAACATCATTGCAAAACCGTCTTTTACTGTTTCTTTCCAATCTTCTTTATGAGCTTCAATTGTTTTTTCCATAAAGTGTGTTGGCGGAATTACTATTGTATGTGGTTTAGTCTTTGGTAATTGTCCGGCTTTTGAATTTTGGAGGCTTACAAATTGAGCTTGCCCGTCCTCATTTATAAAATAAGGAGTTCCGCCCGGATGGCTTATTGTTGCACCGTAATTTTGAACTGCTGCAATGCCTCCTATAGATTGCCCGTTTGAATATTTTGAATTTTCAAACCAACCCACTTGCACTTTTAAATTTTGGCGCATTTTTAAAAGCGCATCCATTGTGGCTTTATTTGTTTGTCGCTTCATTATGTCAAAACCCTCACAAATGAACCTCCAACGAGAATTGGGGTAGAAATTTTACTTTGCAATAAGGCCAACAGCTCCGTTCCGTATTTTGTAAGCCCAAGCCAATAATCAAATGCATTTGTTGAAGGCGGCGGAGTTAATGTGACGCTTACTTTATCAATAGAGGCGGATGTTTCCATTCCGCCTGATGTATCTCCGTTTGCTATCATATCCTGGAGCGTCAGCAGATGTGCTGTCATCAGATATATTGCCAAAATACGACAATCTCCGCATAAATATCCGTAATTATCAGTTGTGACATAGCATTGCGCACGTGCCAGCATAGCCGAATTATTTGTATTGTCGGCAAATTCCGGAAACCATTCAACAAATTGTTCAACTGTTACGACTACTTTATCCATTAAATATCTTTATCCTTTGTAGTTTTTGGCTTTCTCTTGCCTTGTTTTTTATAATCATCAGGCGTAAGTTGTTTTGAATTATCTTTTGTTAATGTGTTCTCTGCGTTATCCGCAGCTTTATAATTGTTATAGAAATTTAAACATCCGTTCTTTAAATGTTCCTGGAAAACAGCATTTGATTTCAAGAGGTCAAAATCTTCATCACTTAGTGATGTAACAACCCCGTGCGGAGTTTCTAACGTTTTTTTATTGATGACATCTGCGCCGCCATTGATTGTAATGGTCTTATATACTTCGTTAAGCCCGCTTGGGCCTTTTTTGTAAAAAGCGTAATCCACACCGGTTGCCATGCGGCTTGCTACATAAACTGTCATAAAATCTCTTCCTTTCTATTTCTTTATTCGTTCTTAAATTCAATATTATTTTCAGTTAATTTTGCTTCTAATTTTGCAATACCTGTATTCTGGTTAACTTTGATGTTATTTATTTTGCAAAGCTCTAATAAATTTTTTCGATATTCGTTTGTTTCTGTAGAAGTTTGCGGGGCTTGTTTTGAGGCTCCTATAATTTCAACTGCACCACTTGCAACATGCATTGAGAATACTTCATTTTGCTTGATAGATTCATCTGCATCAATACAAGAATCGGCATCAAGTCGATAAACCTTTTCGCCACATACGTAATCAACTCCACAATTCATTTTATTTTTAATTTTAATTTGCATTTTGAAAAGTCTCCTATTCTTTAGTTCAAATCCTGACACCCGCACACGCACGCATGAACGCACGCACGCGGGAGCAGGAAGAGAGGGTTTTCTTAGATACCGGAATACCTTACTATACCGACTGGTTGTTTAACCATTATGCCGGCTGTAGCGTTTGAATAATCTTCTAAAAAGCCTTTAGCTTTCTTTTCAACGCCCAACATTCTGAAAATCTCCTGGACATACTGGTCTACAACTCTGGTACCGCTTAGAGTATCAGCATGAACATAAAAAACGTTTGCGCTGCCGTTAGCACCATCAAGCTGAATTGCGGATGTAATTCTTGCTTTAGGGTATGTTTCTGTTATCCATGTGTAAACTGACTTATTGCCGAGTTCGTTTTGGACAGTAAGATATTCCATACAAGAAACAGCAATAGCAATTGTGCATGCATCACGTTCAGGCTTAAATAAATTCCCTGATTGAACCCTTAATGTACTCATAGCCGTTCTGATATCATTGCAGATTTCATTATACGTTTTTGTTTTCCAGGTTGCTGTACCTGCAGCACCATTTGCAACTGTCACGTAGTTTGGCAGGTTAGGGTCATTCAAAAAACCGTAAGTTCTGTTTTCACCTTCATTGTAGCCATAAAAACCTACATTATTCATTTCAATTGCGAGTGCTTCGGCTGCAGCTGTTCTTTTTTCCTCAGAGCTGTCAATTTGCATAGCGGAAGCCCGTTCCTGTTCCAAAATACCTACCTGACAACCTTGTTCAAATCTTACAATGTCACGGTACTCAAAATTTGTATTCCAGGAAGAAAGCGGAATGTTTGTATCATCACCGTAAGGTTGAGCAGTTCCGGTTCTTTCAAGAATTTTTGCAACAATCTGGTCATCTGACCACTTGCCGGCAATAGTCCTACCAACAATATCGTCAATTTCCCTTGCTGCTGTTACTATCGGGATTACTTCCGGTATCCAGTACTGCAAGAACTGTACCGGCGTTGCTGTTGATGGTGTTGTAATCATTGGAACGGCTGCGTCCATACCATATTGTTTTCTAAGATTTCGCCATTCGTTTACGCCGGCACGGCTTGCACCTATCCCCATAAGTTCTAATGTTTTTCCGGTAGTATTATCATCGCAGGCGTAAGCTCTTACTTTTCCTGCAGGGATAAAACTCCGCACTTGTGTTGTGTTTGGCATTTTATTAAATCTCCTAAAATTATTGTAAGTACTAAGTTAATTCTAATATCGCCAGTTCATTGGCCTTTGCTGAAATTCTGATAAATTTCGCGTTAGGTATTACAGTTGCGGATGCTGTTCCTGCAGCCCCACTATCTTCATAAGCTGCAATTGCACCGGTTGTAGGATTAAATGCAGCAATATTGCCCGGAGTAACAGCCGTTGTTGATGTTACATAAACATGTCCCATCGTACAAAGCTGACCGATTGAATTGTCCGGAAGCTCAAGACTTGCCGTCAGGTTATTATAAATTGCATAATCCTTTGAATTTACTGCAACCCCGACAAATGCCCCATTTCCGCCAATTGTCGCTTCATTATCTGCTGCCCCTTGGGTGAATGCACCACCAATTGCAGGCATTACCTCTCCGTTTGCAGTCAAGTTGTAAGGCGCAACACGTTTCGGACTGTCGTCTGCAAAATCCCCGACAACTCCAATCGCCTGTTGTGTGTAAACTGTTTTTTGTAAAGTCATTTTTATTTCCCTTTCCGGATTTTAACCTTTAATATACTCTTCAAACGCTTTATCTTTTTCTAATTTTTTAGATGTAAAACCGCTGTCAAGTGAATATGTCTTATTAACTTTGTATTTATCATAAGCCCTTAAATAAGCGTTAACAGCTGTCAATTCCTGACCTTTAGCAGGCTTTAAATCCAAACAATCACAAGCGTGTTTTGCAAGCTGTCTTGCGCTCATGTATTCAAATTTGGAGCTGCTACCGATTACCGGAGCCAGACGTTTAATTAGTCTGTTACGCTGCGCAATAGCTTTGATCATTGCGTCTTCTGATACCGCTTTTGGAGCTTCGGGTTCGTCCTCATCTCCGCAAGGTTTATCGTCTTCATCTTGCGCATCCGGTTTTTGTTCTTCTTCCCCTTCATCACTACAAGGCTTGTTGTCCTCATCTTCTGTTTTGTTTTCATCAGCTAAGGCCGGTTCGTCCTCATCCTGACCCTGTTCGGTGTCATCTTCATCATTGTTGCCGGCAAGAGAATCATTATAGAAGCCTGTATGAATAAGTTTCATAACAGTGTTCCAAATTTCATTGTCCACTTTGTCTTTTAAAATCCCGCCGATTTGTTCTTCAATTGCGCGTTTGTCGATGTCTTCATCTCCTGCTTGTTCGATTGGTGCTGGTGATTCCAAATCTTCATCCATTACGCGCTTGATAGGTTTTGAAGATAATCTGTTTTTCTTTTTCATCTCGTTAATCTCCTTTATTGAATCAAAAGTAAGTCGTTTATCCATTACGCACACGTCTTTGCCCATCCTGCCCTCGTCAACAAGTGCGACATGGTTACCTCTTATATTTCTTTGAATTGCATCGTAGTGTTGCCCTTTATAAGTGCCCGGTGTTAAGTCATAATCACAAAAATAGCCCATTGAAAGGTCTTTTTTGCCGTTTTCGATAAGGTCTTTGAGAGTTTCAGAATAAATCTTTAAATCGCCTACAACCATATCCTCTTTTGCTTTTACATTTTCGCCAATAACGCCATGGATGCCTTTTTCTTCTGCTGGCATCATTCCGTCACCGGTGCCAAGCATAGTATGATCATCTACAATTGGTAACAGCTTAAAACTGTTTATTGTTTCTTGTGATTGAATTTCTTCTGCCGGTCTTAGAACTTGATAAATCTTATCCGGTTCAAGTTTGTCTGATATTTGGCTGCCTAAATACGGAAAAACTCCTACTTTTGTAAGCGGGTTTTCCTCTATGAGCCAAAATTCATTATAATCAACTTTCTTTGTCATTTTAATTAAACCTCAAATCTAATGATAGGCCGCATTCTACAATGGCAATATGGTTCATCTCCCGGATAACCTCTTCGTCCGGTGTCAAGGTTTATGACGGGCGGATTATCCAATCTAAAAATAAAACCGTTCAATCCATTTGGACGGCCATCTTTTAAGCCACTGCTGCCATCCCATTTTGTCCTGTGGTAATCTCTTGGTCTTTGTGAACCGCCGGAGTGCAACCATTCAGCTTCTTGTACGCCTGTTTCTTGCATGTTTCGTAAATTAATGGAATTATATGCTTTTCTGGTTTGGTCTTCTGCGATATTGCGGGCGCGACGTTTTGTCATACCCTTATATTTCATTAATTCTTTTTCAATATGGGTAATCCCCAGTCCTGCCTGAATTGACCGTGAAACTGCGCCGGTTATCTGTTTAAAATATTCTGATTGAATACTTGTGATATATGAAACATTATCAAATAATAAGGCTTTTATGGCTTCTTCCTTTTCCGGTGAAATTATTGAGCCACTCATTGTGAATGTATTTTGGCCAACTTCTTTATTAACCATTGTTTGAATTGATGACCAGAAGGCAGTCCGCGCATAACGATTGGTTTTCTTCAACATTTTTTTAGCAAGGGTAGTTCCTTGCTTATTGAATTTCTTTTCATATTCTTTTCGCAAGGCATTCAAGCGAATACGCGCCTGCGATGATATACTAGGCTGGGATTGAATAGAGGCATCTTGCGAAAATGTAATCTGGTCTTTATATTCTCTAAATAATGGTGAAATCTCTTTCAGGGCTGAATCTGTGAGCTTATCGACCAGTTTAAGCAGTTCCTTTATATACCAGCGCTGTATTCCAACGTTGAAGTTTAAAGGATTTCCTTTTACAATTGTTTTTTGCATAAAAATTCTTATAAAATTGGTGCCTAAAAAGGTACCAATTAAAGTATACATTATGGTAAGTAAGATTAAATTTCTATTCCGTCTGCAATATCTCCGGCAGCCAGAACAATTAGTTCATCATCAGTAACATTTTCTTCTTCAATAAAATCAATAAGTTTTTGACGTTTTTCATCACCTTTGACTTCTGATAAAGTTCCGACAATAAAATCTTCGTCATCCCAAATATTTTTGAGCAAATCAAATAATTTTCTGCCAGTTTCTGTTTTAAATTTTGTTCTATCAATCGAGCATTTCATTTATTTCATATTTCCCTATGATTTTATAATTATTAAAGCCATTGTTTTGAACTTTATATGTGTGATTTCCTATTGAACGCCTAAACACTTTTTTGTTTTTTAACTCTTTAGGTAAATTGGAATTAAGTTCGTGCATCACTTGCGCGTATTCATCTTTCGGAAGCTGAACCTCTTTACGGGTCCTTTTTCTTATTTTATCACTTCTGGAAGATTTCGCAACATTACTGCCGGAACCGGTACCAAATTGGCCATTTTTCTTGCGAGGATGATCGCTTTCATTCCATTCATCAAAACTAAAAGGGTTTTGCGGAGTTGTGCCGTTTCCTTCCTCTTCAAGGTCACTTCCAAAAAGGTTTGTTTCTTCCTCCACTTCCGGAACATCTTCATCTAAATAGTCAAATCCGCTTGTGGGATCTTTTCGTAAGTAATCCCGAACCTCTTGCGAATCAATTGCTCCTGCATTCTGATATCCGATAAGGGTTCTCGACTTGCTTTCGTTAATCTCCGCACGTTCTTTTTCATCTGGAGTATCAATTTCATCAAAAGTAACAATTATATGAAGCTTTTTGTCAAACTTGGATTTTGCAAGCAATCTGTAATGCAATTGCAATAGAGGCACAAAGTCTTCTTTTTGAATTGTCATTAAAAGGCGTCTATTCTGGTCTTCTTCATATTCCCCTGTTGAATTGAACCCCTTCGGTTGTGTTTCCAATAATTTAACAGCTGTCATTCCTGCAGCGGCCGCCACAAGCTGAAATTGTGACATCATCATATCATCAAAATCAGTCAAAGAGGTATCAATCTGCCCTATATTCTGGTCAGGTCTTTTAACAACAACGCCCCAGTTGTCGCGAAAATAAGAAAATGCTTTTGCATCGTTTTCAGCTTTGCGCTGGTCAAGGGCATATGTATTCAAATTCCCGTCCATATATAATAGACGCTTTGACATCGCAAGCATTGGAGCTTCATTCGCAACCTTTTCTGCTGCATATACACGCTCAAATATTAGTTGTGGAATAGGATAGCCGCCAAAAAAATATGTCGGCTTAAGTACATCCGGGACTTTTCCGTTTATCCCAAAAATAACCCAGCTTCTGTGAACTCGTTCCCCGTTTGGCATTCCAAAGTATGTTGGTTCATAAAAATTTAAGCTTGCTGGGTCACTTACGGCATTGCCGTCTAATTCCGGGCGAATCCACATCGGGTCAACTATACTCATTCCCTTATAGGAGCCTTCTGTTACCATATCAATATTGAACGGTTTTGAGTAATCCACCCCCTCAATTACGGGAAAAGCTAATACTTGGCCAAACTGACGTTTCTTTTCTGCAAATTCCTGACATTTATTCTTAATGTTAAATTTATCTGTTGCATCGGAAATTTTCTTGAGTTTTGCAAGAAAATCCTCGTCTATTTTTTCATCTTCGTTGTTAAGCTCGTATGATAGGTTATATTCAGTTGCAATAGCTTCTTTTGGCGGAAGTGAGCAAGCTTTATTAATTAACCAGTTTTGGCTTAAAATAGCACATGCCTGAAACCCGATAAACCCCTGTGTTGCAAAATGAGTATAGATTATATCGCTAACAGTACCCGATATAGCGAATTTATCCTGAAATTTTGCGCAATTCTGATTTACTGCGCTATCCATTACGGCATCTGCAGAATCCATTGCTGTTTTTGGCGGTGTAAATGCGGTTACAAAATCCTTCGGTGTTCTCTGTATTGAATGCGCAAGCAATTCTGCCCTGTCCGGTTCCGGGAGTAGGAATTTCTCACAAATCGCGTCTGTTTGTTTTGGCTTTTGCTCATCAATTATCTTCTTTATTAAATTTGTCAAATAATTGTTTACGAACTTGTTAAACATATATTAACCTATAATTAAACTTTCAACGCATATGGCATATCGGCTTCAAGTGCATATCTGACGGCATCTATCGTGTGGTCGTTTTTGTCTGGATATTCGTTTCTGATGCTATCGTCTTTTTCTCTCTCAAATTCGGCCATTTGAAATTCTCTTGCTGCATTTTGGCACGTTATTGGGTCAATAATAATTTTCTCCAAACCCTGCAGGAATTTGAAACCATAGCCACGTGAACCTGGCCCTTTTTTAGCACCTCTTATGTCAAAACCTGCATCCCAAAACTCACCAATGGATTTTGGATCTTCGCTGTCGGCAGTTAATGTCGCGGCATAAAAATGTTTTTGCCTTATACGCTCCATTGCGCCGGTATTCAATAAGCCGTATTCGTATATTTCGTTAAAAATATACAGTCGTTTGTATTTTCTTGAATAATGTACCTGAACCCAGGCAAACGGGTCTGCAGCATATCCCCAGTCTATCCCCTCACGAATATTATCAAATCTGTCGCGTTCTTCTTGTGGTATTTCCCGAATTTCAATATTTTTAAATACATTTAATCCGGTTCCTGTTACTTCGCCCAGATATTCATGCCGGTATGCAAGTTCGTTGACTTCTTTTAGGTGCTCCGCTTCAAGGAGGAAAATTTTTCCAAGCCAATCAGAAGGTACATCTAAATATGTAGAATGGTGTACTAACCGGCCAGGTGTAGAAACGTTTGCTTCTGTGTTCACCCAGTTTGTTGTTTCAGCAGGCGGGTTATATGAATAAAATGTAATCGCTTCGTCAGTACCCCTGATAACGGATTGTTTGACCTTTCTTATCTCCGACATTCCGGCAACTTGGTTTAATTCTTCAAACCAAACGTATTTAATAAATCCTTGAGGAACTTTTAAAGATTTTATCTTTTCCGGGTCATCAAGCCCGAAAAACAAGATTAATTGCTTTGTCTTTACGTATTCAATACGCATCGGACTTTTATAATATTTAAACCTATCCGCGATATTCAGGGCAGAGATAGCCCATTTAATCTGGTTATAAACTGATGTTTCAAGAGTATTCCCAAATTGACGAAAACAAATAGCGTGTGCGTTTGGGTCTTTTAACAAGCCTAATACGATTTCGATACTGATAAAAGATGATTTTGTTGAACCTCTGCCACCTTTAAGCCAATACTCTAAGTGTCCATAATGCTTTATATCATTGTGAACTTGATAAAACGAGGGTGCAATTATTTTTTTTAAGCGTATTTCTGTCATCCATCAATATCATCCTTTATAATTACATCCTCAATGTTAATTTTATGATTTTCATTCTTTAAACCGCTGATTTCTAACGCTTTGCCTATGGCGTTAATTAAGTCAGTTGTTTTGATAAAGGGGCTTTCTAAAATGCCCTCTAAGCGTTCAAGAGCTATATTGGTAATCCGATTAACCTTATCCTCTGCTTTTTCTCGTATTTTTTCGCTAATTTCCGCCCGCTGTGCTGTCCATTTTTCCTTGTTCGCTTTATCTGAAATTCGCTTAGGAGTAAGTTTATATTTAGCGGCAAGTTCTTTAGGTGTGCAGCCTTGCAAATATTCAGATTTTATTTTTGCCCATGGGGTCGTTTTTTTCATAAAAAATATTATTCCAATTGTAAATTGAGCAGTCCAAGATTATTTTTTAAATCTTCCGCGATATTTCCAATAAGGTTTGCATCTGCAACATCTAATTTACTCAAACTATTTATATGATTAAGCGTATTCTTTATGAGAAGAGCAAGCGAATCGAAATTTATTTTGTCATCTACATTTATTTCCGGCAAAAATTCTAATTCAATTTGTCTGTATTCTTTTGAGCTTAATGGCTGCAACCCGCTGCCAAGTATACATACTTCTTTTAGCTTATCGACATAATCATAAAGATTTTCATTTATGCGGTCAGCAAACAGATGTTTGCCATAAAAAGCATCACCTTTGCAGTTGTAGTGAATATCTTTTGAAAAGTCTGCTATCGCAAGTAAATAGCATATAAGTTTATTAATATTTTCCATAAAATCCTCAATAAAACAGGGCAGCTAATCTGCCCTTGCAAATAAATCAAAGAGAGTAAGAATTTAGGAATGTGTACATAAGTCTTTTGACAAAAATTCCATTATGAATATAAACGATTTTCAAAGTGTTATCAAGTGTGACTTAGTGGGAGTTTTTATAACGAGTAGATATAAAACAAAAAACGCTTTGTTGAAGTCAGCAAAAAGCCCTGTAATACTATTTATTACAAGGCTTTGTCGGTTCTGATTTAATTACGGCCGGCCGCAAATACTCCGGCTTAAGCGTAAATGTCCGCATATTAACCCCTTTTTTATAAGCAGCTTTCCGCAAGCGCTTAAGATATTTTAAATCTTTTTCGCCATTTTCCATAATAAGAACACAGGCGGGCTGTTTACCTGTCATTTTGCTATAGTACATTGCTTGGCCGATGCATTCCGCCCATTTGTTCGCAAAATCAAATTCAACAGCCAAATCCTTTGTGAGGCAGTCCACACGGGTTTTATCGTTAAGCCGATACTCAAGCTGGCCATAATGCGCGTCACACCATTTGGCCTGATATTCGGATTCCGGGTATAACCTTTTCGCCCACCCGGGCTGGATGGTTATAGATAATATTAAAATGCACAAAAAGATAAGTTTCATTAGATGATTATACCAAAAAGTATTTTATATTTGACACAAGAATTTAGAACATGATAAAATCGTGTAATATCATAAATCAAAGAGGGTTATATGAGAGATAAAAATACCATAAAAGAGATCCAAAAAATTTTCAAAGAACACAATAATGAAAAAAAGTTGATAAGTTTTGAATTGTGTAGAAACGTTATATTACAGGTTATCCCTACGGTATTAACTGTTATTATTACAATAATGACAGCAAACATTGCTAGTACTTCACTAAAAAATCCTTTATTGATTGTATGTGGTTTATTAATTGTTTTTTCTTTTTTTAATATTTGGAACGAGCGTGTAAAAAATGGATTTGTTGAAGAATTATTCCAATTTAAACAAAAAGAAATAATTTATAATGAGCAAAAAAATGAATATGCAAATGTTTTAATCGAATTATACAAAAATACCATTTGGTCAGGGTATTCACTTCGTATATTTGCAACTATCATGAATTATATTTCTAATATGAAGAATAAAAATAGAGAACAGAATTTCTCTGAATTCATCAATGAAAGCATTATTAAATGTATATATGAAGTTATGTCTTATATGTCAGAAGTAGGGGAGCTAGTTTCTGTTGCACTTTATGTGTATGATGATGCGAATAATATTTTAATTGATTACAAAAGTAAAAAATCAAAAAGCATGCGCAGAAAAGAAAAAGGAAGAATTTGGCCAGTTAAATCAGAATCGCACATTGCTCACACATATAGGAGTGGAAAATATAGAGTTTATTATGACTTGCAGGATATGGAGCCAGGTGTAGAAGAAGAATTATCACGAGAGTATGATAGCGATTATTATCGCTCTAGTGTTACATATCCTATAAAATTTTCAAACTCTCCTAATGTCAGAGCTGTTTTTTGTGTTACTAGTAGTCTTGTGGGCGCTTTCAGTTTAAATAAAAAAGACAAAGAGGATGAAAAAAAGATTCATATGGATAGATTATACACAATTCGCCAAAATTATATTTTTAGTATTTGTATATTAATTGAGTACTTACTCAATACAGTCTATCCAGCTACAAACAAAGAGCTTATAGAAACTGCTAGAGAACAGTATACACCTGAAGAATTGCAAAAATTTACAGCTGATTCTTTGCAGGTTGATAAACACGAAGTTCTTTAAACGTGTTATAATAATCAACAAATTTATTATCTTTATCGTTTTTAATAATCCAAGCAGAACTATCACCAGTTTTGTCATTATTAACTTTTTTTTCAATTTGTTCCATAACTGAAGCTCCTTATCTTGTTTTATTATTATAAACAAACTAAATTTATATTTGTTGCTTAAAATGAATGATTTATTAAAATAAATTTACACCTTTAGTACGATTGAGCACTGTCTTACTATTATAACGTACTCTTACCCACTTTTCAAGTTCACATTCCAAAAGTCGTAACATTTTCTCTCACATGACCAGTATACCATGGATTTTCTAGTTTGCAAAGTTGATGAGATTTGTTACAATTACAACTTGATATATCTTGCTAATTTATTTTTGACAGATTTCACTGTTAAGTCTTCTGTGTAATTAAAATAAATTAGGGTTAATCCATTCGCTTGACAAAGCTTAGCTTTTAAAAGATCTCTTTCTTGGCATTTTAACATTGCTTCTTCTCCTCCAAAATATTCAATGGGTCTAAAATGCTGCTCTCCTTGATATTCAATACCAACATTATAATCTTTTATAAATATATCTATACGCTGTTTATTTAGCCATTTTGGCGAGTATTCTCGTATAACATTGGAATTAGGAAAAATTTCACGACAGATTTTATACAATACTGTTTCATTAACCCATTTTTCACCAATTAAAGGATATCCTACTTTTTTTCTAATATAGTTTTCGGCATTTCTTCTTATTTGTGAATAATTTAGATTGACATTTGGCGTATTTTTTAGATTCAAATCAATATATTCTCTTATTGCTTCAATATATGGATCATATCTATACGCAAATTTAGAACATTCCGCAAATATATAGTTTTCATCTGGGACTTTTCCAGTACAAAGATGACAAATTTTTGCTTTATAGTGCGCGCCCATATAAAAATCGTTAGCATGAGTATAATTTTGAGCTATTTTTTCATAATATTTACGTTGACACTCGCATACGTATAACTTTCCACAATTTTTGCATATAAAAATTAAGGGTAACGTTCTACCTGATATGATATATTCTTTTAGGTCAATACATTTACAAGTCTCCAACCCAGAAAACCTTTGAAAAAATAAAGGCGAGAAATTAAGTTCATTTATTTGTACATAAACACCATTTTCTTTTTTGGGTGCAATAAACACTCCATTTCTAATTGTTGAACGCGGAAAAGGTTTGCCAATCTTGATATCTTTTATTAATACAGGAGTTGGAAAATAAATGTCAAACAATAAGGTGTTTACAAGTAAACCTTCATTTTGAATTTTTTGAGCTTCTTTATGCTTATAATAAACCTTAAACCCTTTTATTTTGGTTCCAATATAAATTTCTTCCAATCCCTTCAAAATAGTACTTTTTAATGCTTTTTCAAAAGTTTTGTAAAATGTGTTTTTGGTTTGAAAATTAATAAAGCATTTTTGGTAATAGCTATAGTCAAAATTTACAGTTATTGACTCCATGCTTTTATCTCACTTCCATTTTAAATCATATAATACGAATTACAATCCCCTGGATAAGTTTTTAACAACTCGACCTTTAACAACGATTTCAATATTGTCATCAGGCTTAAAAGTTTCAACCGGATACTTTTCATTATCTGATATAACATCTAATTCACCTGACAGACGTTTCCTTAAACGCTTTACAAACCAATCATTATTAATTGTTAGCAGAAATATTCCGCCATTTGAAAAATCTGTTCTGCCGGTATCTACAAGAAGCATATCCCCATCTTCAATAATTGTTTCCATACTATCTCCAGTAGCTCTAAATGTTTTTAAATTTTGTGGATGAGAAATTTTCATTACAGATTGTAGCATTGCAGTTCCAAGTTTTATTGGTGTTATATCCGCATCATCTAAAACAACAGTACCTTTGCCGCAAGATGGATTAATATGAATATGATCGACAATTACACAATCATCAGTATTATTATCGTTGACTTTTGTAAAGTCAACATCAAAAAATTTCTCAATTTTTTGTATTTGAATATCTGTGAGTTCCTTTGATTTTATTTGTCCTACGTACTGCTTACTAAATCCTAAGGCTTTTCCTAAAGCTTCATAACTGACTTTTTCGCCTTTAAGTGACATTATTTCTGAAATTGCCTGCTGGACTTGCATTTGTACTCCTTTTAGTCTTATTTACTTTTGGAAGGTTTTACTTGACAAAAGTAAATACGTTTGTTATAATAATTTTGTTAGTTAAATGTGTGTAACAAATTCAATATAACATAAACATAAAAACTAACAATTTCAACTGAAAATCTACAATTAGCGACCGGACGATAACCGGAATAAAAAACGAGGTTAAGCAAAGCTAAACAAGGATTACAGCTGATAACAAAAATTTTAAAAGAGTTAAGTTTTTAGAAGGTCTTTTGTGTAAGAAGCCTAATTGAGGCTTGGCTCGGCTATGCAGAAATTTGAACATTTATAACTGAATAAAACTTGAAAAAAGAGGAGAAAGTAAAGC
This sequence comes from Candidatus Gastranaerophilales bacterium, assembly GCA_944324365.1. Lineage (GTDB taxonomy): Bacteria > Cyanobacteriota > Vampirovibrionia > Gastranaerophilales > Gastranaerophilaceae > UBA1221. The sequence continues at coordinate 24,837 of CALUWA010000019.1, forward strand.
TCTCTCCTCCCCAAATCAAAATCTGATTACTTTTTCTTGCCTGTCTTTGTTTGAGACAATGCAGAACCGGCAACAGATTTTGCTTTTGCTCCGTAGCGGTTATCTCTGAGAATATCAGAGGCTTTGGAAGCTACGGACTTGCTGGTTTGCTTCTTGTTCATTTAAGAAACTCCCTTTTTCAATTGGCAGATACTTTCGAGCCCTCTGCCACTAGGGCAAAAGTGTTTTCTACTCTCTTCTCTGGTTTAGAAAAAGGGACAAACCAGTATTAGTCTGTAACCCATGTATAGCATGGATTTACGGGCTTTTCAAGCTTTTAAATATGATTTTTGAACATTGAAAACTGAATAACGTAAGACGACCGCCGGGCTACGTCGGGTAATTAATGAAATCGGTTACCGACTGACGCAATAGCAGGCATTATGGCGCTGGATTTCAATGGACGAAAACGAAAGTTTTTAATCAGCACAAGCTGAGCAGAGGCACGAGCGATAGCGAGAGGCGAACACGCATCAACGTAAACGTTGAGTTTTCGTTGTAAGTGTGAGCGCTGCCGTTTAATGCGAGGCGCCGGATGTAAAACTTGTGCTGCCATAAGAACTCAACTGTCAAGGATTACTTGACAATTTACAAATGTTCAAAAATACGCAATTTAAATGAGTTAAAAGTTTTTATATTTGTATAGGATTTCATTATGTTAAAAGATAAAAACAAAGTAAGAATTAATTTACAAGACCTTTGGGGAAATTATGAACGCCCCAAAACTGCTAAAACAATCAATTTGCGTAATATTGAAGAATTATTACAGTTTCTAAAAGATAACAATATTGACCAGGAAGAATTTAGTAAGGCAATATTTGAAGATAGTGATATATCTTATAATATTTTAGGTCATCCCCAAAAAGAAAACGAAAGGGAAGAAAAAGAAATGAAAAACAGTAATTCAAATGATGAAATACTCAATATGTATCGTGATATTAAAGCTGAAAATAAAATCATTTATAATAAAATTGAAACAACAAGATGGTTATTAACTGTTCTTATAACAGTATTTGGAATATTTACACCGCTTATGTTTAGCATTCACGCGCGTAGTATTGATGCTAAATTTGAATCAATAAATACAAATATCAATTCGAAATTTGAACTTATAGAACAGCAATTACAATCACAAAAAGAAATAAATCAATTACAAATTGAAAGGGATGTATCAAAAGAATTTTTAAATCACAAAAAATAATACAATTTTTATTTAATCTTTAAAAAGCACCTTAACCGGTGCTTTTTTAATGCAGAAGGAGAGATTATGAACTATGTAATGCACTTTTGCCGCAATTCGCGGTTATCTGAACGCAGTAAAAACTACTGCAATAATGGCTGGATTGATAAGGATTTAACTAATGTTAAGTCGTATGCTCCCGACTGGAAATACTGTCCGGAATGTGCAGAAAAGTTAGGAATAGATTACGACACACAAACCCCTACGAGCAATTTAACAGAAAAAGAATTAGAGCATTTAGAATTTATGAAAGAAAAAGCTAGAAAAATGAGAGAACGTGCGAAACAAAAAATTAATTCTACGGTTACAAATCGGGGGTGATTTCGCATTTTCTGTGGTGCTTGAATATAAATTCACGTACGAATATAAAAAAATCGATTTTAGGCGGTTTTTTCTTACATATCTCACGGGATTATTAAGAGGGCATATTTACCCCTTATCTTCTTATTTTGTGTGTATTTCTTTGCCCTCTTTTTCTTATTTCCGGCTTTCCCGATGTGCTGCAAATCGGTTTTTGGCAGTTAAATTCAAACTGTCCGGGGTCTGGCTTTATCACGGAAAAATAAAAAGTCTGTTGGATGTCAAATCTTCCGCTTTGGCCTGATGCATTTCTATCCTCCAAGTGCTAACTTACTGTACAGGCCATCGCCGAACATTTAATCCAACTTATTCTGCAGGGCAACCCTTTATGTTTATGCTACCATGCCCTGCTTTTTCTTAAATTTTCATCACGATAACACATATAACGCATGCGGGCCTATCAGCCATTCTTGATCATTATGTTTCCCGGCCCGCTTTTCTTTATTTTTGAAACAAAAAGGAGATTACATTATGCAAAAAGAGAGTTTACAAGAATTTATATGCACATTTGTTCTATTCGGATTGCCGTTTATAGCAATCGGGTTGGAACTATTGAAATAGATAGTTAAGAGATTCTTCGGGCTTTGCCCTCAGGATGACAAAGGAGAAATTATGTTATCAATCGAAGAGAGAGCAGAATTAATAAACCTTGCTATGCAGGCAGAGGCTGAATGCTACAACAGCTATTTTATGCAAGGGCTAACAAAAATCCTTACAGACTATGCAGAGCGCCACGGCGCAAGGGTTTTATGGGGCTTTTTGATTAATGCAAGCCCTGTTACATACAGGCTATACCTTGAATATTGCCTGTTGGGTTCAGAAATTAAAGAGAATATCTCGTACAAAATTTGAGAGGTCAAAATAATGAGATACGAATATGTATTTTACGAACGCGACGTTTCGTTCGATTACGGAGATTTTCCGGGCGCAACCTGTTCAGGGATTGAGAAAAACGGGTTTTCAGTAGAAATCAACAAAGACGATAACGTCGATGTTTCAAGCCTTGAGGGCTTCGGAGATTTTCAATTTATAGAGCGGAATATTAAAACTCCGGAAGGTTTAATCAAATTTATTGATGAGCATAAAGCTGATGTTGAAGAAACAAGCGATACATCACTTTGGGCAAATAGGGAACTATTTGACGAGTTAGTAGAATTTTTAAAAAATGAAAGGGTTGAAAAATGAATTATTTAGCAGAACAAAACGACAAAGGCGCAGTTACATCAATGCCTAACGTAGGGCAGGAGGTTGAAAAAACACGTGCATTGCAGGAAGTGCAAGCTGCAATTTTTATGGCGAGACAATTCCCGCGCGATGAAACCAGAGCATATAGAAGAGTTATTGAGGCATCAAAAAGACTTAGCTTAGCTGAAAAGGCAATTTATTGTTATCCAAGAGGCGGGCAACAAATAAAAGGCCCGTCAATCAGAACAGCTGAAACAATAGCTAAATACTGGGGAAATTTAAGCTATGGAATAAAGGAATTAAGCCAGAATAATAGCGAACATACCTCTGAAATGATGGCTTATTGTTGGGATTTAGAAAGCAACGTAAGAGTTGAGAGAATTTTTAAAGTTCCTCACATAAGAGATACAAAACAGGGGCCGAAACTTTTAACAGATGCGCGCGATATTTACGAAAAAACTGCCAATGATGGTGCGAGACGTTTAAGGGCTGCAATTTTAGAGGTTTTACCTTCAGATGTTGTTGAAGATTTTATGAAAGCCTGCGAAAAAACAATTGAAGGAAGCAGCGACAAACCGATTAAAGACCGTGTTCAAGATATGCTTAGATTGTTTGAAGAGCTTGGCGTTACGAAAGAAATGATTGAACAGAAAATCGGTACCAAAACAGATAATTTCATTGCTAAAAATATTGTTGATCTAGGTGGAATTTATAATTCAATAAAAAATAATTTTGCGCCGATAGAACAATATTTTGACGTTCCGACAGATGCGGAGAAACAAAAAGAAGCAGCTGAAGCAAAACTAAAAGAAGCAGGAAAAACAAACAAGAAAAAACAATATGAGCCAACTCCTGAAGAAATGGAGCAGTTAGAAGAAATATACGGTGCACAAGATGAAGCTAACGAATAAGAATTACTATTCCACAAAAGCTAATCAAGCCTTTTTCAGTGTTTCTCAAGTTAAGGATTTTCTTAAATGTGAAGCATATGCAATGGCTAAAATTAACGGAGAGTGGGTAGAAGAACCAACTACACCGATGTTAATCGGCTCATATGTGGATAGCTATTTTGAAGGTACTTTGGAGGAGTTCAAAGAAAGGACTCCTCAAATCTTCAAGAAAGACGGAACTTTAAAATCTGACTATATCAAAGCTCAACAGATAATCGGTCGACTACATCAAGATGAACTGTTTATGAGCTGCATGTCCGGAAAAAAGCAAGTTATAATGACCGGTGAAATTTACGGCGCTAATTGGAAAATCAAAATGGACAGTTATATTCCGCATGAAGCAATTGTCGATTTGAAAGTCGTTAAAAAATTACGTGAGGTTTCATATCATAAGGGCTGGAAGCAAAGCTTTATTGAAAAATCAAGATACGATTTACAGCTGGCAGTTTATCAGGAAATTGTAAGGCAAAATACGGGTGAGCTTCTGGACTGCATTATAGCAGCAGTTGATAAACAAGATTATCCGGATTTGGATTGTATCCTAATTCCAAACGACCAATTAAAATTCCAGCTTGATCAACTAAGATGGAAAATGCCGCATTTTATAGACGTGAAAAATTACAATGTACCCGCAAAAAGATGCGGCGTCTGTGATTACTGTAGAGCAACAAAAAAACTGGAAAAGTTGATTTTCCCTGATGATTTAATTGTTTTTGATTAGATGCTTTTTCTGTTATTATTTAAACAGAAAGGAGAGAATATGAAATATAAGGTTGATAAAATTAAAAATGGTGATATGTTGGTAGATTTTTACACATATTACTGTGAAAAATGCGGTACATCCTTGCCGGAAAATAATCCTCAATATGTTAATGGAAATAAACATTACTGCGGAGATTGTGCCTTCAAAGAAGGGTTGATTACTGGTGAAGAACTTAAAAAAGATTTTTATTATTGGATAGCGACAGGAAACTTTCAAGACCATCGAATGCCAATAATATTGGAAAATGAGATATACTGGATTACAAAATCAATGTATACAAAAATAAAAGAAGAAAATTACAGAATTTGTCATTCAGAATAAAAAGAGAATTAAATACTAAATTAAAATAAAAACTACCTTTAGAGGGTAGTTTTTTTATTAAAAGGAAGGCAAGAATGGTAAAAAAAATAGATGGTGGTTATATTCTTCTTGCTAGAAATATTATTGATTCAGAAATTTGGAAGAAACCTGCTGCATATTTAAAAATCTGGATTTATATTTTAAGTAAAGTCAACTGGAAAACGTCTAAAAAAATTCCAATCGGCAGCCAATATTTTAATTTTCGTCAAATAAAAATACCCGATGTTACGCAATACCAAATGTATGAATTTCTAAGATGGGCAAAAACATTGAACCCCACGGATTCAACAACACAGATAACAACAAAGAAAACAACACGGGGAATATACCTACAAGTCACTAAATATGCGTATTATCAGGATGTAAAAAATTACTCTCACCAAAACACTTACCAACAGCCGCACCAACAAATCACCAACACTATATCAAAAACAGTAAACAAGAGAGAGATTATAAATAATCTCTCTCTTAGCGAGAGAGAAATTTTAAAAAAATATCTTATTTTTTGCAATGAAAAACGAAAAAACAAAATTGATGATATCGATGCATATATCCATAAGCTTATGGAAAACGGCGACTGCTTAACGAAATTAGAAAAGGCGATGAAATGGCTTGAAAGGAAAAAGCAGAAGGAAGTTATTCCGCCGCCGGAAAAAATCGAAAAATCAAACCCCGAAGTTGATAAACAGGGGTTAGAACTTATGAGAGCGACTGCACAAAGAATTAGAAAAGGAGAGAACAATGACAAAAACAGCAACAAAACAAAAGACATCAGGTGAGGCAAAATCAACAGGATTGTTGATTACAAGAATTCAAATTAAGGACAACAGAGCAATCATATCTTACCACGATGACAAAGATTTCAGTTTAAATGAAGGAACCCACACAGGAAAAGATGATTGCACGGGTGATTTTCTTCAAAAATTTGACAGTGCAAAAGAAATTTTTGGTGAAATTATTCAGGGTCTACGGAACGAATTACCAACAATCACAATGAACGTAATTAAGTTTGAATACAATAAACAAGGTTTTCTGGATAAAGTACTGATGGTTGTAAAATACAAATTCAACAAACAAGGGAACGTTACCAATATTTCAACCGGTAATATCCCGATTTATAACGATAATTTGGGTGAGAATACTGTTTGCGTATCCGGCAAACATATTGAACTTCTGCACGAAATTATTCAAAAAGCAAAGGATTATATGAATGGTGACACGAGGACTAAACAAATGAAATTAGTCGTTGATAATACCGAAGCTTAGCTTACACTTGGGAGAGATAGCAAATGATAGAATTTATAATCCCTGTTAATCCGCGGCCGAAGAAAAATAATCCTATGATACTTTGGCGGAAACAGGATTTTAAGGTAAAAATCGGTGCGAGGGTATTGGCAACAATACCCTTTACACCTTTTGTTGTACCGTCAAAAGGCTTTAGTGATTTTGAGAATGAGATTATGCCATTTTTAAAACGGATTAAGGAAGAAGTCGGAGTTATTGATTATCCTTGCAATATTCAAGCCGTTTATTACAGAAGCACAAAGCACACAATAGATCTAACAAACCTGAATGAAGCTTTGCATGATGCGATGGTGAAATCGGGCTGCATACTTGATGACAACCGAGATTTAATCGCAGGAACAGACGGCTCCAGAATTTTTTACGATAAGTTTAACCCAAGAATTGAAGTGGCTATTTCCAAGATGGAAAATTATCACCAATGGAAAAACACATTAGTCGAACAAAAAAAGTTGTTATGAGGATACTTAAAATGAAAGAAAAGATTAGAAAATATAGCGAAAAGGATTTAAAAGTAATTAATTACATTGCACGCGGGTTCACTGATGCAGAAATCTCAAGCGAGATAGGTATTACACCTACCGGCGTTAGAAATATTGTTAACAAGTTGTTAAATAGAAGCGGTACGGTTAATCGTGCGCATCTAGTGTATGAGGCTTACAAGACAGGTTTAATTAAATAAAAATTTTCAGGAGAGCTTATATGTACGAACCGATAACCTTACAGCGGCTTGACGATTTTGCAGAAGTTAATAAAGAGTACAATTTTCTGTTAAAGCAAAAAGCCGGGCTTGAAAGAAAACTTAATTCTCTAAAGAGTATTGACTATTCAAAAATTAAAGTCACATCCGGAAATGCTCATAAGGATTCGGAGCAGGAGCAATATGTCCTTAAACTGGAAAGAATAAATAAAAAAATTTCCGAATATAAAGAGTGGCTTGAGCCTGAACGGGAAATCCTAAAAACACAGATCGCACGAGTAAAACAATGGAATTACCGAAAAATCTTGGTTTACCGCTACATTGAAAAGTGGAAATGGGCTGAAATTATTCAGGATTTTTTTGAATTTGAAGAAGATTACGAATCTGAAAAAAACAACAAATATAAAGATACGATTATGTATTGGCACAGGCGCGCGCTTGAAGAATTGGCGGAGATTAGTAGCAAACCGTATGAGCCGATTCTGCCAAAACAATTGACAATACAAAAAAAATAGGAGAAGTGATGATAAGCATTGATGAAATAAACCTTCTGCAATCCCAGAACGAAGGATTAAAAAAGCAAAATAAGAGTTTGCAAAGAGAAGTAAACAAATTCAAGCGCGAATTGCAGGTTGAGCGGCTCCGCAACACAGGGCTGCTAAAAAAATTAAGAGGATTTGATGCAAAAACAGGAAGGACATGTAATGCAATTAAGTATTGATACAATAATCAAAAATATGTATTTTGTTGAAACCAATTTAGTGTACAGTCGAAGAATGGCCTACTGTCTCAGCCCTATTTATAATGACCTATATGTAATTTACTCTTGGCGCGGGCGCAAAAAAAGTATTCACTTAACGGATAAAATTCAAATTGCACGGCATTTGAACAAATTAGAACGTATGTTTAATATCATTATTCCACCGTTCGAGGCGGTATAAAAGATAGACCGGATGTATTCCTTCAGTGTCTACCCTGACTTTTTGAATAGGAGGTAAAATTTGACAGATTATATAACGAGTGACTGAATATAAAATTTGTATGGAATACAATGACTGCTCTGAATGTCCATTTGGGAAGTCAACTGGTAAGTATTTTACTTGTGGGTTAGGTGCTGGAAAACAAATACTTGGAGAATTAGACGATGACAGATAAAGAGATAATAATTGAAAATGTAAAACTTCTTGCAACTACAAAATCTGTAAAGAGATATATGAGAGACGGTTGCAACTATTCAATGTATTGCGATTGTAACAAATGCAAAAACGAAAGTTGGTATGATGACGATTATTGTAATAATGAACGATTGCGTGACAAATTGACACTTGATGAATATGTCGAGATTTTACAAATAGTAAATAGATTTGAGGGGTTTAACCCTCCATTTTAACCCCCTCATACTTGAGGGGATTTTTGTAAGGAGAGCTTATGGTTTTAGAAAAATATACAAACAAAATCATTCATGCTGACTGTATGGATATTTTGAAGCAACTACCAGATAAATGTATAGATCTGGTTGTTATCGACCCGCCATATATGATAAATGTTTCACAATCTGCAGGGGCTTTTGGGGTAAAAAAGAGAATGCATTATAAAAAGGAATTGGAAGCATTGTCAACCGGGATTCAAGATGAAGTGTTGCAGGAATTAGTGCGCGTAATGAAACGAATCAATATTTATTCCTTTTGTTCATATAAGCAAATTCCGCAGTTAATAAACTTCTTTTTACCTTTAAAGTGCAACTGGCAGCCAATAACTTGGCATAAAACAAATCCTATTCCTTCTTGTGGTAACTCATATATGCCGGATACGGAATATTGTTTGTTTTTCAGAGAAAAAGGAGTTTTTGTGGGTGGTACCGCAAAAACAAAAAAGACTTACTATATAACCCAAACGAATAAAGAAGATAAACAAAAATATAAACATCCGACCGTCAAACCGCTTGAGATTGTCAAAAATTTAATAATTAATTCGTCAAACGAGGGTGACTTGATTCTGGATTGTTTTTCGGGTTCCGGAACAACAGCCGTAGCCTGTCAGGAATTAAACCGAAATTTTATTTGCATAGAAAAAGATTACAACTATCGGGAAACAAGCGTTGAACGATTAGAAAATGCTAAAGCACAATTGAAATTAATTGAGGAGAGCTTATGAACTTAACGCCGCGAGAAATTCAAGTATTAAAGCTTCTGTGCCTGCCCAGAAAGACCATAAGCGAAAGGCTTTGCATATCTTTGCCAACAACGAGAAGGCATATTGAGCATATTTTTAACAAGCTCGTTTGCTCAAATAGAGTAGAAGCACTGGTTAAAGCTATTAAAGAAGGAATTATTAAAGCAGACGAAATTGTAATTGATTGAATCTGCTTTTTGTTACAAAAATTCATGAAAATATATTAAAAAGGAGCAAGAAAATGAGGAACAATGTTATTAATTTTAAAAAGAGTAAGATTGATTTTCCAAAAGATTTGATTAATTTTAAAGACTTTGCTTTAAAGTATGATATGAAAGTTGGTTATCTTTATAAACTTTGCAGCAAAGGTCAAATCAGACGTTATAAACGCGGTGTTTGGAAGATTTCAGAAAGTGAAGTTTTACAGGTATTACAGAGGGTAGTATAATGGCAGGAATAAGTAAAAAAAGAATAAAAACTAAAAAAGGTATAATAACTAAATATACAATAACTTACAGAGATATTTTCGGAAAACAGCATACGTCAGGACTTTATGAAACAATAAAAGAAGCCAAAAAACATCTGACAGATTTTGAAAATATTAATCCGGAAAAACAGAATATAACTTACGGAGAAATTTTTAAATATTATCTTGAAAAAATTCAGAGAAAATACGCGGACAACACGATAAAAAATTATACACGATATTATAAAGCATATTTCCAAAAATTCGATAATATTAAATATGATAAAATCGATTCTATAAGCTGGCAATCATTTTTTGACGATATATCTAATAATAACAGTCCATATATAGCGCAAATATGTTTAAAAATGGCGAAAGCTGCAGTAAATTACAGCATAAAGCATGGAGTGATTGAATATAATGTATTCAACAAAATAGAAAAGGTAGAGTTGCCAAAAGCTGATATAAATCATTTGACTATAGAGGAAATAAAAAAACTCTTAAAGGAATGTGAACATTCATATCCAGAGTATTACGCTTTACTTTATACTTTTATAGGTACTGGAGCGCGAGAAGGGGAAATTTTTGCATTGACGAAAGAGGACTTTAATTATGAAGAAAAAAGTTTATCAATAAATAAGCAGTTTACAAATAATAAATTACAAGAAAAAACAAAAACCTTGACTTCAAATAGAAAAATTTATATATTTGACGAGTTGGCCGAAATACTACAAAAGCATATACAAACTCTTGATGCGGATAATAAAATATTATTTCCGAATCGAGCAGGTAATTACTTAAATTCTAATAACATGAGGACGCGCTTTTGGAAACCTTTACTTAAACTATGTAATATCAATAAGAGAGTTCGGTTGCATGACTTACGAGGTTCTTATATAGATATGGTGTTATCAAGCGGTTTAAGCGTAAAATTTGCGCAACATCAGGCTGGCCACTCAAGAAGTGAAACGACATTAGATGTTTATGCCCGCAATAACAAAGATATGATAGATATTGCTACAGAAAAAATAGGGAATATTTTTGCAAAAAAATGTGAGCAAAATGTGAGCAAAAATAAAAACCTACCAAATAAAAAAATAATCCAGTTTCCTAAAAGGCTTACTGGACTTATGTTATAAATGGTGGGCGTTAGAAGACTCGAACTTCTGACCCTCTCCTTGTAAGGGAGACGCTCTACCAACTGAGCTAAACGCCCTTTTTCTCGGGGTGTCTTTCGACATTCCCTATACTAACTTAAACATTTTTTCTTGTCAATAACTTTTTAATCTTCTATTAATTTGAAGTCTTTTGGCAGCCTTTTTTCAATTTCTTTAGCAAATTCCGAAAAAGACATGCCAAATGCATTTGCGAGTTTCCATAGTGTAGTTATTTGTACATCCCGCTGCCCTTTTTCAAGCTGCGCAATTGAACTGTTCGATATATCAAATTCGTAGCTTAAGAGTAGTATCCCCTTATTTTTAGCAATCCGTTTTTCTTTTATTAATTCCCCAATAACTTTTAATAACAATCTTTTTTTTGAGTCATTATAATTTCTGGTTTGTTTCATGTTTACAATCCTAATAAGATATGGTATATTAGTTATGGTTAATTAGATATAGCTAATAAGATATAGAAAGGGTTATAATGAACAAAGGTTTTACGCTTGCAGAAGTCCTGATAACACTAGGCGTAATTGGTATTGTAGCGGCAATGACGCTGCCTGTGATAATTCAGGATACAAAAAACAAAGAGCTTGAAGCTCAATTTAAAAAAGCATATTCATCACTTCAGCAGGCTATTTTGAGGGCCAATTATGAGGGAGAGGATTTATACGGCCTTTATAATGGAGATTATATAACAAGCCAACAAGAGGGTAAGCACTTGCATGAAATTATAGGAAAACAATTTGTAAATTCAAAGATAGAAGATGAATCACCTAATAGGCTTATTCGTAATATTAAAGGGTTTTCAGGCAAAGATGTTAATACGTCAACAGTGTTAGTGACATGTGCCTGGGACGATGGTTATATTTTGGCAGCAGGTCAAATGAGTATTTATTTTGAAACTGTTCTTGATATTTATATAACAGTTGATACAAATGGAGGTACGGGGCCAAACAGATTGGGATATGATGTTTTTATGTTTGTCCTTGGAAAGCAGGATAAGTTAATCCCTATGGGTTCCCCGGAATCTGCAAAATATCAATTTGGAGTTCAGGGATTGCCGAATGATATGTCAGATCTTGATTTGAGCTGCAGCCAAACTTCTAATGCGCAATATAACGGATTGGGTTGTGCATATGCCGCTCTTACTGATCCTGATTATTTCAAAAATCTTCCGTAGAATTTATGCTATAATTTTTTTATGAATATCAATGATGAGCTGGATGTTAAAATTGAAAAGATTTCTAACCTTGGTACCGGTATAGCAAAAGTTGACGGATTTGTTGTTTTTGTTGAAAATGCCTGTCCGGGTGATGAGGTTAAAATAAAAATTACAAAGCTTACAAAGAATTACGCAAATGCAAATGTTGTGGAAGTCTTAACTCCATCCCAGCATAGAGTGGAGCCGTTTTGTCCTATGCAAAAAGTTTGCGGAGCCTGTCAGTTTCAGCTTATAGATTATGATTATCAGCTTGCGTTAAAGCGGCAGATTGTGCAGGACGCGTTGAAAACAATCGGCGGGTTTGATATTAATGTTCCAAAAACAATCCCGAGTCCGGAACATCGAGCATACAGGCATAAAATTCAATATCCCGTATCGCAGACAAAAGTTTCAAAGCGTTTGCTTGCGGGGTATTACAGGTCAAAAAGTCATGAGCTCGTAAATATTAAACATTGTCCTATTCAGCCTGAAATTTGTGACAGAATTGTTGATTTTATAAGAGAAAACGCTTCAAAATACGGTATAAGAGGATATGATGAAAAGCGGCATTGCGGTGAGCTGAGGCATGTCGTATTAAGGGTTTCCGCTTATAATAAAAAGGTTCTTGTAACTCTTGTTATTAATGCGAAAAAAGTATCTAAGGGTCTAAATGATTTTGCATCTTCTATATATAAAACGTTTGAAGATGTTGAAGGTGTTTGCGTGAATTTTAATTCAAAACAAACTAATGTTATTCTTTCCGATAAGACAGAATGCTTATGTGGGCAGGATTTTATACAAGAGAAAATTCTTGATAAAATTTTTAAGATAGGTGCAAATACTTTCTTTCAAGTTAACCCGAAAAGTGCTGAAAATATTTTTGCTTATGTAAAAAATGAAATTAAAAATTTTGATGCTCCGTCAGTTTTGGATGCATATGCCGGGATTGCTGCATTTGGGATTGTTGTAAGTGATGTTTCAAGTGAAGTTGTGAGCGTTGAAGAAAATTCTGAGTCAATAAAAAATGCATCAGAAGCTTTAAAACAAAATAATATAAAAAATGTTGAGTTGCATGCAATGGATACAACAAAGTATTTGAAATCAGTAAAAAGAAAGTTTGATGTAACAATTCTTGATCCGCCGAGGAAGGGCTGTACAAAAGAATCTTTGGATGAAACCTTAAAACATACAAAAAAGGAAATTATTTATGTAAGCTGTAATCCTGCAACCTTGGCGCGTGATTTGAAATATTTATGCGAAAAAGGCTGTAAGATTAAATCTGTCCAGCCGTTTGATATGTTTTGTCATACTTATCATGTTGAAACTGTTGTTGTTTTGGGAGTTTGAGGTCTTTTTCCGTATTTTTTTATCGTTTCAGCAAATCTTTCCTGAACGGCACGAATAACTTCCATATCTTCTGCTTTGTGTTCTCTAAGAGTTTTTATAAGTTTCTTCCTGGTCTCAAGAATATCATCAATATAGATGGTTTTATCTTCTCTGTCTTTATATTCTGCAGAGGATTTAATAATTTTCTCAATTTCTTTGTCATATTCTTTTGAAGAAACTTTTGCTATTTCGGCTTTATAGTGAAGCGGGATTTTTGAACGAATACCTTCCAAAAGCCCGTTTAATGCTTCTGCATTGGCTTTTGTTATTTCAACCGGCAGTTGGAATTCATCGTGGTAAAAATCTAAGTTTTTAGCATTGATGTACAACGGTTTTGATATAAAACTGTTTAATTGGTCTTTTATTATTGCAATATTATTTTGTATTCTTTTTGCCGGGGTATTTAATTCCGGTTCTTTTACTTGCGCGGCGTGCAGAGTGTTACTTAAGGCACGGGTAATATCGTATACATAGTAAGATTCATTGTGTTTTGCTTCGGCGTAGTTTTTGCCAAATAAAATTATTAGTTCTATAGGAGTTTTATCTTTTCCTCTTTCTGTCATATCGACAAGGCGCATTTGGATATCTTCATAGCCTGATTTTTGCGGTTTTCCTACACATGATTTTAACTTGTCACTTAGATGTTGTATATCTTTATCCTGTATGTCTGCAAGTCTTATGTCAAAATCGGGTTTTTTGGCCAGAACTTTCCTGCCGGATGTTTTAGCCGGAATCATAAGAAGCTCGTATCCTCTTGCGTTGAGTTCCGGAAGCAGTTCATCATTAATTAATTTAAGGTCATATGGATTTTCTACAAATAAAGTTGCACGAACTCTGTCCATAGGCTGTTCGCCGCTTCTGATTAGTTTGGATAAAAATGATTTAGTGGATTTTACGGTACTTTTTTCACAGTATTCACGGTCAAACGTTACCCCTTTATCTTTTAATCTGTTTGCTATAACTTCAAGAGAGTCCATAAGTTTATTACCCATAATCCTGTATTTTGGAATTTGGGCGTCGTATGAGTCGCGGATTAAGTCTTTTATTGTATGAGCAGTTCTTTTTGCCGCTTTTTCTTTTCCGGAAAAAGAAACTGTGTCGTGTGGCAAATAATTTAAATTATTTGCCTGAATAACATTTCTGTTATTCAAAAAGTTCTTCTTAGGTGTTTGTACATTTTGAAAATTTGGGGTAATTGCAAATATATTCATATAAAAATCCTTCCAAAAATATAACTCTCGTGAATTTTTTATTTTACCTGTAAAAGCTAAATTTGTACTGAAATGTAACATAAGTTAACATGCAAATCTTTTTGTCAAAAAAACATGTTTGTATTATCATGATGCTATATGATGTTTACCATAATGATATAGCGTATTAAATAAGGAGGTTATCAAAATTATGGCTGGTAAAACAATAACAGTTGACGGTAACTACGCTGCAGCGCATATAGCTTATGCTCTCAGTGAAGTATCCGCAATTTATCCGATCACTCCTTCATCTACAATGGGTGAATGGGTTGATGAATGGGCATCACAGCACAAAGAAAACATTTGGGGCAAAACTGTAAGAGTTGCCGAAATGCAATCAGAAGCCGGTGCGGCAGGTGCAGTACACGGTTCATTGGCTGCAGGAGCTTTAACTTCTACATACACAGCTTCTCAAGGTTTGCTGTTGATGATTCCTGTTATGCACAAAATTGCAGGTGAAATGCTCCCGTCAGTAATTCACGTTGCAGCTCGTGCTATTGCAGCTCAGTCTTTGGCAATTTTCGGCGACCATTCAGACGTTATGGGATGCCGTAACACCGGTTATGCAATGTTAGCTGCTAACTCTGTTCAGGAAGAAATGGATTTGGCTTTAGTTGCCCACTTGGCTACTTACAAAGCTAAAGTTCCTTTCTTGCAGTTCTTCGATGGGTTCAGAACTTCTCACGAAGTACACAAAATTGAAGAAATTTCTTATGAAGATATTAAGAAATTAGTTGAACCAAAATATATTGAAGAATTCAGAAAGAGAGCTTTGAAACCTGAAGCTCCTGTATGTAAAGTCGGTGCTCAAAATACCGATGTATACTTCCAGGGCCGTGAAACAGTTAACAAATATTATGATGCTGTTCCGGATATCGTTCAGGAATATATGGACAAAGTTGCTTCTGTAACAGGCAGACAATATCATCCGTTTGATTACGTTGGTGCTCCTGATGCTACCGATGTCATCGTTGCTATGGGTTCAGGTTGTGAAACAATCGAAGAAACAATTGAATACTTGAACTCTACTCGCGGCACTAAATATGGTTTGGTTAAAGTCAGATTGTACAGACCGTTCGATGTTAAACGTTTCAACGCAGCGCTTCCTGCTTCTGTTAAACGTATTACAGTTCTTGACAGAACTAAAGAACCTGGTTCAATCGGCGAACCTTTATACTTGGATGTTGTAGCAGCTCTTGATAAGAAAGATGTAAGAGTAATCGGCGGACGTTACGGTTTATCTTCTAAAGAATTTACTCCGTCAATGGTTCTCGCTGTATACAAACATGCTGAAAATAACGGCTTCCACGGATTTACCGTTGGTATTGAAGATGATGTTACTCATAAATCATTGGAAGTTGTTGATCATATCGTTACAGAACCTGCCGGTACTACAAACTGTATGTTCTGGGGCTTGGGTTCAGACGGTACAGTTGGTGCTAACAAAAACTCTATTAAGATTATCGGTCAATATACAAACAAAGATGCTCAGGCATACTTTGCCTATGACTCTAAAAAATCTTTCGGTGTAACTGTTTCTCACTTGAGATTTGGCGACAAACCGATTAAATCTACTTATTTGATTACAGCACCTGACTTTGTATCTTGCTCAACTCATTCTTATATCGGAAGATATGATTTGTTGAAAGGTATTAAAGAAGGCGGTGTATTCCT
>CALUWA010000020.1 GCA_944324365.1 Candidatus Gastranaerophilales bacterium
TTTCAAGGCTCACTATCGCACTTCGTGCACGTTCGCCTGAGGCAATTCTACCAGACGTCATTGCGAGCGTAAGCGAAGCAATCCAGGAAAAAGATCGCGCAACAGAGTGCGCGATGACAGATTTTTGTGCATTCTACCAGCCACATGTCATCACGGAAGGCGAAGCCTGTTCGCGGTTTATGGATTGCTTCGTCGCGTTGCTCCTCGCAATGACGTGAAATGCGCTGCGTTGTCCTTAGCAGCGCTTAAAGATTTCGTTTGCGAAGCAAACGGAACGTACGTCCATTTGGTCAGAGCGATGCCGAAGGCAGCGCAGAAATCTTTTGCGTGTTTTTTCTTTTTCGGTTCACTTTTTCTTTTTGCACCGCAATTAAAAAGAAAAAGTGAACAATGAATACATAACTTATGTATGTGTTCGATAGATGCACATATTATGAATTATGAAAAATTCGTAAAGAGTGAAGAAGGTGATGCAATGTTTTTCAATGTAACCGAAAAAGCACTAGTATTAATCTTACCGATAAAACTAGTGCTAAAACTGAAATAATGGGGCGTTTAATGAGAGGATAGCAATCCTCTCGCCCTTCTTATGCATTATTATATATTTTGAGATTTTTTCAAGCCCATGAAAATTCCCTATTCAAGCAGCTCTTCTAATAATTCGGCATTCCTGCTTGCGGTTGTGGATTGACGGATTTTCTGTTTGTAAATATAAGTTCTGAGTGCCTCTCGAATAAGTTCGCTGCGCGACCGGTTTTCACCTTCCGCAACGTTGTCAATCATGTTCAAAAATTCTTCGGGCATTGAAATAAGTACTCTCGCCATATATAAGTCTCCTTTTCGCTATTAATAAATTGCTCTGTATATATATAAAAACAATTAGATATAAAAAAGTGCTAGAAAATATCTACTAATTATATACTATTTTTTAAAACCCTTTCATAGCAAGGGTTTTTGCGAGGAACAGAAGTTTACATTTGTTTACATTTTAGATAATAAAATAGATTGAGTTTAGCCCACCTCTTTACTTTAAGATTGTTTTAAGATAATATTTATAAATAAAAAAGGACATCTTATGGAAACTAATTTGAAATATAAACGCGTACTGATAAAAATCAGCGGAGAAGCTCTTTTAGGGGAACAACAATTCGGAATAGACCAGAAGCCTGTACAAAAAATTGCTCTTGAATTAAAAAAAGCAATTAATTTAGGTGCACAGGTTGCGGTAGTTGTGGGCGGCGGGAACATTTTCCGCGGCATGAGAAACAGCGCAAAGCTTGGTATGGATCAGGCAAGCGGTGATTATGTCGGAATGCTCGCAACTGTTATGAACGCGATTGCCCTTCAAAGTGCATTAAACCAGATAGACGTACCGTGCAGAGTGCAGAGTGCACTTGCGATTAATCAAGTAGCGGAACCATACATCAGATACAGAGCAATCAGACACCTTGAAAAAGGCAGAGTTGTTATATTTGCAGCCGGAACAGGCAATCCGTTCTTTACAACGGATACTGCTGCGGCACTAAGAGCTTCCGAAATTAACGCAGAAGCAATGCTTATGGCTAAAAACGGCGTGGACGGGGTTTATACGGATGATCCTAAAATCAACCCGAATGCGAAAAAAATTGAAAAAATGGCTTACGATGACATAATCAAAAACGAATTAAAAGTTATGGATACATCTGCTTGCGCGCTGTGCAAACAAAATAATATTCCTATTATCGTATTTGATTTTGATGCAGAGGACGGAATTACAAAGATATTAAATTCCGAAAAAATTGGAACATATATTAGTTAATTTATAAAGAAAGAGGTTAAAATGTCTGAACTTTCAAGTGAAGCTTTAGAAGAATTATTTTTATTCGGCGAAGAAAAAATGGAAAAAGCGATTACGCAGCTTAAGCGTGAATTCGGCTCTATCCGTTCAGGACGTGCAAATCCGATGATTTTAGACAAAGTTATAGTGGAATATTACGGCGCACCTACACCGTTAAGACAAATGGCGCAAGTTAATGTTCAGGAAGGAACAACACTTGTTATAACCCCTTATGACAAGTCTATTCTGAAAGAAATCGAAAAAGCCATAATCAAGGCTGAAATTGGTATCACTCCGAATAGTGACGGTATTTGTATCCGTTTGGCATTTCCGCCTCTAACCGAAGAAAGAAGAAAAGAAATCGTCAAAGACGTTAAAAAAATCGGTGAAGAAGCTAAAGTTGCAGTTAGAAATGTACGCCGCGATATGACTGACGATTTAAAGAAAATTGAAAAAGAACACAAACTTCCTGAAGATTCCGTAAAAGATAACCAGGATAAAATCCAAAAACAAACAGACAAATATACCGGTATAGTTGACAGTTTGGTTTCCGAAAAAGAAAAAGAGGTTATGACCGTATAATGGATGAAGAGAAAAAGGGCTTAAATAAAAACGCCACAAGAATGCTCACCGGGTTTATTCTCGGGACAATTGTTATGACTTGTATTATATACGGCAAGATAGCAATGCTTGCTATGGTTTTAACAATTATCTTTTTTGCAACAAAAGAGTATGTAAAAATTCTTGAGCTAAAAGGATTTTTCCCGAGTTTCAAAGTAATGATTCTTGCAGAAATTCTTTTAGCGTGGGTAGCATATTTGCAGCGTTTTGATATGGCAGCCCTTGTTCTTACTCTTTGTTCCGTAGGTTCGTTTATGTGGGTTTTGTTCCGCGGCAGACAGCCGTATATCGCAAACGTTGCTACAACGCTTTTGGGAATTATATATTGCGGATGGTTTCCTCTTCATTTGCTGTTCCTGCGCAATATGCACAGTGAAAGATTTGACAGCGGATTGGGATTTGTAGTTTTAATGTTCACTGCAATTCTTTTGACAGATATCGGATGTTATTACGTTGGAACAAAGTTCGGCAAACGCAAACTGGCACCTGTAATCAGTCCGAACAAGACAATTGAAGGGTCAATCGGCGGAATAATTTTTGCAATAATCGGAGCTGTTGTCGTTGGGGCCTGCTTCCAGCTTGAATGGTATTTATCTGTTTTAGCGGGGCTTTTGTGTACAGTATTTGCCCAAATAGGAGATTTATCGGAATCACTCATTAAGCGTGACGCGGGGGTTAAAGATTCCGGTCATTCCCTGCCGGGACACGGAGGGTTTTTAGACAGAGCAGACAGCTTTATTTTCACAATTCCTTTGATGTACTATTTCTGTTACTACTTTATTTTTTCTAATAATCTGTTAACAGATACTATCCAATTTTTCAGAGGTTTATTTTAATGAATGAAAATATTATTTCTGCTATAGAAAAAATTTTCTGTATAAGAATAGAAAAATCTGAATACTATATTCATGCGTTAACACATTCTTCTTATACTAAAGAAAACGACCTTCCGTATGACGAGTGCTACGAACGCTTGGAATTCTTGGGTGATGCTGTTTTAAAACTCATAGTATCCAATATTTTATATAATATGTACCCGGATTATTCGGAAGGCGAAATGTCAAAAATCCGCTCTATCATAGTTTCTGATGCCACGCTTGCACAGATTACAGAAGAAACAGGAATAGATAAATACATAATTGCAGGAAAACATGACACAAAGCAAGGTGTAACCAAAATTGAATCCGTCAGAGCTTGCGCATTTGAGGCTCTTTTGGGCGCGTATTATTTGGATGGCAGATTTCCGGAACTTATGGAATTCCTCGGGGAAATTCTGCTGCCGTATATAAAAGAGGTTGATAATAATTTTGCAAAATATAATGCAAAGGCAATTTTGCAAGAATACACACAGGGGCTTACGAAAGAAACACCCGTTTACAATCTTATAGATTCAAAAGGTCCAGACCATAACAAAACCTTTGAAGTTGAGGTGTTATACCAAAATAAAGTTATCGCATCTGGTGAAGGAAAGACAAAAAAAGATGCCGAACAAAAAGCTGCCTATGCTGCCTGCATAAAGTTGGGAGCAATAAAAGATGAGTAATATTATTGTTTCGCCTTCAATATTATCAGCAGACTTTGCGAATTTGGAACGGGATATAAAAAGAGTGGAAAAAGCCGGAGCAGACTGGCTACATATTGATGTTATGGACGGGCATTTTGTGCCGAATATTACAATCGGAGTTCCGGTTACAGCATCTATAAAAAAAGTTGCAAATATACCCTTAGATGTGCATTTGATGATTGAAAACCCGCAAAAATATATTGAACCGTTTGCAAAAGCCGGGGCTGATATTCTCACATTTCACTACGAAGCGGTTTTGCCGGATGAAGTTACGCAATTAACAGAATATATCAAGACATTTGGAATAAAAGCAGGAATGTCGATTAAGCCAAAAACCCCCGTTGAAGAAGTTTTAAAATATCTTCCAAACCTTGATATGCTGCTTATTATGACAGTAGAACCCGGTTTTGGCGGGCAGAAATTCATGTCTGATTGTGCGGAAAAGATTAAACCGGCACGCGAAATTGCTCCTGATTTAATTATCCAGGTAGACGGCGGAATTAATGCCGAAACAGGGAAAATCTGCAAAAACTTTGGCGCAAATTCGCTTGTTGCGGGCAATTATATCTACAATTCGGAAGATATTAACCGGGCAATAGCACTATTAAAAGCTTAATAGCCGGAAATATTTATAAGCATTTACGAATTAAAATAATCGCAGATTAGTGTCTTTTTCCGGCGCGGGAAAAGGCGTACAACTTTCTCTGCAAATTTATTTTTGTTTAAATCGTCAAGCTGCTTTTTTAATATTGCTTTTTCAATAACAACCTTATTATACAATTCGGAGCAGATAACACTTTTGTCAACATGAGCAGCCAATTTTGCCAATTGCACTTCTTTCTCTTTTATTGATTTAATTAGTTCTTTTTTCACTTCAAAAAAACCTCTTTAAAATGTATGTCTTTGATAAACCTTTTATAATCCTTTGCATTATTAGGATAATATCAAGTTCAAAATTTTAAATCGACTTTTTAGGTGATTTTATGCCCTGGCAAGAGATAAATCATACTCATAACCGATTTTTAAAGCTTTACAGTTTAAAGGCAATAAATTCTTTCTGTGCGGAGGAAGCACCTGATCTAAAGCATTTTCCAAGAGTTTTGGATCAGTCAAACCGCTGGCTTTAGCCAATACGCCCAAAGAAAGTATATTTGTCATCTTCGTATTACCCAAATCATCTGCAAGCTTTGTCATCGGAACAAACATGTAATTTATGTCACTTCTGGTTTTTGCTTCAGTAACAAGGGAAGAATTAGCAATCATCCAGCCGCCTTTTTTCACTTTAGGCAAAAATCTGTCAAAAGATGCCTGATTTAACGCAACAATAAAATCAGTTTCCGCTTTATTTACGGAGCTGACATCTTCAGAATCATTCATTACGATTTCGCAGTTAACGGTTCCGCCTCTCATTTCCGCGCCATAACTCGGATACCAGGTAACATTCTTGTTATCCAGCATAAATGCATTTGCCAGAACCTCTCCAGCCAGCAAAACGCCCTGACCGCCAAAACCTGCTATTATAAAATTTTTCTCCATAATTACAATTCCTTTTCAGTAATATCTTTATACACTCCCGGCTTAAATACAGGCATCATTTCTTCTCTAACGCGATTATGAGCCTGCTGCGGAGACATTCTCCAATTTGTCGGACAAGTTGATAATATTTCTACAAAACTAAAACCAAGCCCTTTTAATTGAATTTCGCAAGCTTTTTTTATTGCGGCTTTTGCCTTTTTAATATTCGGAACAGTATCAAGAGAAACTCTTGCGGAATAAGCGGTTCCGTCGCACAGAGCAACATGTTCTGCAATTTTTACAGGATAGCCGTAATATTCAACATTTCTCCCGGTAGGAGAAGTTGTCGTAACCTGTCCCAAAAGAGTAGTAGGTCCCAGCTGGCCGCCTGTCATACCGTAAGTTGTATTGTTTATACAAATTGCAGTAACATTTTCTCCGCGAAGCGCACAGTGCATACTTTCCGCCATCCCGATTGAGGCAAAGTCGCCATCACCCTGGTATGTAAATACAAACTTATCAGGTCTGGCTCTTTTTATACCTGTAGCTTCTGCAAGCGCTCTCCCGTGAGGAGCCTCCAGACTGTCTACTTCCAGAAAATCATACAATGTGACTGAACATCCGATAGATGCGACCGCAATGGTATTTTCTCTTAAGTTCAATTCGTCAAGCACTTCCGCAACGAGCCTTACTGCAACACCGTGATCACATCCGGGACAAAATGAAAACTTTGAACCCTTCTTAATACTTTCAGGAACTTTAAATGTTTGAGTTAATGTTGTCATTTATTCTTCACTTTCTTTTTTAATTCTCTCAACTATTTCCTCAACCGAAGGAGGATTACCCACCGGTCTGTTAATTAGTTCAACAGGAACTTTACCGTTTACTGCGAGTTTTATATCTCTAATCATCTGTCCCATATTGATTTCGACAGATATAAATTTCTTTGCGGTATCGGCAAGTTCCGAAATTCTCTTTGACGGGAACGGGAACAAGGTAATCGGTCTTAACAAGCCGACTTTTATACCTAATTTACGGCATTCTTTCATCGCGGATTTTGCATTTCTTGCAGGGGAACCAAAACTTACAAGAATAATATCCGCATCTTCCGTGTTAATTTCTTCCCATTCGGTTTCGTTTTCTTCAATAAGCTTATATTTTGCGTGTAACTTTTTCAGAAATTCGCATTGGTTATCCGCAAGAGGTGCGTATGAACGAATAATTCTGCCAGGTCGTCCTTTTGCACCGGTCAGTGCCCAATCAGAATTATCAACTTCCGGATACGGATATTCTTTGAACTCGACAGGCTCCATCATTTGACCTAACAAACCATCAGCCAAAAGTACAGTCGGATTTTTATATTTTTGAGCCAGATAAAATGCTTTATATGTCAAATCCACGCATTCCTGAACAGTTGCAGGAGCAAGTACAATTAACTTGTAATCTCCGTCGCCGCCGCCTATTGTTGCCTGGTTATAATCACCTTGTGAAGGATAAATATTACCTAATCCCGGGCCGGCACGCATTACACTCACCAAAACAACAGGTAATTCATCAGCCGCAGCATAAGATAATGCCTCCTGCATCAAAGCAACGGCGCATGAAGATGATGATGTCATAGCTTTAGCACCCGTAGAACAAGCCCCAAGCACCATATTGATAGCCGCAAGCTCACTTTCTGCGGAAACATAAGCTCTTTTCAACTCTTGCATTTTACCGCTCATAAATTCGCCTATTTCACTCTGCGGTGTAATCGGATATCCGAAATAACACTCACAGCCAGCAAGAACAGCGGCATTCGCTATAGCATAATTACCTTTTGTTAAAACTTTTTTACTTGTCTTTGTTAAACATTCTGTCATAATTTTATTTACTCTTATCCTCTATACACTTCTTTTATCGCCATATCAGGACATCTGGTTGCACACATTGCACATCCCAAACACTCATGATTTGGATCGCAAAACTCAACAAGATGAACTCCAAGACTGTTTACATCCTTCCCGACCTTCAACAGCTTTTTCGGGCATTCATCTATACAAAGATAACAACCTTTGCATCTTTCTTTATCAATAACAATATGACTCATCACAACTTCCTCTCTACCATGCCTTTTATTATAGCACGTAATATATATTTGACCTTTTTTCTTTACATTTGTAATACATTTACTTAACATTTTGCTTTATATACAATTGTTCTGCTAAAATGATATTGGGAAAATGTGTATTTTTAAGGAAACAATATAATGGCAGAAAAAGTTGATGAAATTGCGGCACTTTTAGAAAGATTAAAGATAGAAAACGATTTGAATATAAACGAATTTAACAGTATTCTCCTCGATATGAAAACAAAACTGGAGAATATGGATTTTGATAACAGCCAGATAGGCTCGTTAATCAATGATATTAATGACACAGTAAATTCAAAAATTTCCAAAGATGAAGAAAAGTTTATTGATATAGAAACAACTCTCAGACATCTGCAGAATTTAGTAGAGAGCGCTAACGATACGGAAAAATATTCAAAACTTCAAGATGAAATAGAAATATTATCTTCAAATTTCAAAGAAGCCGTAGAATCCATCGTAAAATTTGCAAACCAGGATGCAGATTCCAAGAATATATTATTTGAAAAAGTAACTTCTCTTGAAACTGCCGTTAAGAATAATGAAGTTATAGATGTTGTAAAAGAAAAAAGCGAAGATTTAGTAAACAGCTTTGAACATTATACAGCGGATTCTAATTTGCGCCACGGTAACGTTATTTCCGCCATCGCAGACTTAAGGCATGTTATTGATGATTATTCCGCCAAAAATACATACTTAATTAACACTCTTGAAAATACTGTTTCCGGCAATACACAGCAGCTTGCAAACCTTGAAGGAACTGTTTCCGCGCAAATGGGGACAGTTAATTCCAAATTATTCACGCTCAGCGATGATATTCATAAAACACTTGATGATGGGTTTGAGCATCTTAAATATTTAAGTACAAATTTGTCCGAATACATGAACAGTAATTCCATTGATATGAAAACAAGTATGGAATGTTTAAGAGCAAATTTGTCTGATTATTCGGAACAATTGAAAACGCAGGTTGATAATTTTACCGGAGCTTTTGATCAGAAATTTGCAGATGCATCAAATATTCAAACAAGAAATACACAATCTATTATTGATGAAATTACAGCGGCTTGTGCCAAAATTGACGAAAAAGCAATAGAATACGAAAACTCACTCAATGAAAAAACTTCAAAAATATATGAATTTTTGACAGCGTATAAAGATGCCGTGTCTGTTTTGCAAGATGACAACAAAGACTATTTTGATAAAAAACTTGTGGAATTTGAAACCGGAATAAATGATATATGTTCCGAATATGAAAATTTATTAAACTCTATTCGCACAAGTCTGGATGAATATTCCTCACAAGTGTCAGAAACGGCAGATTCTGTCGTATTAGGCGTCGTTAACCATAATCAGGAGTCTATAAACACGCTAAAAGGGGAATTGCTTGCTTCTTCAAATAAAAATTTAGATTCCATAATAGGCAAAATTGACGAAACATCAACTTCAATTAATAATTTTAAGGAAGATGTTGCAGATAATTTATCGCAATATTTATCTGCAATAAAAGACTTGTTTGTAGACTATTCAAACCGCATGGATGAGTCTATGCAAGATGAAGAAATTATCAATAAGTTATACAAGGTTGAAGAATTAATAAACAACTCAAATGCAGAAAGAAACTCTAATTTTGACATAGTAAGAACAAGTCTTGAAGAAACAAAATCTTCAATTGCAAATCTTAATTCAACTGTAGAAAACAATCAAAATGAATATATTAACAAATTAAACGAACTTCAAATGATGGTTTCTGATAATTCATCAAAAGATGAAATTATCTCAAGATTAAATGAATTGATTTTTAACTCTGACACAGAAAGAAATGCCAATTTTGATATCGTAAGAACAAGTTTAGAAGAGTCAAAATCCGCTGTTTCAAATCTTGCAGAATTAACTCAAAACTTTAAGGATGATAATTTTAATGAGTTAAGTGAGTTAAAAATGCTTATTGCATCATCTTCTGAAAAAGATGAAATCATATCAAGACTTGAAAATTTAATAAACGAAAAAAGTTTAAGCAAAGATGAACAGCTAAAAGAACTAAAAAGAATTGTCGAAGAATACAATATTCGTATAGACGATATTGCGAACCATAACAAATACCAAAACGATGAAATTTTAATAAGATTTGATGAACTGAAAGGTTTAATCTCTCAATCCTCAGAGAGCCGGACAAATTTTGAAAGGATTGAAAACCTTATTAACAATACAAGTGAAGATAAGAACGAAAAGTTGGAATCTTTGCGGAATATCCTTGCAGAATATAAAAATTCGGTTGAAAAATTAACCGAAGATTTACAGATTCAAAACGGCAACACAACTTCTGATTTGTACGAAATCAAATCTTATTCAAAAGATATTCTTCCAAAGCTTGAAGCTTTGCAAAATATTGAGTCTTTAATTCAGAATAAAGCTTCAGATTACAAAGAAAATTTAAGGGCAGAAGTCGGCGCAGTTCAGGAATCTATCCGGGAAATCATAAAAACAATAAATGAAATTTCAGGAACGGACAGTCCGGAACTTACGGGCAAGCTTGCTTCATTTGAAATGCAGCTTGGTGAAGCGTCGCACAATTATGAGCAGGGACTGGATGCGCTAAAAACAAGTATAAATGATTATATTTCCGGAATTGAAAAAATCAATACGGAAACGCATTCGAAACTTGATTTATTCACCGGGGATATTGAAAATATTAAAAATAACTTTGAAGATATTTCTTCAAAAATGTCCACGCTTATCGGAGATTCCGGCCTGATTGAAATTTTGGCAAATATCCGCCAGCAGTTCAATCCGATTTTGCAGGCGCTTCATAATGAAAAAGAAGATCTGCACAACTCATTAAATGACGGTATCGAATCTGTCAGCAGTAATCTGTACTTAATCGGGCAAAATTTAGAAGAAGTCAGAGTTAAACAAAGTGAAAATGCAGAATATTTAAGAAGCAATTTTGAAGAAAAAATGCTAGGGCTTCAAGCTGATATAGAACATACCGTTTCAAATATAAAAGAGACCGTTAGCAGCCAGGCAAATGACTTTGCAGAGCAGTTCAACTCATTAAAAGAAAATGTTAACGGATTTTTAGGGCTGAATTACGGGCAGTTGATATCCGAAATTAAGGAACAGGTTGAAATTTCTTACGTAAATCTTACCAATCAGCTAAACAGCTCACTGGAAAATTTCAACTCATTTGAAAAAATCGACAGCTCATACCAAAATGCCGTTGAAAAATTTAATTCATTAGAACAATTTATTCACGAAACAACAGAAAGCAATATCGGCGAAATTAACCAATCACTTTTAAACCTAAGCACAATGCTTCAGAATAATTTCACGATAACCGAAAGTATTCAAAACTCGCTGGAAACCGGTATTTTAAAACTCCAAAGCGATATTCAGGAAAATAAAGTTGCAATAAAGAGTTCGCTGGTTGACTTGCTGGAAAATATTAAGTCTTTCATAAACGAAAAGAAAACCGGTGATATGGAAGATTTAAGAAGCGCAATTCTGCCGCTTCTGGATAATGAAGAGATGCTTGATGTTATCAAAAGTCTGAATAAAAACCTTGCGGAAAGACTTGAAGAATGCAGTAAAGAAAACACCCTTGCTTTTCAGGATATTCTTGACATCATAAACTCTGTAAGTAACACCGTAAATTACACTATAGAAGTTATTAATGAAAAATTTGAAAATACCGCAGCTTCAAATCAGGAGATTAACCAAAAACTTGACGCGGTAAATTCAAAACTGGATATTATCGCACTTGATGATAATTCCGAAATAACAGAAACAATTTCCGGCATTGATGAGAGTATATCAGATATAAAAGAAATTATCAGAAATGTTAACAATCTGATTACGGAAATAAATGATAATACTACATCCGGCAATTCGGTTATTCCTGCAATACAAATGGGAATTGACCAGCTAAAAGAAGCAGTTTCTCACGCGAAAGAAGAAATTAAATCAAATCTTGTATATGAGAACGCGTTTAATGAAATTAATTTAAAACTTGATACAATAAATGCTTCCAGCGGAGAAAATATCGAACGTGAATTAACCGGGATAAAAAATATTTTATCTTCTGTTGACAACAGGGTAGAAAATACTCTAACTCTGCTTGATTTAGTAAAAGTGCTGGATAACAAGCTGGATATAATTGCTCTGAATGATAACTCCGAATTGGAAGAAGATATCCAAACTATAAAAAATGATATCGAAATTATTCGGGAAAGTCTTGAAACAACTAATAAATCCGAAGAACTGCTAAAAGTTATCAACAACAAACTTGATATTCTGGCGCAGGACAGTGATATTGATTTTGATTTTGAAACAGATATTGAAGCGTACATAAAACCTAACCTGCTTTCTATTGAAAGCAAGCTGGATAGTTTGGCACAAGCAGATAATATACGCAATATTGACGAGAAATTAAACAGCATCCAATCAAATATTGATTTAATTCATTCAGTTAACAATAAGCTGGATCTTCTGGCGCAAGCCGATAACAGCGAAATTTTAGACAGCGTTGAAACTATTCACAATGACACTAAAAATATTGACGAAAAATTAAATAATATCCAATCAAATACGGATTTAATTCATTCGGTTAATAACAAGCTGGATATTTTGGCGCAAGCTGATAACAGCGAAATCTTGGACAGTGTTGAAAATATTCACAACACTACGCAGAACATTGACGAAAAATTAAATAATATCCAATCAAATACGGATTTAATTCATTCGGTCAATAACAAGCTGGATATTTTGGCGCAAGCTGATAACAGCGAAATCTTGGACAGTGTTGAAAATATTCACAACACTACGCAGAACATTGACGAAAAATTAAATAATATCCAATCAAATACGGATTTAATTCATTCGGTCAATAATAAGCTGGATATTCTGGCGCAAGCTGATAATAGCGAAATTATAGATAGTGTTGAAACTATTCACAATGATACTAAAAATATTGATAATAAGCTGGAAATTATAAAAGCAAATACCGAGTCAAATCCTAAACTTGAAGAGTTAATAAGCACTCTTCACAATAAGGTTGATGTTCTGGCAATGTCTGATGACAATGATATTCAGGAAGGCATTACCGAAATCAGAGATTTGATTGAAGAACATATTGCAACGGTAAATTCTGCAAATGTTCAGGAAGCTTTGCAAAAATTACTCAACCAGATTTCTGCAATTGATTTATCGAAACAGGCAGGCGACATTAAAGATGCCGTAATTTCCGCCGTTATTTCCGTTTCAAACGAAATATCATTTGTAGAAGAAACAGAAGAAATAAAAGATTTTGTGAACGAAAAAACAAATGAGCTTCACAGAACAATGATGGATGTAAAACGCCAGTTATCAACACTAACCTGCAGCGGGGATGATATGGATATTTATTCATATACCCTCCAGGATGTTGAATCAGATATCGCAAAACTGCGACTTATCTTGAAAGATATGTCCGGCGACTCATCCTCAAACGAAATATGCGTAATATCAAATAATATTTCGAAAATCTCCAGAACGCTGGAACACTTACAGGAAGCTTTCACACAAGCAGAACTCAACAAATTTAAAGATGAAAACTTTAATGAACAGATTCTGAGCATCAGTTCAAGACTTAATCAGCTTTTACTAAGCAGAAAAGAAGTTGATAATATGGTGCTTGCATATCTTAAACAGGCCGCAGGCAGACTTGAACAAATAGATAACAGCGATGTCACCAAAGGGATTGAAGAAGTTCTTGTCGCGATGGATAAAAAGTTGGAATATTCCAACAACTTAAATACAATCCTTAAAAATGTAATGATGTATTTGGGTGAATGGATGGACGGAACAACCGAAACCATTTCAAGCATTTACGATAAGAGTTCAAAAATCAATTCACTCACCGACGCAATAAATGACTTGCGCAAATCCGCTCCTGACAGACGAGAACTGGTTGATTTTATAGAAGCCAGATTTACTGAACAGGAATCAAAGATTGACAGACTGGAGCGTCAATTGGAAAAAGTTTCCAATGCTCTTGCAATACAGAACCAATCGGCAGTTTTGGACAGAATGGATTTAATCGACAATAAACTCGAAAAATTAACTAAAAACATAGAAAAGCTGGCATCGTATGTTGAATAGCAAACCTCTTATAAAAGAACTAAAAAAAGCATTAACCCCCGAAAATGTGTTAACAACAGTCGAGGAATGCTATGCATACGCACAAGATGCCGCAAATACCAGGAAAATTAAAAATATTCCGGATGCTGTCGTTTTTGTAAAAACCGTTGAAGAAGTTCAAAGAGTTATAAAAAACGCTGCAAGATATAAAATTCCGGTTATTTGCCGCGGGGCCGGAACTAATGTTGTAGGCGCCTGCCGGGTCGAACATGGCGGAATTATTTTAAATTTTTCAAAAATGAACAAAATTCTTGATATTAATCCGGAAAACATGACGGCAAGAGTACAGCCCGGAGTTATTTTGGGGGACTTACAGCAAGCCGTTGAAGATGTCGGATTATTTTATCCGCCGGATCCGTCAAATCTAAAAGTATCCACTATCGGCGGAAGCATTGCACAGGCCTCCGGAGGAGCGAAAACTTTTAAATACGGCTCTACAAAAGATTACGTATTAGACTTGCAAGTCGTAACGGCTCAGGGGAAAATTTTGCGCACAGGTTCAAACACGGTTAAGAATGCAACCGGGTATAATCTTTCCAGCTTATTTATAGGTTCTGAGGGAACCCTCGGGGTTGTAACCGAAGCCACGCTTAAGCTTATCCCAAAACCCGAAGCAAAAAAAGTTTTGATGGCGTATTTTGATACCGTTGAAACCGCAATACAGGCCGTTAATATGATTATTGCACTGAGAATTTTCCCGGCAACCATTGATTTTATGGATAAAAATGCAATTCAAACAGTTGAAAAGTTTTATCCGGCAGGACTTTTGTGTGACAAAGACTGCGCACTTGTTATTGAAATAGACGGATTTGAATGCGCAATACCTTATCAGCAAAATATAATAGAAAATATACTAAAAAAATGCAAAGCTTCCCAAATTCAAATTTCACATAACGATGAAGAATACGATAGGATTTGGACAGCAAGGCGTTCATCTATGGGAGCTTGTGCAAAGTTAAAACCAAATGTAACAACTGATGACGTTATCGTACCGAGAGAAAACCTTGCAAAACTCGTCCGCGGAATAAGAAAAATTTGCGATAAATACGACTTGACAGCTTGTCTGGTTGGGCACGTCGGCGACGGAAGCGTTCATCCGCAGATACCAATAAATTACAATGATGAAGATGAATACCGGCGGTATAAGCTTGCAAAAGCCGAAATATATAATTTAACTGCAAAACTCGGCGGGATTTTATCCGGCGAACACGGCATCGGAGCAGATAAGAGAGAACATATTTCGCAGGTTATAAACAGCGTGGCAATAGATTACATGCGCATGATAAAGAAAACCTTTGATCCTGATAATATTTTAAATCCGTATAAAATATTTTAAATTAGTTTTGCATCTGATACTTGAATTCCATCCGAAAATAGTTTATACTAAGAAAATAAAGGAGGTTGAATATGCAAAATGCAAGAATAGTCAATGTTTTACAGGGAGGGGGGGGCTCCTTCTAAGTTAAAACAAGGGTTTGCACCCATTAGCCATTGCGGCAATTTCGGGATTTTAAGGGGTTTAATCAGAAGGTTTTATAAACTCGTCATTGCGAGGCCGAAGGCCGAAGCAATCCAGGAAAAAAGATCGCGGACAAACCTTTGGTTTTCCGTGATGACATGTGGCTGGTGGAATGTGCCAAAATATGTCATCGCGCACTTGTTGCGCAATCTATGGATTGCTTCGTCGCAAGCTCCTCGCAATGACGGGGAAATTTTGCTTAGCAACCCTCTAATCCGACATCGCAATGACATTAACGGTCATTCTGAGGGTGGAGCCCGAAGAATCCCGTTTAATAAGAGATCCTTCGCTGTCGCTCAGGATGACGGGAAAAAGAGATCCTTCGGATTTCATCCTCAGAATGACATAGAGAAGCAAGCAGCATTCACGCTTGCGGAAGTGCTTATTACTTTAGGCATAATCGGCATTGTTGCGGCGATGACTTTACCGACGTTATTAAGCAATGTTCAGGACAAGATATTGGAAAGCGAGAGCAAAAAAGCTGCAAATATTGTCGCGAACGGTTACAAACTTATGATGGCGCACGATGAGATTTTTAGAATTTCAGATATTCCTTTTTGGAACTGCAACAGCATAGAGTGCGTATCTGTCGAACACAAAAAAGTGTTTAACATCTCTAATGATAATCAAGCTGTTTTAGAGAACTTGAAGAATGTAAAGTATTACAATTCGAAAAACCAGGCGATACCGTTTAGCTGGGAGCGGGAACCCGTTTATGCATTTATAACAACTGACGGTTTTGCGTACGGAGTGCTGCAACCCGATTTTGATGCCTTGGGCTATGTAAACACATTTGACATAATAGCTGATGTTAATGCGAACAACAACCCGAACAGAGTTGCTAAAGATTTGCACAAATACCGTTTCAGCGGTGAGGGAGGACAGTTGTTTGATGTAACTGATGAGCTGGAACAGGTATCGGAATGCAGTATTGATAACCCTGAAGGCTGTACTACAAGAGAAGAATGCTTTTCATTGCCAACAGGTGTTGGTGTCTGTGCTCAATGGAAGAATAATAAATGTTCTATTATTAATAATTGTGCAGTATGAGCACACAAAAAAGCCGGATATATATCCGGCTTTTTTTATTTGTTTTACAGTTTATTTTTTATCTTTAGTTGCGGCTTGCTTTTTAGCTTCTGCTTCTTTTTTCAATTGTTTTGCAGTTTCACCGCTTTTCTGGATACTTTCCTGAACTTTTTGCTGAATAAATTCAGGATCATATTCTTTATTTACGTATTCAATTTTTGCATTTTTCTTCAAAGATTCAACAAGTTTGTCAATTTGTTCAAGCTGTTTTTGGTTTGTTAGGAATTCTTTAATACTGCTTTTAACTTTTTCGAAAGGTTCCTGACCAGCAGCCATTCTATCTTTTACGTAAATAATATGATAGCCGAACTGGGTTTTAACAGGCCCAACAACTGTATTTGGTTTTGCACCGAATGAAGCTTTAGAAAATTCCGGCACCATTTCATTTGCCGCAAAGAAGCCCAATTCTCCGCCTTTTTCAGCAGATGTCGGATCTTCTGAATTTTCTTTTGCTAATTTTGCAAATGCAGAAGGATCTTTTTTAGCTTCTTCGAACAATTTTTTGGCTTTAGCTTCTTTTGCTGCTATTTCCTGGTTAACCTTAGCCTTTATTTCGGCTTCAGACAAATTTGCATTTTTAGGGTCAGACTTAACAACTTCTGTCATTTCCTGAGGGTTTACCGCAATCAAAATATGTGAAGCTCTGACTTTTTCAGGATATTTAAATCTGTCAATATTTCTGTCATAGAAAGCTTTAACTTCGGCATCGGAAACTTCGTAGTTACCCAAAGATTCTGCAAGTTTTTTCATTCTGACCTGTTCTTTCAAATCTTTTTTGAAATCGCTTGCCTTAACGCCGTTTTCTTTGAGGATTTTATCCAATTGCTCTTTTGAACCAACCTTATCAACGATAGTTTTCATTGCTTCTTCCATATCATCGTTGTTAATTTTGATATTACGTTTATCCATTTCCTGGTCTAACATAGTCTTGATAACAAGTTCGTTAACAACTCTTGTTTTGATAAGATTATACATAAAATCATTCTTACCGTTTTTAAGATCAACACCCAATTTAGCTATCATGCCTGATTGAGCTTCTCTGTCAAAAACTTCATCAAACTGAGCCTGAGAAATTTTTGTATCATTAACCTTAATAATAGTCTGGGCAGACTTCAAACCGCAGCCTGTAAATAATATCGCTGAAACTGCGACAGTTGCCAATAATTTTTTTCCCTTCATCAAATTCTCTCTTTCTTTTTATTTTGAGTAATCATGACTAACTTTATGTATATAATAAAACAAATCAGTTAAAATGTTAAATACTTCATTAAAATTCATATAAGAATTGTTAAGCAGCAGTATTGATACGCCTTCCCGGCAAGATGCCGGAGCAAGAGTAAACTTTATTTTCTTCAATATTTCAGACGGCAGATGCGGCTGGATAAGCTTCCATTCAGCCTGCGTATACGGGGTATAAATCCGTATATTATCTGCGGTTTCTCTGATAACTGATATTTTAACATCACTTGCGGCAAGTCTTAGGCGGATAAGTTTTATTAAATTTTCAACGCTTTCAGGCGGTTTGGCAAAGCGGTCTTTCCACTCCTCCGTAATATAATCAAGCTCGACATCATTTTTTACATCCGCCAGACGTTTATATTCAATCATTTTTTGTTCTTTTGAGCCGACCCACTCATCCGGAATAAACGCAGTAACATTTATATCCACAATCGTAGAAATCTGCTGTTCAATATGTTCGCCCTGAAGTTCGTGAACAGTTTCTTCCAAAAGCTGGCAATACGTATCAAATCCGACATTAATCATATGTCCGTGCTGTTTGGTACCCAAAATATTGCCGACACCACGAATTTCAACATCTCTCATAGCAATTTGATACCCGCTGCCAAGGGTTGTAAATTCTTTAATAGCCTTTAATCTCGCGATTGCTTCTTTTGTCATTTCTTTTGTGCGTTTATAGAAACAATAGCAGTATGCCTGCCTTTGGCTTCTTCCGACACGTCCTCTCAACTGGTATAACTGCGCAAGCCCAAACCTATCCGCATCATGGATAATCATTGTATTGGCATTCGGGATATCAATACCGTTTTCAATAATTGTTGTTGCCAAAAGCACGTCATACTCGTGGTTTGCAAAATCAATAATAACCTGCTCAAGCTGCTTTTCATCCATCTGACCGTGCCCGATTGCAATACGCGCATTCGGCACAAGCTGTTTGAGCTGCATGCGAAATTCATCAATCGTTTCAACCCGGTTGTAAAGATAAAACACCTGACCTTCCCTGTCGAGCTCGTGAACAATAGCATTTTTAACCATGTTTTCGTTCCAAACTCCGACAAATGTTTTAATAGGAAGCCTGTTTTTAGGCGGAGTGTTAATTACGGACATATCCTTTATCCCGGACAGCGACATATAAAGCGTTCGCGGAATAGGGGTTGCCGACATCGTGATAATATCTATATTTTCCCGGAGCTGCTTTAATTTTTCTTTATGGCGAACCCCAAATCTGTGCTCTTCGTCTATAACAAGAAGTCCTAAATCCTTAAAAATAATTCCGTCCTGCAAAAGCCTGTGAGTACCGATTACGACATCACATTCACCTGTTGCAAGATGTTTTATTGTTTCCTTTTGTTCTTTATGCGAACGGAATCGGGACAAAAGTTCTACTTTAACCCCAAACGGCTGGAATCTTTCGCTCATCGTCTGAAAATGCTGAAACGCCAGAATAGTTGTCGGCACGACAACCGCAACCTGCTTGCCTGACATAACAGCCTTAAAAATACCGCGCATAGCAACTTCTGTTTTACCAAACCCGACATCTCCGCAGATAAGTCTGTCCATAGGATTTTCGCTTTCCATATCCGATTTTACATCCGTTATGGCTTTCATCTGGTCAGGGGTTTCAGTATATTCAAATGCCTCTTCCATTTCCACCTGCCAATTAGTATCCGAAAGAAACTGTATGCCTTTTTGCATTTTACGCCTTGCATAAAGCCTTAGAAGGTCATAAGCAACCTGTTCAACTTCTTTTTTAACACGGGCCTTTGTATTTTCCCAATCCTTACCGCCCATTCTGGAAAGTTTCGGTTTTATATTGCCCGAACCTCTGTAACGGCATAAAAGATTTATTTGTTCTGCCGGAATATGAAGCTTATCTTTGGCCGCATATTCAATTGTCAAATAATCCTTAAGCTGCCCGTCAATTTCCTGCTGGCTTAAGCCTCTGTAAATACCGACACCGTGTATCGAATGCACAACATATTCACCCTCCTGAATATCGTTTATGTTTTCGATATATTCAGGTTTTTCCTTATAATAAGAACGTTTTGAGGAGGTAATTTCTTTATTGCGCCTGTTAAAAAGTTCCCTGTCCGTCAGAATAATTGTTTTAAAATCATCCAGCACACCGCCGTGAGAGGCAAGACTTTCGGAATATTGGATATCGCAATATACTTCCCGCTCTTCAAGAATTTCACGTACTCTATCCGGATAATCTGTGGCGATAACAATTTTATAACCCGCATTATCCTTTATAAATTGGGCAATCTCATCAAAATTCGCCGTAAAGTTTCTGACCGGAAGCGTATTAAATTCGATAATTTCTTCAACATTGGTATCAAGAAAATTATCCAGCCCGATTCTCATAAACCGCGCCATCTTTTTCACAAATTCTTCATACGTAAAATGATTGCGTTCTTTAAGCTCCTTGAGCAATTCAAGCTTTAAATTTTCCTGATACTGTTCTTCGTAATTTTGGTCAAAAAATTCATATTTTGCGTAAACCTCCGACGTTTCATCGGTTACTATTATGTAATCCTTAAAATAGTCCAAAACACTTGCCAGTTCAGAATTAAAGAAGCTTTGATAAACTTCAATACCTTCAAAATACCCTTCTTCTTCGCTGAATTTTGACGTATCACCGGCTAAAAACTTATACACAGGAAGAATTTCTGCCT
Organism: Candidatus Gastranaerophilales bacterium; assembly: GCA_944324365.1. Lineage (GTDB taxonomy): Bacteria > Cyanobacteriota > Vampirovibrionia > Gastranaerophilales > Gastranaerophilaceae > UBA1221. Next base: position 20,344 of record CALUWA010000020.1, read on the forward strand.
CTTTTACTTTTTCAACAGACTTTTGGGTTTCGTTGTTAAAATATCTGATATCCACAACTTCATCCCCCCAAAGCTCAATTCTGACTGGGTTTTGATCGAGAGAGAAAACATCTATGATATCCCCTCTTACGCTGAATTCCGCGATATCGCTTACCATCGTTGCGCGTTTGTAGCCGAGGTTTACAAGTTTTTGTGCAAAATCTTTTGTATCAATTTCATCTCCGACTTTAACAGTAATTTTGTTTTTTAACAGAAAATCCGGGGACGGGAATTTTTCCAGCAGAACTTTTACCGGAGCAATAACAATATCCGGTTTTTGAAGTAATATTTTTATCTGTTCGGCATATTCATATTTATTGGAATTGACGGTTTCGTACATTGAAATATTTTGAAACGGCAAAATCGCAGCATCCGCATTATACGCATGTTTCAAATCATTTTGATACTTTAGGGCATTTTGCTCGCTGGAGGTTATAAAAAGCACTTTTTTCTTTGAAATCTCAGCCGCCTGCTGCACAAGGAAAAGTCTTAAAAGCGCAACAAGCCCCGTCACGGCAAACGGAATCCCGCTTTTAACATTATGCCGGAACAGCTTAAAACTCTCGTTATCTAAATTTTTTAACGAAATCATATGGACATTTTAGCATAAAAAACCACCCTAACTTACACTTCAAAAAATTCTTTCGGATATTCAATAGTTCCGCATATTTGAGATGACGGTTCAGCTAAAAATTTTACCATTAAATTTTCATCAGGTACATTAAAAGGAGCAAATATGCCATATTTAGACGCAGGTTCATATCCAAATTTAGGGTAATAAAATTCGCTTCCGAGAACTATAGAACAAATATATCCCTGCTTTTTGGCAATTTCATGCCCGGTCTGAATAAGAGCACTGCCAATCCCCCGCCTTTGAAACTCCGGCAGCACGGAAAGCGGCGCTAAAATCAGAACATCACACCCGTTGACCCTGCCTTTGGTGAACATTACGTGTCCGGCAATTTTGTTATCGATTTGAGCAACAAGAGATAAAACGGGAATATATGACGAACTTTTCCGCAAAGCATTAACCAGCTCCTGCTCATTGCCGTCTTTATGTTCTGCAGAGGCAAAAGCTTGTTTTACAACTTTATAAATTTCTGCGATATCAGAACTACGTTCCTGCCTTATAATCATACTATCTGTAATTTGTAAACTGAAGCGGATAATCGTACTTTTCTTCGTTTCCGCGAAGCATTTTTATAACTTCCTGAAGATTATCCTTATCTTTGCCGGAAACACGCACCTGATCACCCTGAATAGATGCCTGAACTTTTATTTTGGAATCTTTAATATCCGCTACGATTTTTTTCGCGAGCTCTTGTGTAAGGCCTTTCTTAAGATTATAAACTCTTCTCACTCTGCCGCCGAGAGCATTTTCAACAGGCTGCGGATCCAGAATTCTTATATTAAGGTTTCTTTTTACAAGTTTTGTCTGCAAAATATCGTAGATATTACGAAGCTTCATATCATCACTTGTCGTAATAGTTATGGACTTGTCCCCGTCAAGTTCTATTTCCGAATTGGAATCTTTCAAATCAAACCTTGAAGAAACATCTCTTTTCACCTGATCAACCGCATTAACAAGTTCTTGTCTGTCAAACTCCGATACTACATCAAAACTGCAATCTTTCGCCATAATAACCTCCTGTTTTTATTTTATCCTAACACAGGAGAAAAAATTTGTGAAGAATTATGGCGTTTTGTTGAATAAACTTCTGAACTTTTTAGCAAATGCGCTGCCGCCGCCGGAACCGGAGCCTGACTTCTTAAACAAATTTTTCAGACCTTTAAAGCTCTTAAAACCGATTAAGTCCAGAACAGCAAACCCGCCGATTACGGCAAGTACTTTCGTCAAAAATCCGTAATCTTTCTTTTTGCGTTTTTGGTAGCTCTCAAAAACATCTTCATGAGCGCCGGGCTGCATGGTTACACCGCCTAATAAATTGGTTGAATAAGGATACATTCCGTACATACCGCCAAGGCCGTACATTCCGCCCATAGGTGTATTGGCAGGTCCCATAATGTCCCTGTATAAAAGAGGTTTTAAGAATTCATCATTGCTAAAATCCATTTTCTTTTACCAACCAATATTTTCCCAACTATATATATAAACAAAATTTTTGCCATAAAATTGCACAATTGTAACGTTTTGTTTACAAAGCAAAAGACCTCCGAAAAAATCCGGAGGTCTTTTATTAAATTAAAATCCGTAAGATTTATTTTGCAGCTTTAGCAGCTTCGAAAACTACATCAAAAGCTTCTTTGTCATTTACAGCAAGCTCTGCAAGCATTTTTCTGTTTACAACAATGTTAGCTTTTTTGCATGCGTTAACAAATCTTGAATAGCTCATACCGCGTTCTCTTACTGCAGCATTAATTCTGACAATCCAGAGTCTGCGCATATTACGTTTTGTAGTACGTCTGTCTCTGTAAGCATATTTCAATGCTTTCATAACAGCTGTATTAGCTACTTTAAAAATTCTGCTTCTTGCACCAATAAATCCTTTAGCAAGTTTTAATATTTTCTTATGTCTTTTGCGACTTACATTTCCGCGTTTAATTCTCATCTTTCACTGCTCCTATCTTGCGTACTTCTTGTATGGTAACTCTCTGGATACCAGTTTAATGTGTGACTCAGATACATCAACCATCTTGAAAATTCTGCGTTTTCTAGATCCTGATTTGTGTTGGAGCAAGTGTCCGATACCTGCTTGTCTTTTTTGGATTTTACCTGTTGCAGTAACTTTATAGCGTTTTGCAGCAGATTTGTGTGTTTTTAATTTTGGCATTTTCTTCTCCTTTATTAAGTTAAGTAGTTACAAAAAAGTTTCAGGCATACCAAAGCCGTAAAACTTTCGTAAAAACATATTATTACGACGGAAAGAGTTTTGCAAGTGTTTATTTATTATTATTAAGCAACTCAAAAAGCCCGGCAAGGTCTTTTTCTGTCATATCCGCAGTCAAAGAAAGCCTTAAGCGGGAAGTTCCGGCAGGCACAGTCGGCGGACGAATCGGAAGCGTAAAATAACCGTTTGCATATAAAATATCACTTAATGCCGCAGTTTTGTCGTTTTCGCCTACAATATAAGGGATTATGTGGCTTTGACCGCCAAGTTTTTTCCCTAACGCAAGCATATTTTTTCTTGCATCAAGCGTATAAGGCAGTTTGTTTTCAATAATCCATTTTGAAAATGCAATATTTACCGGCGGCAAAGCTGTTGAAAAAATAAACGAACGGGCCTTATTTATCAAAAAATCAATCAGCACTTTTTTGCCGGTTACAAAAGCACCGACAGAGCCGATAGCTTTCCCGAAAGTTCCGACAATTAAATCTATCTCCTTTATTATTCCCAATTCTTCGCAAACACCGAGCCCCTTTTTGCCAAAAACCCCGAAAGCATGCGCCTCATCCACTATAAGCAGACAATTGTATTTATTTTTAAGCTCCACAAGCCGTTCCAAATCCGCAATATCCCCATCCATACTGAAAACACTCTCTGTAACAATTACCGCATTTTTAAAATTATTTCTTTCGCGCTTCAAAAGTGTTTCCAGATTTGCCATATCATTGTGTTTATAGCGGAAAAATTTTCCGCGTGACAACTGCATACCGTCAATTATGCTTGCGTGATTTAACTTATCCGAAAAAATAACATCCCCGCTTCCCGCAATAGAACTGTTTACCCCTACATTTGCGTGATACCCGCTGTTAAAAATAAGAGCAGCGTCAGTTTGGAACAAATCACATAGAAGATTTTCCAAATCCTTATACACAGGCAAAGTTCCTGTCAAAAGACGCGCAGATGCACTGCCAAAGCTGTATTTTGCACCGGCAGTGTTCAGGAACTCTTCAGTAATCCTCTCGTTATCCGCAAACCCTAGATAATTATTTGAGGAAAGATTGAGCAGCTTTTTCCCGTCTATAAAAATAAACTTGCCGTCCTTGCGCTCAAAATTTTTTATTGAACGCAAATGGGAATTATCCTCCAAAGTATTTAGAATATCAGCATAACTTTCGAACATAAAACTACTCATACAATCCGCTTGACAGATATCTTTCGCCTGAATCCGGCAAAATTACAACAATAAGCTTATCTTTATTTTCCGGCCTTTTGGAAAGTTCAATCGCAGCCCAGAGATTTGCACCGGAAGATATTCCCGCTAAAATCCCCTCTTTTTTTGCCAGCTGCCTTGCCGTTTCAAATGCATCTTCGTCCTTTACCGGAATAATTTCATCTATAACTGACCCGTCAAAATTTCCCGGAATAAAATTTGCTCCGATACCCTGAATCTTATGAGGCCCGGCCTCTTTCCCCGCAAGAAGCTGAGAAGAAAAAGGTTCAACCGCAACTGCTTTTATCTCAGGATTTTTCGCCTTCAAACCTTTTGCAATCCCGCAAATTGTTCCCGCCGTTCCAACACTTGCAACAACAATATCAACCCTCCCGTCAGTGTCATGCCAGATTTCTTCTGCGGTAGTTTTAATATGACTTTCAGGGTTAGCCGGGTTAGAAAACTGCTGCGGAATAAACGAATTTTTAATTTCCTTATGCAGTTCTTCCGCCTTATCAACAGCCCCCTGCATGCCTTTCGCCCCGTCCGTTAACACAAGTTCCGCACCGTATGCACTAAGAAGCATTCTTCTTTCCTTACTCATTGTTTCAGGCATTGTAAGAATCATACGGTATCCCTTAATAGCACAGACAAAAGCAAGTCCGATTCCGGTATTACCGCTTGTCGGCTCTATTATAACCGTGTCTTTATTTATTAATCCCTCTTTTTCTGCCTGTTCAATCATATTTAAAGCAGGTCTGTCCTTAATTGAACCCGCAGGATTTTTGCTTTCTATTTTTGCAGCAACAAAAGCTGTTCCTGTATTAAGTTTGTTAATTTTTACAAGCGGGGTTTGACCGACAAGTTCCAGCAGGCTATTAGCAATTTTCATAAACTCTCCTTTTCCATAATATTAATACAAAAATTTCGTTTGCAAAATTTTGTCTTTTGAAATAGAATATGGCAATAGCATAAGGAAGTTAGGAAATTGTTAGCAAATATTAGAAATTTTATAAAATCACACTGTGATTTTAAAGTTTATACATGCACTATTGTTGCAGTAATGGCAGCTCTTGCTGTAGCACCTTGTATATGGTTCATGCCGGAAAAATACGGATACGAAAACGGGCTGCTTGAAAATTTACAAATGTTAACACTTTTAGCAGCATTTATATTTGCGATAAAAGCAAAGGTTAACAGAAAGTTTTTCAATTTCGTAGCAATGGTAGTCGTTATCCTTGCAATACGAGAAGTAAACTGCGGACGGACAATATTTTTCCCGGTACCCGGTGAAGTAAACGAATTTTACAGATGGAAAGATATTAAATACGGCTGGCTTGCGCACCCTATTTACGGCCTATATATGGCATACGTTGCAATTTATTTTCTCAAAAATAAATTGTTTATCACGTTATGGGATTTGATTAAAAACATCAAACTGCCGGTTTGGAATATTGTATTAATGCTTGCTGGTATGATACTCGGCACTTATGCGGAAGAAGTCGCACACAATATGGTCTTTGAAGAAATAACCGAATTATTATTTTATGTAGCCTTAACCGGAATTATCTGGCTTTATGCATTTAATAAAGATTTTCAGCTTACAAAAGAGGACTAAATTTTAAAAACTCTTTGCGCATTTGCACAAGTCGCGGATACAACTTCTTCAAAAGATATTCCGCGAAGATTTGCAATCTCCTGGGCAACAAACTTTACGTATGCAGGCTGGTTTTCTTTTCCTCTATAAGGTACCGGCGTCAAATACGGGGCATCTGTTTCCAGCAGCAGTCTGTCAAGCGGAATATCTTTAGCAACTTCTTTTGTTTTAACAGCATTTTTAAATGTTACAACCCCGCCGAGCGCTATATACCAGCCCTCCTTAATACATTCCCTTGCAAATTCGACACTGCCCGAAAAACAGTGCATTACAATTGTCGAGCCCGTATTATATTCTTTTAAGATATCAAACGTATCTTTATGAGCTTCCCTATCGTGAATTGAGATTGGAAGATTAAGCTTGTTTGCAAGTTTAATTTGTTTTATAAAAACATCTTTTTGAACGTCATTAAAACTCTTATCCCAATAATAATCAAGCCCGATTTCACCTATCGCAACTATCTTACTGCTTTGTGAATATTTTTTAATCTTTTCTGTTAAACCGTCATCCCAATCGCGTGCTTCAGAAGGATGGACGCCGAGCATTCCGTATACATTTTCATATTTTTGAACCAAATCATAAATTTTATCAACATCTTTCGGATATGCACAAGGAACAATAATTTTCCCCACGCCGTTTTCAGAAGCATTTTTCAAAATCTCTTCTATAGACAAACCTTCTATCATATCAATATGAGTATGAGTATCAATAAGCATTAGAACCTTCTTTCAAATAAATTATACCACGCAAATAATTTGTGCTATAATCTGGAATATGGAAGAGAAACATTTAAAAATTTCAATCGCGCATCTTTATCCGAAACTTTTAAACCTGTATGGCGATATCGGAAATATTATTACCCTCAAAAAACGCTGCGAATGGCGCGGGATAGATGTCGAATTTGAAGAAATTAACATCGGCAATGAAATAAAAGAACACGATATTTATTTTATCGGCGGCGGACAGGACAAACAGCAGGAAGAAGTTGCGGCAGAACTTTACAGCCACAAAGAATTTTTGACGGAAGAACGCGACAGAAATGCTGTATTTTTAGGAATTTGCGGAGGATATCAGCTGTTCGGGCATTATTACCAGCCGCATGATAAAGAAAAACTTCCGGGAATAAGCCTTATGGATGCATACACTGTCGCCGGAAACAAAAGATTTATCGGAAATGTAACTGCAAAAACAGATTTTTTAAATCCGCCAACCCTTGTAGGTTTTGAAAATCACAGCGGCTTGACATATCTGCAAGGCGAAACAAAACCGCTTGCAACAGTCACAGTCGGGAACGGCAACAACGGAAAAGACAAAACAGAGGGCGGAAGATATAAAAACGTTTTCGGGACATATTTGCATGGCTCTTTTCTTCCTAAAAATCCGCATTTTGCAGATTATATGATAAAACTTGCACTCGAAAAACGCTATGGCGAAAAAATTGAGTTAAAAACTCTTGATGATAAGCTTGAAATTCAAACACATAATTCCCTAATAGGGAAAGCGTATTAATATTTTATGTCGTTGCTGGTATTTTAAACGCTGCGCTGCTAAGGACAGCACAGCGCATTTTCCGTCATTGCGAGGAGCAACGCGACGAAGCAATCTATAGATTGCGGACAGGCTCCGCCTTTCGCGATGACATGTAGCTGGTAGAATGCACAAAAATCTGTCATCGCGCACTCTGTTGCGCGATCTTTTTCCTGGATTGCTTCGCTTCGCTCGCAATGACGCCTGGTATAAGTCAGGCGAACGTGCACGAAGTGCGATAGTGAACATAAACGAGACCTTTGCATATCAAAAAAGGTACCGACAAAATATCTTTTAGTAAACTTCTTGTATTTTTGCAGAAAAATATTATAATCTTACTATGAGCGAGCTTAATATTGACACATCATATATAGACGACTTGAAAGTCCGTGTGCACGATAAACTTGAACAAACTGAATTATTTAAATTCAAGGGAACAGTATCAAAGCTATTGGGTTTGACAGTAGAAGTTAAACTTCCCGGATTAAAAGTCGGAGATTTGTGCTATATTGAAACAAATACCGGGGAAAGAAAACCGGCAGAAGTTCAGGCTTTTAAAGGTGAAGTTGCGCAGCTGCTGCTTTTGCTTGACGGAAACGGTATCGGGCAGGGCAGTAAAGTTATTGCAACGGGCAAACCTATTATTATCCCTGTCGGAGATTTTCTTTTAGGCAGATTAATTAATCCTATGGGCGAACCGATTGATGGAAAACCGCTTGATACAACAGGCGCAACCTGGCGCCCGATTGAAGGGCCGCCGCCGGGGCCGTTTGAAAGACCTATTATTACGGAAATATTCTCAACAGGAGTAAGAGCAATAGATTCTTGTATGACAATGGGCTGCGGACAGCGTTTAGGGTTGTTTGCCGGATCCGGTGTCGGTAAAAGTACGCTTCTCGGTATGATTGCAAGAAATTCCGATGCTGATGTTAACGTTGTTGCGCTAATCGGAGAACGCGGAAGAGAAGTTAAAGAGTTCGTAGAAGATTCTCTTGGCGAAGACGGTATGGCAAAATCGGTTCTTGTATGCTCTACAGGCGACCAGCCTCCGTTGATTCGTCAAAAAGCTCTTTTGACCGCAACCGCAGTTTGTGAATATTTTAGGGATCAAGGCAAAAAAGTTTTCTTAATGACAGATACTGTAACCCGTTGCGCAATGGCAGGACGTGAAGTTGGCCTGTCGCTCGGCGAACCGCCTACTATGAAAGGCTATCCGCCGTCAATTTTTTCCTGGCTTCAAAAAGTTCTTGAACGCGCGGGCAACAGTCCGAAAGGCTCTATAACCGCACTGTATACGGTTTTGATGGAAGGGGATGACATTTCAGATCCTATCGTTGATATTGTTCGTGGTATTGTAGACGGTCACATATTCTTATCAAGAAAAGTCGCAGAAAGCAACCATTACCCTGCAATAGACGTTTTGGGAAGTATTTCAAGGCTTATGTCAGCAATCGCAACCCCTGAACACAAAGAAGCAGCTGCAAAAATGAGAAAAATCCTTTCAATGTACAGAGAAAACAAAGACCTTATTGATGTTGGGATGTACCAGCCGGGTTCAAACCCGAAACTTGATATTGCAATTCAGATGATGCCGCAGGTTAACGCATTTTTACAACAGAGGACATCGGATATAGTTTCAATGGACACAACCGTCCAAACATTAGTTGAAATGATGAAAGATGTGGATATCTAGACATCTAATAATATAGGTTGAGATAATGCTATTTGCTTCCACTTGTCAAGCCATTCTCCATGTAAGTCCATCGGAGTATCTCTGCTAACATACCTGCCATTATTTTTTAGATAAAGAATATTACCCCAGTTTTCCAGTGTTTGAGAATGTAAGATAGTTTTGCCATCCACAACTTTTGAAACTATATTTTTTTTCAAAGTTTCTGCATCAATACCGGAACGTTCAACCCAATTATTTAAAACTCTATTCAATCTTTCTTGAGTAACTTCAATTTCCATCGGAATAACTCTAAAACCACTTTTGTAATGAAAAGGATAAGCTTGAGCTTCTGCACAAATTTCAACAGTTCTCAAATTTTCCTGCATCATACGCTCAACACCAATTTGATGAGCTCTTAGCCCAATACCTGCATACCTCTCGTTACCGCCAACAGAATCCATCCAATCAGGTAAAATCTTTCCTGCATCCCGATCTATTTTAAACCTTCTCTGTCCTACAAGTTCATATTTTCCCGCAGAATTTTTTACATAAATTCCCCAAGCCTCATTAACATTATTAATTTCAAGAGGTTTTACATAGGCTTCAACTGGTTTTCCTGTTGTTTTATCAATAAGTGTTGTTACATGTAAGCCATCTTCATTAAAACGCCTTGAGGGCTTATATTCCGGAGAAAACAATTTTTTCATGGTTTTTGACTCAAGCGCAGATTTCGGCAGCTCTTTAGCATTTTTAAAATAATCAACAACATTTTTTTCAAATGCTTTGACGCGGGCTGTTATTGTTTTTATGTTTATATCTTTTCCAATAAAAGATTGAGTATTTTTCCTAACATAAAAATCACCTACATTCGCAGGAAAATTCAATAAAAATTGCCCGTCACGCATTCTTAATGAAATTTCTCCGCTTGGAATAAAAATTTTATGCCCCGTTCTTGCCAAACTTGGGATATCAGAATTATGTCTGTCTAAGCACTCATAAGCTTTACCAAGCTTAGTAAATTCATCTTTTCCGATAACTTTTGCAAGTGCTTTTCTATTGGCAATAGTCCAGCCATTATAAACTAAACTCCTTAGAGAACATATATTCATAACGCAATTTCCTTATTAAAATCCCCTTACAAATATAATAAAACATTTTGGCCTTAAAAATTGCTCAACATTACTTAATCACTTCAATGAAATCATAATCAGTTAAATACGGCAGGTGTTCTTCCGTAATAAGCTCACCAGGAAGTAAAATTGCAATTCCCGGAGGACATTCTGCGATAACTTCCGCCGAAATTCTGCCTATTGCCAAATCTTTCGGAACAGTTTCTTTTTCGGAGAAAAACGCTTCCCTTAAGCTCATCTCTATCTGAGGAGTAAGCATCGGCATATGTTTTTTCTTTTCAAGATAATAAATATCTGAATAATTCGAACTGTCAATTTTTTGCAGGCATTTTACAAGATATTCCATATCAGCTCTTGTGTTTCCTAAATTTGAAAGCAAAAGTAATCCTGCATCCGATGCACTTTCGACTTCAATGCCAAAATCAATTTCCAAAATAGATTCCAATCTTTTGCCAGACAGTCTGTCATCGCGAATAAATATCTTTGTAACATCTGTCATATAGCCGAAATCCGGTTTTAAGTCCTGAATATGTTCTAACTGTTCAATCTCGCGGCGCAAATATTTTGCGTTAGCGATTGCGCGCTCAAGCTGTTTTCTGCCTCTTTGGCTGTCTAAATTTGCACGAGCCGCATCAAGACTTGCAAGCAAAATCAAAGAAGGGCTTGTTGTATGTAGAAGTTTCAAAGCTTTTTCAACAGCATCAACATCAAGCATAGAATTTTCTGCAATATGAAGCATTGAACTCTGGCTCATACTGCCGCCTGTTTTATGAAGAGAATGTACAACAGCATCCGCCCCTAATTGTAATGCAGGAGTCGGCAGGTGCTTGCTGAAATTCCACAAACACGCATGCGCTTCATCAACAATTAAAGGCACATTATATTTTTTACACACCGCAGAAATAGATTTTATATCGGACACAACCCCTTCGTACGTAGGGTTAGTAATCCAAACCATCGAAACATCGTCATGTGTCGAAAGCATTTCATCAACACTTTCAGGAGTAACATTTCCCCAGATACCCCAGTCATCAAACTTTTTAGGTATCAGCCAAAGAGGTTCGGCTCCCGATATAATCATGCCGGTCAATACTGATCTGTGACAATTACGGTTAGTTAAAATTCTCTGTCCTTTTTTGGTTAAACCCATTGCGATTGCAAGATTACCCGCAGTGGAACCGTTCAAAAGGAAAAAGGTTTTCTTTGCTCCGAATGCCTGTGCTGCAAGTTCCTGAGCTTCTTTTATAGGCCCTGTTGCAGGATGAAGCGTTCCAAGATTATCAAATTCATCCGTCGTATCAATGGATAAAGCCTTTGCACCGATTAATTTTTTAAATTCAGGCAGCGAACCGTTACCCTTTGTATGACCGGGTATGTGAAACTGATATGTAGGGTTTTCATATGCTTGTTTCAGGGCTTCAACAATTGGGGCTTTTACTTTAACCGTTCTTTTATTCTTTGTTACATTTGTCATAATGAAAATATACTATAAAGAAATCATGAAAATCAAGTATTTTGTGATATAATTAATATTTGTGAACAGGATTATCGGAATTATTCTATTTACCTTACTGTTGCTTTCTTCTTGTAACAATGTTTTTGCTATTGAAAACTCTAACAAAAACATACAAACAGAAGAAGAAATAATTCTTGATGTGCCGGAACATAAATTTCTTTCTCCCGATAACCTTGAACAAGATACCAAAGACTACACGACAGAGAAAGAAATTCGTGAATACACAAATAACCCTGAAGATGTAGATCTTGATGCAATCGATGATGAATTGCCTGAAAACAATAATGAAATTCAGTCTTACACACCACCCAAAAGAAAAATAAAAGATGTTGAAAGCAATATAGAATCAGAATTCAATTTGTTTGATAACTTTGATCTGGATAAAGATGATGACAATAAAATTGATGAAGACACCCTTTTGGGGAAATTAATAGCCAGAGATATTATAAGAACGGACGTTCCGTCTTATCTTTTAAGAGATGAGTTAACATTCCATCCTAAAAAAGGTCCTGTAAGTAAAGTACAGTTTTTTGGTGCATACAACGGATACATATCAAATGATTGGCAGCCGGGAGATTACGATACAGGGTATGATTTCGGTTTTATACAAGTAGGCGCTATAGGAAAAATCAGAGGAACAAATACAGATTTTAAAATTACTCTTAACCCGAGGAAATCTGCTGAAAGAAATTATATGCAAAACTTTGTTGCAGATGCATATCTGATTAACAGTTCAATCCCGCACCATAAAATAGTTATCGGCTATTCCAGAAACCAGATTGGCAAAGAAGGCGGTTCAAGTTCCTATATTCTGCCTTTTATTATGCGTTCTCAAATTTCAAGAAATTTTGGTTCGACAAGAGCTCTCGGAGTCAGACTTATCGGGAATTATGATTTAATAGATTATAACTTTGCGTTCAACAGCTCCGACAGATTTTTTAGGGAATGGTTTGCCGGCCCCGAATTTACGGGCTGGGTAGACTTAAAGCCGCTTGGCAAAACCGACGGCAGGTATGGAAGGCTTATTATAGGCGGCGGTTTGAACGCCGGACATAACCACACAACATACACTGTCGGAAGTTTGTATCTCGGGTATAAATATAAAAAATTCTGGTCAAGTTTTGAATTTGCAGCAGCAGACGGATATAACGGAAGCTATGTTGTTGATAAAAAAGCCTCAGGCTTTTACGGCACAATCGGGTATAAAATTCACCCGAGATTACAAATTATCGGAAGATACGATCAATTTGACCCAAACCGTGATGTTTCCGGAGATACAAGAAGAGAATATACTGCAGGTATAAACTGGTTTATAAAAGGGCAGGCATTAAGGCTTATTTTGAATTACATTTTCTGCCAAAACCATGATATGGAGGACAGCCACCGCTTTTTAATCGGAACCCAGATATTGCTGTAAAAAATTTATTTTATATCCGGGAATAAATACTTAACGCCGTCATCACTTCTCCAGCGGATATAACCGGTCTTTGGGGTGCCATCAGCATCAACAACGGTAACAAGCATCCAGTTTCCGCGGATAAGATTTAAGTTAATAAGCTTTGGCTGATTTATAGTTGAAATAGCTTTTTCGTTATCTTCAGGAGTTCCGAAAAGACTGTAAACAAATTCGGGCGCTCCTTTTAAAATAACAAGCCCGTATTTTCTTCCGTACATATTATAAAAATTCATCCAGGTATTAAATTTGAACGGGTCATCTTTCTTTATCCAGCCTTTCAGCCCTTTGCGGTTGTCGTAAATAACCTCCACCCAATCATCGGTTTCATCAGTAACCGACATTAACGCAAGATCCTTTTTCCCGATATAAACCGCAAATAAATCCGCAAAAGTTAAATCATTCGGAATAATTCCCTCTGTATTCCAGGTAATTTTCTTTACAACAGGAGCCTTATCATTCGGCTCGGAATAAAGTGCAATTCCATGCCCTACCTGATAAACCCCGTATGTAATCGGAGCCGCAGGAATTACAAATTCAGGCAAAATATCAACCGCTAACGCTGAAGCCGCAAGTGAGAAAAATAAAATTGCCGTGAAAATTATTTTCTTCATAAATTACTCCCTGAAAGAAATATCAGCATAAGCTTTTTGAAGTTTTTCTCTGACAGATGTCATATTTCTTTCAATAATATCATCAGTTAAAGTTGCGTTTTCGTCCAGCATTTTTATTCTGAAAGCTAAACTCTTGTAGCCCTTTTGAATGTTTTCACCGTGATAAACGTCAAAAACTTCACAGCCCTGATAGATATTCTGCTGAACACCGCTTTTAATAACACGTTGTATATCATCAAACGGTACATCTTCATTGATTACAAACGCCAGATCACGTCTTACTTCAGGGAACTGTGCCAAATGCTTAAATCTAGGAACAGTTTCTTTTACAATGGAAATAATCGCATCCATATCAACTTTGAAGATGTATGCATCCTGATTTAATTTCATTTTATCCTTCAAAATAGGATGAATCTGTCCCAAATATCCGATAGAAGTCAAATTCTTGCCAAGCAGGCATATTGCAGCGCTTCTGTAAGGATGAAGAATGATATGCGATTTCGCCAAATCAGATTTATCAAGCGGAACAAATTTGATACGTTTTTCAACACCCAATTCTTCAAACATACTTTCTAAAATACCTTTGACAGTGAAGAAATCAGATTGGGTCTTAACCTGCCATTTTGAATTTTCAACTTCACCGGAAATTATACCTTCAAGAACCTGAGTTTCTCTAACTCCGGAATATTTTTCATCCGCAGGAGCGGCTTTTTTATAAGTTTTCCCGATTTCATACGCCCAGAAAGTCTTTTGACCGTTATCATAGTTATATTTCAAACAGTTTAATACACTGACGGCAAGCGTTTGACGAAGCATTGTACTTTCTTCACTCACAGGATTGCAAACCTTAACCGCATTTTCATCGTCATAAGGTATCATATATTTGTCTAAAAGCGGCTTCCCGATAAGAGAAGTTGTCACAATTTCATTCAAGCCGGAAGCCCTCATTAATCCGTGCACCTTACCGATAACTTTTTCCTCAACAGAAATAACCGGAGTCAGCATCTTTTGTGGCAAAGTATTTGAAATCTTATCATAACCGTTTATACGGGCAATTTCTTCTATCAAATCAATTTCACGGGTAACATCATATGCGCGGAATGAAGGTACTAAAAATTTTGCCGCAGCAACATTTCCGCCAAGCTTTTTAAATCCTAAATTTATAAGAATGGAATCACATCTTTCCGGAGCAATTTCTGTTCCCAAAATTCTTTTAACCTGAGCATATCTTAAAGTAATTTCAATAGGCTCAAGCTTGTTCTGACCAGCTTCCACAACACCGATAATTTCAGCATCCGCAAGTTCTACAAGCAGCTGCATTGCCCTCATTAGAGCCGGTTTAACCGCTTCGATATCAACTCCGCGTTCATATCTTGCACAGGCTTCGCTTCTGTAACCTACGCTTCTTGAACTTTTTCTGTTTGATGCCGGAGGGAAATAAGCCGCTTCAAGCGCAATTGCCGTTGTATTATCGTCAATTTCGGAATTCAAGCCGCCAAATACACCGCCAAGACAAACCGGTTCATCTTTAGTAGCAATAACAACAGTATCTGACGTTAAATCCCGTTCAACTCCGTCCAGTGTAACAAGTTTTTCACCCGGTTTAGCACGTCTTACACAAAGATATCCGTCAAGCTTGTTATAATCAAAAGCATGAAGCGGGCAGCCATATTCCAACAAAACGTAGTTTGTAATATCAACAACGTTGTTTATTGCACGAATACCTGAAGAAATTAATCTTTTCTGCATCCAGTCAGGCGACGGCTTTATTTTAATATTCTTTAAAAGTCCCAATGAATAATATTTACAAACATCTTTGTCCAAAATTTCAACTTCAAATTTATCAGTAGATAAATCCCTTGTAGCTTCAAGAGGCGAAAATTTTAGCGCAGTATTGAATAGAGAACTTAATTCTCTTGCAATCCCAACAACAGACATTTGATCTCCGCGGTTTGCGGTAGGAGCAACATCAAGAATGGTATCTTTCTCAAACCCTAAAACATCAACAAGATTTTGTCCGATTTTCACATCAGGCAAAAATCTGTTCAAAATTAGAATGCCGTCCTCTTCCTGATAATTTCTTTCGACAACTCCGAGTTCATCGGCAGAACAAAGCATTCCCTGAGATTCCACACCGCGGATAACAGCAGGAGTCAGAGTAAACATCTCACCTGTTTTGCGGTTTAAAACCTGGCTGCCTACAGATGCGTAAGGAACAATCTGCCCTTCTTTAATATTTTGAGCGCCGCAAACAACTGTCTTTAAACCCGAACCCGTATTAACCGTTACAAGATGCAAGTGATCAGAATTAGGATGGTTTTCGATTTTCTCTATTTTCACCGTTATTATGTTGGTAAATTTCGGGGTAACCTCTTCCATTCCCTCAACTTCTAACCCGCTCATTGTAAGTTCATGAGCCAGTTGAGCATCTTCAACATTTGATAAATCTACAAATTCATTCAACCAATTTACTGATACCTGCATTTAATCTTCCCTCTTTTATTCTTAACTATGCAAAAATATTATAACAAACAGTAATCATTGTAAACATTACGTTATATTTACAAATTTTATTAAAGTTTTTAGACATTATGTCCGATAAAGATGTAGTAGTTTGTAGGAGGCATAATGGACAATAATATTATCTCAAGTTATAACGAATATCTGAAAAAATACCCTCTGTATTCCAAGGATGCCATTGTAAATCTTATGGTAGAGGATGGCGTTATAAGCCCGAAAGTTGCCAAAAAGATTAAAGCCGGCGTAAGTTTGTTTTTACTTGAGAAACCGAAATGGGGTAATGAAATTTCGGAAGATTTATCATATACAAAAGCAATGGGAGCAACTTTTACCGGAACAAAAACCAAACAGCAGGCTCCTGCAACAAACTTTAACCGGAAAATAGAAAACACCTTTCAATCAGACACCCAGGGTGACTGCTGGCTTCTGTCCGATATTAATGCCATGAGGCTTACACCTTGGGGCAGACAGATTATTCATGATGCAATAGTTCCGGACGGTAAAGGAGGAGTCACAGTAAAACTGCCGGGCTCACCGCTTCCGCAGAAAAATTTCCATATATCGCCGAAAGAAATTGCAGAAGCTAAAGCAAGCGGACATTATTCCAAAGGGGATGACGATATGATTGCTTTAGAACTTGCAACAGAAAAATTAAGCAAACAACTGGTCAAAAAAGGATTGGCAGAACGGGTTGACCAGTTTGACGATGTAATAGGCTACCCGTCATACTTAACCAATATTAAACTTGATAAAAACAAGATTGATAACTCGTATCTTTCAATTTCAACCCTGCTTACGGGAAGGAAAAGAGTTGAAACGGACTTTTTACTGGAGGTTAATAATTCGGAAAACATTTTAAAATTCATCTCCCAAAACCCGGGCAAAACTGCTGCGGTCTGCACTTTTAATCACTATAAAGACACATTTGGCTCAAGAGATGATAACGATCCGGTTCACGGAAATCATGCCTATGCAATTCAAAAAATAGACTACGGAAAAGAAGTAATTGTAATTGACCCTTATCACACAGATAAGCCCATCAGACTGACCTGGAAAAAATTTATTGAAGATATTGAAACAATATACGTAGCAGCTCAGGATAATACAACCTATAACGCATTAAAAAAATCTGTTCCGCCCGAACATGATAAAATCAGGCAGAAGGATCACGAAAGACGGCTAAATGATCTTAAAAAACTTAAACAGGAACAAACTGCCGCACAAATCAGATTTAAAAATGAAAAAATCAATAGTGAAGTTACAAATATTCTTGATAACTTAAAAAACTTAAAAGACGATATTAAACGAAATGAAGAAAGATTCGGCCCGGATTTACACCTCAATTATGATGATTACAAATCCGGAATGTCCAAAGTAAATAAAGATAATGTCATAAAACTTTTGGAAAAATATCCGGATCTTATAAAGGATTTAGACACCTACAAATCCGGCTGGGGCAACGGCGAAGATAAAAAAACATTAATTGAACCGATTATCAATGCCCTTGTACAACGAGCACAGGAAGCAAAATTGGATAAAAATACAATAGAAAATTTCCGCAAAAAATGTATGAAAGAACTCGACGCAATATTTTATACAGATATTGATGTTGTTATCACAGAAGTCCGGAATTTATTGCAGTTGTTGAAAAATAAATAAACCCTAAAACTACATAATTCATGATATGTGTATCTATCGAACATATACATAAGTTATGTATTCATTGTTCACTTTTTCTTTTTAATTGCGGTGCAAAAAGAAAAAGTGAACCGAAAAAGAA
>CALUWA010000021.1 GCA_944324365.1 Candidatus Gastranaerophilales bacterium
AGATAACAGAAAAGTTAAAGAAGATTTCTGCGTAACGCAATTCTCATATTGTAGTATTCTTGAGAAGATTATTTCATAATTAATACAACTTTGTGATAAATATTGAACTTATCACCAAACTCTGCTACAATTTTATGTCGAAGAGTTTCAAAGTCGTAACCTTAACGACAAATAAAAAGAGAGGTTAATAGCTCTTGTTTTATTTGTTTATAAGGTTGAGGCGAATCCGTATTTGGGGTTCAGCGCAAGCCGAGCAGAGGGCGAAGTCTTTTTGCTTACGGCATATATGCCGTTCAAAGCAAAAAGTGTAGACCCGTTTAATGCGAGGCGCAGCAAGATAAGTCCCGTCGTCGACACCATAAAAAGGATTACTTTTGTTTAGTAATCCTTTTTATTATGTCAAGGGGACTTGAACAATAAATTTTCTGGAGGAGAAAATTTATTAGTTTTAGCCAAAGTATTGACAAATTGTATGTTATAACATACAATATAGTAAAGAAGAATTATGAAACAAGTCATCTATTACACAACCATAGACGGTAAATGTCCTTATCAAGACTGGTACAAAAAATTGGATAAATCTGTAAGCCAGCAGGTTGACCGCAGAATTGACAGACTTGAAGAAGGTAATTACGGTGATTATAAAAGAATATCTAACGACCTTTTTGAACTGCGTTTCAAAATAGGTTCAGGTTACAGAATATACTTTACTGAATCACAGGATGTAATTATCTTGATTCTTTGTGCAGGTGATAAATCATCGCAGAGTAAAGATATTGCAAAAGCAAAAACTATTATTAATGAAATAAAGGAATAATTAATATGAAAATTAAATCCAATGTTTTAAAAAGAGGTATAACTCATGAACAGCATATGCAGGAAGTTCTTAAAGATACAGAGTATCAAAAGGATTACTTAAGACTAAGCATACAAGAATATGCACAAGACGGTGACTATACGCTGTTTTTTAAATCTCTTGAACGTGTGATAAAAGCAAGAGGTTCAGTAAGCAAATTTGCACAGGAAATTGACCTTAATCGTTCAAATTTATGTAATATTTTAAAAGGTAAAGTACAGCCCAGCTTTGACACGACAATGAAAATTTTAAGAGGTCTGGGTGCTGATATTGAAGTTAAGTTTGCATAAAATTATGTATACTTAATCCCAAGAGTTTTGGGGGGCAGCGCAAGCCAAAGTGTCCAAACAAAAACGTAAACAATCAGTAGGCCAGTGTTAGGTTCTCTGTATTCAAAAGGTGTTATTGTTGACTGGTGAGTTTTGTTCTGGTAGATGATATTTCCGGCGCAATGTTTTGAATTAAAATCTGAGCGATAATTTAATGTAGAAAGGCTAATTTATGAAAGTACAACGAGTAAAAAGTAATATATCTATGGGTGCTTTATATTTTCCAAATAAGCCTCAGCTAGGTGCGGATTTTTCTTCCGAAATAAAGCGGGCTATTGAAAATAATCCATATGTTAAATCTTTGTCAAAAACAGAAGATGTATTTGCTCGGTTTGTACCGAAGGGCCAAAATGGTATGATGCAGCACCTGTTAATTTTGGATATTATTGATTTTAGTAAGCTTCAAACGAAGAAATCTTTGTGGTTCTCTTCAAGATTATTTGGTGGTGTAAAAGATATTAGTGCAGTAGATTTTCTTAACAAAATTGAACAGCCTCGTACAAACAAAACTACAAAATCTTTTTGGAAAAAACTCTTAACCAGCCATAAAAATCCAAATCAAACAAAATATTATAACTATCAAGAAGTTATTGCCAATACAGATAATGATGTCCTGCTAAAAAATGGTTTAAACACAGAGAATGATGCACTCAAAGAAGCAGAAAACAGAAGAGTGCAGCTGAATGCAGATATAATGAAAGAGTTCCATTGATTAGCTGAAGAAATAATATTGCAAATGGAATTTTCACGCTTGCTGAAAAGTTCCTACGTATAGTACTAAAATAATTAATCGAATGAGAAAAATTTTCCAAAACAAATAATATATTTTTGCTGTTTATTCCATTTGATCTTTAGAATATTCTTGAAAATATTATTCATCTTAAGTCGTAAAAAATATAAATAAGGGTGCGATTTTAAATAATCTACCTGTTTTTTTATGTTTTCGGGCAAGAATTTGCTATTGATATTACTTACAAAATTTTTTGCTTCAGAGATTCGTTGCTTATATGAATTTTGATCTTTCATGCTTAATACAATATTGATATATACAATCTCTCTTTTATACAGATTCTTTAGAATTTTTGGTGAAGATATATTATTCTGGCTTAGCCAGGTATGTATTTCACGGCTCCGTTTGAACGGGATTGTGTAATCTTTCAGGGCATCATAGTCGTATAATGTTTCTACTCTCCAATGATAATATGCTTTTGAGGTGTATGCAATTTTTTCTGCCAGACACATTGTCTGAACCTGAAACGGATTATCTGTCCAGCCTGCGCCCGGGGCTTCAATCATTCGGATATTGTTTTTGTTTAGAAATTCCCGCCTGTAAATTGCGGACCAGATACTCGGGTGGTAAGAAAGAAATTCCGGACAATCTTCGATTTTGAAAGCGCCTTGAGGAATACTAAATTTATCTGCAAAGTCAAACAAGATGCAATTTTTGTATGTTTTTACTTCATAGTTAAGGTAATAAGCTGATTTTGCAATATCTGCTCCGGTTTGTTCCGCAAGAGTAAACAAGTCTTCAAACATGCGGCTGTCAATAAAATCATCGGGTTCTATAATTGCAATATATTTTCCTTTTGCTTTATCAAGTCCAACGTTAACGCTGGCGCCGTAGCCGCTGTTTTCTTTATGAATTGCTGTGATGCGTGAATCTTTCGACGCATATTCATCTATAATTTGAGGGCAATTATCTTTGCTGCCGTCATCAATTAAGAGTATTTCAAAATCATTAAAAGTTTGCGCCAATATGCTGTCAAGACATTGGTGTAAATACTTTTCAGCTCCGTAAACCGGAATAATAACCGATAATTTAGTTTTGCTATCCATAAACTAAGTATAACATAAAGATTAAATTATCTGCCGATTTCGATTGCTTTTTGCGCCATTGATTTTGTAATGCTGACCAAAGCAAGGTTAGCTTCGTATGCTCTTTGTGCCAAAATTGCATCTGCCATTTCGACCATAGGGTTTACGTTTGAAGCCCTTATATAACCTTCCGCATCTGCATCAGGATGACCCGGTTTATAAATTTTTTCCCCTAATGTCGGGTCTTCGACGCTTCCGTTAAATACAACCCCGCCGGTTAAATACGGTAAAGTTCCGACTCCGAATACATCTTCTTTCATTGCATTCATTAAACCGTGAAAAGAGATATCGTCTGTAGAATTTAAAACAGGAATTTTACGGACATAGTTTGGGGTATCAACGTTTGCGATGTTCTTTGAGTGGACATCAAGTCTGTATCCGTGTGCTCTTAAGGCCTTTCCGCCTATATTCATTGATTCTAATATACCCATAAGATATCACCTGCCTTATTTACCGACATTTATTACTGTTTTCATTTCCGTTATAATATTAGACATTCTTCTTGTTGCCATTGAATATAGCAGCGAGTTGTTTTGAAGTTCCATTAACTCTTTGTCAGGGCGGATTTCTTCCTGATATTTTTCTTCAATAATTGCTGAAGGTCCCAGCCTTTGCGATAACTTCGTTTCAAGAGGACTGTTCATAGAGCCAAGGTATTCCTGAAAGTTTATATCTCTTCTGACATACCCAGGAGTGTGCATATTGGCCAGGTTTGAACCCAGTGCAACCTGCCTTTGGGATACCAAATCCAGCATTAAATTTACTTTACCCATACTATCTAGCGGTGTGTACATATTTTTATCCTCTTATTTGTTATTCTCTGATGTTAATTGATTTGTTATACATATCATCAACAACTTTCATCATTCTTGTGCTGGCGAGCATTGACGCATTCAACCTTAGCATATCGCCTACGGAATCCATAATATCTATGTTTGAATTTTCAAGATTGTTTTGTACTATGCAGTTGTGTTCTTTTACAAGAATCGGTTCTCCGGATTCGTCTGTCGGTGTCATTTTATTCATATCGGTTAATTCAAGTCCTTCCGGATTTGCAAATCTTACAAGCGGTATGTTGCCTATTTTTTGGCCTTTGCTTTGTGTTTTTTCGTAGGCATACACGTCTCCGTTGCCTTTGATTACAAATCTGTGGCAGTTTGACGGAATTTTTATCCCGTTTCCTACAATCCAGTCATCAGATGTTACGAGGTACCCGTCTTTGCCTTGTTTCAGGGCTCCGTCGCGTGTATAGGCAACTTCTCCGGTTTTTGAGAACACAGGAATATATCCTTGCCCGTTTATAGCAATATCATAAGGGTTACTTGTCACTTGTATTGACCCTTGCGACATATCGGTTCTGAGGGCGCCTGTTAAGTAACCGTCCTCTTTCAGCATCTGTTCAAAGCGTACTCCTTTATAGCCTCTTGTGTTGTAATTCGCTAAATTATTAGCTACATAACCCAGCTTATCCCACTGGTTAAGTACGTTGTTTGTGTTTTTTCTGATTATTCCCTGAAGGTTTTTCATAATTTTATACCTCTATTATGATGCTGAACCTAATTGATTTATTACTTTTTGCAGATTTTGGTTTTGTATTAAAAATACCTGTCTGTTTGCTTCAAAATTTCTTATAACAGGCATCATTTCAATAAATTCATTTTGAAGAGCAACGTTTGAATATTCGTTATATCCTTGTTTAACGTTTGGATCTTCTACCATCGTACCGCGAGCATCTACTACGCCGACTCTTGCAACAGCTTCCAGTTTTCGTGTTTTGTCGTTAAAAACGCTGACCATACCGCTGTCATCAATCTTTATTTTTTGCAAATCGTCCGGCACTATATGTAATTTTATCGGCATACCGGCATTAGATAGTACTCTGTAATCCTCAAGTGTCAAGAGATTTCCGTCTTTATCCAGTTTAAATCTGCCGTCGCGGGTTAATTTTACTCCGGCATCGGTTTCAACCTGGAAATATCCCTTATTTGCGATAGCCAGATCAAGCGGATTTTGAGTCATCATAATACGTCCGATTTTATCATCGGTGGATTTTGAAATACCCTGTACGCCCAAAAATTCCGTAAACGATGATACGACGACTTCTTGTCTTTGATATCCGACTTTATCGAAGCCTGTAATATTTTCGTTATGGATACCCATAATTTCACTCTGTACCTGCATAGCCCTGAGCGGGATACGCATACCGTTCTGAAAATATTCAATTCCGCCGTTAATCTTCATTTACAACTACCTCTGCTTACTCATTACTAATAACGGATTATTTACCATGATGAATTAATTTTCGGAAATAAAATCATCCGTTTATATGAGTTTTATCAGAAGTTTAATGATTTTTTTTAAGAAGTCAATCAGGGCTTAAAAAAGATAAGATGCTATTGTTCCAAAATTTCGTAAAGAGTCGGGGCTTCCTGCACGCTCACGTTATTCTGCGGAATTTTTAAAACTCTTACGCATACATTTCTGTTTGCGTATTCAATTGTAATTATATCTCCTTCTTTTAATTGCTTTGCTGCTTTGGCCTGAGTTCCGTTAACAAGTATTCTTCCCATATCGGAAACTTCGTTTGCAACAGTTCTTCTTTTTATTAATCTTGATACTTTCAAAAATTTGTCTAAGCGCATATAAATTTCCCTTTGTGTTACATTTTAGCATAACCATCTCTTTCATGCTATAATTGTTTCGAGAATATGGAGTAGTAATTTATTTATGCTTAAAAAACTTTTTATTATATTTTGTACTGTTTTAGGGATGGTTTTTGCCGGTGGGGCTTATGCCGGAGAAATAAAATTTGTCCAGGTTACGGATACACATGTGTCTAA
Organism: Candidatus Gastranaerophilales bacterium; assembly: GCA_944324365.1. Classification (GTDB taxonomy): domain Bacteria; phylum Cyanobacteriota; class Vampirovibrionia; order Gastranaerophilales; family Gastranaerophilaceae; genus UBA1221. Next base: position 5,901 of record CALUWA010000021.1, read on the forward strand.
GGATAATCAGTATTCCCAGCAGATATTGAGGGATGCGGTAAAAGATATTAATTCATTGGAAAATATTTCATTTGTTGTATTTACCGGAGATAATATCGATCCTTCCAATTATGAAAATCTTGAGGCTTTTCTTAAAATTATAAACAAACTGAATGTAAGGTATTACCTTGTATTTGGAAATCATGATGTGTTTAAGAGCAGTGGATTATCCAAAAAAAGATATTTGGAAATTGTGCGGGCTCATAATTGGTTTTACTGGCCGCCAAAACCTAATTACGTATTCAAACGCGGCGAGTTTGTCTTTATCGTGTTGGACGGAGCTAAAGAAACTATTCCCGGAACAAACGGGTATTATAAGCAGGCAACTTTGGAATGGTTTGACCAACAGCTTACAAAATACAAAAATAGGCCTGTTGTTGTGTTTCAACATTTTCCTGTATTACCTCCTACTGATGATCGTTCGCATAAGGTTTACAAACCTGAGGATTATATGGCGGTTTTAAACAGACATGATAATGTAATTGCGGTTGTGTCCGGGCACTATCATACCAATAAGGAAAAAATGGATAACGGAGTTTATCATATAAATTCCCCTTCACTTATCGGGGTTCCTAATCCATATAAGATTATTGATATTGTAACAACAAAAGGGTTTTCACCTATGATATACACCCAGCTTAGGGAAGTAGAGGCAAATTAGTACTCTTGCTTTTTTTTGAGTGTAATATTATAATTTAGATGATAAGACGTTTTATAAAGGATAAAAATAAGATTAATGGGTGAGACGGGCAATATAGTTTTTAATTTAATGATAATAGTTTTATTGTTATTTTCGAACGGTTTTTTTGTAGCTTCCGAGTTCGCAATGGTAAAGGTTAGAAAAACCAGAATCGAGCAGTTGGTTAAAGAAGGTAATATTGATGCCAAAATTGCTCTGGAAGCTGTGAAAGATTTGGATAAGTTTATTGCCGCAGTTCAGCTTGGTGTTACGATATCAAGTATCGGTTTAGGTTGGGTCGGCGAAGGTACTCTGGCAAGAATTGTAGAGCCTATATTTACCTTCTTGCCGGGAATAAGTGCTACTGTTGCGACTCATACTGTTTCTGCGACGATTTCGTTTGCCTTAATTACATTTTTACACGTGGTATTGGGTGAACTTATTCCAAAATCCATTGCTCTTGAATATACCGAAAAAACTGCTCTCTGGGTTGCAAGACCTATGCAGGCTATAACGTTTGTTTTTAATCCTTTTATATGGGCATTGAACGGATTTGGTAATTTCGTTTTGAAAATGCTTCATATTCCGCATTCGCACAAAGCTTCTCTTGTACATTCAACAGAAGAGCTTGATATGTTGGTAAATGCAAGCTACAACGGCGGCGTTTTAAACGAAACTGAAAAAGATATGCTTCATAATGTATTTAAATTCTCGGATTTAACTGCAAAACAGGTTATGGTTCCGCGTACGGATATGGTTTGTATTCAGGTAGATACAAGCTTTGAAGAACTGAATGCACTTGCTGCCGAAAGCCAGTATACAAGATATCCTGTATATGATGAAGATATTGATCATATAATAGGGCTTGTGCATGTTAAAGATTTGTATTCACTTTCGTTAAAAAATCAGACCTGTCCGGTGAAAAATATTTTGCGTGAGGTTCTTCTTGTGCCGGAAACAATAACAATGGATAATTTGGTTCTTGAATTTAAAAAACGTAAAGGCCAAATGGCTATTGTAGTTGATGAATTTGGCGGAACCTCCGGTTTGATTACTCTGGAAGACGTTTTGGAGGAAATTTTCGGAGAAGTTCAGGATGAATTTGACGAAGAAGAAGAATGCGATATAAGAGAAATTGCCCCTAATACATATATGGCAAACGCTATGATGAGGTTGGATGAAGTTTCCGAATTCTTTGGGTTTGATAAAGATGACCTTGAAGATGACGATGTGGATACAATAGGCGGCTTTGTCGTGAAGCTGCTCGGGCGTATTGCAGAAATAAACGATGAAGTCACATTTAAAGATTTAACTTTTATTGTAAAAGAAATTGATGGTGCAAGAATTACTAAATTAAAAATTATGAGAAAGCCTAACGAAGAAGAAAAAAAAGACGATGGAGAAAACTAAAATCCTTCTATAACGGGCTTCTCATTCTTATACTTTAAGCGAAAAAGATTTTTTCCTCTTTTTAAATGATGTACCAAAACCTGATTCGTATAGAATAGATATGTAAAGACAATCTTGGGTGGATTAATGAGTCAGAGTTTTGATTTTACATCTTATAACAATATTAAAAAGCTGTCGGAAGATGAGCTTTATGCCCTTTGGGGTGAATATTTTAAAGATAAATCAAATAAGACTGTTCGTGATACTTTAATTGTTCAATATATTTATCTTATTCGTTATGTTGTGGGACGCGTTAAAGTTACACTGCCTGCTACAATTTCTATCGAGGATATTGCCGGTTACGGTGTTGAAGGTTTGATTAACGCGATAGAAAGATACTCCCCTCAAAAAAATACGAGATTTGAAACCTATGCGCTTATAAGAATTCGCGGTGCGATTTTAGATAGAATTCGTGCTGAAGACTTTTTGCCTAGAAGTGTCAGAAAAAAAATTAAAGATATAAAAGCTGCGCAGGAAAGTTTAAAACAAAGCCTCGGGCGTATGCCGACCACTTCTGAGGTTGCAGAGTATTTAGATATGGATGCCGAAAAGGTCAGCCAAATCCTATCGGAAGATACGACGATGACTTCAATTTATGATAAGCGCGGCGGTGCTGATGATAGTCTTGAAATTATTGATACTATTCAGGATGAGAAGCTTAATCCGCAGGAAAAAATGGAAGAAAAAAACGTAAAACAGGAATTGGAGAAAGCTTTGGGGAGATTGCCGGAACGTGAACGCATTATAATGGTTCTTTACTATCAGGAAAATATGACATTGAAAGAAATCGGTGCAACTATTAATATGTCGGAATCAAGAGTTTGCCAACTTCATGCGCAAGCCATTATGAAACTGAAAAACATTCTCTCGCAAACAAGAGAATCCCGTCTTAACAAGAGTATTATAGCATCTTAAAACCTTATTATTGCGGAGGTAAATCGCCTTTTACATCGGCAATAACATCACTTGCTAACTCAAATTCATCATGTAAGGCCTGAACAGCCTTGTTTGCATCGGTTTTATCAACAAGACAACTGATTTTGATTTCACTGGTAGATATCATCTTGATGTTAACCCCGAGCCGTGCAAGCGTTTCAAACATTGCAGATGCAATACCCGGTCTGTCAATCATACCGGCGCCTACGATGGAAACTTTCGCAATATCTGAATTTATTTGGATTTCTCCGCAGTGAAGAGTTTCTTTTAGTTTGTTAAGCGTTTCTTCCGTCTTATCAATATCTGCACTGTCTATCGTAAATGCAATATCATTTGTGTTAGAAACTTTTCTGGCATAGGATTGGATAATCATATCAACGGAAATATTTTCCTGCGCTAATTTAGAAAATATTTTAGCTGCCTGACCCGGAACATCCGGTACGTCACAAACAACAATTCTTGCCTGTGTTAAATCTGCTGCCACTCCGGTGACGGGTTTATCAATTTCCATTTTATCTACTCCCAGTATTAAAGTACCCATATCATCTGTTTTGAAACTGCTTCTGACTCTCAGTGCAACGTTGTTTAGTTTTGCAGTTTCTACACTGCGAGGGTGAAGTACTCCGGCTCCTGCGTGCGCAAGCTCCAGCATTTCTTCATATGAAATTTCTTTTAGTTTAGAGGCTTTTGGAACTACGCGCGGATCCGTTGTATATACTCCTTCAACGTCTGTATATATGTCGCATCTTTCTGCATTCAGTGCTGCAGCAAGTGCTACTGCAGAAGTATCAGAGCCGCCGCGTCCGAGTGTCGTAATTTCTCCGTCTTCCGTTACTCCCTGAAATCCTGCAACAACGATGATTTTCCCTTCATTGAGATTATGCTGCAGTTTTTCTGTATTAATTTTTAAAATTCTTGCTTTTGTATGAACATTTTCGGTATATATTCCGGCCTGGGTTGCGTTGAAGCTGACTGCATCATACCCTTGAGCCTGTATTGCCATTGTTAAAAGTGCAATAGAAATCCCTTCGCCGGTAGAAAGAAGCATATCCATTTCTCTTCCGGACGGAGTTTTTGATAATTCTTTTGCCATTTTGACCAAATGATCAGTGGTATGCCCCATAGCAGAAACAACAACAACAACATTGTTTCCGTTATTTTTTTCCTTGATGACAATCTTGGCTACGTTTTTAATTTTTTCCGTATCGGCGACAGATGTGCCGCCAAATTTTTGAACAATAATCCTTCTCAATTTTTACCTACTTATACATATCTTTCAGTTCTGCGTATTCACCTGAATACTTGAAGCCGTTCTCATCAATTGATTTAATTTTATCACCGATTGACAGGGTTTCTCTTACATTATATTCGCAATTATTTTGTTTTACAAGTATGTAACTAACATGAAATAAAAGGTTTAATATTTCTAAGTCATTTCCTTTTAATTTAAGTGCGCGTCTTAGTTTTCGCTGTGCATTTTCAAAATCGTTATTTTTTAGCAGGAACTGTGCATACTGTATATAATTTTTGGTGTCCGCCGGATTTTCGACAAGTGATTTTTCAAAATATTCTTTGGCGTTATTGTTATCGTTTAATTGCTCATAAGCGCATGCTATGTAATAATTTATAGAGGTATCAAAGAATATTCGCTCTTTAATTTTTTTACAAATTTCTATTGCATCATGCCAGTTTCCGTCTTTGAAGGCAATTATTGCAATAGCTTTTGCGTAAACATAGTTGGAATCGTCAAGGTTTGTAATACTGTTTATAATATTTTTTGCCTCGTCAATTTGCCCGAGTCCGGCAAGGGCCAGCGCGATACCTGCGCGTGTTTCGTTGTCGCCTTCGGAAAGAGCCTCCGCTTTTTCAAATTTTTCTTTTGCAAGTTCAAATTCGTTATATATTTGCAGCGTTACGCCCCAGTCGAAAAATAAATGCGGGGTTATAAGATCTCTTTTAAATGCTTCTTCATACATTTTGAAACTTTCTTCTTTTTGGCCTTTTATGGCAAATAATTTGCCTAAAAGAAGGTATGCTGGAAGCATGTTTTTGTTAAATTCCAGAGCCTTTTTGGCATAGTGAATTGCATTGTCCCAATCCTGCTTTATGTACTTTAGATTTGCATATTCATAGTTGTTTGTTTCGTTCGGGCAGACATTTGCCAGAAAACTTAATTTCGTTTCCGCTTCATTATATTGACCCGTTCTGACTTCCATAATTGCAGCAAGCAGAAGTGCCATAAAATTGTATTTGTTAATTTTTACTGCTTCAAGAAATTTTTCATGAGCCTCGTTGTATCGTTTCTGCTTCATTAGAGCCATACCCCAGCCTGCAAAAACGTCAGTATTCATCGGGTTTATTTTATTGGCATTTTCAAAAGAATCTTCGGCTTCTTCATTTTTTCCGCTGTTAACAAGCGAAAACCCCAGAAGCCTCCAGATTTCTTTATCGCTTTTATTTAGATTTGCAGATTTTTTGTATGCATTTATTGCATCAGTTAGTCTTCCGGTGCGTTCGTAGACTATGCCTAAGTATTTGTGTACAAGCGCATCTTCCTGCGGTAGTGCGCAGGCTTCCGTAAGTATTTGTTCAGCTTTTTGAAAATCGTTATTTTCAATACATTTTTTTGCACGGTTTACAAATGCTAATGACGGCATTGCCTGCACCACGGAATCTTTTTCGTATTTATCAAGCGAGGCGCTTATATGTTTGATTTTTTCTATTACTCTTTTTAGTTTGTCAAACAATCGGCTACCTCCCTGAAAGCTCCTTTTCCGCTTTCGTGCTCGGTTATTTGTATCCCAGGAATATCTTTAACTTTTTGAACAGCATGGGGAACTGTTATTTTATATTTTGCATAATTCAAGCATTCCATATCGTTTATATCATCCCCGATATAAACATATTCTTCCTGCGTGATGTTATGTTTTTCAAGAATTGCCTTTAGAACTTCGATTTTGTTATGAATTTTTTGATGAACTTCCGTTAACTTAAATTTGTTAGTTAAAAGTTCTATTGCGGGATTTTTTTCGCCCGAAATAATGGCTATTTCGTAATTATTTTTTCTCAAGTTATTAAACCCGATAATGTCTTGGAAGTTCAGCCGTCTGGTCATAGAATAATCGTCATTAATATAAACGAAATTGTCCGTAACAACCCCGTCAAAATCTGTTATTATCCATTTTATAGACTGCGGTAATTTTAACATTTATTTATACTACTTCCTTTAAAGTATTAACAACTAAATCCCTGTTTGCTATAATTATACCATAAATTACTAAATAAGCAGTTAAGGTTAAAAAACGTAAAGATGCTCTGGTATATAATAAATTTCGGTATAATTGTTGTATTTATTCTGCTGTTTTTGATAACGCGCCAGACAAATAAACGCTGGTCAAAGATAAATGATTATCTCGGTACTGTGACTAATACCGTAAATTCAATCAGATACGGGGATTTGTCAACTAAAATAGAAAAGCTTGAGCATCCCACATACCAGAATGTTACAGATAGTATTAACCGAATGGTTGAAACCCTGAATGACAGAGAAAAAATGATTGTTGAATATCAGGGTGAGCTTATGCGGCAGAATAAACTGCTTGAATCCGTTATCAACTCACTTTCTGACGGTATTTTAATCGTTAACGAGCAATTGCATATTTTGCGTGCCACACCTAAAATTACAAGCTGGTTCGGCGTGAAAGGTGCTAATATTGTAGGGCGCAGCATTACGGATTTTGTACAGTTTCCGGAAGATATTCACCTGGATAGGATGACTTCAAAAGATGTGTTTATAAAACATACTCCGACAAATAATTTTGTTTTGAGTTCTATTAAACTTTCCATGGATGATAACAAAAAGCGTTATGTAATGATTATAAAAGATGTTACGACGGAAAGAGAAATAGAAACATTGAAAGAAGATTTTGTTGCAACGCTTACCCATGATTTGAAGGTGCCTATTGTTGCTGAAGCAAATATTTTGGAATTTCTTGTAAACGGTAAGTTTGGTGAAATAAATGATAAACAGCGGCTTGCTATTACAAATATGCAAGCCTCCAATAAAGAGCTTTTAAATTTGGTTCAAATTGTGCTTGATACTTATAAGATGAAAGACGGCGGGATAAAACTTTTTAAAGAAAATATTAAATTGAACGAATTTATTACCAAAATAATTGCGGATATGGAGCCGATAGCCTCAGATGCCGGGCTGCATGTGAATTTTAAACCGGACAGGAACATTAAAGTGACGGCTGATCCGCTTCAATTGGAGCGTGTTGTTAAAAATTTGATTAACAATGCAATTTATCACAGTAATACCAAGAAAGATATTGATATCAAAGTAGGCGAACTTCCCGGATATATAACAATTTCCGTAATTGATTACGGTCAGGGAATTTCCGAAAATGATATTAAGCTTATTTTCAATAAATATTATTCCGCATCTAAAAAATTCCGTAAAATCGGAACTGGTTTGGGGCTGTATCTTTCCCAGCAGGTAATCACATCCCACGGCGGAGAAATTGTTGTCACCAGTGAAGAAAATGTCAGAACGGAATTTTGTATTAAGCTGCCGTTGTAGTTTTTTATTTAATTTTGACAAATATAGCCACTGTACAATATTATAGAATCAATACTGTAATTGTTGAGGTGCGATGTGGAAAATATTAAAAATGTGGAATTTTTGCGTTTAGTTTTTATAATGATTGTTGTCTGGTCTCATTTGCGTTTTGGAGTCTTTGACATTGATAAACTTGATGTATATAAAGAGTTTATTGTAAATGCAGGTTGGGCATGGATTGTTTGTGATTACTTTTTTATAATTTCTGGGTTTTTCTTATTTTATAAAACAGATTTTACAAAAAATTTTTTAAAATTTGCAGCAAAAAAACTTGCAAGATTTATGCCGGTTATATATTTTATTTTGCTGCTGTTGTGGTTCTCTTCTCTTTTTACTCCGATAAAATATGCTGTATGGGATAATTTATTTATTATATTAAATATTCAATGTGTAGGATTAACTTTTCATGGCGGCGGAATTGGTTCTACTTGGTTTGTTTCTTCATTGTTCTGGGCTTTGTGTTTCTATTTTTATTTATATAAAATAATCGACAAAAAATATTTTAATTTGATAACAGCTTGTCTTATTTTCTTTTGTTACGGAATTCATCTGCATGCAAATCTTGAACATTATAAAAATTTTGCAAATCTTTTTAATATTGGTCTATGTCGAGCTTTTGCAGGTATTGGAATCGGATATTTTATAGCAGAATTCTACAAGGATAATATTGAGCGTATTAAGGTGAAAATTTTAAAAAGCTGGCAAAAGATTTGTATTACTATTGTGGAATGTTATTTGTTTTTGTTTCTTATTCGTTATTTAGTTTTAGATAGAATGCATTATGAAAATTTTTTAATAATGATTCCGCCTTTTATTGGTTTGTTTATTTTGTTTCTTATAAAGAAGGGGTATTTTTCGCTATTAATGGATAATAATATATCTGTTTACTTTGGAAAATTTACATATTCTATTCTTATATCTCATCAATTGGTCAAAGATTTATGGGTGTATTTTGTTTGCCAAAAACATACGAACTGGGTGTTAATGCATCCAAATTTAAATTTAATTATGCTTTTATTATTGATAATTTTGTTTAGTGTGTTAACCTACTATATTGTGGAAAAACCGTCATTTGTGTATCTTAAAAAGAAATTCGGATTATAAAATATTTTATGCTATAATTTTACCAGGGATAGGATTATGGCTGTTAAAGAATGGATTGTAAAGAAAAATGATTGCACCGACAAGTCTTTAATAAAAAGACTTTTGTATTCACGCGGGGTAAAAACGGATGAAGAAATTCATGAATTTTTAAACCCGTTAGAAGTAAAATTGACTCATCCAAAAGCTTTTTTAGATATGGAAAAGGCGGTTGAGCGTATTTCTTCCGCAATTTCTAATAATGAAAAAATTGTAATATACGGTGATTTTGATGCCGATGGGGTTACTTCTACTTCTTTGTTGTATAAAACCTTGACCTTTCTCGGGGCAAATGTAAGTTATTTTATTCCGGACAGAGAAAAGGAAGGGCACGGGTTTGATACAAAAGCGCTTGTTAAACTTATGACAGCCTTAAAGCCAAAGCTTATCATCTCGGTTGATTGCGGAATTAGTGACGTTGAGCCGGTTAGTTTTATAAAAAGTTTTAAAATTGATGTTATTATTACGGATCACCATGAAGCGCCGGAGGTTTTACCGGATGCGTTTGCCATAATTAACCCTAAGGCTCCAAATGCATTGGACGAATATTTATCCGCAAAACAAATTAACTCTTTGGCATCTTTGGCCGGGGTCGGGGTTGCATTTAAGCTTGCGCAGGCTTTACTTGAAAAGTATAACAGGCTTGAATTTATTCCGGAAATTCTTCCGTTTGTTGCGGTGGGTACTGTTGCAGACGTTGTACCTTTAGTCGGGGAAAACAGATATTTTGTAACAAAGGGTATTGAACTTATCAAAAGCGGGAACCACTACGGTTTAAAAAGACTATTGGAAGCTGCAGGATGTAGTTTGGACAAAGGGCTTACGGCAGAAACTATTGCATTTGTCGTTGCTCCGCGTATTAATGCTTCCGGCAGGCTTGATACTGTGGAAGAAGCTATAAAACTCCTCATTTCGGACAATCACCAGGAAATTGAGATGGCAATTGTAAATTTAAACGAATTTAACAAAGTTCGCCAAACATTATGCCAGGAGGTGTTTGCTCAGGCTGATGATATGGTTCAGCGCGAAGGGAATCGTAATCCTGCCATAGTTCTTTTTAATTCAAAATGGCATGTCGGAATTATTGGTATCGTAGCTTCAAAACTTGTTGAAAAATATTATAAGCCCGTGTTTTTGATGACTTATTCAGAGGAAACAAAGCAGATTAAATGTTCAGCAAGAAGTATCGAAGGGGTTCATCTTTATGAGGTAATAAGTGCGATAGGAGATATGCTTGACGGGTTTGGCGGTCATTCGCTTGCTGCGGGTTTGTCTTTTTCGCCGGACAAGACACCTTTCAAAAGTGTGAAAGAACAGCTGAACCGAATTGTGAAAGAGGTTACAAACGGTAAAGTTTTAAAACCTTTTATTAATATTGATTTGGAGCTTGAACCTGAGGATATCAGTGTAAATCTTGTAGAAGAGCTTTCAAAGCTTGAGCCTTACGGAGCTTCAAATCCAAGCCCTGTTTTTGTCCTCAATAATTGTACTTTAATGCAAAAAAAACTTATGGGGGATAATAAAAATCACCTGCGTTTGGTTGTGCAGAATAAAGATAAAAACTTTACCTGTGTACGCTGGCAGAATGGTGATGTTTCCTTATCTGCGGGAGATTCTTTGGATATCGCTTTCCATCCGCAGATTAATGAATTTCAGGGGCAGGTCAGTGTTCAGCTTATTATAGATGATATCCATTCCCCTAATTTGAAAGAAGAAATTGTCCCTGTATCAGGCGGTATTAAATTATATGACCACAGAAAAAAAACTGATATTCTTCCGTTGGTTGAAGATTATGTAAAAGGGTCGAAACTTAATATAAAAGTTTTTGCGGAAAATAAAAGGATATGTGATGAACTCTCAAATTATAAAACTTTATACAGCCGTATTGTAAACAGAGAAAATTTGGAGCATTGCGACTCTTTAATGTTTTTTGATTACCCGGCGGACAGAGATAGTTTTGAAAGTATTATCCGGGAGGCTTCTCCTGATAGTATTCATTTTATGAATTACAATATTAAATATTTTGATGATAAAGAGTTTTTGAAAACGATAAGCGGCATGTTAAAATTTGCCTGCCATAATAATGGCGGCAAAGTTGAACTTTTGAGATGCGCAAGTTTTTTAGGTAAGTCTGTTCAATTGGTACGTTCATTTTTAGATTTGCTTGAAAAATGCTCGGTTATTTCTATATCAGAACGGAATGAAAAATTCTATACGGTACAAATCTCTGACGGGGCAGATATGACTGCAGTTTTACATAATCCTGAGTACGGAGAAATTTTGAATTTGGCAGAGGATTGTGAATTGTTCCAAAAGTCGTTATTGGAAGATGATATTTCAGATATTGACAATTCTTTGAGCGTGATATTATAATGAGTTGAAGTGATAGGAGAGCTTATGCAGAAAAGAAAGAATCTTAGATTAATTGTATTATCAGTATTGGCTGTGTTATCGGGTTTGTTATATTTTGCGGTTGCGAACCCTTGGTCGCCGATTGCTAATGTTTGTGAGGATCTTGAATACGCAAACGAGCAGTATGCACATAAAAATATTAAAAAACGTAACAAGTTTATTGTTCTGAGAAATAAACATTGTAAAGTTTTGTTATCTGAAAGAAAAAATGCAAAAGGCATTTATGATAAGCTTGAAAATTGTTCAATCCTTGACTATGCAGTTGATGCTTCCGACAGATATATTGATTTGGTAAAAGCTAAAGACCCTGCTGCGGTAAAAAGTAATATCCAATTTTTTGAAGAAAATCTTGATAACTTCAATTACTGTCCGCAATACGGAGATGTTGCCAATAAGTTTAAAAAGCTGAGTGAAGCTTACAATAAATAGTTCTTAAAAAGCCGCTTTTATGAGCCGGCTTTTTTTATAACTTCTACTGTTTTGTATAATTCACTTGAATGTGAAGATTTAATCATAATGTAATCGTTATCCTCAAGCAATTCCAAAATATTCTGATTTAAATCATCAACGCTTTGAAAATACATGCAATTAAATTCATCTCTAATTTCTTCATAAAGATTTTTTATATCGTTTCCGCAAAGAATAACTTTTTTAGGTGTGATTTCTCTTACGGATTTTGATATATCCCTGTGATAAAGCGGAGAATCCGGCCCGCATTGAGCCATATCACCAAGTATAAGTATTTTGTTTTTATCTGCGTATAATTTTCCAAAACCTTCAATTGCAGCCTTCATAGAAAGAGGGTTTGCGTTGTATGATTCATCGATAAGTGTGATTTGTTTTTCCCCGAGATTGATAGAATCGGCGGCTCCGCGGCCTTCTATAAGAGTAAAACTTTTCAGGGTATTTAAAACTTCTTCAATCGGAATATTTTCTTCGCTTGCAATTGCGATAGCTGCTGCCATGTCAAGTAAAATATGTTTTGCAAGGGGAGCTGAGTCTATTGTGTATTCACATCCGTTAATAAAGAATTTATTTTCATCTCCGGCGGAAATTCTTATTGTGCAATCTTCGCTTTCTCCAAAAGTAATAATTTTCAGTTTTTTATATTCTGCGGCGTTTTTTAATATATCAAAATACGCAGCTTCTCTATAGATTATTGCGGTATCTCCTTCCTGCATATTGTTAAATATTTTGCTTTTTGTGTGCGCAATATCTTCAAACGTCATATCTTTTGCAAGGTGGACCGGAGCGATATTTGTAATAATTGCGTAGTTAGGTTTTGTGATTGCGGCGTTTCGTGCCATTCCGCCGCCGAGAGATGTTTCTATAACCCAGTAATCAGCATCAATGTCAAAACAGCACATATTCCAGGAAATTCCCCAGGTTGTGTTTGCTTTGTTAAGGTTTGCACTGACCTTATGGTTTGCAGAAAGAATATTATACAGGATTTGTGTTGTGGTAGTTTTCCCGGAACTTCCGGTAACCGCGCAGACTTTACCGTTGAAGCATTTTCTGATATATCTGGCGCAATCCGTTATTGCAAGATTAGTGTTAGTTTTTATTTCAATAATTGGTTTATTGTATTGAAAATATTCGGTAGAATCCGTGCAGATTATGGCTGCGGTCTTATCTAATATTTTCTTGAGATAAGGAGTTGTTATGCCCTTATCTTCGCCTTTGCGTCTTGCAAGTACGATGGCTCTTTGCGGTACATCTTCGTGCCATATTACAAGCCCGTTTGCAGACCAATTTGGCGGAAAGTTATATAATTTAGCTTCCGGTAATGCTTCTTTTACTCTTTGCTCATTCCAAAAATCCATAACCGGAGTGTAGCATATATTTCCCCTGCTTGCAACTTTAATTTTTATTGCTAAATTTTGGAAATTAGTATAAAATTCTTTTATGATAATTTACAGAAACCAAATTTTCAAAAAGCCTCTAAAAGTGTTTAAAGCCTTCAATTATGATGAATTTTTTGATATGCTTGGGCAAATTGAGGAATTGAGCAAGACTTTTTATCTTGTAGGGTATATTCGTTATGAGGCGAAGAATCTGTTTTTTGATAAATCGTATACTTGCAGTTCTCCGCTGTTATACTTTGAAATGTTTGATGAATATGAAGAGTATGTTCCGCAAAACCAGCAGAGCTATTCCCTAAGCCCTGTTCCGGCAATTTCTTTTGAAGAATATTCGGATGCTATAAACACGATTAAAGATGAAATCTTAAACGGCAATACTTATGAAGTTAATTATACTTACGATTGGCTGGTTGATTTTTGCGGGGATGAGCTTGCTTTATACGATTATCTTTTGAATAAGCAGAAAACTCCTTATAATGCATTTTTTAAAAATGAATATGATACAGTACTTTCATTTTCTCCGGAATTGTTTTTTGAAATAAAGAACCGACATATTTTAACAAAACCTATGAAAGGTACGATTGCAAGAGGGCGGGATTATATAGAAGATAAAGCAAATATTGAGTTCTTAAAAAACGATATAAAAAACCGTGCGGAAAATGTTATGATTGTTGATTTGCTGCGTAATGATTTGGGCAGAATTGCAAAGACAGGAACAGTTAAGGTTGAAAAGCTTTTTGAAATAGAAACGCATAAGACTCTTCATCAGATGACATCGGAAGTAGAGGCGGACTTGAAAGATGAAGTATCGCTTGCTGATATAATTAAAGCGATTTTTCCTTGCGGTTCAATTACGGGTGCTCCGAAAATAAGTACAATGGAAATAATTGACAGAGTTGAAAAGGGTTCAAGGGATGTTTATTGCGGAGCTATTGCCTATTTGGCGCCAACAGAAACAGTGTTTAGTGTTCCTATTAGAATTTTGCAGCGAAAAACCGGAGAAGCTTCTTTTAAATACAGAGTTGGCGGTGCTGTTGTCTGGGATTCTTCAATTCAGGATGAGTGGGCGGAAACTCTTACTAAGACAAAATTTTTGCAGGCGGATTATTCTCTTGTGGAAACTGTTAAAGTTACTAATAAAAAGATTTTTCTTGCGGATGAGCATTTTGCAAGATTAAGGCAGTCTGCGCTTGAATTGGGTTTTAATTTTAATGACGAAATTTTAAATATAAAACCTGAGAAGGACGGTATTTTGCGGATTTTGCTTCATAAAAACGGTGAATTTCAAACCGAATATAAATCTTTTGAACGTGTTCCTATTAATAATGTCAGAATATCTCCTGTAAAAATAAGTTCGAAAAATTATCTGCTTCGTTATAAAACTACATATCGTCCGTTTTATATTGATACTCATAAAAAAATTCTTGCAGGTGAAGTTTATGATGAACTGTTTTTCAATGAGTTTGGAGAATTGACGGAAGGTTCCCGGACAAATGTCCTTATAGAAAATGGAGGTAAGTTTTTTACACCTCCTTTAAAATGCGGTTTGTTGAATGGAGTTCTGAGGCAAAGCCTCTTGGATGCCGGAGTTTGCTCAGAGAAAGTAATGTATCTGGAAGATGTTATAAATGCTGATGCGATTTATTGCATAAATTCCGTCAGAGGTATAAAAAAGGTTTATTTAGATGATATTAATAGATAACTATGATTCTTTTACTTATAACATTGTGCAATACCTTAGAGAATTAGGTGTTGAGCCTGAAATTTATGAAAATGACAAGATTTCTGTCGAAGAGTTAAAATCTAAAGATTTTAAAAGTATTATTCTTTCTCCGGGTGCCGGAAATCCGGATACGGCAGGAATTTGTCTGGATGTTATAAGAGAATTTTATAAAACTAAAAGAATTCTTGGGGTTTGCTTGGGGCATCAGTGTATCGCACAATTTTTCGGAGCTTCTGTGGTTAAGGCTAAAGAACCTTGTCACGGAAAAGTTTCAAAAGTTTTTTATAATAAAGACAGCATTTTGTTCAACGGACTTCCGCAGGGATTTGAAGTAACCAGGTACCATTCGCTAACCGTGGCGCCAGAAAGCGTCGGCGCTGAGCTTTTAGTTACCGCAAATACTGAAGATGGTGTTGTTATAGGCATAAGGCATAAAAATTATCCTGTATATGGTGTTCAGTTCCATCCGGAAGCTGTATTAAGCCAATACGGGCATGAAATATTTGCGAGATTTTTAAGCCTTAGTATTTTATCAAATAATTTTCAATCCCGTCCGCGATAGCTTTTGCTGTTTTCTTTTGAAATTCTTTATCTATAAGTTTAGCGTTATCTGACGGGTTTATAAGATATCCCGTTTCAATTAAAAGGCTTAATGCATTTGTATTTCTTACTACTGCAAAGCTTTGCTGTCTTATTCCGCGGTTATTTACGCCGAGTTCGTTTACCATTGCATTCATAATCCAGTCTGCAAGAGGTTTTGCCTGGTTGTAGTAATAGTAAATCTCGGTTCCCGAATGTTTCATCGGATCTTGATTGTCCGGAAGCGCATTGCCGTGAAGGCTGATAAATATCATGGAATTTTCATCATTGGTAAATTCCACTCTGTCGTTCAGGCTTATATCTGAATCTCCGGTTCTTGTCATAGAAACGGAAGCCCCGCGGTTTTTAAGTTCATCTTCAAGATATTTTGCAAATTCAAGATTTATATTTTTTTCAAGATCCCCAAGACAGCCGACAGCACCGGCTTCGCTGCCGCCATGACCCGGGTCTATTGTGATTTTTATGTTCTTGAGCGGTTTTGGGCTGTCAGGCAAAATCGGTTTTCGTATTTTTACTATAAAATCCGTGCCGGAAAAATTAGCACTGTATCCCAAAAGCTTTTTTCCGCCTAACGCTTCCTGAACCGGAAAGTCCATAACGTAAGTGTTATCCGGCTGATCCTGAACATTATATAATTTTATAAGAAACGGATTTGATTCAACAAGTTCCCAAGGTGTTTGACGGTTTAGGTGAAATACGAATATATAGAATTCATCTGTATCAAGATAGTCATAGCCTTTGAGTTCTGCAAGCGAGGAGCCGCTTTCTTCCATTTTGACATTTGATTTCGAAATCCAGCCTTCTTTGACTGCACCTAAGATAACTCTGTAGAAATTTCCTTTTTCTCCGTCTATAACCAGCGGTATTCCTTTTTGCAGATTTGCAATCCTGTTTATTCCGCCATCTACCGGGGTTGTTCTGATTGGCGAATTGTCGGAAGATACTGTTGCATATTTCATGTCATCGTATTCTTTAAGCTGCGGAGGTGTCCAGGTACCCCCTGAAGCTTGCGGGCGAGTAATTATGTACGTAAGGGTATCGTTTCCGGATTTTATTGTGAAAGTGTTTTTCCCCGTAACGAGCGGAACTGTTTGCGCAAATCCGCCTGATGAATGTACAGGAACCTTGTTCCCGTTAATTGTTAAATCTTTTTTTGTGTCGGCAGAGCCTACAAAAAATGTGCTTGCAGAATTAATAGTTACCTCAGTTTGCTTGGGGTATACGATGTTTAGAGCAAATGCAGCTTGTCCTAAAAAAATAAGTAATGTTATTAAAAATAATTTTTTCATACCAAAATTATACCAGATGTGTTTTTATAAAAAAAATCGTAAACATTCGTTAATATTTTAGTTTTTCACTATCTCCTTATGATAAAATTCTATTAGTATCGGGGAGAGAATAAGGTGGCAGAAAAACGAAACAGTGCGTCGCGTGCTGAGCGAAAAAGCAATAAGAGATTTGACAGTGTTATAAGCTGGCTGTATGTTTTGTTTATTTTGTTTGCGGCAGCACTAATCATACATTTATTCTTTATTCAGGTTATTGACATAAAAAAATATAAAGTAAAAGCCAAAAAGCAGCGTGCAAGCCAAAATTTTGCGGTGCGCGGTGATATTTATGACAGAAACGGTATAAAACTTGCGACCGATGATGTTTTTTATAATATTTTTGCAAGAAGAGCTGATTACGATGAAGATGAATCTTCTCCGGAAGTTATTGCCAAAAAACTTGCGCCTATTTTGAAAATGTCAAAAGAAGATTTGTTGAAAAAGTTAAACAGCCCCGAGCAGATTATTGCGGTTAAAAAAGATGTTGACAGAAATACGGCAAAGCAAGTGGCGCAGCTGCATTTGCGAGCAATAAGCCTTGACAAGAAAAATACCCGTGTATATCCGCAGGGATCTCTGGCGGCGCATGTTTTGGGGTATTATAATTTTGATGCCGATATCGCAAACGGTGTTGAGTATGCAGCAAAAGATAAGTTGGAACATATCGAAAATACGGTTAAGTATCAAAGAACTCAAAAAGGTAAAATAATTTATGATTTTTCAACCGATCCTGTTGCAACTGCGAAAAACCCTAAAGGACAGGATGTTACATTAACTATTGATGCTGCAATCCAGCATATTTGCGAAAAAGAACTGGCTAAAATGATTGAAGAAAAGCAGGCTCTGCGCGGTACCGTTATTGTAATGAACCCGCATAACGGTGAAATTTTGGCCTATGCTGTTTATCCGACGTATGACCCGAATAACTATAGAAATGCAACTCCGGAGCAGATAAAAAACTGGACTTTAACGGATGTATTTCCGCCCGGTTCAACCTTTAAGACCGTAACTGTTTCAAGTGCTATGGATTTGGGGAAAATCAATGAAAATTCTACAATTCTTGATACCGGTAAAACTAAAATAGGCAATTGGGAAATTAAAAATTACGACTATGACGTACACCCTTATCCGGGGCATATTTCGCTTGAGTATTTGTTTGAACATTCAAGTAACATAGGTTCTATAAATATCGCAAAAACAATGATGCCGCGTGAATTTTACGGAATGCTTAAAAAATTCGGCTTCGGAGCAAAAACAGGTATAGATTTACCGGGTGAATCCTCCGGCCTGCTCCCGTATTGGAGCAATTGGGATGCCGGTATTCATGCGACAATGTCATACGGATACGGAACTTCCGTAACTGCGGTTCAGATGCTGTCTGCGGTTTCTGCTCTTGCTAATAACGGAGTTAAAGTTACTCCGCATGTGATTAAGTATTCACCGGAAGAGGCAGCTATAAAAATTAAAAAAGAACAGGTCGTTTCTCCGGAAACTGCGCATTCTGTGACAAGGCTTTTGGCTAAAAGTATTAATAACGGACGTTCGGTTATTAAAATGGACAACTACAACGTTGCCGCAAAATCAGGGACTTCAAGAAAGCCAAAAGAAAACGGTGTTGGGTATACCCCTTACAACTATACTTCAATAATCGGGTATCTCCCGGCTTCCAATCCGCAGATTTTGGTTTATGTCATGATTGACAGCGCAAAAGTCGGCGCAATTTGGGGAAATACGGTTGCCGGGCCTGTGTTCCATGAAGTTACAACCCAAATTGCCAGGATGCTGAATTTGAAACCGGATAAAAACGTTCCGCAAAATGTCAACAAATCTGTTAATTAAATAATTTTTAAAAGGAGATAAAAATGAAACTTGATGAATTGATTGAACATTTAGACTATAAAGATTTGATTAATTTTAAAAATGTCGAAATTTCAGGCATATCTTATAATTCAAAAACTACTAAAAAAGGCGATATATTTGTTTGTTTAACCGGTGAATACACAGACGGGCATGAATATGCACAAAATGCGATAGAAAATGGCGCGGCGGCTTTGTTTGTTGAACATAAAGTTGATGTTGATAAAAAAATTCCTCAAGTTGTAGTAAGTAATACAAGGCACAAAATTGCGGATATAGCTGACAGATTTTATTCAAGCCCTTCAAGAGGAATTAACTTAATTGGTATAACGGGTACAAACGGCAAAACCACAGTTACGCACCTGATTCAGAAAATATTTGAACAGAACGGACAGAAATGCGCGCTTATAGGGACTTTGGGATATAAGTTATCTTCAACTGGCGAGTATCGCGATGCCAAGCATACAACTCCGCAGGCTCCGGAATTGCAGGCAACATTAAGGATGATTAAAGATGTTGAAAAAATTGATAATGTTGTAATGGAAGTAAGTTCACACGCGCTTGAGCAGAACCGTGTCGGCGGATGCTGTTTTAACGGTGCAGTTTTGACAAACCTTACACAGGATCATTTGGATTACCATATTACGATGGATAACTATTTTGAGGCTAAGGCTCTTTTGTTCAAGGGGCTCTCAGAAGGCTGTTTTGCCGTAATAAACGCAGATGATAATTATGCGGAGCGTTTTTTGTCAGTAGTACCGGAAGGGGTTAGAAAATACACTTACGGGGTTAAGACAAACGCAGATGTAATGGCGCGTGATATTAATTTTTCTCTCAACGGGGCTGAGTTTACGCTTGTCACAAAAGATGCGGAATATCCGGTTAACCTTCATATGAACGGGATGTTCAGTGTTTACAACGTGCTGGCTGCAGTTACAAGTGCTTTGGCAATGGGTATTGAGCTTAAAATTGCATTGAAGGCTCTGGAGAATGTAAAAGGTGTTGCGGGAAGGTTTGAAGTTGTGGCTAAAAAGCCTCTCGTAATTGTCGATTACGCTCATACTCCGGACGGGTTGGAAAATGTATTAAATTCTGCAAGAGAAATTACGCCGAAAGACGGCAAACTGATTTGTCTTTTTGGCTGCGGCGGCGACAGAGATGCTACAAAGCGTCCTAAAATGGGGGCTATTGCAGAGAAAATTGCTGATAAAATCGTTATAACAAGCGATAATCCGCGCAGCGAAGATCCGCAGCAGATTATAACGGATATAATTGCGGGATTAAAATCCGTAAATCCGGATAAGGTAACGGTTGAGCCTGACAGAGGTCATGCAATTGCACTTCTTAAAGATATTGCAGACAATAACGATGTTGTTGTTATTGCGGGTAAAGGGCATGAAGATTATCAAATTCTTAAAGACCGGACAATCCACTTTGATGACAGAGAAGAAGCAAGAAAAGTCTTTGAAGGAAGCGTAATCTAGACGAGTTACGGAGATTAAACTTATATGAAAACAAAACTTTTGATAGAACAGCATTTTCACGGGTGTTTCGGAATTGATTTTAATAAGGCATCTATTGATGATGTGCTGTTTCTGTCAAAGGAAATCTTAAAATATGGTATCGGCGGGATTTTTCCGACTATAGTTACAGATACGGTAAAAAATACGAAACACGCTGTCTGGACTATTAAGGAGGCTGCAAAATTACAAACTCCGAAAATGGCAAAAATTCTCGGAGTTCATCTTGAGGGGGTTTTCCTTAACCCGGAAAAAAAGGGTATCCATAATCCTGAGCATTTTCTGGTGCCTAATGTTGATAATTACAAGTTAATAGAAGATGATTTCATTAAAATTGTGACATTAGCGCCTGAACTTGATGATGGACTGATAGATTACCTGAATACAAAAGGTGTGAAAGTTCAGGCAGGACACTGTGTCGGTGGTAATTTAACCGGTTGCAGCGGGACTACCCACACCTTTAATGCTATGAGCGGGATTTCCCATCGCGGAAAATCGACCTCCCTTTCTGCTTTAATAGATGATAACTTGTATTCGGAAATTATAGCTGACGGGGTGCATGTGTCTGATGATGCTTTAAAGTTATTTTTTAAGGCAAAACCGGCAAATAAGGTTCTCCTTGTAAGTGATTGTCTGCCGTGTACAAAAAGCAGCCTGAAAGAATTTGTTTTCGCGGATGAAACCGTATATTATGACGGTTTTAAAGCAACTTCAAAAGAAGGAACTATTGCGGGCAGCACAACGCTTTTGCCGGATATAATCAAGCGTTTAAATTCTATTGGGCTCTTCAATCCTGAGTTTATAAATAATCCTTATGCCTATCACAACATTGATATCCCAGGTTCAATTGAGTGGGACGATGAGTATAATATAAAAAATGTTAAGGCAGATTTTTAAAATAATTTGGGTCGCTCAATGCTTTTGCAGCACATGTTAATCCATTATATGCAGCATGTGCGAAACTGCTGCTTGTTGAGCAGTGTTCTGGTCGTTCCCCGTTTGCTCCTGCTGGAACCAGCACACCTGTACCGCCTTTGTTTTTGATTTTAAAAATAAACACGTCATGCCCCAGTGCATTTGGCTTTTTCCAGTAACCGTTTACATCTACGCTGATTTCCGCGCTTGCGGCAGAAGAGCCATGGTTAACGTTACAGGTTACTAATGCGCCATCAACTAGATAGAATTGTTCATCATCAAGGGCATCACTTACGATATAGGTGTTAGTTTTTGTGTAATTTGTGTAATGTCTGTCCCTGCTTTTTTGAAAGCATCCTTCTGTTCCGGTTTTACATTTTTTATTAATTTTAAAAATATAGTTATCCTTGTATAAAAGGAGTGCTAATGGATAATGATAAGCTGCTTGTAGGGCAGAAGGTTAAGGAAATCAGGAAACAAAACGGACTTACTCAGGAAAAATTTTGTGAAAAAATCGGGATTGAACCGTCATCGCTGAGTAATATTGAGACCGGAAAGAGTTTCCCCTCTATGGGTACTATTCTTACAATAATGGAAAAATTCGGAATAACTCCTGAAAGTTTTTTTGATTTTGCCTATCTATGTGATAATGAAAATCTTGAAGATGCGATAATTAAAATAGTTAAATCTCTCCCGTATGAAAAGAAGCAGATAGCATTTAGGATTCTCAAGCAGTTTGTTGTATGATATCAGCCTTTGAAAGGAACTCTGAGAAATACATAACTTTTGGCTGTTTTCCGAAAAATCCGCATTCCTGAATAAGCCCCTGTTTTATTCCCAGAATACAGGCAGGGCAAGTCGTTAGAATTATATCAGCTCCGGTGTTAATTGCATTTTTTGCTTTTTTCTTGGTAAGCGCAAGTGATAACTTTCTGTTAGTTAGCGCAAATTGTCCCGCAAAACCGCAGCAATCGTCGTAATTTTCCATTTCTCTGTATTCTATATTTTCACATTTGCTGAGAATTACTTTCAAAAACGTGTCATCTTTTAGGTGGCAGGGTTTATGAAAAGTAATAGTTTGCTTTTCTTTGAAAATAAATTTTATATTCTGCTGTGCGATAAAATCTGATGTATTAGTTACTTTTTTGTTCAAATTTGGATAATTTTTAAGGGCATTTTCGCAGCTGGTACAGTCGGTTAGGATAAAATCTCCGTTTTGTTCGTTTAGCAGGCGGGTGTTGTATTCCATTGCCTCATTGTATCTTTCCAGATTCCCGCTTGCTAAAAACGGTACTCCGCAGCAGTCAAAATCCGGTTCGTTTGTTTCGAAATTCAATACTTTTAGAATATCTCTTATTGCATAAGTATTGTTCGGGAAAATTTTTTCTGCGCAGCCGGCAAAGTATAGGGTATTTCCTTTTGCCGAAGATTTTTTTCTGTTGAATATTTTCAGCAAATTCTTAAATACGGCTTTTGATTGGATAAATCTTATTAATTTTCCTTCAAGTGTGTTTTTTAAGTATTCATGTTTTGCTGTTCTGAAAATTTCGCAAACGTCAATTCCGCTTGGGCAAAAGTCAGTACATTTTCCGCATTTTAGGCACATCTCAAGGTATTTATTTATGGTTTTGTTAAGTTTTAAATCCCCTTTTAATACGCCGTCAAGCATAACAAATTTTCCGCGTGAAACTGCGCAGTCGTTTCCTGTTTCTTTATATATCGGACATACGGCCTGGCATAATCCGCATTTTGAGCATTTATTAATTTCGTCAGCGTAATCTTTTAATTCCTTCATAACTTAATGATAGCACGAAAAACTTCTTAGTGCCTCAGGCACCAACATGAATTATGTAGCTTTTACATCCCTGTTTTTATTGTATAATTACAGGCAGAAGGTGTATGTTATGAAAAGTGATAATATAAAAAAGGGATTAGCTAAGACCCCGCACAGAGGGTTGTTGATGGCAACAGGTGTCAGCAGAAAGATGATGAAAGCTCCGTTTATCGGGATTGCATCTTCGTTTTCGGATTTGGTGCCGGGACATATAGGTATGCGGGATTTGGAACGCCAGATTGAAAAGGGTATTCATTCAGCCGGCGGCCAGGCATTTGTGTTTGGAGTTCCTGCTATTTGCGACGGGATTGCAATGGGGCACAGCGGAATGAGATATTCCCTGCCGTCAAGAGATTTGATTGCTGATTGTGTTGAGAGTGTTGCCGCGGCTCATCAGCTCGACGGGTTAGTATTATTATCAAACTGCGATAAAATTACCCCCGGAATGCTTATCGGGGCATTGAGATTAAATATTCCGGCAATAATAGTTACTGCCGGGCCTATGCTCGACGGTATGTGTAAAGGTGAAACTAAGCTCACAATGGTTACTGGTTCTTTTGAGGCTGTCGGCCGTTTTAGAAAGGGTGAAATTACCCAAGATGAACTTCTTGCATTTGAAGAAAATTCTTGCCCTTCGGCCGGTGCCTGTCAGGGAATGTATACGGCAAATACTATGGCTTGCTTAACGGAAGTGCTTGGAATGAGTATGCCTTACTGCGCTTCGGCGTCTGCAGTTTCGGCTTTAAAAAGACGTATTGCATTTGAAAGCGGGATGCAGATTATTGAGCTTGTTAAAAATGATATAAAGCCTTCCGATATTATTACAAAAGAGAGTATGCTTAATATGATAAAATGTGACCTTGCTCTCGGTGGCTCTACTAATACGTTCCTGCATACTCTGGCGGTTGCAAATGCCGGCGGAATAGATATTACAATAGACGATTTTGACAAACTCAGCCGCAAAATTCATCAGATTGTAAAGATTAATCCTTCTTCCACTCTTACAATGACTGATTTCCATAACGCTGGCGGTGTCCCTGCCGTATTAAAATCTATGAAATCCCTGTTATCCGATACTAAATCAGTTTCTGGTTTAAGTTTGTATGAGATAGCAGATTCTGTGTATGAGGATGAAAAAATTATTCCGCCTTATGAAAGTTCTGCTTATCATGAAGCGGGGCTTGGAGTATTATACGGTAATTTGGCAAAAGGCGGCTGTGTAATAAAAATATCCGGTGTTGATCCGTCATGTTACGTATTTGAAGGTTCTGCAAGAACCTTTGACAGCGAAGAAGAGGCAATGGCTGCTTTGGAAAATGATGAGATTAAACCCGGGGATGTTATTGTAATAAGGTATGAGGGGCCTAAAGGCGGGCCGGGTATGAGAGAAATGCTTGCACCTACATCGCTTCTTGTCGGCAAGGGGCTTGGAAAATCCTGTGCGTTGATTACGGACGGTCGTTTTTCCGGGGCAACGCGAGGTATCTGCGTTGGGCATATTTGTCCGGAAGCTGCAAATGGCGGAGTTATAGCACTGATTAAGGATGGAGACAAAATTAAAATAGATATTCCTAACCGTTCGATTGAATTGTTGGTTCCTGATAGTGAGCTTGAAGTACGTAAAAATAATCTAAAACCATTTGAGCCGAAAGTTAAGTCCGGATATCTTGCAAAATATGCAAATAATGTTCAGGATGCAAGCCACGGTGCTATTGTTTAAGCGCCAGCGCAAAATTAGGGGCAGAAATTCCGCATCCGTTCGCAAATTCAAATTGAATTCCTTTTATTCCGGGGCGCAGCGGGTCAGTAAATGTTGAATCCCCTATATCTATTACTTTGTAGGTGCCGTTTGCTTCTACAATATTAGTACTGCAGACATCATTATAGTGTATTCCGAGCAAGTTCATATCCTTTATGAGGTTATTCCCTTCTATAAGATTTTCTGTCTTAACGGTTTGTCTGCCTTCTATGAAATCATATAGTCCCGAATTTGACGCGTAGTCAAAAAAGTGGAATTTTACAGTATTTTTACAGTTGTGAAGGTTGAGGTAGTAATCAATTTGTGCATTAATAAACGCGGAATCCGGTCTGTAAGCAAAACTTTCCTGTGCCGCATGACTTTGCTCGCTGCCAAATAACTCCTGAACCTTTAGTACATAAGCTTTGCCCATTTTTTCTGTTTCAGGGTTAAAAAATTGAAGTTTCATTGCATATTTCCCGGATAGTCCTTCCTGTAACGGCAGCATAGTAAAATGCTGTCCGCCGTATTCAAGCGGTACCGGTTTTTTATATGCTTCTTTACTTTGATGCCCTATTCCTCTTCTTATATCTGTAAGCCAGTTGACAAAGTGTGTATAATCTTTTATGTTTTGAAATTCTCCCGGAAGTGTCCCGAACTGAATATTTTTAGAGTTGCATTTGTGCATAAGATAATATATGTGCCAGTTAGGTGATAGTTTTATCATATCGTCAATAGACATATCTTTTACCAGATGTCTGAATAGTTCAGTATATGCTTCCTGGTATCCTTTAGGGGCTTGCAGCCATTCTGCAAGATTTTTCCAGCCGCCCGTTTTTTCCTGCAGGATATTTAAAATTTTCCCGGACTGGCGCGGATCGTTTATAACTTCTTTTATAAATTCTCCGCCGGCATCCTTGTCTGATGTTATCCCAAATAAAAATTCTTTAACCTTCTGCGGTTCAGAGTTTATATTTGAGATAAATTCCATAAAACCTTTATTGCTTTCTTTAAATGTTTTGTATAATTCACATTTTTCAAACGGTAAAAGTCTGTACGGAATAAGTGTTTCCGGTTTGTTTGTGCTGCTTGGCGGAGAATAATTGTTCTTAGCTTTATTCAAAGCTTCATTTAGCTTTTGAATGTTTCCTCGCTGTCTGATGATTATGGCACTAAGCCCTATTATTCCGGCAGCTGCTATGCTGCCGGTTATGAGCGCAGTTTTATCAATCCCGGGTTGTTCCGGCTTAACCGGTTTGACTTCTGTATTCTCCGTTTTAGGCGGAGTCTTGTAAATTTTATCCTGTGTAAGTGTGCCTACATTTTGCATGTGTTTATTAAAACATGAACAAATATTTTTTTGCTACTAAAAAAGCCCCGAAGGGCTTTTTTTTATTTTGCTAAATTATACAGATGAATAAAATAACCTATAAAGACAAATGAGCAAATAACATTAACTATCAAGCCGGTTGCAGCTATGTTAGTTTTATGTTTTTTGACCAGAGCAATAATGTATGGAACTATAGTTATAAGCATGGGTTCCAGGACTAAACTTACGTAATCCGATATTGATAAAATTAAGTCCCCATGTTTGTCCTTTTCAATTAATACTGCCGGGTGTGTGCTCAAAAATCCTATGAGAATAAAATTTAGAGCCAGCCATATTAAACTTAACACAAGGCCTAAAATTATTAGGATGTTCGGGTTAAATTTTTTGTGTAATTTTGTGGTGCAACAAGGGCAAACTTCGTCATATGCCTTAATCATCTGTTTACAGTAAGGACATTGGACTGTAAGGTCTTTATTGCAGGAATGGCAGATACTCTCATTTTCTTCCACAGTATTATGACAGTAAGGACAGTGTTTTTCCTTCATAAGTAAATATTCCTTTCTTATTTAATGATGGCAGCTGTAAATAGTGCTGTCATTGCAACAACCGCCAATATTAATATAACTAAAGGTATTAGGCTTATTACAAAAAGCGTAATCCCAATATTAGCATTGTAGTTGCTCAAATGTCTGCCTTGCCCGTCTTTAAATTTATTAAAGCATATTAAGATAAAATCTATGTATGCCCAAATTACGCAGCCGCCAAAAGTTAATAGTTGCGTAATTCCTATCGGAATATTACCTGTATAAAATCTGTGAATGCCAAAGACTCCGAGAAAATATGCAAAAAGCAGTGTCGGAAGAAATTCCTGCGGTTTATCTTCTGCCGGAATATTTTCATCTGTTAACCACTCTTTGCAGACATAACATCTTTGGGCTTCACTGTCTATTTCAGCCCCGCAGTGGGGGCAGTTTTTGGTTGCCATTATTAATATTCTCCTTTCAGGTTATATTTCTAGTGCTGTGCAAGTGATAGAATTCCGCCGGCATATGCTAGAATTGAAATAGCAAATAGTGCTACCCAAACAAAGAAAAATATCATCCCAAGTGTTTTGTTGTAATCTGCAAGTTCATTACCTTGGGCGTCTTTGTAATTGTTAAAGCAGATTCTGATAAAATCAATTAATGCCCATATTCCGCAGCCGCCGCCTGTTAAAAGCTGTATAATTCCGAAACCTATGTACCCTGTGTAAAAACGATGGATTCCAAGTCCGCCAAGAAAAAATGACAACAATAGTGTTGCTGTGTAATTTTTTCTGTTTTCCATAAGTAAAACCTCTCTTTCTTTCTACTTCTTGATGCCTTCTACGTTTATGTGTTATTTTTAGTTAATTTTATTTCTTTTGTAAGTGTTTGAAGCCAAATCACAAGCATAAGCGGAGCTACAATAACTATTCTTGGATTATATTCATAAGCTTTTGTGAACTGCATATTGAATAATGCGTCAAAAGCTCTTGTGATACCGCATCCCCAGCATTCATGACCCGTCAAAAGTTTACAAAGACATATACTGTGCGGATTGTATGCAACCATGAATTTTACTCCGATATAAAAAAATACAGGTAGCAATGCAAGAATTATTAAATTAAGCTTCTTTTTCAGCATATTCTCTCATCTTAACTAATCTTCACAAGCTCCATTACGGATGAAGTTACAAGAAACTTTAATTTTTCATATATATTATGTAGGAATGTTAAGAGACTGTGTAAAAACTATTATTTTATATTTAAATCCGGATATATGCTGTTTAAATCTATTTCTAAAATTATACAAAGAATGTCGTTTGAAGAGGGAAGAGATATAACCTGGGATAATTATCCTGATAAACAGTTTGCACCTGTGTTTAAAACTTATTTAAAAATGCTCAATTCATGTGGAAAATTAAATTGCAGCTCCAGTGATATTGATCCTTCCAAAATATATAAAACTTATAATAAAAAAATTCCCCGTATAACGATTGGTTTAATGAAGGACAAGCTATTTTAGCTGACGGGATGTTTATTATGATAAATAATTATACTGTACGGGAACATGGAATAATTATTTCTGTTGATGTGAACGGAATAAATAAAAAGCCAAATGCCTTAGGACATGATGTTTTTTCGTTTGAGATATATGGTCAAAAAGTAATCCCATTGGGTTCTCCCGCACAAAAAGTCGGCTCAGCCGGTGATGATGACATTTGGTTTAACTCGGAAGGCTTTCCGTGTAGTATAGACAGTTCAGATAAAAACAACGGTATGGGATGTACATACCGTGCTTTAAATGAAAAAGATTATTTTAAAAATCTTCCGTAATATTCTATTTACCGAGTTCGTACGCTTTTTTAGCGGTTTTATCTATTACATCATAGAATAATTTGTCAGAGTGTTCTTCTTTCATTGTTTCTATGCCGACAAATGTGCAGCCGCCTTTTGTTGCTACATTATCTATTAGGGTTTGAACGGAAGTTTCCCCTCTGTTTTCTATCATTTTAGCAGAACCTAGAGCTGTTTGGGTAGCTAAAAGAAGCGATTTTTCATAGTCTAAGCCCAATTTTTCTCCTGCTCGTGCCATATCTTCAATAACCTGATAGAAAAATGCCGGGCCGGATCCTGAAATTGCTGTCACAATATCCATTTGAGTTTCCGTTACTTCAATACATTTGCCGATACCGGACAAAAGTGTTTTTACGAATTCAATATCTTCATCTTTTGCAAATTCGCCTTTGCAAACTCCGCTCATACCTTCCTTTACAAGAGCCGGAGTGTTTGGCATAACACGAATAATTCTGTGCATACTGATTATATTTGAAATCTTTTCTGTGCTTACGCCTGCTGCAATAGAAACAATTAACTTCTCTTCCGTAAGTTCGTCTTTAATTTCTTCTAATACTTGTGCTGCGTAATTGGGTTTTGTTGCAATGAAGATAACATCGCTGTCTATTGCAAGAGCTTTGTTATCAGAAAGTACTGTTATTCCAAGTCTTGCTTGCGCAGCTTCTGCAATTTCGCAATTGAGCTCGGAGCCTTTAAGTTCAAGATGATTTTTGTGCTCGGAGTTTAGTATCCCTTTTATTATTGCGCTTGCCATTTTGCCGCAGCCTATAAATCCTATTTTTTTGTTCATATATTTTAACCTCTCCCTTGTAAGATGTTGACTATTTGTTTTTTTTTATTTAACATTTGAATTATACGACAAATATAATGGAAAAGGAATTAAAGAAATGAGACGTACACTAGAAGGAACAAAGATAAAAAGACAACGCGTAAGCGGTTTTAGAGCAAGAATGGCTACTCCTGGCGGCAGAGAAGTTATTAACAGACGCCGTGCTAAAGGTCGTCATACTCTTGGTATCGTTGCTAAAAAACGTGCATAAGATTTTATAATTATTTATTTACAGTGAACGGTGCATCTTTATAAGACGGACCGTTTATTGTGTTTATAAGGAATTTGATAAAATGCTTCCTAAAAACTTGAGATTAACAAAAAAATCTGCTTTTGCCGCGACATACAGAGTAAAACACTCCTGTTACTGTCGCGGGGTTGCACTTTTTGCCGGTCTTCCTAAAAAAAATCCCGATGATATTACAAGAGCAGGTTTTGTTGTAAGTAAAAAAACTCATAAACGCGCGGTTAAGCGTAATCGCCTTAAACGTCTGATTCGTGAAAATTACAGATTGCTGTTAAAAGACGAAGATGTCGGAAATTCTCAAAAATATATGTCTATAATATTTGTAGGACACGAAAAAGCTATCGGAAAATCGTTTGCGGAAATTGGTGTTATTGTCAAAAAATTATTGGGAGAAATTTAATGTTTGAGGGGATGTATGTTGATCAGGTCTTGATGCATGAGAATATTCGTGCATATCCGATTATGCCGCAGGAGACTTCCGGTGTGGATCTGGGTTCCAAGGCTATATACAGATACGCACTGAAAGAATCCGACTATCCTACATTAATTTTGGTTGATCCTATTTATGATAATGCGGGTAATGTTATTTTGCCCGGATATTATGAACTTGCACTTTCTGATATGAGAGATTTTTTGATATTAATCCAAAGTAAAAAGGCTTTCGCTATAATTCCTGTTTTTAAGGTTGAAGAGGACGCATCTGAGCCGCAGCGTATAAATGACAAAAAGTACAAAAAACAGCTGAAAAAGGAAGCTAAAGAACGTAAAAAAGTAAATGAAGAGCGTGCGCGTGCCGGAATGCCGCCGGATGAGGAGAAAGTTCATATGGAGGCCTCGATAGAATATGAACCTAAAGGGGAATATTATTTGATAAAATATGAACGCGGCACGGTAAGAGCCTGGGGCGCGATTAAAGGTTAATGTTGATAAATTAGAAAGATTTCTATAAAATAGTTATGGCTCTTACAAAATATTTGTTACAATATTCCTATTATGGGTTGAAATTTTGGCTGAAATAGTGTATATTATATATGTATAGTCCTAGACGATGTACCACTTTTGTGGAGTTGCTAGGGCTTTTGCTTTATTAACCCTTTAAACCTAAAAGTATGTTCAAAAATTTCTGCATAATCTTTTGAAAGCGAATACAAAACCCTATGCGTTTTGTCATAACAGTTTTCAATGCCATTTTTATTGTTGATTATTATTTCATGGTGAAATATACGGTTTCTTAATCTTAAAATTTCTTTTAATTCTGGAAATATAACTTTTGTTTTATCCCATGTAGGACTGATGAAATAATTGTCAAAATCTGGAAATACATTACTAAAGAAGTCTTGCTTATCCCATAAACTGTTTTTATATGATTTTTTACAAAGATTTACCCAAAATCCAAAGGTTAATTCAGCAATTATTGCACCAGTTGAAGGTGTATTATGTTTTCTCTTTAATTTATTGTATGCCTCTAATAAAATATTTCTTTCGTTATCGGAAAGGATATTTTTATTCTTGACTTCTTCTAATAACCAGTTTTCACCTTTTAATTTCGCAATAGCATTATACAACCTATTTCTTAAGGCAACTTCTAATACCGCAATAATAGGATAAAAACTTTCTGAAATTTGAACATTATAGATATATCGGTTTAAGATTAAGTCCGTATCATCGCTATTATCATACTTATAAGATGATAATCTATCAATGCTTATGTTCTCTATAATTTTTGAAATATTTTCGTTTAAAAATTGCATGACCTAATTATAGCACAGATATTTGCCTTAGAATTTATACAGGTAATTTTATACATCACCGCCAATAAACTTTTCATCATCAGCCGAAGAATGCTCTCATTCTTTTTAATCACCGCCGGCGATTTTGTAACCGAGAAAAATCTCACAGCCGAGAACTTGTGTCCACGACAAAGAAACCTCATCATGCAATGAGACGGGCTGTATGGGGTACTTGCAATAAATTTATTCTCCTAAGGGGATTAATTCAGGTAAGTCTTCTGGTCGTTCTTCTGCAATTCTC
>CALUWA010000022.1 GCA_944324365.1 Candidatus Gastranaerophilales bacterium
GTCCTGGCGAGAGCTGCGTTGAGCCGGTCGAGCCGCCAATAATCCAAGAAGCGTCATGTTGATGTACCTCAGGCACTAACATGGGTTATGTAAGTTACAATTTATTATCTGTAAAATCTTAATTACTTAATTATTTCTCTATAGCTTGCTTCACAAGCAAAAAACAGAATGCCCTACTCCAGCTGCCCGGATTTTTCAACATCTTTTATTGAAATATTAAATTTAAACAGATAATACATACCCAAGATTGTTAGAACAATCATTAGAATTGCCTGATGAACAGTTGATATTGCAAGAGTTGTCGATTTTTGTACTCCAAAAATTCCAAGAGCCAAAATATAAGCATACTGATAAGGCCCCAAGAACACAGATGTAGAAGGAATCATTGTCGAGAATGAAGTTAAGCTTATTACAAACAAACTCGCAGCAAAACCAAGTCCCAAATTGAAGCTGTTTATCATCAAAAAAGCAACATAAGCTTCAATCCCCCAAATCACAAAACTGGATATAAAAGCTATTGAAGAGTATTTCAAACTGTCCAAAACCTCAAAACCTTCCATAAAAGACTTAGAGTATCCGCAAATTTTTTGGACAAAACCTTCTGCCAAATTCGCAAGCTTCTTCGGAAGATAATTCAGTAACTTAATCATCCAATTACAAATTGCATCAATTTTATTGAATTTAAAAATAACATAAAATACTGCTAAACTACCAATAAACAGGGCTCCTATACTGTATGCAATATTCAAAATCCAGGCATGCTTGCAATACATAAGCACCGCGGCAAGAAGAATTGCGAAAACGCTGATACCATCAAGAGTCCGCTCCAAAATAATTGACCCGAAAACTTTCATTTTCTTTTCGTTTTTAACGGAACCAAGATAATACGCACGATACAAATCCCCGGCCCTTGCCGGCAAAAAGATGTTTAACATGCTCCCGACAATAAAAATTTCGCCCAGATTGATCCAAGAATAACGAGGGTCATTCATTAATAAAGCTTTCCAGCGAATTCCACGCAAGAACATTGCAAGGATATACAGAATAACAATCGCCCATAAATTTTTAAAATTAAAATTTTTAAAAGTTATTATAAGCTCATGCCAGTTTATTTTATGAAAAATCAGCACCAAAAGTGCTATAGTAACAACTAAAGCTACAATCTTTCTCTTACTCATAGCCAGTATTTTATCACAAACAAAATGAGTTGCCCATAGAATTTCTCCGTGATATAATCGGGGTATGAAACATATATTTGAACAAAGAGTATTTTATGCGGACACAGACTGCTACGGAGTTGTTTGGCACGGAGCATATTTAAGATGGCTTGAAAGAGGAAGAGTCGAACTTTGCGAAATGTTCGGTCACGATTTAGCTGAATTAAAAAAGCAGGATATACTTCTTCCGGTAGTTAATCTAAACATCAGATACAAGATGTCTGCGAAATTGAATGACGAAATTGTTATTGAAACAGAGATTACAAAATTTAACGGGTTTACTGTTACATTTAAGCAATACATAAAATCAAAAGAAACCGGCAAAACTTATATTGAAGCTGATGTTGATGTAGTTGCAATATCCGATTCAACAGGAAAGTTATACAGAAGAATGCCGGAGAATTTAGCCAGATCTTTTGAGGAGGCACTGGGATGTCTCCAACCCGCCTAAATAAATATATAGCATCCTCAGGATTATGCTCACGCAGAAAAGCCGATGAGCTTATTGAGCAAGGCTGCGTTATGGTTAACGGGAAAAAAGTAACAGAGCTTGGCTATCAGGTTAAAGATAAAGATAAGGTCTTTGTAAACCAAAAACTTATACATCCGGTTAAGCATCAGTATTACAGATTTTACAAACCTGCAGGATATATTACAACAGCTGACGATGAAAAAGGCCGAAAAACCATATATGACCTTTTGCCTGAGAGTTTACTAGGGTTAAAACCTGTCGGCAGACTGGATAAGGATTCAACAGGGCTTTTAATCTTAACAAATGACGGGGATTTAATACAGGAACTTACACATCCTTCGGTTAAAGTGCCGAAAGTTTATCTTGTGCAGGTAGGCGGTTTATTACATCCTCATCAGCTGGAAACTCTTGCAAAAGGGGTAGAAATTGAACCCGGAAAAATTGCATACGCGGACATAGAAGTTTTAGAGGCCGATAACGAACATACAATGATGCAAATAACCTTATATCAAGGATTAAATCGGCAAATACGCAAAATGTTTGAATATATAGGTTATGAAGTTAAGTCTTTAAAACGCATTCAGCATGCGACAATTCAGCTCACGGGTTTGAAACGCGGTGAATTTAAGCCGATAAAGCCTGCCCAAATAAAAGAATTAAGAAATTTCTTAAACAGATTGGCAAAAAAATCATGATAAAAGTTGCATTGACAGGAAACATTGCATCCGGCAAATCCACAGTTCAGAAAATCCTTGAAGATAAAGGATATAAAGTTTTGGACACAGACAAAACGGGTCATATACTGCTTGATACCATGCCGGAAATAAAAGAAGCCTTTAAAGATTACGATATCTTAAATTCGGAGGGTTTAATTGACCGCGATAAACTGGGTAAAATTGTTTTTTCAACTCCAGCATTAAAACAAAAGCTTGAGAGCATAATTCATCCGGCGATAAAGGATAATATTTTGCAGTTCTTTGACCAAAACAAAAGCGAAAATGCTGTATTTGTTAGCATTCCGCTTTTATTTGAGTCTGATATGAGAGATATATTTGATAAAGCTGTTCTTATTTATACGGATGATTTCACACGAAAAGAGAGATTAATATTGAGGAATAACTATACTCCCGAGTATGCCGAGCTTCGAATGAAAGCCCAGATACCGCAGGATGAAAAAAAACTTTTATGTGATGATATTATATTCAATAATGGAACCCTTTCTGATCTTGAAAACTCTGTTGAAGAATTTCTTCACCGTGTATTTATGCGCTAACCGGCACAAATACACTCATATTTGAAGATTTTTTAATATTATTATTTATAAAGTCGCTTGCGGCCTTGCCGTTTCCGAGAGTAATTTCGACATGCCCGTATTTTGAACTGTAGCCGGCATCTCCGCGCTGATATACCAGAACACATCCGGCAGGAAGATTTTTTACATCAACACTGTTTACATCAACTTCCTTAAAGTGCGGATTATTTCTCAAACTGTCACGCAATTCCCAGGCATCACCGCGCTTGCCGACGATGCCGAGACGTTCCATTGCATTGCTTACGTATTTTGCACAATATCCCGTAGAACTGCTTTCTGCATGGGCAGCAACATCTTTTGCAAGCTTTTTAGCTAATTTCTTGTTATAACCGGCCTCTTTTAGAGATTTGAACTTAACTGACGTGTCAAACTTGTAATTTGACAAATCAAGAGAGGATTTCTTTTTAGTTGTTATTTTTGGCAAAGTCAGTTTTGGAAGAGTAAAAGTCGGCATGACGAAAGTCGGCATTACAAAACTTGAAAAATCAGGAAGAAATGATGAGAAATCCATCATAGGCTGCATCACCGGCATTGAAGACAAAGTAAAATTATTAAAATACATATTACTGTCAAATAAAGCCGGAGAATTTATACCGCCGTAAGAAGGAGAAAAACTAAACAGCGGCTCATAGGAATAAGTATGAAAAGATTTGGCAGGCATTGCTGTCAACGCCCCAAAAGCAGGTGTAAAGTAAGATTTACTCATATCCACACTAAACTGCTTTATATGTCTGTCAAAACTTAAGCTGTCCAAATTAATAACCCCTTAGATTTCTTTATTTCCCCTGTATATTTATATAAAGAAAATTTTTTGAGAAGAATTGCGCCATATTAAAAAAAAGTTACAAAAATAAATCATCCTGCCATCTAATACATTTAGAGGATATTTTGTGCAATAAGTAAAGTTTGAAAAATATTCGGTCGAAAAAGGATTTATACACATTTTATTTGGAGCTCATAAATGTCAGAACAAATTTTGATACAGCCTGCACAATTAAATAGCAGCGAGAAAACAGAAAAAGCACGCAAATTTCTTGAACAAGCAAGAATTTGTCATGAAAAATATCTCATAAAAAAAGACAATACGGATTTGCAGGATGCAATAAACCATTATATAGATGCGGTCAAATACGATCCGACTATCCCGGAAACATATTACCGCCTTGCGACTTTAATGTGGGAACAAGGCCAGATAAGTATTCATGCCGCAATAGATCAATGCAAAACCGCTGTATCACTTGCACCTGACAATATGAATGCCCATTTGTATGCCGGATTTTTTATGCAGATGGCGGAAAATTACCCTGAAGCAGTTGAAGAATTTAAATCCGCAATAAAAACAGGGAAACTCAAATCGGCACGTCCAAGACTTGTCATGTCGCAGGCAATTCTGCAAAAAATTAATTCAAGTGAAGGCACTGCAAATGACTATATAAGATTTTTATATTACTTCCTGTCCGGCAGCATAATGCTGGCATGGGACAGACCATGCTTAAAAATGTTCTACAAACGCATGGCAGACGATTTTTCTGTCTTTACATACAATACAGTAGGGAATTTCCTTGAAAAATTTAAAATGTATGATAAAGCAGAAAACCTTTACCGGCAGGCTGTAACAGATACAAATCATGCCCAGCTTTTCTACGATAAAATGGGCGATATTGCATTGAAGAATAATCAAATAGACTTATGCGCAGATTGTTACAGAAAGGTTCTTGAATCAAATCCGCTCAATCGTGAAGTTTTGGTGAAGTTGGCAACTGTGTTACAGACTTATTTTCCGGAAAACACCACAGAAACAATCGAATGTTACGAAAAACTTCTGGAATTTGATACAGATACCGCGGCAATTTACTATGAACTCGGACATTTGTACTTAAGAAGAGAGGACAAAATCAATTCAATAAGCGCCTTCAAACTTGCATACGAAAGGGAGCCAGAAAATCCGTATTATAACAATTCCCTGGCATATGCCTACTCGCGTGCACAATTGTATGATGAAGCAATTGAACACTACCAAAAAGCTATTGCCCTAAATCCGGATAACGAATGGACATCTATTGTATGCCAAGCACTCGGCTCGATTTATGCAGAATCCAAGGGGAATATTGAGGCAGCCGTTGCAACATATCAAGCTGGAATTATCCTAAGCCCTGACAACTATGATTTGTATATAGCACTCGGAGATACGCATATGGCCGAATATGATTTGGACAAAGCTATAAAAGCATACTGCGATGCAATACTCGTGGATCCCGAAAATTACAGAGCATATTCAAAGGCCGGGATAGCTTTATATGAAAAGGATTATGTAGAAGAAGCCCTTGTTGCATATCACAAAGCTATTGAACTTAATCCTGAAAATGCCTATGCCCAAAATAACCTCGGGATTTTATACCTCGACGGGTTATATGATGCGGAGGAAGCATTAGAATATTTTGAAGAAGCAATTTCACTAGATCCGAATTACACACTTGCATATTTTAACGCAGGACGTGCCAGCCAGGAAATGGGTTTCACAAACGATGCCGCAAATTACTATCAAATGGCAATTGATTTAAACAAAGAAACCCACGAGCTTGACGAAGAAGATATCATGAAAAGGCTTAGAAAACTGTTTGAAGTATAAAACTACATCAAATAGATGAGATTAATACAAAAAGCTAAAGATTAGAAAATCAAAACCGTAAATTAATATATAAGATATGAGAAACGCTAAGTTTTTCATACCTCCTCCCCAAGTCTGGTAGCCGTTCTGAAAAAGACGGCTTTTTTTTGTGTAAAAAAGAAAAAGCGGGAAAGAGTTCCCGCTGTGAAGAATGTTCCGCGCAATGCGGAAATCTTCGATTTTTTGAGTTAAAATCTATTTTCTACGAACCTTAAGTTTTACTCCCAGCAAAGTTACTACTTTATGGTTATTTATATTTTTGAAGGATATTACATTCTCCAAAAATGAATTTATATGCATTGTTTTGCGCCAAAATTTTTCAGGGTCGTTTATTATAAGGTACAAATTCTTGTAATTCTTTTCGCCAAGATATTCTTTATCTATTTCTCCGTTATTAAATGGTTTTGAGAATTCTTCTGCAAAAATTTTTAAAAATTCTTTTTTTAATTTTTTATCCAGACGGTAATATGTAAAGATGAAAGTATCATATTTTCGGTAATAATAAGCCTGAATATAGTGTTCAATCACCTCTTTATTAGATTCCATAAATCTCTTTATATAATCACATTCAGTCTTTGCCATAGACATTTTTGACTTGTTATGTACAGATGACGACATATTGTCCATTCTGTAGCAGTAATACGCCTCGTTTATAAAATAACAGCTTTTAGCAAGCGAAAACACCTGGAAATGGAAGCCGTTATCTTGATATGAGGCTCCCGGGGTTTCATTATGCATTATTTTGTTTTTTTCAATAAATTCACGGTTATATATTCCGCTCCAGTTGAACATCAGAAATTTAAATATCTCCGGACTGTTTAACGGAGATAACACCTTGTTATAATATTTTTCGTTTTGGGTTAATGAAGCATATACAAGATTTTTACCAAAAACCTGAAACGAGTCAGACTTCACAAAATCTACTTTGTATTTTTCGGCAGTTTCATATAAAACCCGATACATATTTGGCTTTATAAAATCATCGGGCTCAACTATCCCGATATATTTTCCATGCGAAAGACTTATGCCTAAATTCATTGAATGACCGTAGCCGGTATTTTCTTTATGAATTACTCTTATTCGTTTATCTTTTGAAGCATATTCATCCAGTATCTTGCCGGATTTGTCCGTTGAGCCGTCATCAATACAGATTATTTCGATGTCCTCCAATGTCTGGGTTATAACAGATTCCATACATTGTCTTATATATTTTTCTACATTATATGTCGGTATTACTATCGATACCGCCGGGGTATTACTAACCATTTGCTCTCCTTATCTTTAGTTTTAGGCCTAATATTGTACATACCTTATGAGATTTATCTATTGAATTTTTCAATGAAAAGATTTTCTGCAGAATATTGTCATATAATTGCATTTCTTTATGTGCTATTTTCCTGCAAGTACTCCAATTATTATTTGTCAGATAAGCATTACATAATATCATTTCTTCCTTACCGTACAAATAGTTCAAACCTTCAAGATAAGTTCTTATCTTTTGAAATAATTCATCCCTATAATTTTCAGGAATAGTTTGCAGATGCCAATATGAAAAAGTAAGAAAATAATTAACAAAACTTTTTTCAAATATTTTAAATTTTTTATTACCAAGTAATTCCTGACGTAACAACTCCATAGAAGTAATAAAAGCATCAGGTGCCGATACCCGGCTTGAAGAGACAGAACCTGATAATCCTATCCGGTGGGTAATTAAAATTTTATCAATACAAGAAATTCTTTCAGCAGAAATTAATGATTTATACACAAAAAAAGTATCCTCGGAATTTGATAAATTTGGAAATACTATTTCGTTGTCAACCAAAAGTTTTCGTTTAAACAATTTATCCCAAGGCCACCCTACACAAAATTGAAAAATATAATCCGAAATATCTAAATTGCTAAAAAAGACCTTGTCAGGTAAAAGTCTTGTATTAATACAATCAGGAATATCACTGCATTTTCCGGTTTTGACATTATAGTTCCGTCCTCGGCAAATACAAACATCTAAATTATATTTTACACATTGTTCAAACATATCCTCTAAAGCCGTACTGCATAGGTAATCATCTGAATCAATAAAATAAATATATTCACCGGTTGCATTTAAAAGTCCTTTATTTCTCGCAGTCCCCGGGCCGCTGTTTTCCTGAGTTATAACATGTATCCGGGTATCGTTATTTGCAAATTCATTTAAAATTTGTTCCGACCCATCCGTCGACCCGTCGTTTACACAAATTATCTCTATATCTTTAAACGTCTGGTTTACAACACTATCCAGACATTGCGCAAGATATTTTTCTACATTGTAAACTGGGATTATTACAGATATTTTCGGATTGTTCATATGGTCCATTTATTCGACTTTATCTAACAATATGTGATAAATCACATCAATTTCTTTACTTATTCATGTCATAAATTAACATATTTGTCAATAATAAATTGGCGAATATTAACATTATTTGCCCGCGTGTAAAATAGGTAAAATAAAGAGGTATTATGAAAGAAGAACAACTAAAGAAGCAATTCGGACAAAGAGTTCGGTTAATCAGAAAAAGCCAGAACCTCACGCAGGAAAAACTGTCCGAAATGATAGATCTTGATCCTCAACATTTTTGCAAGATGGAGAACGGGACACACTTTCCTTCTCCCAAAAATCTTGTAAAAATTGCAGATGCCTTAAACGTAGAGGTTCAGGATTTGTTCGCTTTCAATTCTTCTGATAAAACACTGGAAAAAATTATAGTTGAAGTCAAAAATCTTACACCTAAAGAACTGGATTTTTTGCAAACAATTATAAATGCTTTAAGCAAATTAAAATAATGAAAAAGCGGGATAAAATCCCGCTGTGAAGAATGCTTGCCGTCAACGGCAAAGCTCTTCGATTTTTTGAGTTAAAAATTTTTTAAACAACATTAGTTTTACCCCAAGCAAAAGCAGCAATTTTTGCTTTTTAATGCTATAATCCTTATATGATAAAGAGCTTCAAATGCAAAGAAACTGAGAAGATATGGAACGAGCATTTTTCAAAGAAAATTCCCCATGATATTCAAAAGCGTGCTTTGCAAAAATTAAGAATGCTGAATGCATCCAACACTGTAGATGACCTAAAAATACCGCCGAGTAACAGACTGGAAACCCTATCAGGTGACAGACAGGGACAATATTCCATCCGAATAAACGACCAATATAGGATTTGTTTCCGCTGGTTAGACAATCACGCATTTGATGTCGAAATTGTTGACTATCATTAATTTTTAAGGAGTGTAAAAATAATACTTAAGGGGGGTTGATTTTACGTAGTACGTACTACATAATATAAGTAAGGAGGTCAAAATTATGGCAGAACTTATTGAACTTACAACTGTCGGCGAAATGCTTAAAGAAGAATTTATTGACGCATTCGGAATTACACAGAATGCACTTGCTGCTGCAATTTTTGTACCTCCAAACAGAATTCATCAAATAGTCAAAGGGCAAAGAAGAATTACCGCTGACACAGATTTACGTTTGACTAAATATTTTGGGCTTACACAAGGGTATTTTTTACGTTATCAGGAAGATTACGAACTGCGGATTGCTAAACGTAATATTGCTGACGATATTGCAAAAATCATCCCGATTAAAGCATCGTAACTCTTTGAACTCATCCCCTTACATTAATAATATCTTGAAGAAACCGACTAATAATGCTATAATCCTTATATGAGCGAACAGAGTTATGAAGATTTTATATCTACGGTGAGCCACGAGCTTAGAACTCCGCTGACATCAATCAGAGGATTTTCGCAGACTATGCTTGCATCCTGGGACAAGCTCGACGACGAGAGTAAAAAAAAGTTTCTGAAAATTATTGAGGAACAGTCGAACCGGCTGATTTCACTTGTGGAAAATATGCTTTCCGTGACAAAACTTCAATCATCAAAAGAAAATCTGGTATATAGAGAAGTTGATATCAAACCTGTTATCAATACTGTTGTTCAAATAGTAAAAAACCAGTACCCAAATCATAAATTTGAGATAAATATGCACCCGCAAACTCCTGAAATTTTTGTTGACAGAGATAAATTTCAGCAGGTTATGATGAATCTGATTGAAAATGCCGCAAAATATTCATACGATAATTCAACAATTAAAATTGAAAGCTGCGGCTGCGACAATTGTGAATTTGCATCTATTAAAATTACGGATGAAGGAATTGGCATCCCGGAAAATGATTACGAAACTATTTTCCAAAAATTTTCAAGAATTGACAATCCGCTTACAAGAAAAGTTCAAGGCAGCGGCTTGGGACTTTATATAACTAAAAATATAGTAGAAAAAATGAATGGAAAAATTTCCGTAGTCTCAAAACAAATTAATAATGAAAAATTTGAAACAACATTTGAGGTCAAACTACCTTCGTATAGTGTTGAACATCAGGCGGAGGAAAAATGCAGACAGTAACTCTCATTATTGACAAACGCCGTGAACTTTCCGTAAAGTACAAAAAACTTTTGGAAAACGAATATTCCTCCGTAATAATCAGCCGGAATATTATATCCGCCATGAAATTTATTCAGGATAAAGAGCCGGACTTAATTATAATTTCAGACAGTGTAGACGGTGATTTAAGCGGTTTTTGTAAAAAAATAAGAGCACTTACTTATAATATGCGGCCGGTTATTATTGCGATGTCAAAATCCGCCGAGCTTGAAGACAAATTAAACGTTTTAGAAAACGGTGCCGATGATTTCATAAGCGAGCCTGTTAATTCCGAAGAATTTGTAATGAGAGTAAAAGCGCACCTGCGCCGCGAGTTTGAATCAAATCTGGATAACAAAAAACTTTTGCCAAATAAAAATTACTCTATGCGTGCGGCAAAAAGGATAATTTCCACAGACCAAAACTGGGCTTGTATGTTGATAAGCATCGAAAATTTTAAAAACTACAAAGAATCATATACAAAACTTGCATCAGATAAATTAATACAAACATACACTGCAATAATAACCTCATCTTTAAGTGAAACCGATTATCTGGGCAGCCTTGCAGACAATGAATTTTTAATTATAACCGATGAATTAAAAGCCGAAAAAATTGCAAACTTTCTGACATTTGCATTCGATATGGTTGCCGGAAAGTTCTACTCAACACGCGATAACGAACGCGGTTTTATAATTATGCAGGGTGACAGCGAAGCCGGCAGACGCTCCGATTTTGTTTATACAACCATTGGCATTGTAACTTCCAAAACCAGAAAATACAAAGATAATCAGGAACTTATGACTGATTTGATAAACATTCATAATCTTGCAAAACAAACAAAAAAATCTAATTATCTTATAGAAAGAACAAAGCTTTCCGGAGAAAACTCCATTTACAAAAAAAGTTATAATAATAAAATTATAATCAACGAACCCGACGAAGCACTTTCAATTCTGCTTTCTACAATTTTAAAGCTTCAGGGGTATGAAATAATACAAAAAGACAGTGATGAAGTCCCGGCGGTTATAATCATGGATTTAAAAGGAGAAGATGGGCAAAACGGGCTTGATTCCTGCAAATTAATTAAAGAAAATGAAAAATATAAAAATACAAAACTTATAATGACATCAATATTCCACGACAAAGAATCTATATTGAAAGCAGGTGCCGACCTTTACCTTCCAAAACCGTATGAGATATCAGAACTTGTAAGATGGGTTGATATATTTGTAAAAGAAAATAATGAATATTAGTTAAAAAATTTGCCCGGAAGAACAAACAGCTCAACCGGGCAAATTTGAATATTTT
Source organism: Candidatus Gastranaerophilales bacterium (assembly GCA_944324365.1). Lineage (GTDB taxonomy): Bacteria > Cyanobacteriota > Vampirovibrionia > Gastranaerophilales > Gastranaerophilaceae > UBA1221. Next base: position 11,445 of record CALUWA010000022.1, read on the forward strand.
ATAATCTATACATTAATTTTTCGGTCTAATTAGTTTACCCGGAATAAATATTCCGACAAAAAGCATTACCAAGCTAATTATAGGCAATACTGCGTTTAATAAAAACAGTAAAATTGTAAGAATCACGCTCCATTTCAGGCTGCCCATCAAATCATAAAAACGCTTAGTAAATGCAGCAAACGAGAGCCATAAAGCAATCAGTATCAAAATAATTATTACCGGGAACAAGAAAGTGGCTAAACCAATTAGGTTCAGCAATATTGCAGGGAGTGCAATTGCCAGAACCGCAACCTGAGCCCAAATAAAATCCTTTCTGCCAATAGGACCATCGATTTTCCATATGCTTTCACTTGGATCAAAATCAAACTCAGGCCCGTTGTCTAAATTAAGACCATTAATGTCGTTACTCATAAAACCCTCCAATCACTATGTAACCGGATAATCATAACGCTTATTCTTATATAATAAATCCTTTATATAGCTGATATTATAGATTTCTATGCTTAACGTCTTAACAGTAAATTCATGCCGGCCTTAAAGTAGTTTTTAAATTCCGTAAACGAGCGAATTTTAGTAAGCATTTTAAGAATATACGAAGGCCGCAGATAAAATTTTCTGATTGCGCGTTTATGAAGTTTAAATATTTGATCTTTAGTAAGAGAGTGAGTATTCACAGACGGATAAAAATACGCACTCTTAAACGAAGTATCAGAATCTATCAAATTATGTTCTTTTGCATAGTCGTAAAATTTAGTTCCCGGAAGCGGAGTCGCGGTATAAAAACTTATGAAATCACTATCCAGCTCTATCGCAAAATCAATAGTATCTTCTACAGTTTCAGCTGTTTCCCAAGGTAAACCTATAACAAAATAGTTATATATTTTAATCCCGAATTTCTTAAATATACGAACAGTCAATCTGACATCATCAAGCGTAATTTTCTTGCCGATTTTATCGAGCATTTCCTGCGAACCGCTTTCAACCCCTATACTGACAAGACGGCATCCGGCTTTATACATCATTTCTGCCATCTCTTCATCTGCGGTATCAGCTCTTGTATTTGCTGACCAGGTAATATTAAGCCCGCTGTCAATTATAAGCTGACATAAACGCATTACCCAATCTTTATCTATATTAAAGATATCAGACCAGAACAAGAAGTTTGTTATGCCGTAGGTATTAACACATTCTTTAATTTCTCCGAGGATATTTTCCGGAGATCTTTTTCTGACTTTTGCTCCCGCAACAGGTGTTGCCAAACAGAAAAAGCAGTGGAAAGGGCATCCTCTGGAAACTTTAATAACAGCCTGAACTTCTCCGGTATCAGGGCGTCTGTAAATATTGTTATCAACAAGATGTCTTGCCGGGAATGGAAGTGAGTCCAAATCCTCAATAAAAGGACGCTGTCCGGTAAACTTCACACGCAAATCATCTCTGTAATAAATTCCCGGAATATTACCGTAAGATTTTCCGGACAAAATATCTTTTAATGTACCTTCGGCTTCTCCATAAATTATGATATCCAAATCTTTTGCAAAATACATTACCTCAAATGCAATAGTCAAAAAGGCCGCCCCTTTTGCAATGGTTACTACATCCAGGCAGATTTCTTTGGCAATTGTAAGAGCATTTAAATCACTCTTAAACGTAGGAGTTGCCACGTTAATAAGCAAATAATCAGGCTTAAACTCTTTCAAATCAGCTTCAAAATCTCCGCCAAGGCTGTAATCCGTGATTTTCGCCTCAAAACCAGCTTCTTCCGCAACCGCCGCAAGATACATCAAATCACTAGGCGGCAAAGGAGGAATTACAAGCAGTTCTTTTGTCGGCTGCTGGCATCTGTCCTCTCTGTTCATAACAGGAGAAGGAGGATATGCCAATAAAATTCTTTTCTTTTGTTTTTGTTCATTTTCCATAATTATTTAACCTTAACACTGTTTGCAACAATAGCGGCAAGAGCCAAACTTAAAGCTCCGATAAAAAATGTATATTCCCAGTGATAGTTTACCAAACCGCCTTCAACTGCAAATTCGCATTTTGAGATAATCCACGCAACTATAGTACATACAAAAACCTGAGGCCCGGCAATAAATATGTTGAAAATTCCCATAACAGAACCTTCCGTACCGGGTTTTATGAATTGCGAAAGCATAGCAAAAGGAAGCGCACAAATACTTGCCCAGCCAATACCCGCAAGTCCCATCATTCCGGCTACAACATAGAGGTTATGCGAAAATGCCATTCCCAAATATGCTATTACCATTGATATTAAAGAGATAATGTGAACTTTTTTATTGCCGAATTTAGCGGATAAAATTCCGATTGGTATCGCAACAATAAAGCAAACAAAATTAAAAATTGCAAAACAAACAGAAGAAAAGTTTGTTCCGTTAAGAGATACATTTTCATATAACTTTGCACTAATACCATCTACAGTTGTTAAATCCGGCACATTGAACACCGTGTGAACTGCATACTGGGTGAAAAATATCATCATACACATTGTGCCAATCCAGGTAAAAAACTGCATTAGACAAATTTTTGAAACTTCCGGAGATAAAGCAAAAAAGTCCTTTAAAGACTGCCAAAAAGAAGTTTGCGGTTTGTTATCGTCCTGTTTATCCGTTTCAACGGTTTGTGTTGAATGCTCTTTTATGGTTAAACAAGTCCAAATCATACCAAGAGAAAAAGCCAAAGCCGCCATTATAAACTGAGCCGTAATAGACATTTGATAATCAAAAGCCCATTTCAAAAACGGAGCAGTCGCAGCCGCAAAAACAGAACCAAGTCCTATTGCAAGACTGATATAAGAATTGGCAAGTGAATGCTGCTCCTGCGGAACGACATCAGGAATCAAAGCTCTGTAAGGCCCTTGAGCGATATTTATACATGCATCTATAACCCAAATCATAATGGCTGCAATAAATAACGCAGTCAATGCCGGCAATGTTGTTCCGGTTATATTTTGCAGCCAATTTGCGATTCCTGCGGAGTTAGGAAAAATCCATAATGCAACAGCAGCAATCAGGGCACCTGCAAGTAAATACGGTCTTCTTCTTCCGAATGGGGATTTTGTTTTATCACTTAAAGCACCGACAAGAGGCTGAACTACCATTCCGGTAAACGGTCCGGCAAGCCATATCAACCCATATAAAAACGGTGATGCGCCCAAGCTTTCAGTAACAGGCCCGGACAGAATAATTCTCATCTGCCAAGCAAACTGTAAACCAAAAAACCCCAAACAAAAATTTAAAAATTGAGCTGTTGTAAACTTTTTCATAACATTATTATTTTCTTCCATTAACATCTTTCTCCTAATCGCTCTGCATATAACAGAATACAAAGAATACATTACGTAGTCAAGCTGACAGATAAAGAAATTTTATTACAGAACACTAACTCTAAAGGATTAGAAAAGCTCAGTAAAAATCCATTCTCCAGAGGGGTGAAAATAGCTGAAAAAAGCGTTATATTATATATACAAGCTTATCATATCCAGGCACTTTTTTCGGGGTTGCGACAAGATTTTTCTTTGAGCGGGTTTGGTTGAAAATATGATGAGCTTGCTCTTTTCAAAAATAGCACAAATCTTCTTAATGGTTTTCACGTTTGATATATCGCCTTGTTCGCCTCCATGGACAAGGTTTTTGCTTTGTATATAATCTTAGTATAGTTTTTGTTTTATGCTATAATGCAAAAGGATAATATATTAAGGAGAAATTTATGACAACAGAAGTTCGTGCAAGCCACATTTTAGTGAAAACAGAAGAAGAAGCAAAAAAGTTATATGACGAAATTAAAGGCGGAAAAGATTTTGCAGATATAGCCGCTGAATATTCGCTTTGCCCGTCCGGAGCTGCAGGCGGTGATTTAGGATTTTTTGGCAAAGGTATGATGGTAAAGCCTTTTGAAGATGCTGCTTTCGCTCTTGAAGTCGGAGAAATGTCAGAACCTGTTGAAACTCAATTCGGCTGGCACTTAATTTTGTTGACAGGAAAAAATTAATGATTGAAAATATCCGCACATTTTTGAAAGACAACAATCTTGACGCATTACTGGTTAACTCCACCAACGAATTTTTGGTGGAGTATAATCGTTTGGAAGAAAATTCCAGATATATTTTAACAGGATTTTCAGGCTCAACCGGTGATGCCGTAGTAACTGCAGACAAAATTTATCTTTTTGTTGACGGAAGATACCATATTCAAGCCGATAACGAAGTTAATCCCAAACTTGTAACCGTAGTCAAACTGCAAACGGGAGAAACTATACTTTCCGGTTTAAAGAAACTTTTCCCTGAAAAATCCGTTCTAGGGTTAGTTGCTTCAAAAAACTCACAAAAAAGAATCGAAGAATTTCAAAAGTATTTTGACGTGCAGCTTCTTGATTTCGATCCCATAGAAAAACCTTTTGAAGAGCCAAAAGAAAATATTGTCGAAGCTTTGTACACAGGAAAAAGCAGCGAAGAAAAATTTAAATTTCTCCGCTCAAAAATCGGAAAAGACGATGCGGTTCTTGTGACAAATTTAGAGGAAGTTTCTTATCTTTTCAATTTAAGAGATTTTACCACACCTTATTCAAGTAAAATAATGAAAAGAGCCCTTATTACGACTGATAATGCACGACTATTTTCAAGAAATGAATTTGAGGAATACAAATCAGCTATTGCGCAAATCGGGGGAAAAATTTACGTCGATAAATCAACGATAAACGGACGAGATTTTCAGCTTGTCGGAAATAAGGCGGCATTCTTTGATAAATCTCCGGTTACATGGATGAAAGCGATTAAAACAGATGATGAAATTAACCATTATATTGAAGCATTCAAAAAAACAGATATGGCGGTTCGTGCAATAAGAGATTATATAGAAAATAATGATAATATTTCTGAATGGGATATCGCTGAACAATTAGAAAAAGAATTTATACATTTCGGCGCAAAAGGCTTAAGCTTTAAATCAATTGTGGCCAAGGATAAAAACTCGGCGCTTGCGCATTATTCAAAATGTTCAAAAGATGAAATCCTTACCGATGGCAGCCTTGTTCTTATAGATTGCGGCGCGTATTATGAGGGCGGACTTGCAACCGATATAACAAGAGTTTTTGTTAAAGGCAGCCCGACAGAACTCCAGCGTAAAGTTTATACAACCGTTTTAAAAGTTTTCCTAAATTCTTTTAATTCATCTCCGACAAACGGATTTGAAATTGATGCCAAAGCAAGAAAGATTTTTGATGAAAATAAAATTGACGGTTTTATTTTTAACCACGGACTCGGCCATGGAATAGGAGTCAGCGTGCATGAATACCCGCCGAATTTAAGCTGTAATGAACTGGCGAAGGTAGAGATAGAAGAGAACATGTGCTTCACAATTGAACCCGGACTTTATAATAAAGATTTTTTCGGAGTAAGACTTGAAAACTCCTGTTACCGTAAAGACGGGAAAATACATTCTTTTGTTCATATGAATTATGAAAAGAAGTTGATAAACTATGACCTGCTAAGCGAGCAGGAAAAAGAATGGCTGAAAGATTTTGAGGTGATTTAATGCAGGAGATTACATCAGTTAATAATCAACTAGTAAAAGAAACTGTCAAATTACAGCAAAAAAAATACCGCGACAGTGAAAACAAATTTCTTCTGGAAGGCTTTAAAGCGCTTAAAGAAGCATTTGATGCCGGAATAGAAATTAAATATGTTTTTGTTCTGAAAGAGAAAAAAGATAAATACTCTTTTTTGAAAGATAAACTAATTATAGCAAACGAAGCGGTATTGAAAAAAATTTCAACAACAGACACCCCGCCGGAAGCCGTCGGCGTTGGCGTACAAAAATATTTTGATATATCTGATTTAAAGAATTCAAAAAAAGTTATTTTGCTTGAAAACATCAGAGATTTGGGAAATCTCGGTACAATTTTGCGCTCAGCAGTTGCTTTCGATGCTGACGGAGTTATTCTTTACGGGAATTGTGCAGACTTATACAGTCCGAAATGTGTTCGCTCCGCGGTCGGAAATTTGTGGAAAATTCCTGTTGTATATATGGACAAATTAGGCAGCAACTTCGATGATTTTCAAAGGGTTGCAACCCTTCCTCGAACAGAAAATCTTTTGAAAAAATTTAGACCTAAAGAAAAAATTCTTTTGATGTTCGGTTCGGAAGCCGACGGATTAAGCCAAGAGCTTATAAATTACTCTACGGATTCAGTGAAAATTGAGATGGCAGAAACCGTAGAATCGTTGAACTTGAGTGTATCGTGTGCCGTTATGATGTATGAGATTTTTATTTAATTTGTTTTTTCAAATCTTCTCTTACATCAGATAAAGGCCCGTTTAAAGGATTTCTGATATTTTCATAATATTTACGAACAAATGTAACCGGATACATAGGCAGCCAGCCAAATTTCATCAATATTGAAACAGTATCAGCACCTCTGGAAAGCATCAGATCATCAATAGTAGCTTCATGTGCCGGTGATATTGAAGAAAATACCTTTATAAAATAATCCGAAAAAGTTAAAACGGAATATCCTGCACTAACACCGGTATTAACTATAAGATTAGTAACTTTAAAGTTTTCATTTTCCTTAATATGAGCAACATCCTCAGGCAAAGTTAATGTATCAGCATTAACCTGTTCAATTTCATACCATTCACCATTATATTTTACACGCATTATATTAGGTTTTGGCATATAAATATCATCACAGACATTTGCAATTAACTCTTTACCGTTAAAATCCACAACTCCGTACTTATAATTTTTGTACGTCAAAAACATTCCGCCAAATAACAAATCAATAGAGGTATATTCATGCGGAAGAATCATATTGCCATATTCATCGTAAAGTGCGAAATCATTATCATTTCCAATTTTTACATATTTCCCAAGAATTCTGTCAACATGCCTGTATTTAGGTTTAACCAAAAAATTTCCGGAACTATCCATAAGACCGAACCTATTCTTTTTTTGAATAATCCAAGAGTAATCCCCGACTCTTATAAGCTTTAAATATTCAGGTTCAACAATTACGTTGCCATTCTTATCTTTGAGCCCCCACAGACTTTCTTCATTACTAAAAGCCGTAACATCCGACACCCTTAATGCCGGCACCTGAGCTGCAGGCTCATCTATAGCATAACCAACACCCTGCAGAGATAAAATTAAAACCAAAACAATTAAAACTTTTTTCATATCAATATATTAACATAAAAAATATTTTCTGTGCTATAATATTTGTGATGGTTATGAAAAATGTAAAGGCTCTAAAATTAATCGCAGGATTGACGGTTACTGCAGGGATTTTGGTTAGTATTCCGTTTGTTTTTTATCTTAAAGTCCTGCCATACGCAGTTTCTAATACTAAAGTTATCAATTATGCTCAAACCTGCGCGAAAAAATTTGCGGATATAGATTTGAAAGTTCAGGAACCCGTTTTAAAAACGGCAATGTCACCTGTAATAGGCTTTAAGGTTAAAAATCTTGTAGTATCAAAAAACAGCAAAAACTTGCTTGCTGTCAAAAATTTCAACTCAGAATTTTCATTTGCGGAAATTCTAAAAAAAACAGTTGTTGTTAACAAGCTTACCGCTGAAGCAATTTTTGCAGATATTGACGGATTAATGACGCTTGTTCCACAGCAAAAAGAAGAAAAACCTAAACAAAAAAGCGAATGGACAATAGATTTATTTGATTCTTTGCTTGGGGTCAGAGAATGTTTGTTCTTATACACAATGGAACCTGATACTCATCTAAAAATACACGGCGAGCATATAGGTATCAATAACGCAATCAAAACAAGAAGATTTGTGCGGTTTAATTTTGACACGGAAATCACAAAAGGAAATAAAAAAGTTCTTTTGGCAATCAAGGATGATGACAAAATATATATAGAAAATAAAGCCATTTATGTCGACAATTGCCCGCTTATAATAAATAATTCAAAAATGTTCTTTAATGCAGATGCTCACAAAGATAAGACATTTAATTTTGAGGTATTCACAAAAGATTTTGAAGTTCAAAACGTCATTACACTTTTACAAACACAAATTGTAGCTAATAATCTTGACGAAATCCTTCAATATTTTGCGGATATAAAAGGCAAATTTGATTTTAATATAAAACTTACCAACAATAGCATGAATGGCAGCGTTGATTTAAAAAACATCGCATTCAAAGTCATTCCTGTTGATAATATTCCTATAACGCTGCAAAAGGGGCATATTGCTCTTAATGCAAAAGATATGACCCTCACAGGATTTGAAGGAATATACGATAACAGATCTGTCAATAAATTCAAATTGGAAGGTACGGTAAAAGATTATCTAAAGTCAATCGACACGGATATAAAAGGACATGCAGTTGCAACTAATGATTTCTTTAAGCAGCATATTTCAGCAATGGTAAACTATCCGATTGAACTCACCGGAAATGCCGATGCTGCAATTAATTTAAAATCCAAAAATAATATCATTGATTTAAAAGGAGTTTTTATCCTTCCGCGGGAAAAAAATATTACTATAGGCGGAGAGCCACTACCATTTTCAAAGGCAACCAGAGCTCTTACGGCAGATTTACACTTTGAAGATATGATGCTCGACATAAATTCCATTAAATACTATATGGAATCCAAAAATGCAGAACGTGATGCGCGCCGTCCAATATTCACACTTAATGGTCAAATAGATGTAGCAAAAAACAATTATGTAAACAAAGTCGGCTTTGAAATTCCGGATCCGCTGCCAAGTGAATTTTTGAATGCAATTTTGAAACAGCGATTCTTTAGAAAAGGAACAATTGCAGGAACAATGAGCGTTGACAATACCGGCGCATATCCTATTCTTGACGGAAATATGAAAGCTGAAAAAATAATTATTCCGTCCCAGAGAATATTTCTGAAATCAGGGGAATTTAGCACAAATAACGGCTTAATTCATTTAAACGCTTTTGGCAAATATAAACGTTCTAACTATGAATTTACCGGGAATATTGTAAACGCAATAAAATTCCCTATAGTTATTAAAGATGTAAATTTATCACTGGATTATTTAGATGTTTATAAAGCAATAACAGCTCAAAACAGTCCGCAGCAAACTAATGAAATTGCAGTTTCATACGATACGGAAAACGTAGATATGGGCGAAGGTTCTACGGATTTTGACATCGGAAATTTAATAATTGAAAGATGTAATTTTGCCCTTAAAAAGGGAGTCTATAAAGACATTAATTTCGGCAATCTTAACGCCACAATGAGCCTGGATAAAAACAGCATATTAAATCTTGATTCAAACAAATTTGATATAGCGGAAGGCTATTCTTCAGTTAAAGTTAACTGTGATCTTAAAAAGAGTAAATATAATCTAAGATTGGGTGTTGTTAACGTTGACAGCGATAAAATTGCGTCATCCTTACTGAATTTGAAGCGCGAAATTTCCGGAAAAGCAAGCGGTTTAATTGATATTAGCACAGATAATTCGCTAAAACTTGACGGTTCAATTAGATTCCTAATCAAAAACGGAACAATCCAAAAAGTAGGGTTGGTTGAATATATAATGAAAGTTGCAGCATTATTCAGAAATCCTCTTACAATGATTAGCCCATCAACATTCTCTGACCTGGTAAATATTCCGGAAGGTAACTTTGATAAAATAAACGGCGAAATAATATTAAAAGATAACGTAATCGAAATGATGAAAATTAAATCATCATCACCACAACTAAGTTCATATATAGCAGGCAGGTATGACCTCGAAGCAAAGGATGCTTCATTAAGGATTTATACAAAATTCAGCAGTTATAAGAAAGGATTTGCAGGCGCTTTAAGAAACATATCGCTAAACAGCCTTGCCAACAGGATGTCTATGAGCAGCAATAATGATGCCAACTACTATGCAGCTGAACTGGAGCAAATTCCGCCAATTGAAGCTGATGACAAAGATGCTCAGATATTCCTTACTAAAGTTGAAGGGGATGTTGAACATAATAACTTCTTATCTTCCTTAAAGAAAATTAAATAAATATAAATTTTATATAAAAAATAGGCAATTTTTATACCTAAAAATACTTTATATATATGTAAGGGAATTAAAAAAGGGATAAAAATTATGAAAGATTACACTATGTCAACATTGGAAGAATTTTTCTCAGAACCGGAAGTTATTACAATTGATGAATACTTTGAAATACTTGACAAAGAAAACATCAAACGCACACTTATGGTATCAAAATCATTGAGCGAATATTTGAAAAATATTAAAACTGATTCAAAAAAATATAGCAGATTATCTGCATAATAATATTGACTTTGTCAATAATAAAAGTGTAGGCGAATACATAACCCATATTATCGGTACCTTTTTAATGCAAACGTTCCCTGCATTTCGCTGACGCTCAATGCAAAGATGTTATTTGAGCAAAGCTCAAATTCTTTCAGGGCTCACTATCGCACTTCGTGCACGTTCGCCTGACTCACTTACGTGAGTAACAGATAGCAGTTTTGCGTGTGCGTAAGCACAATAGCAAAACCAAAAAGATTTTGTGAGCGAAGCGAACAAAACGTACGTCCATTTAGTCAAAGCGATGCCGTAGGCAGCGCAACAATCTTTTGCGTGTTTTTTCTTTTTCGGTTCACTTTTTCTTTTTGCACCGCAATTAAAAAGAAAAAGTGAACAATGAATACATAACTTATGTATGTGTTCGATAGATACACATATCATGGGTTATGTAAGGACATACAGCAATGACGTAAAATGAGCTGCGTTATAGTGTCGTGCCTCAGGCACTAATTATTAATTATTAAAAAGCACACCTTTTTCAGGTGTGCTTTTCCATTTAATCGGAAGTGGATTATTCCTTAACCGGAGCCGGAGGAGGCGGAACTTCACCATCTTCCATCGGAGGCATAGGAGGCATTCTCAACATTTGTTTCTTATGTGCTTTTTCAAATGCTTTTCTGCCTTCTTTTTTCATCTTATTTAATTCTTTAAGCTGCTTTTTCGTCAGAATTGATTCAAATTCTTTCATATTCTGCATACGAATTTCATTTGCCTGTTTTCTTAAATCACGCATATCTTTACGTAATTGTGCAAGCTGGGCTTCTTGTTCCTGAACCGCTATTTTTGATTTGCGAACAGCATCCATTTGAGCTCTGGTTTCTCTCATTTTTTGCATAATAGGTTCCATTTGCTCATGGCCTTTTGCGCGAATTTCTTTTGCTTGTGCTTTTTGTTCTTCAGTTAACTTTAAGCGTTTTTCAAACTTAGCCTTATCCATAGGTGGTTTGTGCATTTTTTGTTTAGGGCACTGACAATTGCTAGGTCTTTGCTGTTCTTGCTGAACCGGTTGTGCTTCTTTTGTTGTTACAGTACTGGTATCAGATGCAAAAGCTTGAGTTGACATTGTAAGTGCTACTACACCAGCTAAAATCAATAGTTTTTTCATATTACATCCTTTCTTTATAATAAATCTTCTAACTGCACTGCTAAGTCTTTTTTTGCGTTATACAATCTCGATTTTATTGTGCCGACCGGGCATTTAAACCTTTTGGCAGCTTCTTCGTAAGTATAGCCATAGACTTCACAGTAAATAACTACCTCTCTGAATTTTGGTTTTAGGCGATTGATTGCTTTAATGATTCTTTCCTGTCTGTCATTTCTGATAAGTTTAAGCTCCGGAGTTTCTTTTTTATCTTTAATAATGTCCAGTGCGGTATCATCTTCCGCAATCAATTGTTCGTGTTTTTTTACAGCTGATTTAAGGTAATCTTTTGAAACATTTTTCGCGATAGTACCAATCCAGCCTTTTATATTACCTCTTTCTTCGTATTTATCAGCATTTTTCCATACTTTTAAATACACTTCCTGCTCCAGATCTTCGTTATCGGATCCGGACACTAACCTTATTATTTTTTTTACATTCTCTTTGTTTGCTTTAATTATTTCGTTAAAATGCATTAATCCACCATAATTAAACCGTACGAATCAACCGGGAAACCATAATCTTCAACTGACATTGTCTGACCATACATAATCATGTCGTGAACATCCTGGTTCAGGTTAATTACCCCGAGTGTGAAAAGGCAAAAAACAATACCAAATGATGCACAGGCAAATTTTACTCTGGCAAAATCTCTACGTTTTTGTCGAATTTGCGGTGCAACCTCTTTTATAAGCGCTGAAACTTTTTCCATTTTTTCATGTTCAGCCTTGCAATCTTCGCATGATTCAATATGCGACAAAAACTCTTTTTCATCTGCAAAAGTAAATAACCCTTCATATTTTGTGCATTTATCTTTTTTCATTGTTTTAACCTCTATATTATTATAACGAAAAAGAAATTTAAATTGTTCATTTTATTTTTTTGTATTAGAATAAAAAAACAAAATTTTGTAACATTTGTAACATTCTAGCAATTTATTTTATTTAGAAATTTAAAAATATATACCATGAGTTTTGTAAGCAGATTAGGCAATATGTGTGATAAATTGGGTGCAAACACCAAACCGACCTACCCCGTAATTCTAATTGCGGCGGTCAAGGGGATATGCCGTCCTACGTTTACAATGATGGATAAAACAGAAAAGCCGGAAACAAAAAAATATACGGCACTAAGAGAAGGACTTACGGAACTGATAGCAATTCCTACATATCTTGCTTGCGGAGAACTTGCTGCTCACCTTTCAAAAAAAATAAAATTCAAAAATGTTCCGGAAGATGTTAAAAAAAGTCTTACCAAACGCGCTGCAAGAAATTTTATGTTTATTGGTGTCTGCGTAGCTGCACTATTCGTTATTCCGGGGCTATGTTCTATTGCAATTAAACCTATTATGGATAAACTTTTGCCAAACAACAAACCAAAATCTCCAGCTGAAAATCTTGATCCACAGCTTATCTTACACAATCCGTTACTTAAAAAACCTGATATGAGCACATTCACAGGGAAAAGATTAGTAAAGCCTGTATATAATACACAAATCCGACCACAACTGAAAGTAGGTGGAGTATGATTGATTTAGTAAGTAAAATTATAACTTCATCTCCTCTTACTACAATGGCACAAAGTGCAAGCACACAGGTAACGGTAGAAACAACAATGAAAGCCATAGGACGACCGGGGTTTATCCTTATAGATAACAATATAGATCCTGATACAAAAAAATATGCTGCGGCAAAAGAATTTTTATACCAGGCAACATGTCTTTTATTATACGCCACTCTTGTTGTTCCGCTTTTTAAAGAAGGAGCTTTTAAGCTTGGACCAAAACTCTTTAAAGAACATGCAAAAGATTTTGCAAAATTCAAAAATGCAAATGACTACTACAGATATAGGAAATATGCAGAAAAACCTTTTGAATCAGACAGAAAACATAACAATAAGATAAATCACCTGTTTAACAAAGAACTGCAAACAGAACTTAAAACAAAAGAAGAACCGGAACTATTCAACAGAATAAAAGGCACAATTGAAGCGGGTAACATTTTAGGTTCAGTATTGGGGCTTGCAATATTAGCACCGCAAGTAAGCCATGTCATAATTCATCCTTGCCTCAGAGCTCTCGGAATGGAGAATAAAAAACACAAACCGCAGAATAAAATAGATACAAAGGCTTAGGAACATGAGTATAAATAATATACTTACAATTCGTCCCCGAAAAATTCCGGAATATCTCATTTATAAAAACAGAAAACGAGATATCTACAGATTATTTTCAACAAAAACCGGTGAGTACCTCGGTGAAATGTGTGCAAGAGCAGAATATGTAGATGACAAACGCACATATTATCCAAACGAAATTGGATATTTTTCATACTTTATAAGCTCTCTGCGTGCAAAAGTAAAACGTCAGGGAATAGGCAAAACATTAATAAACCTGGCCAGACATGAAAGTATACGACAAGGCTTTAAAGGCAAAGTTCACCTTATCGCCAAAAATATTACTTATGAAAAAGATAATATGCCGGTTATCGCATACAGAAAAATGGGATTTAATTCTCAATATAAATGGGCAATAGCAAATGCTGACAAATATATCAAAACCGGTGATCCTAAATACAATATTCCAAACATAAGCATTCCAATGTATTTAGAAAATACATATTACTGTCCGAAATACAGGAAATTTTGCAAAAAAGCCTAAGCCATATCCTGCGGCCCTTCGCCCATAACCTGAATTCCGAATTTTGTTCTGAACAAATGCTTAACGGTATCAGCTTGAATTTCATACATCATTTTGTTAAACATTTCATAAGCTTCACGTTTGTATTCAAGCAATGGATCCTTTTGCCCGTATGCTCTTAAATTAATTCCTTCACGGAGCATATCAATATTGTGCAAATGATCAATCCATTTGTTATCTACAACCCGCAAAAGGATATCTTTTTCAAGGCTTCTTATAACATTGTCGCTTGTAAACGGCTGCTGCGGAATAAAATTCGGATCATACTGTGATACCACATCATTATAAAAGTCAATAACTTCTGATTCATGATCACGATATGCTTGCACTGCAAAGTCCTTAAACTTATCATATATCGCATCATATCTCAACCCCTGAACATCAGATACTCCAAAATGGCTCAACTGAGGGAACACAGAATGGAGTTCTTTTATCATGGTATTTAAATCTTCAAAAACATATTCATCAGGATTTTGTTCCGGTGAAATATATGTTTTGATAAGTCTTTCCATCTCTTTTTCAATCATATAATAAACATCTTCGCTCAAATCCTTGCCGAAAAGCACTTTTCTTCTTTGGGCATAGAACTTTTCACGTTGAATATTCATAACATCATCATATTCAAGGACATTTTTCCTTATGTCGAAATGATATGTTTCGACTTTCTTTTGAGCGGACTGAATTTGTCTGGATATAATCGGATGTTCAATAGCCATATCTTCTTCGACATTCAAAGCAGTCATAAGACTTGTAATTTTATCCCCGCCAAATATTCTCATCAGGTTATCTTCCAATGACAGGAAGAATCTTGTAGAACCCGGATCACCTTGACGAGCGGCACGACCTCGAAGCTGGTTATCAATACGTCTGGATTCATGTCTTTCAGTACCGATTACGTGCAAGCCGCCAGCTTCTACAACTTTTGCGTGCTCTTCTTTTGTTATTTTCATTGCTTCTTCCAAAAGTTCGGCCTTTTTAGCTTCGTATTCAGGAGTATCCGGCTCAAGCCCGAGATTATCCAATTTTTCTTTAGCCAAATATTCTGCATTACCGCCAAGCAAGATATCTGTACCGCGGCCTGCCATATTTGTTGCTATTGTAACTGCACCTACACGACCGGCCTGCGCAATAATATAAGCTTCTTTTTCGTGATGCTTTGCGTTCAAAACATTATGCGGAATACCCTTTTGAGAGAGTAAATGCGATACATATTCAGATTTTTCGATACTGATTGTACCGACAAGAACCGGGCGTCCCAATTTATGCTGTTCAATAATATCATCTACAACAGCATTAAATTTGGCACGTTCTGTTTTATATATAACATCGTGATAATCTTTTCTGATATCAGGTTTGTTAGTTGGAATAACCGTAACTTCAAGGTTATAAATCTTACCGAATTCAGCCTCTTCCGTCATCGCAGTACCGGTCATACCTGATAACTTAGGATACAATCTGAACAGGTTTTGGAAAGTAATACTTGCCAAAGTCTGGGTTTCATCCTGAATTTGCACGCCCTCTTTTGCCTCGATAGCCTGGTGCAAACCATCTGACCAGCGTCTGCCTTCCATAATACGACCCGTAAACTCATCAACAATCATTACTTCGTTATTTTTAACAACATAATCGGTATCTTTTATGAACAATTCCTTTGCCTTCAAAGCCTGCAAAAGATGATGAGCATACTGGTTATTAATATCAAACAAATCTTTAATCTGTAATAAAGCCTGAGCTTTATCAATACCTTCTTCCGTGAGGATTACGTTTTTGTTTTTCTCATCAACTTCATAATCAACATCTTTTGTAAGTTGAGGAGCAATTTTTGCCATAACTTTATATAATTCTGCGGATTTTTCAAGGCGGCCGCTTATAATCAAAGGAGTTCTCGCCTCATCAATCAAAATACTGTCAACTTCATCTATAATTGCATAATTATAAGGCCTTTGAACAAGAGCCTCAGGGCTTTGCGCCATATTATCTCTCAGATAATCAAAACCGAACTCATTATTTGTGCCGTAAGTAATATCGCAATCATACGCCGCTTTTTTTGCGGCAAAATCATCCATTGAGCGCCCGCCCGACAGAATAACGCCGACAGAAAGTCCGAGAAACTTGTAAATTTTTCCCATCCATTCGCTGTCACGTTTTGCAAGGTAATCGTTAACCGTGATGACGTGAACCCCTTTGCCTGTCAAAGCATTAAGATATGCAGGTAAAGTTGCAACAAGGGTTTTACCTTCACCGGTTCTCATTTCTGCGATATGACCGTTATGGAGGAAATATCCGCCGATAAGCTGCACGTCAAAGTGACGCATATTCAAAACTCTTTTACCCGCCTCGCGAACTGTCGCAAAAGCTTCCGGCAAAATTTTATCCAAAGCTTCTTTTTCTAATTTTCTATCTGTATTAAAATCCTGTGATGTAGGGCGTTTTGAAAGAATCTCTTTAAATTCATCCGTTTTGGCTCTCAATTCTTCATCTGTCATTGCTGCGAACTGTGGTTCAAGGGCGTTTATATGGTCAATAATCCCCATAATACTTTTAACTTTACGCTCATTAGGGTCGCCCAGTAATTTCATTAACAAACTTAGCATTATTAAATTTTCCTCTCCAAAGTTGGTATTCTATGGAAATATTCTAACATAGACATAGAAGAATTGGCAGTTCTTAAGGAAAAAATAATATTTCACTGGCAATAATTTAGCACACCAGCAACATTTATTAGTTAAAGAATGGATAATCATCCCTTATCTGCCAGCCGTCCATCATTATTAGAGCCCCGCAGGAACCAGTTCCACCAGAAACGCAACATCCGTTTATACCGGAGCAATTCAAAATTTGTTCACGTGAATACTTATAACCGCGAAACAAAATTTTAGACATAGTCCTATCCAAATACATTTCAAAAATATCCTCCCCGGAGCGATTAGGCTTTCGTTTTCCGTTGAGATCTACCTGAAAATATATATACCTGCCATATGTGCCCGTATTATCATAAGAATTTTCATACATTAAAGCAAATATCATGCCGTTTTCTGTAATAAAGGAAACTACATTACGATCACACATATCAGCTATAGCTGGAGGATGATTAGTTACATATGTATAATTACACGCTGAATTAACTTTAGAACCAGCTTTGCAGTAAGTTATCACTCTTAAATAAGGAGCAAGATACTTTTCAACGAAATTATTAAGTGAATCACTTACTGCATCAGAATTATCAGGATCCATTGACATATGTTCACCTATCTCCCAATATGTCATATCTCCATAATCTTTCTGTGCCATTGTTAATGCCTGAGCCATTATTGAATAAGCAACCTTTAACTGGTTCACTGTTACTGTTTTACGGTAATTGTTTATTAATGTCGGAAGCGTCATTGCCGCTACTATACCAATTATTCCAAGGGTTATCAAGACTTCCGCTAACGTAAATGCTGCTTTCTTTCCGTCATCCTTACTGAGGGAACCGCTGTAATGATAAATAGGCGTAAACCCTTGCTCTGACCTAGATACAGACACCCCCCCCCCGGTATCTCCGCACTATACTTAGCTTTTGCATACTTCTATCCTCCTTTTTCCTTTAGTATAAACTATGTTCACACTTTTTGCAAGTCTACTTGCATAACCCTTGTTATGGGAACATAGCGCTTATACTCCTTCCCCTACTTTGGGAATGCAGGGATGGGGAGCTAATATCATTCTTAGGCATGAAACCGGCGCCGGTTATCTGTCATCCTTACAAAGTGAACCGCCGTTGTGTAGCTGTCTGTCATCCTGAGCGTCAGCGAAGGATCTCTTTATACACGAGATTCTTCGGGCTAAAGCCCTCAGAATGACATAATATACTCACCTTAAGGTGAGTCTGGCGAATGTGCACGCAGTGCTCAATTTTCTTTTGCGTCACACAAAGCTAAGCTCTTCTCCTGCCTCAGGCACAGGACACTATTTCTTAAAAATCGTCTGCTCTCTATCCGGTCCGACACTAACAATAGAAATTGGAACCCCGAGAAGTTCTTCTAATCTTGCAAGATATTCTTTAGCATTTTCAGGGAGTTTCTCATATTCCCTTATTTCGGTAAGAGAAGTTTTCCACCCCTTATGACTTTCGTAAACAGGTTCCAAATATTTATGCATATAAACATCTGTCGGATAAGAGTTATAAAGTTTCCCATCCCTTGTATCTTTATACGCTGTACAAACTTTTATTTCATCAAACTCATCAAAGACATCAATTTTAGTAAGTGCAATCGTAGTTAACCCGCCAACAAGAACGGCATAACGCATTGTAACAGCATCAAACCATCCGCAGCGTCTTGGACGACCGGTCGTAACGCCAAATTCATGACCGACTTCCCTGATTCTGTCACCAGTTTCATCCGTAAGCTCAGTAACAAAAGGCCCCTCGCCAACACGGGTAACATAAGCCTTTGCAACGCCAATAACTTCGTCTATCATCTTTGGCCCGTATCCGCTGCCAGTACAAGCCCCACCGCCTATAGGATTTGAACTCGTTACAAACGGATAAGTTCCGTAATCCACATCAAGCATTACCCCTTGCGCGCCTTCAAATAAAATAACCTTATCCCGAGATTTTTCCAAAAGCTCCTGCCACTCAAAACAAACATACGGCTTAAAGATTTCTGCATATCTTTCACAAAGCCCGAGTATTTCTTCCCTTGAATACCCGCTTAGTCCATAAACATTTTCCAACATCTTGTTTTTAACTGGTAAAATTACATCAAGCTTTTCATTTAAAGTTTCTAAAGAATATAAATCCTGAACCTTTAAGCCGATACGAGCATACTTGTCCGTATAAGTCGGACCTATGCCTTTTTTAGTGGTTCCAATTTTTCCTTTTTTTGCATTATCCTCGCTATACCCATCAACTTCGGTATGATATGGCATCGTAATAGAAGCAAGCGGACTTACCTTCAAGCGGGAAACATCTATACCATCTTTTATCAAACCTTTTAACTCTTCCTCAAAATATTCAGGAAGAATCACAGTACCGGCACCTATAAAACAGTCCTTATCCCCATATAAAATACCCGAAGGAATCAAGTGAAATTTAAAAGTTTTATCATTTACAACAACAGTATGCCCGGCATTACAACCGCCCTGGTATCTTATAATCAAATCAGCATCCTGAGCTAGCAAATCCGTAATTTTTGCTTTTCCCTCATCGCCCCACTGAGCACCTACTACTACCTTATTCATGTCTACACTTCCCTTCTTTCTAAGGACATTTACTTATATATTTTAACACAAACAAAAAACCGGTTTTCCAACCGGTTTAAAATTTGTGAGTAAATGTATCTTATAAATCTTATGCATATTGTAGAAATTCTGCCATATGTGATTCAATTCTTGCGCTATCTGCACTATTTAAATATGTAGCTAACATTGGAGTAACATTAATTCTTGATAAAATAGCATCATCAACCCCATTAACTGTAGCTGCCGCACCGACACCGGTTTCTTCAGCAAGCGCTGCCAAATAAGGTGTATTTTGCAAAACCTCAGCTTCCATTCTAGCCTGAGTCGCCGCCGGAGTTGTACTTACTCCTGCAATATTGTTATTATTAAGTTTAACCCTGTTATATGCGGCTAATGCTTCCGCACCTGCAGTTTCATTAACTTCTGAAGTCCGTACAAAAGTATCTAAACCAACTGTTTTGTTTTCAACCTGTTCCTTAGATTTGCCAACAGGAACATCAACAGCTGCCTCTTTTCCTTTAGCCTCCTCCGCAGATACAGGCCCGGATTGTTTACCGCTGACAAATAGACTTTTTACATTGTTAAAATCGATTCTTCCCATTTTTTGATCTCCGTTATTTACTCACGTAATTACTATCGGCTTATCTCTTGTTAATCTTTAATGATTAAAAAAGATTTTTCTGTTTTTGTTACATTTATTTACATGTGCTTTATACCTCAAAAACTTTTTCCTATTATTAATTTTCTCTCGTACTTATATAAAGTATTTTTGAATATAAAAATTGCGTCAATAATACATATTCTTTACATAATCCGTAACAATTCTTTACATAATAGAATATAGCTGACCGGACAATTGAAAAATACACGCCTTCGAAAAATCCTTAAGAGAAGGAGATTTGACAATGCCAACAATTATAGGAATAAAATTATCAGAAAGAAACACTGAATCAATAAAATTACAAGAAATATTAACAAAATACGGATGCAATATTTCCACAAGGATAGGATTACATCACAGTACAAGAGAAGCATGCTCTAATACGGGCATGATTCTCCTTGATACCGTTGATGATCCGTCAGAGTTAGTCACAGAGTTAAAAAAGTACTGGGAAATACAGCAGCTTATCTACTAATATTAACTCTATTATGATACAGGCATCGCGCCTATCACCACGCTAACTAATAATATTATTTTTCAGAGCAATGTAAGCAGCGTGGGTTCTGTTTTGGGCATTAAGCTTCTTCAGTAT
>CALUWA010000023.1 GCA_944324365.1 Candidatus Gastranaerophilales bacterium
CTTTCGTTCTAATTTCCTTACTCATTAGTACGGCTTACTGCAACTATTTCTTTAATTTTTTAATACTTTTGCTTAATGTTTCGTTACAATTGGTTAACAATTACTCCGATACAGCAGCAGGGGCAACATCTGGACTTTCAGTCGCAGCGGGCTTTTTAAACAGATTTTTTAATTCTTGTATACTGTCTTTTGTTTTTTGAATTTGATTTTTAACATCTTCCGCGGTATTTTTTGCGGCTTCTTTTACATCGTTAACGCTTTGCTTAACAGCTTCAACATTATTTTGATGATTTGTTTTTAATGCCTCAGTTGTAGTCTTTATTTGTTCTTTTAAGCTACCTCCTGTAATTGCGGAAGTATCGCATTCAGAAAGCCACTTAAAGGATTTTATGGAAGAAGCACTTGTCACATTTCCGGTGAAGATAACCTTAAAATCTTTCGCATTTGTACTGCCGCTTGTCAAAACCGGAATTTGCGCAATATTTTCCGACTTTGGACTTGAAGTCAAAGCCGACAAGATATTTACAGTTTGAGTTCCGAACTTCGGAATATAAGAAGTTAATTTCGTAACCGACAATTCTCCCAAAGGTCCGAGAGCCGCAACAACATCAGCCCCAAGGCGTCCAAGAATTACAACATTTGTATACCCGTTTATTAAATTATACTGACCGGTTACAAAATAAGCCATTGAAGGGCCGGCAGATTTTACGGATTTCAAATTTGCAATACCGTTACTTAAAGATAAAGAACCCGTAATTGTCTTGAAGTTAGATGTATTCTGTACGACCGGCAAATTACGTATAGGCGCAAGAGCTGCTTTTAATATCGCATTTGCTGCCAAATTTTGCGCCAATAAGAGATTATCAAGACGCCCGATATTTGCATAGTGTCCGTCTTTTACGTCAAATGTAATATCTCCGGTAATTGATTTCATCATTGCGTTAAAATCAGAAACAAACGCATTAAGTTTCAATTTCGCGGTAAATCCGAGAACTCCGGATAATGCATTAGGAATACCGGCAGATGCCTCAATTGCATCAACTGCATTCATGCCGGAAGCTGTCATATCAACATTTGTAAGCCCGGACACCACATTACAGTTTATATTTCCGCTAATTTTCCCGGAAAAAGCATCCCCTTTAAGATTTTTAAGATAAAATACATTATTTTTCAATCCAAAATCGGCAGTTAAGCCGGTTGCGGTAATATTACCGGTCTTAAATTTTGTCACGGTACCCTTACCGTTTTGTATAACGATACCAATATCCGCAGGCGCAGAAGATGATTTACTGACGTCAGCCGCAGTCGAAGCGGATGTTGTGCCGGAGGACAAACCGCTCATTGCAGCAGCAAGTGTATCTGCATCAATAAGATTACCGTTAAAATCTACAGACTTTATAACAAGGCCGTTTGCAAAATTACTGCTAACAATTGCATTTGCATTCATCACAGAATTGTCTATCGTAATCAGAGGCAAATTCACACTGATACTATCGCCGCCCAAATTTGCAGTGATATTTTTTAACGAAGTTTTTATAGAAGGAAGCTCCAAAAGCGGAAGATTAACATTTCCTTTCATTGAAGGAGTCATCAAATCTCCGTTTAAGGTTATATCAGCAGTAACTTCAGCCTTAGAATTATTGAATCCCGGAATTGACACTGTCTGATTTGAAACAGTATTAACCTTAAACCCGTCAAAGTTTGAAAAATCCTTAATTTTTCCGACAGCAGATACAAGTTTTGTTAAACCTACCAAACTGCCATCCTCAGGAATAGAAGTCTTTGCAGTAGAATAAATCCCTGTATCTGTTAATTTCAGGGAATTCCCGTCGATTGTAATATTTGAACGTATCATTGTACTTTTTGATGTCAAAGCCGCAACATCCATAATATGCAAATATCCGGAAGGTGTTGCAAGAAGCTGAATATCCGCAATCTGCTTTTTAGCATCACCGCTTACTCTGACCAAAAGAGGCATTGAACCTTTTGCACTGAACATCCCGCGCAAATCTGCCGGAATCATATTTCTTAAATCATTTGCCAAAAGATTACCTTTTGCAAGAATATTAATTGCCATATTTTTGGCAGTATAATCAGAAATCTTTCCTGAGATATCTATTCTTGAATTGTCCAAAGTAAGATATGTATCTGCAATATTAATATCTTTTTCATTCAAAGTAATATTAATAACCGGCAATTTAACAGTCAGTGCGGGATTAATGACATTAACAGAATTAACACTTACCTGTCCGTTATAGCTTTTACCGTCCGATGTCAGTTTGACCGCAGAATCGGCAATTTTCACACTTGTAGATGAAGGTTTGTTTAATATATTTACATTATCCACAACAACATCAACAACCGGTTTTATTTCCTTAAGTTTACCAGTAACGGAAGCATCTACGGAAATTGTACCAGATTTAATATCGTTATCTTTCAACAATCCTATTTGGCCCGCAGCTGTCAAAAGCCCTTTTATAAGCATTTTATCAGTTTTGAGATGCAAATCAGTTGTGGAATCATTTTTTATTGTTCCGTTAGCATTTAATGCATGGGATAAAACCGTAAACCCGATATTTCTTATATTAACCGTATCCCCAGAAAAATCTATATCGGCATTAATCTTATCTATCAGGATATTATAAAGAGCATAATTAACACTTGCCGCCGGAATCTTAAAATATCCGCCGGATACAACTTTTTTCATATCGGAATCTAAGGTAAAATCAGCATCTATTCCGCCTTTAGCACTTAACGTTTTTAAATCATTATAATTTACGGAAGCGGCAAGACTCTTTATTATATTAAAGATATTATTAATTTGTGCATTCGATTTAAATGCCATCTTAACTTTTTTTGATTTTCCGCCCGTAAACTCCCCGATAATTGAAGTAAGCTCATTTTCGGCCGTATATAAAGCAATATCGCTTACAAGTTTTTTGCCGATAAAATTAAGTTTTGCATGGCCTTTAGGAAGTTTTTGCCCGTTTACTGCAAGCGTCAAATTTTCAACATCCAGCAACCCGTCAAAATGCATATCCTCCAAACTGCCTTGTATTTTGATATCCGTTATTAGATCTGCACTTATCTGATTTGTTTTAATATTTTCCAAAACATCTATAATATTGAATGCAACAGACTCACTCTGCACCGACTCCGAACTGTTTTGCGCAAATACCATATCATTTAAACTCAAGTCAGGCATTACTTTGTTAAAGATTTTGATATCATAATTAAACGGCACGGTATCATCCATTATGATATTACCGGTCGTTGAGAGCTTAACTTTCTTATCAAGAATAAAATCTGTAACCTTAAAATCCTTACCGTTTAAAGAATAAGATTTGTTTTTTTGCATATCAATAACAGCAAAACTGTATTCCTTAACCCTAATATCAGGCAGATGATTTGACAGCTTAAACCCAAACGGCAAACCCGTTAAAGGCGCAGAAACAGTTTCTTCTTCGGAGTTTTCCTGCTTTTGCAAATATTCTTCCAATAAGAGTTTCCCGTCAGGGCGAACTTTTATTGCGGCATTGATACTGTCAGCCTTTATAACGTCCGCTTCTACCTTACCAAACAACAACGGAAGTAATGATATTTTAAATTCTCCGTTATCCAGGTTAAAAAACTCTTCGCCGCTTGGAAGTGCAGCACCGACCTGACCGGCCTTAATACCTATAGTAAGTTTTGGAGTAGTTACAAGCCCCAAGTTTTCAAGTCTTAGCTTAAATCCGGAAGCTTCTTCGACCATAGCTGAGATATCATCACTATATGAATTAACTAGTCCATTTATACATAACGGAAGAGCTAAAAATAGTGCATATATAACAACGACAATACTGCCTAATACAATACCTGTTTTCTTTAGACTCATAAACTACATACCCCTCTTTACTTACTATGAGAATTATATCAAAAACAACTTATTTTCTCAACAATTCAGGATAACAATTCCATTCAATAGCAGAATTCTTTCTAAACCATGTGAGCTGGCGCTTTGCATATCTCCTTGTATTTTGTTTTAAACGTTCAACAGCTTCATTAAACGTCAAAACACCGTCCAGATATGCTATTATTTCCTGATACCCGATTGTATAGAGAAGATTTGGAATTCGCCCGTATTTTGCCAACAGAGCCTGAGTTTCTTCGACCATACCGTCCTCTATCATCTTATCAACCCTGTCATTTATTCTTTGATACAAAACATCTCGAGGATAGTTCCGGCCTATCCATTTAACATCAAACTCACTGTCTTCATCAACACCACGCACTTCACTCAAAGGCTTGCCTTCAGCTTTTATAATTTCAATTGCGCGAATAATCTTTTTTTTATCATTAGAATCAATTGTTTTTGCACCATCTTCATCAAGTTCCGTAAGTTTTGCATATAACTCTTCGGAGGAAAGCTCTCTTAAGCGCTCCCGCAGCTCCCTGTCCGGTTCAACGTTCGGCATTATATAGTTTTCAAGCAAAAGTCTTATATATAAGCCGGTTCCGCCGACAATTACCGGAACCTTGCCGCGGCTTAAAATATCGTAAATACACTTTTTAGCATCCTTAACATACAAACCGCCGGAATACTCAACACTCGGTTCAACTATATCTATCATATGATGAGGGATACCCTCCCTCTCTTCAATTCCGGGCTTTGCGCAGGTGATATCAAACCCTTTGTATACAAGCCGTGAATCCGCAGAAACAATTTCTCCGCCAATATTCTTTGCTATCTCTATAGAATATGCCGTCTTACCGCTGGCCGTCGGCCCCACTATCGCTATTATCTTCGGTTTCTGCACTTTCGTTTATTCCTTCACTCGCAAATTCTCTGTCGTAATATAAGAATATTAACACAATTACATATACTATAAAATAGAAATACAATATCATCATCACCATATAGACTATAGGGTGAGTAAAAGCAAACGTACTAAAGAAAGATATAAAAAAGTTTACTAACGAAACATACAAAAACAAAACTATCGATTTCCAAAATTTAACAAAAATCTTCTTTATAGATGTAAATAAAGCCAGTACAGGATTTATTGATCTGTATATTATCTCCGGTATCCATAACATAATAAGAAAAGAAAACAATGATGTTATTACCATCAAAATAATATTTAAATTAAACAGTGCTATTAGCTGTTCTGGGGATAAATTATTCAGAAAATTCGCCATTTCTTGCGGAGAATTAAGAACAGTTCCCATCTGAGAAAATGAAAAATTTATATCCTTTATAAACGGAATACTTACCTTATACATTACAAACAGCAACAAAGCCAATAATAATGCAAATATGAAAGCAACTCCCACAAATGTTAAAAAATGCTTACCGACACCGACAGGAAGCGCCTGTATCAATTTTAAAGATTCACTTGCCTTATCCTTATCTAATATAAAATCCTTTTTATAAAACTCAATACCTTTTTTTACCATATAAAACCAGCCGGAACAAAATGCACTCATCATAAAAAGAATAGTCACAGCCGACAATATAAACTCAGGGATAGTATCGACAACTTCTTTGGAATACAGAATATATAACTGAAGCAGCCACATAAACAATACCAGCGGGATCGCTAATATTATCCCCTCGTTCGTTGCCTTAAATGAGTCTTTAAAAAGTTTAAACATAACTATATTCTTTCCTTCTTTATCGAAATCTAAACCGCCAATTTACTTAATAGCTTCGGCCTGTTTTTTATTTTTCATCGCATTTTTACGTTTTCTTCTTCGCATTAAGTCCACAAAAGCTTCCAAACGTGTAAGATATCCGGCCTTTCCGGTCTGTTCATCCATAATTAAAGGCAAAATCGGAACTTCACAGTTTTCACGCATTGCCGGGAAAATATTCTGTGACATAATCTCAGGCATGCAGGTAAACGGACTTATATGGATTATGCCGTCAATACCTCTTTCATCTGCGTAAGCGACATCTGATACACTTTCCAAAGCATCACCGCCGATATCACGCATCAAATAAGGTTTTGCAAGACGGTTGGCACGCTGAAGATGGGTTTCGCCCTTCTTAAAAATCTTAGGAATTATAGCGTCTTTCAAAAATCCGCTCACGGTAAGACTTTTACGGGTTTCAACTCCCATTTTGCCAAGCTCTTTTACAATATCCTGATTAGAGAACCTGTCACATACAAGATATATTTCGCCCGTAATATCAACATGCAAAACATCTCTGGTTTCATCAAGTTTTACTTTATCCATTTCCGCAAACGCGAGCTTTTTGGCCTTATTCATCTGACGAGTATTCATAGCCTCGTCAACATATTTTAAAGCCTTTTTAAATGCTTTTTCTGACTCCCCGTAAACAACTTCTCTTGCTCTGCAATAAGAAAGCTTTGCCTGCAAATCATCAAGCAAAAATACTTTTCTGATAGCAAGAATTATAGCCTTGGTAAAAAGAATATAATCTTTTTTCCCGCTTACTTTTGCAAGAAAATCATACAAACCTTTTATGCCGTCATAAAGCGTCAATTCAAGATAATTTGCATGATATCCCATATCGTGAAGTGCGTTATTAATACAAGCACCATACTCCCCAAGCCTGCAGCAGCCGGGAGACGCAATCATTGCAACATAATCCGCTCCGCCTTCAATTGCTTCTATAAAATTACCCAATATTAACTTATAAGGCAGACAAATTGCCTCCGGGGAATTTTTTGTCCCTAAGGACAATGTTTTTTTACTGGTGTATGGCGGAATAAAAGGCTCAACACCGACCTTTCGTAATGCTGCCGACCAAGCTATATATATATTTCCCATATGGGGAAATGCTACTTTTATCTTTTTCTTTTCTTCACTCATAGGACTATTCTCTTTTCATTGTTATATTAGTGGAAATTTTAAATCCGGATGACGTGCCGCAAGCGTTTCATCAACACGTTTAACCGGCGTATTATGAGGAGCACTAAGCACAAGCTCCGGTTCAGCTTCAACCTCTTTGGCAATTCTTATCATAACATCAACAAACTCATCCAGTTTTTGTTTTGTTTCTGATTCGGTTGGCTCAATCATCATAGCCTCATGCACAATCAACGGGAAATAAACCGTCGGCGGGTGAGTATTTGAATCCATTAAGCGTTTTGCTATATTAAGTGTTGACACTCCGAACTGCTTTTGTCTGTCGCCGGAAAGCACAAATTCATGCATACAAGGCTCATCATAAGGCAAATCGTAATATTTTTTAAGCTTTTCTTTCAAATAATTTGCATTTAACACGGCATTTTCAGTTGCTTCTTTCAGGTTCGGGCCCATCATTAAGATATACGCATAAGCTCTTACAAGCACCCCGAAATTTCCGTAAAATGATCTTACAGCCCCTATAGAGTGAGGTATATTATAATTTCTGTAATACTTGCTGCCGTCGTATGCAATTACCGGAGTTGGCAAAAAGTCCTTTAATTTTTCTACAACACCAACAGGCCCTGCTCCCGGCCCGCCGCCGCCATGAGGAGTTGCAAATGTTTTATGCAAATTCAAATGCACAACATCAAAACCCATTAATTTAGGATTAGTGTAACCCATAACCGCATTAAAATTAGCTCCGTCGTAATACAACAGAGAACCGTTATCATGCATCAACTTAGATATTTCAAGCACCTTTTCTTCAAACAAGCCCAAAGTATTAGGATTTGTCATCATAATTGCGGCAACATCTTTATCCAAAAGACGTTTTAAATCTTCAATATCAACCTGTCCCCTATCATCGGATTTGACAGGAACAACTTCAAATCCGCACATATGAGCACTTGCAGGATTGGTACCGTGAGCGGAATCAGGAATTAAAACCTTTTTACGGTTATCCCCAATATGTTCAAAATATTTTTTGATAATCATCATGCCGGTTAATTCACCATGTGCCCCGGCTGCCGGCTGAAGGGTTACGGCATCCATACCGGTTATTGTTTTTAATGCTTCCTGGAGCTTAAACATTAATTCAAGAGCTCCTTGCGCATATTCATCATCAAGAAGAGGATGTAAATTAGTATGCCCCTCTAATGAAGCAAGAAGTTCATTTACTTTCGGATTATACTTCATCGTACAGGAACCGAGCGGATAAAAACCTTTTTCAATACAAAAATTTCTGTCTGAAAGCTCTTTATAATGCCTCATAACCTCAAGCTCGCCAAGCTGCGGAAGCCCGCAAGCTTCCTTGCGTACAAAAGAGCTTTTCAAAAAACTGAGATCTTCAACTTTATCCGTTAGATTTATACCATCAGTATTATTGCTCTTTTCAAAAATTGTTTTCATTAAATTACCCCGCGTCTTTTTAAATCTTTCTTTACCTTATCAAGTCCCGATTGAATTATTCTCGATATACGCGACTGCGATATATCAAACTCCTCAGCTATTTCACGCAATTTTTTTTCTTTAAAAAACTTATATTCAATCAACTCTCTTTCACGCTTTGGCAAACGTTTTATAGCCTCAACAATTTCCGCTTTAAGTTCCAAAAACTCTATAGCCTCATCCGGTGTTTTATCTTCTGCCTTAATTTGAGTCGGAACTTCTGCATCCTGCATTTCATCAATGGAAAGAATAGTTTTATAAACTTCGCACCTTACATCCTGATTTTCTTCGGAAGCCAATTCATTTTTACGTCTGTTTTTCAAAGAATACCACTTATAGCGGCGTCTTACTTCGTTTCTTATAGCCCATTTGATAGCCGTAGACAAATAAGTATTGTTATAATGCTCGGGCGGGTTAGCCTTAAATAAAATATATAACGTTTGATTGCCGATATTAATTAATTCAGGCAAATCAACAAGATGAGAAAGCGAGAACTTTTGGTATTCAACTTTCGCTATGGTTTCTATTAAATTTTTATAATCCCTAAGATTTACCTT
This sequence comes from Candidatus Gastranaerophilales bacterium, assembly GCA_944324365.1. Classification (GTDB taxonomy): domain Bacteria; phylum Cyanobacteriota; class Vampirovibrionia; order Gastranaerophilales; family Gastranaerophilaceae; genus UBA1221. The sequence goes on from CALUWA010000023.1 coordinate 8,865, forward strand.
TTCACCGGCAGGCATAACTATAACATCCATTCATATAAAATTATGTATTATCGCTACTATATATTATCAGAAAAAAAAATAGTTGACCAGGTAATGTAATTTTGCTTAACATAAGTTAATTTGTGCCTAAAGAAAGGATGTAAATTATGAGAGTATTATTTTGCACGGATGGCTCTGAAATAAGCTTTAGAGCGCTGCATAATTTTTCAAACTGGAGAAAAGAGGCAATAATTGACGCAATTTGTGTCATTGACTGGAGCTTTTTGCCGGAAAATGTTGCCATCGAAGATACCGGATTTGAAAAATCGTGTGCAAATGTTGCAGGAAGCATTCTTGATAAAGCAAAAGATGAAATAGAAAATCTCGGAATGCAGTTCGGAGAACCGATAAAATACTGCGGGGAAACTGTTTCCGGCATTCTTGAACAAGTTAATAATAAAGAATATGACTTAATTCTTATGGGTTCACACGGTAAAAAAGGATTACAACGCTGGCTCGGCTCTGTGTCTAGAGATATAGTAAATAATGTTAATGTATCAACTTATGTTACAAAAAGCCAAAATGAGTGCAAGAGAGTTCTTTTTGCAGCGGATGGCTCTTCAAATTCCAGATTTGCCGCAGTGGAAGCGATAAAATATCTTGACTTACGCGACAAAGAAATTTACATCGTTATAGTACTCGAAAATCCTAATCTGCTGTTTCTTGAAGGAGCACTTGATACAAGATGGCTTATGGAGATTGAAGAACAACAGCATAAATATGCAACACGAATTATAGTAGAACTTCAAAAAAAGCTCCATTTTTATAACATCAATGCAGATAAATTTGCGATTTTGGAAGGTAACCCTGCGGAAAAGATATCGGAATTTGCCAAAAAGGAAAACATAGATTTAATTATAACAGGTACAAGACAAACCAAAACAAACCAGTTTCATGGCTCAGTCAGCAAACGAATCCTCGAAATTGCCCCGAGTGATGTTGTAATCTTCAAATAGTTATCCGCCAATAATTCTGTATGAATCAATCGAACGGCAATCGGCCTTTCTTATATATTCAACATTGTATTTTTCGGCAATAAATTTTATATTCATAGCAGCAGAAATTATAATAACTCTGCTGTTTTTGTATGCATCAAAATTTTGAATTTGTTCTATCAGCCACTCTCCGGCGTATAGCGGCAAATAATCGCTTTCCATCTGCATATCCGTTAAAATTATATCGTACGGCTCATCAACTTCCGCGTATAACAAATCATTTGCCTGAGCGGCAGAAGCGGCTAATGTAATATCATATTTATCCTTATAGAGCTGTTCAATACAATCTTTATGATATCTGCGCCAGCTTGAAGAATCATCAACAATAAGCATTTTGTTCATAGCTTGATTATAGCATAAAAAATGCCGGCATATAATACCGGCATTAACTGTTTATCAGATATCTTATTTTCCGATAGGAATATAAATCACAAGATCATCTCCCTCACGCATCTTTGTCATATTTGACAAATCCACATCATCATCGAACATATAACTTTGAGAAATTTTTAAAATACGTTCATGTCCGTGTTTTTCCGAAGATCCTGCCGCATTAATGGATAAAACATTTCCGTTAGTTGTAACTTCAATATTTTTTTCATCGTTATCAAAAGGCCGCAAGTCAACTATAACTTTGTAACTCTTATCTGCCCTTTCAAGTCTGATAAAGCTTTCGTTTCTGCGTGCCATACGCATACCTTTACGGAACTGCTTTTCCGCCATTTTATCCATATAATTTACATCAGAACGGAGCATCCTGTCCATTTTTCTCATCTGAACCGCAGGGTCAAGCATCCGTTTAAAATGCCAGTCCGTCACAACATAGAACGCAGCAAATGCGCCTAAAAATGTCAATAAAGCTATGCATAAATGCCTCATCAGCGGATGTCTGCACCCAAAATCATTATCATCACACTGATGTTGATATTCTCTATTTTCTTCCATTGAAAGCTCCTTTCTCTTAACTACAAAAGTATAATATTTCAACCTTGGACTGTTTGTCTATTAGCTGATACGGCTAAGTGTATCACCGCAGGGTTGTCAAAAATATTAACATATGATATACTATAGATGTGTAAAATTTGGAGGGTTAGGTATATGGCAAAAATCTTAGTAACAATGCCTGATGCATTTTTGGATAAAGTCGATGGTCTTGCAAATGATGAACAAAGAACCCGCAGCGAACTTATACGTGAAGCTTTAAGATCCTACATGAGAAGGGTTTCAGTTAACCAGTCAAGACGTGCTGACGAAAATGCTAAAATACTGGAAAATCTTTTAGGGTAATATCCTCAAATTTTTATCTGTACTAATAAATAGGGACGATGATTTTACTCATCGTCGCTTCTTGCTACCACAGTGGTGATTAATTCGCCATAATTATTAACGTGTCCGTCTGTCTGTTCAATAATCCAAATATAATTTTCTTTGTTTTCTATAGCTTTGTTGCCTCTTTCAACGGCCTTATCATAGTCGGTATATTCACCAACCAGTGTTTTAGTAAATTCGTCTTCATCTCTTTCAGTATAAACGTGATACATATAACATCTCCTTTCAAACATATGTTACGACTTTATAAGAATTTTTGCAAGTTCGTTTTTACTCAATCTTATTCTTTCTATGCTTAAAATGCCTTTGCAATCTTTCTTTTGCATAATCAATTGCCAGCATCTCATCATAAAAAATATGATTATCCCCAACCTGTGAAATAATATCGTGTTTTGCAAGCTGTTCACGTATTTCTTCGTTTTTAATAACAAGCAGAATCTTTATATGCTGGGACTTTAATCTTACAACGATATCTTCAAACGCAAATATTGCAGAAATATCAAGCGCAGCCTCAGAATCATAAACAAGGATTAGAATTTTCGTTCCAAGCATCTCGTCAAAGTGAGATACAAGCTGGGTAGCAGAACCAAAAAAGAATTGGCCGCTTATATGCACAACACGAATTTTATGCTTAAAGTTTACCTCAACAACTTTTTCCAAATTTCTGATATCTTTATCGTAAACTTCTTTTTGGACAATGGTTGTCTTATCCGCAAGTCTTTTTGCATATAAAAGCGCTGCCAAAACGATACCTACGCCGACTGCTGCTATCAGATTATAAAATACCGTCAACAGAAAGACTACCGCTAAAACATACAAATCATCTTTAGGCGCATACTTTATAACCTTTAAAAGTTTAAAATCTATAATATCGTAACCTATTTTAATAAGAATCCCGGCAAGAACTGGAAGCGGAATTTCTGAAACAAACCCGGAAAAAACTGATAAGCACAACATTAAAACCACTGCACTGATAAGAGCAGCCCCTTTGGTAGAAGCTCCGGTTTTTAATGCCGCAACCGTGCGCATAGTGGCAGCAGCTCCCGGTAATGCTCCGGTAAAAGAACACAACATATTTCCGATACCTTGCGGAATAAGCAATCTTTTTGGCGGAGTTACCTGCTTAGTTATCGAATTTGATACCAAACCCGTCAAAAGTGTTTCCGATGACAATACTATTGCCAGCATGATTGCATAATGAAAATATGCCACAAAATTATGCAAAGTAGTTTTAGGCAGCATAATTTCAGGAAAAGCCGCGGATATCTCTGATATTTTATCAACACTCAGCCCTAATTTCATTGAAATTAATGTACATATAATAAGAGCAAGTATCTGGGACGGAACAACTTTGGTTATAAATTTCGGAGTGAAAAACACAATCAGCAAAGTCAAAAGTCCCAAAAATAAAGCGTCCGTATTTAAACAATGAAGTGTAGTTAAAAGATTTTTTAAGCTTTCAATTGTATTAGAAAACGGCTTTAAACCCATAAGAGGATTCAGCTGCATAATAATAATGATAGCGCCGACACCATTCATAAACCCGGAAATCACCGGATAAGGAACGTACTTTACAATATCAGGCAGTTTTGTAAATGCTAAAAACAGTTGAATTGCACCTGCCGCAAACACAAGAAAAATAACAGCTCCGATATCGTTATTCAAAGCATGCATAATTGAAGCAATTACAATCGCGACAGGCCCGGTTATCCCGGATATCATAGGAACCCTGGAGCCGATAAGTCCTGAAACCAAACACAAAGTTATTGCGCCCCAAATACCTGCTCCTGCTCCAAAGCCGGTTGCTACCCCAAAAGCAAGAGCCTGCGGCAGAGCAATTACTGCAGAATTGACCCCTCCGAACAAATCCCCGATAAATACAGCAAACTTGGATTTTATAAAATCAGCTCTTACCATAATACGAGTATATCATAAAAATAAACGTTTAATCGGGATTATTTGCGATTTAAAGGGTTGTTTCTATTTTTTCTAATAAGCTGCATAAGATTTTCTTCAGCCTTACTAATATGTGAAGACTTTAACCTTAAAAACTGTGATAACTCCGTTCTTGCAGAAAGATTTTCAAACGGACAAGTGTATGAATACAGCCCCGGAATAGACATGTTCAATCCCAGACGATAATACCCATGTCGGTTTTCAGTTATAACAATTTCAGAATCAGAAGACCCCCAGCGTTTCACCTGTCTGAGCTGCTCTGTTAAAGCTTTATTAAGCCTTGCACGGTTTTGGTTATTTTTTGCAGAAACGACCTGGCGTGTAAGCTGATACATGACCTTATCCGACACATTTGCAGTAAATCTTACACTGGAAAAACCATTATTTATTTGCATAACTTATCCTTTCAAAAAGGATAAAACACCAACAGAAAAAAATTTGCTAAATTTTAATTATCTTTATGAAAATTTTTCCACTTTAATGAAGGATATGTTCTTCTAATACTCGGCCAGTCGATTTCCGTCGCAACATCCAGCTTTTGGCGTGAAGTTTCCCAATCTTTAATAAAATCCGCGCAGGCATGATCCATAAAATGAAGCCTGTCCGCACAAACATATATATTTTTATCAGCCGGAAGATGCTCAAAAATATCAATCAACTGCGGAAGCTGCAAGAATACAATATTGCCTGTAAGTTTTACAACCAATCTGTTTTCTTCTTCTTCCACTTTTATATGCACACTGAGCATTTTAAATACGCTTTTTGCCAAAGCCGCACCAAACCCGACCAAAATACCCTCAAAAAGATTCGTACACAAAATCGCAACAAGAGTAATCATATAAATCGCAAATTCACCCTTGCTCAATTTATAAAGCTTCTTCGCAGCATCAATATCAACAAGTTTATATCCGGTATAAACAAGTATTGCAGCAAGCGCGGATTGCGGAATATAATTCAAAACCTGCGGGAAACAAGTAACAAAAAGCACAAGCCAGGCACCATGCATCATTGTAGAAAGTCTTGTCTGAGCATCAGCATTAATATTAGCCGCACTTCTCACAATTACCCCTGTTATAGGAAGCCCGCCGACAAGCCCGGAAAGGGAATTTCCTATACCTTGCGCTATAATTTCTTTGTTATAATCAGTTTTTGAGCGTTCACACATTTTATCAATTGCGTTTGAGGTCAAAAGAGTTTCTGCGCTGGCAATGAAGGTTATAATAAGTGCACTCAAAAGAATCTGCCAATTAAAAGCGGACTTAAATAACACAGGCTTAATAAAAGTGACATTTTCCCAAAAATTTGACCCGACAGCAATATAATTTATAATATCCAAACGAAGCACCGCCGCCACTATCGAAGCCAAAATAATCGCAACAAGAGCTGACGGAATAACCTGAAATTTTTTATTCGGGATATTATTCCACAAAATAATAGTACCGATAGTTAAAATCCCGATAAAACAAGCAATATGATGGTGAGAGCCGTCAAACGGCAATACCGAATGATATATTACGTAAAATAAATCAGAAATATTCTTAAAAAAACTATTTCCGGGTTTATTATCAAGCATTATATGAAATTGGGATAAGAAAATTGAAATACCTATTCCTGCAAGCATACCTTGTATAATTGCGGGTGATATTGCCCTGAACCATTTACCTAACGAAAACAGGCCGAAAGTAATCTGCATTAAGCCCACAATAAATATTATTAAAAAAAGTTTTTCAACACCTTCGGTTGCAATAATATCCGTAATTATAAGAATTAACCCGGCAGCCGGCCCTGAAACTTGCAAAGAATTTCCGGAAAAAGCACCGACAACAATACCGCCGATTATAGCAGAAATCAAACCGCTGTATACAGGAAGCCCGCAAGCTATTGAAATACCTATAGCAAGCGGCATTGCTATCAAAAATACAATAATTGAAGCCAAAAAATCTTTTTTAATTGAGGTAAAATTCAGTACATTCATCATAAGCACTATGTTAACAGGCTCCAAAAGACATGGCAAGTACCCCATAAAAAACGTTACATTAATAAGGTGGACAATGTGAAAAACTATAATAGCATTACTAATTTACAATGACAAGATTTGTAACGTCTGTTTCAAAATATCCTCGGCAGCAGCATTTTCTTTCAGCATGGCAACAGCCTTTGACATAGCATTTTTAATTTCATCACGCTCATATCCCAAAGATACAAGCACAGCCTGCGCGTCTTCAACAGCCTGAGAATTTTGGACTTTCGGACTTGATAATACAATAGGCTCGGTTTTATTGTAATTCATAAGTTTGTCTTTAAGCTCAAGTATAATTTTTTGCGCTAATTTCTGGCCGACACCTTTTGCACGCGTCAATTCTTTGTAATTTCCCTCGATAACAAATCCGATAAGTTCGGAAGCTTGAAATTCATCCAAAAGAGTCAAAGCCATTTTACTTCCTACTCCGGACACCGAAGTTAAAATATTGAAAATATCTCTGTCCTCTTTCCTCAAAAAACCGCACAAAGACATTTTATCCTCTCTATGGATAAGTACAGTATATATTTTCACCTCGTCTTTTGGAAGTTCGTTAAAATCTCTCGCGGTAATTTCAGCCAAATATCCTATATTTCCGGCTTCAACCGTCACAAAACAGCCCTTTGATGTATTAGTTTTGCCTGCAGCAATACCCTTTATATAATCATACATATAATTATCCCCTTAAAGACTTTTTAATTTCATTCATTGAATGCTCAAGTTCCTTATTATTTTGCAGTTCTTTCTTAATTTTGTCATAAGAATAGAGCATAGTCGGATGACGCTTGTTAAAATACTTAGCGATAAGTTCAAAACTCTTGCCGGTTACTTCCCGCGACATATAAACCGCAATATGGCGTGCGTTAGAAACCTTTTGGCTGCGCGACGAACTCTTGAAATCATCAACAGTCACCCCGTAATAATCAGCAACAGCTCCGGCTATTTCATCAAAAGAGATTTCCCGCTTAGTTTCTTCACATTTTAAAACCTTTTTAACAAGTTCCAAGGTTAAATCCGACTTTGAAAATGCCGCATAAGCACTTACCTTATTATAAGCACCCTCAAGCTCCCTTACGTTATTTACAAAATTATTTGCGATATATTCAAAAACCTTAAAATCAGCATTAACGCCTTCCTGTTCCGCAAGATTTTGCAAAATAGCAACACGGGTTTCAAAATCCGGCGGGGTTATTTCCGTCATAATCCCCATTTCAAAACGGCTTTGGAGCCTTGCGGGAAGTGTCGGAATTTCAGAAGGAAGTCTATCCGATGTTATTACAATCTGCTTGTTTTTATTAAGCAGGCTGTCGAACGTATGGAAAATTTCATCCATAGTACGTTTTTTGGATTCAATAAATTGAATGTCATCTATCAAAAGCACATCCACATTTCTGTATTTTTGGCGGAATGATTCCATTTTGCCGTTTCTGTCAGAACCCTTTTGAATAGACTTAATCAATTCATTAACATACTCTTCTGTTTTAATATATTTTACCCTGAGTTTCGGCTTGTTAAAAATTATATAATGTCCGATTGCCTGCATAAGATGGGTTTTTCCAAGCCCGGGAGCCCCGTAAATAAAAAGCGGATTATATTTTTTAGCAGGATTCTGGGCAACATTTTGAGCCAGCGCGTAAGTAAATTCACTGTTATCGCCAACAACGAAATTTTCAAACTTGTACTTCAAATTCAAATTCGCAAAAGACTGCATTTGGGCAAGATTTGCCATAACGGCATTTTCTTTTTCTTCCTCAGGAGTTGTTAAACTCTTTGGCTTTGCACTTTCTTTTTTCTTGGCTTTTGCATATTTCTGCGCAAATTCATCATCATAAATTACGGAAAAATCGCAGGATTTCCCTGTAACCCTGTTAAACGCATCAACAATCTTATGATAATAATTCTGCTTAATAATCTGAGGAGCCATTGCATGAACAGTAATCAGGGTAAAATTATTATCCTCGCAGCCAGAAACATCCATCTCGTTAACCCACGGATAATATGCATGATCCGGCAGCACTGTACGAAGTTCCGTTTTTACCTCAGCCCAAATTCTTTTTGCTTCCAAAATATCCATAAAAATATTTTATTATAAAAAAAGATATTAGCAAAAAATAATATTTAGGAGTTTTAAGAAAAATAACCGGATACCAACTTATGCAAATTAACAGGTCTCAAAATAATTCCATAAGCTTTTCTTCCGTAATCCCGCTGAAAGTATACATCGACGGGATGGAAACATTTGGCGAGAAAAATATTAAAGCTGCTTCAAGACAGCTTGTCAAAACCCTGACCGGCCCTATTAAAAACAAACAAAAAGAAACTATTATTGCCGGAAAATTAGCCCAAAAAGATCCTGATTACGATTTTTCAAGAGCAATAAACGGATTTATCAAAAATAATAAAAAAGAAAAAGCCGTTCCGTCTGATTTTTTCAGAGTTGTACGCGACAAAAATAACAAATATTATCTTCTTACCGGAAAACACGGAGAGCACCTTGCAGATTTAGGGAAAACTGTGGGAAATGAACGAAATACAGCTAAAAATCAAAATTGCCCAAACAGCTTTGACTTGCATGTAGCCAAGAAAAATTATGAAAGATTTATACGAGAATGCATAAATAATTTAAAACTCCGACTAACAGAGTTTTATAACCATAACACCAAACAAAAAGGCGGCTCTACGGTTGAATTAAATATTCATATGGAAAGCAACAAAAAATACGGAAAAACAAACTTTAAAATGAATTTAGCAGATATAACATTCACAAAACAAAACGCACAACCTAAAAAATAAGTCATGCGTTTATCCTTTTTGTTTCACATTGAAAAACTTACACTTCAATAAACAATCTGCGTCCTACAATATTCTGCTTCCCGTTGTAATACCCTGCAAAATAACCACCCTTAACCGGCTTATTTTTTGCATAAGTTGCACTGCTGTATTGGTGCCCGTTATAGTTTACAAACGGATTGTTATCAAACGGGTTTGATGAACGCGTAGTTACCGGCACTGTCGGCTGCGCCTGAACCGGAGTTAAAACCTGCGACAATAAATTTACAATTCCTGCCATTTACAAAACCTCACTTACTACATATTACTTATTAATAATAAAAAGCAATATGTCACCATATTTGTATTAAATATTAAATTTTGTAAAAATACATCCTTCTTTGGAATGAATTTATATGCCAAATTAATGGTGCAACAAAGCACCCAGTCCTAAAAGTAAATTTGCGTTCGTAACAAGCAAAAGCAAACCCGCAATTGCAAGAGCCGGCCCAAACGGCAGATAAGTGAGGTTATCCTTATTATTTTTAAGTCCTTTTACAACAAATAAGCAGGCTGCAATACCAAGTACAAATAACACGCCCATACAAAGCAAATGAACAAAAATATTATCAAACAATGCTGTAAACTTATCAGCTGCAAAAAATCCTATCGCATACACAAAGAACAGAGTAAGCGAAATAAGAGTTTTCCAATCGCCGTTATGCGCCAATTTCTTCAAAAACAAAGGAAGTGTAAAAAGCAGCTGCAAAATAATTGCCATTACTATAATCAATATAACGTTTGACCAGCCGAACACGGCGCCAAGTCCAGCTGCGATATAAGTATCACCTTCTCCAAACGCTCTTTCTCCGGCAATCAAATACCCTATTCTTGCCGCGATTTCCATAACAACAACACCCAAAATTAATCCCAAAAGAGAGTTTGTGACAGGATTTGTCAAACACCACTGGGTTGTTATATGAAACCCAACAATAGTATCTATCTGAGGTATAATCTGAACAATTGTTGCATATAAATTATACACAAGCCCGACAAGAATAAGTGAATATGTATGCATATCAAATACAACACGTTCTTTAATATCGGTTACTGAAATAACAATAAGCAATGCCGCAATTGCAAATGCAAATAACGTATCTACTTGCAGACCGAATTTAAAAAATACAGCAACAAAAATTACGCCGGTTAGAAATTCCACAATCGGATACTGAATACTTATTTTTTCATGGCAAAAATAACATTTGCCTCTTAATAATATATAGGAAATAATCGGGATATTGTGCCACCATTTTAATTTATTTCCGCATTTAGGACATTTTGACGGCGGCAAAACGATAGATTCTCCGCTAAATGCCCTCAAAATCACAACATTTAAAAAACTTCCTATAACGGTTCCTATACAAAATACAAAAAATAAAATCAGCAATAAATAAAATAACATGTATTGATATCCCTTTTTAATTACGTTTAACTATTTCATACAAGCAATTCAGCGCTTTTTTTAATCTTCTTGAAACCTGCATTTGCGAAATATGAAGTTTCTCGGAAATCTCACGCTGATTTAAATCCTGGTAAAAGCTCAATTCAATTATCTGTCTCAAATCAGACGGAAGTTTTTCGATTGCAAAAGAAAGCATAAGCTTGTTTTCAAAAGAATCACCATACCCGATAGACTCTCCGGCAGGAATTTTTTCCAAAAGCGACAAATCCTCATCATCACCCGATGCAACGGACTGGTCCAGCGACACAAGACTCTTATACTGTTCTACTTTTAAAACTTCTCTTATCTGGTCAACAGGAATATTCAAATATTCCGCAATCAGTTCGTCACTCGGCTCGTTATTTCCTTCATCCATAAGCACCTTTTTAGCAGAATGAATTTTATATAAAAGCTCCTGAACTTTTCGCGGAGTTTTTATAAGCCCTGCTTTATCGCGGACAAAATGCTTTATCTCGCCTTTAATGAAGTAATTTGCGTAAGTTTCAAACTTCGCATTTTTATCAGGCTCGTAAAATTCAATCGCCTTAATCAGTCCCAAAGCTCCAACCTGAATTAAGTCCTCAGTAGGCATTGAAGTTTGAACCGCAATAGGTGTTGCAATTTTTTTAACAAGCTCCATTGTCTGTTCAATAATATGCAGATGAAAAACTTTCTTCTTTTTTTCATCAGTGCAATCTTTATATGAAGCCACCAAATCTTCAAGGGTCTGTTTTTTATCGAGCTTATTCACTATCGGATAATCTCCCATTCTGACTTCATTGTAACATAACTTAATGCGTCTGTAAAATTATTTAAATTTACGTAATAATTCATTTTATTTTTTTATTTTATGATATCATCAATATAGAATAGAAAAACGGAGAGATTTATGATTACAATAAAAGACGTTGAACACGTTGCAAAACTGGCCAGACTTGAATTAACGGAAGAAGAAAAAGAGTTATATACAAAACAGCTCGGCGATGTTTTGAAATACGTAGATCAAATGAACGAAGTAGATACTTCAAACGTTAAGCCTATGACACAGGTTATCGATTTTGTTAACGTAATGAGAGAAGACAAAGTTGTCTACGAGCAGACAAAAGAAGAATTAATGGCAAATGCGCCGGAAGAAGAAAACGGATTCTTTAAAGTTCCGAAAATTAATTAGTTGGATATAAGACACTTGGGAAAACCCAAATAGTTGCGAAGGGGTATGATATGACAAAATATATTTTTATTACCGGAGGAGTTGTAAGTTCTCTGGGAAAAGGGATTATTGCAGCATCTCTCGGAAGACTGCTGAGAGCAAGAGGATTTTCGGTTATTAACCAGAAGTTTGATCCTTATATAAATGTTGACCCCGGAACAATGAGCCCGTTCCAGCACGGAGAAGTTTTTGTAACAGACGACGGAGCAGAAACGGATTTGGACTTGGGACATTACGAAAGATTTACCGATACAAACCTCGGCAAATATAATAACGTTACATCGGGAAGTGTCTACCAGCATGTAATCGAAAAAGAACGCCGCGGCGATTACCTCGGAGGAACTGTCCAGGTAATTCCGCATATTACAAACGAAATTAAATCAAGAATACTCGGCGCAACAAAACAATTTACACCGGATTTCCAATTAATAGAAATAGGCGGCACAATCGGTGATATTGAGAGCTTGCCTTTTATTGAAGCGATAAGACAATTTAAATCGGAAGTCGGCATAGGAAATGCAGTTTCAGTACATTGTACACTGATTCCGTATTTGCCGACATCAGGAGAATTAAAAACAAAGCCTTCCCAGCACAGCGTAAGCGTTCTGAGAAGCTACGGAATACAACCGGAAGTACTTGTCTGCAGAACAACAAGACCGATTCCAAAAACAGAAAAAGAAAAACTTGCCCTGTTCTGCTCAGTACCTAAAGAAGCCGTAATAGAGTGCAGAGATATGAAAAGTATTTACGAAGTTCCGCTTGCACTGGAAGATCAAAATATGGCGCATGTTATCCTTGATATGCTGCGGGTTCAAGACAGAACTCCTGATTTAAAAGCATGGCAAAAACTTGTTGAAAATATTAAAAACTCTAAAAATTCAATAACCGTTGCAATCGCCGGCAAATATACAAAACTTTCGGATGCTTATATTTCCGTTGTTGAATCGCTTAAGCACGCGGGTTATGCAAACGACACAAAAATTGATATCAAATGGATAAACTCGGAAGAATGTGTTGATTACAAAAACTGCAAAGAACTTATGAAAGATGTCAGCGCGGTTGTTGTTCCGGGCGGATTTGGAGTAAGAGGAATTGAGGGCAAATTGAACGTTATAAAATACGCAAGAGAAAATAATGTGCCGTTCCTCGGGTTATGTCTTGGAATGCAATGTGCCGTAATAGAATATGCAAGGAATGTTCTTGGAATTAAAGACGCTAATTCAAAAGAATTTGACGAAAACGCACCGCACGCGGTAATTGACTTAATGCTTGAGCAAAAGAACGTACAAGGCTACGGCGGTACAATGCGTCTTGGAGCTTATGACTGTGTTCTTAAAAAAGGTTCAAAAGCTCATAAGGCATATGGTCAAGATAAAATATCTGAACGCCACCGCCATAGATACGAAGTTAATAACGAATATATCAAGCCGCTGGAAGAAGCGGGGCTCGTATTTTCAGGAATGTCGCCGGACGGAATGCTTGCTGAAATAGTTGAGCTGCCGAAACTAGACTGGTTTGTGGCATCACAGTTTCATCCTGAATTTAAATCCAGACCGGAAAGACCGCACCCGCTGTTTAAAGGACTGATAGATGCGGCTATTAAGCATAAAAAGTAAATGCAGGTTTCTTCTTTAAGTTATATTTTCGGGAAAGCTTGCTACAACGTGGAAATTATTACCACCAGGGATAGTCGTCTTTAATTTCCCAGCCGTCATATTGGATAAGAGCTGCGCATTCACCTCTTAAGTTGCCCTGTGCATTCTTACAGAAATTTAACAGCTCTTCACGTGTAGTCTTATTATGAAGAGTATATCCGCCGGCTTTAAAAATATATTTATCTTCCCACTCACGCCAAAGTATTAAAAATTCAAATACATCCTTGCCATATTCATTTGGGCGTTTCATGCAGTTATAATCATAGTATACATGAATTGCACCAAATGTACCTGATGTACTATCGGCACCGCCAATATTCATCCCGAAGCAGCTTCCGTCGCTGAATATGTATACAGCCGGCAGCCCTTGGTTAAATATTTTATTCCCATATTGAAAACAAGCTGCATCTCCTTCATTTTCATCTCCACATTCTCGCAGTCCTGTCAAATACGGGAAAAGGTAAGTTTTTGCAAATTTAGCCATCTGAGGACCATTGTTTTGTGTAGTAGGAAATTCCCAGTATCTCATGGCCCCGTAATCAATTGTTGCAAGATTAAATGCGTTAGACATTGTTGAATAGAATTTCTTTAACCTTACGGAACACTCCTGCTTGTTATAGCTTGCGATAAGCGTCGGAAGTGTCATTGCCGCAACAATTCCTATTACGCCGAGTGTGATAAGCACTTCAGCAAGCGTGAATGCCGCTTTTTTCGCAATGTCATTGCGAGGATGAAATCCGAAGGATCTCTTATTTAACGAGATTCTTCGAGCTCTGCTCTCAGAATGACCGTTTGAGTCATTGCGAGGAGCTTGCGACGAAGCAATCCATAAAGATCGCGGACAGACTTCGCCTTCCGCGATGACATGTGGTTGGCAGAATGTACCAAATTCTGTCATCGCGCACTCCGTTGCGCGATCTTTTCTTCTGGATTGCTTCGCTTCGCTCGCAATAACGTTTTCGTCATCCTTACAAAGCGAACCGCCGCAACGAAGTGAGGACGTGTGAGCCTGTATGCAGAGCTGAGCGTTAGCGAAGGATCTCTTATTATTAATGAGATTTTTCGGTGCTTCGCACCTCTGAATGACCGCTTTATATATACTTCGGGCTAAACCCCTTAAAACCCCAGGCTCGCCATAATGGCAAATG
>CALUWA010000024.1 GCA_944324365.1 Candidatus Gastranaerophilales bacterium
GGGGCTTCGCCCCCACTTGAAAAATGATTGAAAATAGTTTATACTGATAGAAAATGGAGGATAGAAGTATGCAAAAGTCAAGTATAGCACGGATATACCGGGGGGGGGGTATCTACATCTAAGTCGGGACAAGGGTTTGTGCCCATTAGCCATTACGGCGGTTCCGGTGTTTTAAAGGGTTTATTACGAAGGTTTTATAAGTTCGTCATTACGAAGCCGAAGGCTGAAGCAATCCAGGAGAAAGGATCGCGCAATAAATGCGCGATGACAAATTTTGGTACATTTTATCAGCCACATGTCATCGCGGAAGGCGAAGCCTGTCCGCGATCTATGGATTGCTTCGCTAACGCTCGCAATGACGGGAAATATCTGCTTAGTACCCCTCTACCAAAAATCCGGCCTCAGAATGACAAAAAGAAAGCGGCATTCACGCTTGCAGAGGTGCTCATTACCCTTGGGATTATCGGCATAGTGGCTGCAATGACGATGCCGATGCTGATTGCCAAGTACCAAAAACTGGTTGTAGAAACGAAATTACAGGTGTTTTATGCGCAGGTAAACGATGCATTCAGGCGGGCGCATGCGGATTATGACGGTACATTTGACGACTGGGTTATAAAAGATAAAAGTTACAGCTACAATGAAATAAAGGCATTCTTGGAAACCTATTTGCTTCCTTATGTTAAATATACAAAGATAAAACAGTGTAATAATAAATGGGGGCAGATATTTGCCTGTGTATATTTTGTAAACGGGACGTTGATGCGTATGTCCATAGATAATAACGGCGGAGATATTGTTTTTCATCCAAATGCCAAATATGAATACAATTCGCGGGAAAAATTTACGTTTCAGATGGTTAAAAAGAAAACGCAAGGCCGCAAAGCATATAATAGTATTGAATTTATTGAGCCGTATGTTTTGGATTGGAATGGTAACCGAGAATCCTTAAAGACCGGACAGTGGGGCTGTTATAAGGGTTGTGAAAATTGCAGTTATTGTACAAAATTAATACAGATAAACGGCTGGAAGATACCTGATGATTATCCTTGGTAGGTGTCTGAAATATTTTAGATGAGTTTTTGAAGAAATGTAACATGGAGCTTGATTTTCAAGGAGTTTTATGTTACTTTTTTTTTGTCAGAAAAGTTATAACCCGAATACGATTTCAAATAGCTTTAATTAGCGTGTTTTTTGGCGTATTCAAAAATTTAAAAGCAAATGGATTTATTCCATTAACTATCACAAGTTATTAATTAATTTATGAAAGGTAAAATTTAAAATGACAGAAGAAAACAAAGATGAATTAACAGTAGAAGCTGCAGCTGCAGAAGAAGTTCAGACAGTAGAAGCGGCTGAAGTTGAAAATACTGCTGAAGAAAAACCTGCTAAAGGTCAAAGACGCGGCAAAGGCAGAAAACAAAGAATAGAACACAGTGAAGAAAAACCTCAATCAGAATGGACTGAAAGAGTTGTTCAAATCAGCCGTGTAACAAAGGTTGTTAAGGGCGGTAAGAAATTAAGCTTCCGTGCAATCGTAATTGTCGGCAACCAAAAAGGTCAAGTCGGTGTAGGTTGTGCTAAGGCTTCCGAAGTAATTATTGCTATTCAAAAAGCTATTGCTGACGGCAGAAAAAATCTTATTACAGTACCTATTTTCAAAACAACTATTCCTCACCCTATTACAGGGAAATCAGGTGCAGGTGCGGTTATGTTAAGACCGGCTTCTGAAGGTACCGGTATTATCGCAGGCGGTGCTGTTCGTTCAGTTCTTGAGCTTGCAGGTATCGGTAATATCTTGTCTAAATCTTTAGGTTCAAAATCTCCGCTTAATGCTGCTAATGCAACTATGGATGCGTTGAAGAAATTAACTCCGTTCAATGATGTTGCAAAAAGACGCGGTTTGTCTATGGCAGAATTTTTAAATTAGTATGAGATAAATAAAATTAATAAGGAATAATAAAATGGCTAAAAATGATAATAAACAAATAAAAATTAAACTCGTAAGAGGTTTAATCGGTGCTTCTGAAGCTCAAAGAAAAGTTGTAAGAGGCCTTGGTTTAACTAAAAAAGACCAGGTTGTAGAACATTACAATTCTCCAACTATTATGGGTATGGTAAATAAAGTATCACATTTGTTGGAAGTTACTGAAGCGTAAGCTTTGCGGGTTTAATTACCCGTTCGTATAATTAACAAAATAGTAATATAGATTACAATAGAAATGAGGAAAAATAAAATGGCAAACAAAATTACATTAGAAGACTTGAGACCTGCCGAAGGTGCTACTCACAAATCTAAAAGAGTAGGCAGAGGCCGTTCTTCAGGTCACGGAAAAACTTCTTGCCGTGGTCATAACGGTGAAGGTCAGCGTTCAGGTAGCGCAGCTAAAAGAGGTTTCGAAGGCGGTCAGATGCCTGCTTACAGAAGATTACCTAAGTTGAAAGGTTTCCAGGTTATTAACAAACTTAACTATGAAGCTATCAATGTTGGCAGACTTGAAGGTTTGGGTTTAAAAGAAATCAGCCTTGAAGCTCTTAAAGAAATAAGAAAAGCTCATCCGTCTGCTGATGGTTTGAGAATTCTTGGTAATGGTGAAGTAAAATCTGCGCTTACAGTTAAAGCAAGCTACGTAACTCCGTCTGCTAAAGCTAAAATTGAAGCAGCAGGAGGAAAGGTTGAGTTAGTATAATGGCGCAAATGAGAATGCCCTCTACTGATGACCTGATGTCTATGTGGAATGCATCAGGTCTGAAACAAAAAATCATATTTACGTTCCTAATGATTGCAGCATTCAGATTCGGAGCTCAATTGCCTTTGTATGGTATAAATAATTCCGTTTTTGCAAATATTGCTCAGGGAAATAATATAATTGGTTTTTTGGACTTGTTTTCAGGCGGTGCTTTAGGCAGTGTATCTATTTTTGCATTAGGTATCGGGCCTTTTATTACCGCTTCAATTATCATCCAGCTTATTTCTGTAGTTATTCCTTCTCTTGAAAAATTACAGAAAGAAGAGGGTGAAGCCGGCAGAAAAAAATTAATGCAGTATACTCGTATTTTTACTGTTGTACTTGCGGTTATGCAGGCATTGATTTTTATGCTGTTCTTAAGACATTTGCCGGGTGCTATTACTGCTAATGTTCCGCATCTGATGTTTTATGTCAGTTCAATAACTGTTCTGACTGCGGGTGCTGTTCTTGTTATGTGGATTTCAGAACTGATTACCGAAAAAGGTATTGGTAACGGCGGTTCCTTAATCATCTTTATCGGTATCTTATCAGGTATCCCTGTTTACACATCAAGAACTATGCAGATTGTTTCGCACAGCACGGCTATGCAGATGGGGTTGGCAGTATTATTACTAATTTTCTTCCTCACAATGATTTTAATCGTTATTATGCAGGAAGCTGTTAGAAAAGTAATAATTATTAACCCTAAACGTCAGGTCGGAAACAAAGTTTACGGCGGAATGAATTCCTATATTCCGTTTAAGCTTAATCCGGGTGGTGTTATGCCGATTATCTTTGCAGTTGCGATTTTGCTTTTCCCGTCAACTGTGTTGAGTCTTGTCGGACAGGCAAATTTCAAGAGTGCAGCTGTTCAGGATTTGGTTGTGAGATTAACTCATATTATGAGTCCTGACGGAATTACTTACTATGTGTTATATTTCTTATTGATTTTTGCATTAACATTTTTCTATGCATCTATTATGCCGAATATGCAGCCGAAAGATATTGCGACTAATCTTAAGAAATACGGTTCGTCAATTCCGGGTGTAAAACCGGGCAGACCAACTGCTGAAGCTTTGGATAAAATCTTGTCAAAAACAACTTTTATCGGAGCTTTGGGATTGGGTATTGTCGCATTGATTCCTTCATTTGCAAGTTACATTACAAATATAAAAACTTTGCAGGGTATCGGTGCTACATCACTTATAATCATGGTTGGTGTTGCTCTTGATTTGATTAATCAGGTAAGAACACATTTGCTGGCAAGAAATTACGAATCATTCCTGAAAGAGTAATTTCATTTCAATTAATGTTAAAGCCTCCGAATATTCGGGGGCTTTTTTCATGTAAAATTTTTATTGCTGCTAGTGTTAGTAAAGCCTGCCATTAAAAAGTGATTAAGTCACTAAGTAATTAGTTACATAACCCATGTTATGTGCCTGAGGCACGACAACATAACGCGTCGCTTCGTGGAACGCACTATTAATCTTCCTGTTGTTCATTTCTTTCTCCTTATTTGCGAAGCAAAGCGGATTGTGAGCGTAGAGTGAAGAGCGTTGCCGAAGGGCAATGCTCTGGAACTCGTAATACGCGAACAACCAAGCAGAGAAAGAAATGAACCGTTCACGACCGAAAGAAAGAGTGAAGCCATTTTGCACGTTTCGAGCAGAGCTCTCAACTGCAAAAGAAGGCAAAGAGAAAAACACGCAAAAGATTTCTGCGCTGCCTTCGGCATCGCTCTGACCAAATGGATGTGCGTTCCGTTTGCTGCGCAAACGAAATCTTTACGCGCTGCTAAGGACAACGCAGCGCATTTCTCGTCATTGCGAGCGAAGCGAAGCAATCCAGGAAGTTTTCTATGGATTTTATGGATTGCTTCGTCGCGTTGCTCCTCGCAATGACGTCTGGCAGAATTGTGTCAGGCGAACGTGCACGAAGTGCGATAGTGAGCCCTGAAAGAATTTGAGCTGGAAGCTCAAATAACATTTTGGCATTGAGCGTCAGCGAAATGCAGGGAACGTTTGCGTGTTTTCTTTTCTTTCGTCTATTTCTTTTCTTTTGCCTCGCAACCAAAAGAAAAGAAATAGACATATTCCGATAACATGGGTTATGTAATTAATTATGTGTACAATTGTGTGTCCAGTGAAACAATGACTGGAAATGCGCTGCATTGTCCTTAGCAGCGTTCAAAAATTTTGTGAGTAAAACGAATAAATTTATTATTTAACTTTAAACGGATAATCTTCCGTTATTTTCCAGCCGTTGTAATATATAAAAGCAGTGCACCAGGCCCTTATTTTAGAGTCTTTATTGCACCCAAAACGTCCGTCATTTGTTAGAAAATCTTTTCCCCAGCCTGGAAGCTGATATATGTAAGGCTCAAATTTTTTATTTCTGAAATGTTTTCCGGTATATGTCGGGGGAATAGTTTGAAATGTAAAGTAGCTTACGCCGCAGTGTTCTCTCGCCGCCAGGCTGCCGTCTGAGGCAATTTCCGCAAAAGTTACTGTATTTAAATTCTTTGCATTTGGGAAAAAGAATACATCAAATTTTTCCCCTTCGGCTTTAAAAACAGCACATGTTCCATCGCTAAAATAATAAGTAATATTGTTCCCGCCATAACTATTAAATTTTGTTAGCTTAATTGTTGTAAAGTAAGGTTTTATATATTTTTCAAGGTATGCTTCACAGTTGGAAGATCCGTTACATGGTGTCGGCCAAAGTTTATACGGGCCGTTATCTATTTCGGATAGTAATATTGCCTGATTCATTATTGAATAGAATTTTTTTAATTTTGCTTCAACTTCTACATTTTTATTCGATTGTATTAGTGTTGGAAGTGTCATTGCTGTAACTATTCCGATTACGCCAAGCGTTATCAATACTTCTGCCAGGGTAAAAGCTTTTTGTTTCATCTCTTACGCTCCTTTTCGTCAAAAAATCACTTACTATATTAATATTATACATTACTAAGTTAGTTTTATCAATATTATAACTTATGGATGTATTTTAAAACTTAATAAATATTGCTAAATTTATATATAAATTTGGAGCAACTATGAATAAAATACTGCTTGGAAAACGATTTAGGGAAATTCGCAAAAAATTAGGTTATACTCAGGAAAAATTTGCTGAAATAGCAGGAATTGAGCCGCAGTCTATAAGTAAGATTGAGTCCGGGAAAAATTTTCCGCTGCTTTCAAATTTGGAAAAAATTGCAGATAGATTAAATATAAATTTGAGTGATTTTTTTGTCTATGAGCATAAAACGAGTGAAGATGAATTGAAAAATTTGCTTAACAAAACATACGATGAGCTTCCCAGGGAAGATAAAGAACGTGCTGTAAGGCTGTTATTAGCATTGAAATTATAAGGACTAATACTTTAGTAGTTGTTTTTAGCGGAAAGATAAATATTTCCGGTAATGATATCAGAAGAGAAAAAAGATAGTATATGTATGTAAATCCTCAACTCTTCTGATTGCTCAGTATTTGCTCCTGCGGTTTTGGCGGGAGCTTTTCCTTTAAACTTTACTTGCAATGTTTTAATAAATAATATATAATGAACTTAACAATTGCGAAGAGAGGACTTTTGTATGAGAGAATTGATTGAAAAAGGGCAAAGAATAACTATGGTACCGGCGAATTTTAAATTTGCTAATAAGGGTGTTGTTACAGAAGTTTTCCCGGATGGGTTTAAGCTTGCTTTGGATTATGAGCCGGAGGGTGTTTTAAAAAATAATTACTGCGAGTTTTATACAAACACAAGCCATGGTACTTTGTACTTTGAATCTTATGCGAAAGATATTGACGGCAAAACTCTCAGAATTGCAAGTCCGGCAAGACATAAATTTTTACAGAGAAGAAAATATACTCGTATAAAGTTCATATATGATTTGGAACTTTCTCAGGGTGAAAATAAGTATAAGATTACTACACTTGATATTTCTGCCGGCGGTATGAAATTTAAAACCTCAGAGAATATTGATATTGAAGGAAAATATCAGGTAACTTTGCCGCTTACGGAATCAATGAGTGTAACATGTACTTATCTGCCTATAAGAATTGAACGCGGAGAAGATGGAATATACACACATTCCGGAAGATTTGAATTTGCGCAGAACCGTGATAGAATGACGCTTATTCAATATTGTACGAAAAGAAGTATAGAAATTAATAACAAGTAGGAACATTGTGAGTTTAGTTAAGTTATTAAGAAGAAATTGCCGTAAATCATTATTTACGACGCCTTCTCATTCTCAGAAATTTTTTATTTTTCATAAATTAAAAAATTTGTACAGGTATGATATATCTGAAACTGATTTCCATAATCCTCAAGAGTCTTTGGAATTAGCAGAGGAAAACGCAGCAAAGATTTACGGAACAAGATATACCAGATTTTTAATAAATGGTTCTACCAGCGGTATTATTGCTTCTGTTTTGGCTTGCGTTGAAAGAGGTGAAAAAGTTTTATTATGGAAAGATGCTCATCCTTCTCATCATAACGCCGTTATTTTGGCCGGCGCGGAACCGGTTTATTATGATTTGGATATTGATAGTGAGTGGGGAGTGCCGGCCTCTGTTAGTGCCGATTTAATAGAACAATTTTTAAAATCTTCAAAGATAAAGGCTGTTATTGTTACTTCTCCGAGTTATGAGGGATTTGTTTCCGATATTTCAGCAATAAAGAAAATATGCGAAAAATACAGAGTGTATTTAATAGTTGATGAAGCTCATGGTGCTTTATATCCGTTTTCCGATAAGTTACCGCAAAGTGCTGTCAGAATTGCGGATTTTACTGTTCAATCTCTTCATAAGACTGCCGGAGGACTTAATCCAACTGCACTTGTGCATTCAAATATTGAAAGTAAACTGGATGAAGCTTTAATGTTAATATCTACAACTTCGCCCTCATACCCTCTGCTGGCCTCTATTGAGGCGAATATTAATTATTTAAATTCAAAACGTGGGAGAAAAAAGCTTAATAATTTGATTGATAATATTCAACATCTGCGCAAAGCTTGTTCCAATTGCTTATTTGGGGGAAATGATATTACTAAAATTCTCGTTAAAATACCGGGGTTAAGCGGATTTGAACTTTCTGATATTTTATTTGATAAGTTCAATATTGAGGATGAAAAAACAAATGAAAAATCGACAATGCTGTTATGCGGTATAGGTACTTCCGAACGTAAACTTGAGCGTTTGAAAAACGCATTAAAACATATTTGTTAAGAATTGTAAAAATGATAAAATCCTGAAAACCCTTCTGTTGAGTGGAATTTGCCATGTCTATAAGAAAATTTTTCAATGCTAACGCAATTTTACAACCATAATTTCCTTTATAAATGTATAGGGGTAAATAAAACTTTTAAACGGGGAAAGGAAAGGGGAATATGGTTATTAGAATTGTATCACAAGAACCGGTTAAAAAAACAGAGCCTGTACAATCTCAACCGGTTGACCAGCAACCGGAACAAAAACAGGAGAAAGCGGTTACGAATCCTGTAAAACAACAGGGAAATGAGCCTATTTTTATGGAAGCCGGTGATGTAGCAACTGTAGATGTTGAAGATGCAAAAAAAATCGGAGAATTTTTAAATAACAAAAAATTGCGTAAACTTCGCGAAGCGGAATTGACAAATTATTTGTTGAAGCAGACAAATGATAACGGCATGAGAATTTATACTGTTGATCAGGCAGAAAAACTTGCCAAATATCAGGTAAAAAACGAGGTTGATCAGGCTAGATCTAAAATTACTATTCCATTTATTGATGAGGCAGCATACGAAAAATTTAAAGAGCAGTTGAAAGCTGAAGGTAAGGAAGACCTTTATGAAGTAAAACTCATCAAAAATAAAAAAGTTTTGGCAATGATTAACGGTGATAAAATTACTGACCCGGCAGCAAAAGAAGAAAATGCTAAAAAGTATTTTATGACAGATGAAAACGGCAACCTTATAAAAGGTGAAAACGGACAGTACATTTTCGATCCTGATAAATATAAGGCTGAAATGGTAAAAGATACAAGTGGCTACAGATTAACTCTTGCCGGAAGAGCAGAACACGCAGAAAGACGCGGTATAAGCAAAAATGCTGAAAAAGATGCGGTTAAGGCTGCCGGGCTTGGTTACAGAAAAGACAGAACGTGGTTGTATCGCAGTCTGTTAATCGGTGCGGGTGTCGCATCTGTAGTATTTGGCGGAGCTGTTGCAACTGCCGTTGCAGGCGCTTCTTCCACCGCAGGTGCAGTTGCGGGCGGAGCTACAGCGGGTGCTGAAGCCGGTGCTGCAGCAAAAGCTACGGCGACAAACCGTGTAGGTCAAATTATCGGTGGTGCAGCATGTCTTGTTGGAGCAGCTTTTGTAAAAGACAGGGATGGTAAAGACCACAGAGGAGCTGCTCAGGAAGTGTTTGAGAACAGGGAAGAAACTGTTGTAGTTCCGCCTCCTGTTGTACATGAGGAAGAACCGGTACATGAAGAACAGCCTCAGACACAGCCGGAGGAAGAGACTTGCGAAGAGCCTCCTTGTATGACTCCAAAAGAATTACCGCCGGAACTTGCTACAGTTTCAACTATCGTTGGCGGCGGGCCATACCATTATGCTCAACTTTATGTTGATGAAAACGGAAAACCATACAAAAAAGGTACTCCTGAATTTAAAGAACTTCAACGTAAATTAAGCAGCGGTGAATATTCAATTCAAACTGTTGACAGAAAGCACAGAGAATTGAGAAAATATATTCCAGTTGGAGATGGCATGGCAAGTTTGGCAGATGATGCGGACGCAAAAGCAAAACGCGGTTTTGATGATGCCAGAGTCGAACCGGGAACCGGGGACAGAAAATATGCCAAAGTTCAAAGAAACGGTAAATGGGTTGTTGTTTACTGCGACAACGGACAGGTTGTTCCGGGTACAGGCAAACATAACACCAGAGAAGCTGCTCAGGCCGAAATTGATCGGATAATAACTCCTGCAGAATAGGTGGTTCCATATAAAAAGAAAGCAAGTTGTAATTTCTTACAGCTTGCTTTTTAAATTTCTTTTACGCCATATCGAATTGCTTTTAGGTTATTTTTTATCCAATAATTTCCAATTGGTTCAAAAGTATTATTGATTATATAGTATGTAGAGCCCGAACCTGACATTATAGATTTCGGATATTTGTTTTTAATATTCTGCAATTCAGGATAATCTTCGATTAATCCCCATTCAAGATCATTTACATAATTTTCTCTGCCGCCAGAACCGTTTTTTATTTTTTCGGAAAATTTCGTGTACGCTTCTTTTGCACTTATTCCCAGATTTTTAGGTTTAATTAGTGACAGGTTAAAATCTTCAAATTTGAGAGGTGTAAGAATCTCTCCGCGTCCTTTTGTCATTTGGCGTCCGCCTTCAAGACAAAAATTTAAATCCGACCCTAATTTTGCACAAAGTTCATGTAATTCTGATTTAGAAAAATGTTCGTTAAGCAGTTTGTTTAACCCGAATAAAACGCCTGCTGCATCTGTGCTTCCGCCGGCAAGCCCTGCTGCTACCGGTATATTTTTATCAATATTAACATTAATAGTATACTTTTGCGGAATGGTTTCAAAATAAAGTTTTATCGCTTTATAGACAATGTTTTTTTCATCATAAGGTATTTCGCTGCTGTTGCCCGTAAGTTTTATATTAAATACGTTGGATTTCTCCAGATTTATTGTCAAAGTATCAAATAGATTTATTGTTTGCATGATACTTTCTATATTGTGAAAGCCATCCGGGCGTTTGCCTGTTATTTTTAATGTCAAATTTATTTTTGCAGGGCATTGAATTTTTATTTCCGGCATGACAATAATTCCTCGGATAGTTTCCCAAACATTTCTATTGATAACTTTTCGCCTCTTACATTTTCATTGAGGTTTAGATTTTGCATTGCTGTTTGAATTTGTTCTTTTGAAAAACCGCCGCTTAGCAGACAGTTTTTTATATTTTTTCTGCGTTGAGAAAAAGCAGCTTTGATTGTTTTCCTAAAATGCGTATAATCGCTGAGCTCTAAGAGCGGTTTTTCACGAACTTTTAAGCTTACTAATGCTGAATTTACTTTTGGGGCCGGGAAAAATGATTTTCTTCCGACTAATTCTTTTATCTCAACATCAGCCCAAAATTGCGATAAAATAGTCAGCAAGCCGTATTGTTTTGATGGTGAGTTCTCATTCGCGACCATTCGTCTTGCAACTTCTTCCTGCACCATAAGTAATATATCAGATATTGAATTTCTGTTTTTATTGTTTAAGTCGTCAATTTCACCAAGTAAGTGTGCAATAATCGGACTTGTTATGTAATATGGAATATTTGCAACAATTTTAACTTTACCTTCGGATAATTCCGAAATGTCAGTCTTTAAAATGTCTTTGTGTATTATTTTTAAGTTCTCTGATCCGAGTTTTTCAAGTTCTTTTATCGCCTCTTCATCAAGTTCGATTGCAATAACTTCTTTAGCATGCTTTACAAGTTGTTCTGTGACAAATCCGACTCCGGGGCCTATTTCTACCACGGTATCTTCAGGCTGAATATTGGCGTATTCTATAATATTTTGTATAACTTCCCCGTTAATGAGAAAGTTTTGTCCAAGTCTTTTCTTTGTTTTAAAGTATTTTGCTCGTTCGTAGTAATTCATCTTACCTATAAGTTTACCACAAGCAGGCTAATGTTTAATTATTTTCTTTTTGATATTTTAATTGATGTTATAATAAATGTACGGAGGTTACTTTGATTACTACACAAACAAAAGAACGGGTGGAATATCAGGATATAAGAGAAATTTACACTGCTGGCTGTAAATCAAAATCTGATCTTAAAATTGGCTTGGAGTATGAGAGATTACCTGTATCTTCACAGTCTCACAACGCTGTTGACTATTACTCAGAGGCCGGAATTTGTAATTTTTTACGTACATTTGCTAAATATGAAAACTGGGACTATATAACGGATGATTATAATATAATCGGGCTAAAACAAGGGCATGATACGATTACTCTTGAACCCGGATGCCAGCTTGAATTGAGCCTGGAACCTCAAAAAACAATTCAAGATTTAGAGAAAAAAGTGGAAATGCTTAATAAAGCAATGCAGCCTGTTTTGTTAAAGATGGGTATTAAATTATTAAATTACGGGGTTTCACCGGTTTCTACACATAAAAATATTAAGCTTATTCCTAAAAAAAGATATGAACTTATGGCAAAATATTTATGGGGTATTTTGTCAGATGTCATGATGAGAGAAACTGCAGGAGTCCAGGGAACTTTTGATTTTATATCGGAAGAAGATGCTATGAAAAAATTAAAAATAGCAAATATGTTATCCCCGTTTATTACTGCGATGTTTGCAAATTCTCCTATAAGAGGCGGTGTCGATACCGGATATAAATCCTTTAGGGCTTTGAGTTGGTTAAATACAGACAATGAACGCTGCGGATTTTGTAATAAATTTCAGGATGATTTTTCTTTTGACGATTATATCAGCTACGTTATGGAAACCCCTGTTATTTTTATTAATCGTGAAAATGGGCCGATAAAAGTTAACGGCAAAATTAATTTTAAAGAATTTATGCTAAGCGGTTTTGAAGGGTATGATGCAACTTTGGATGATTATCTACTGCAGGCAAATTTGTGTTTTCCTGACGTAAGGCTGCGCAATTTTGTTGAACTGCGTAATCATGATTGCGGTAACAGACAAACTCCGTATGCTATTCTCGCAATTTATAAAGGAATACTTTACAATCCGATAGCAATGGATGAAGTTTTGGAATTATTTAGCGACGCAAAATTTTCTGATTTTTCAGAACTGCGTTATAATGTTCCGAAAACCGCACTTAATGCGAAGTTCCGTAATTATTTTGTGAAAGATTATGCTAAAGAAATTTTATACATTGCTGAAAAATCTTTAATAGAACAAAATTGCGGGGACGAAAAATATTTGGACTT
This sequence comes from Candidatus Gastranaerophilales bacterium, assembly GCA_944324365.1. Taxonomy (GTDB): domain Bacteria; phylum Cyanobacteriota; class Vampirovibrionia; order Gastranaerophilales; family Gastranaerophilaceae; genus UBA1221. The sequence goes on from CALUWA010000024.1 coordinate 12,696, forward strand.
TATTAAAGAATATACACTTAACGGTTTGACACCGGCAGATATTATCATCAAAAATTGGTATGGGCTTTGGAACAAAAATATTGATAAATTGATTGATTTTGTTTCGTAGATTATTCTCCAAATAAAAGCCAGTCTATATCTGTATCAGAAAAATTTGTTTTGATTGCAAGGATTTCGTTTCCGTTAGGATATTTGTTTTTTCTCACAAGATCATCTAATCTTTTGACACTAATACCGAGCATTTTGGCAAATACTCTGTCATCAAGAATATTCGCGGCTACTTGCAGCTTTAAAAGACGTTTCCCCCAATTATCAAGGTTGTATTGTACACCGAGATTGTATTTTGGAGTCAGGATAACGTTTTGCGGATTTTTGTATAATACAACTCCGTAAAAATTTTCAATTTTTTGCAGCTCGGATACTGTAACTTCGCTTTCGTTTTTTATCCGAAGGCTTATATTTGCTCTGGTCATATTTAATATGTTGGCGATATCTGTTTGGGAAATTTTTCTTTCCGGTATTAACTTTTGTAAATCCGCCAGAAGTTCTCTGAAATTCATGTTTTATCCTCTCTTTGTTAAATTTTATTTTATTTATTGTTAATAATTTATTGACAACTAGTTATGTAATTGTTAATATATCAGTGGCAAAGAAATACAGCTACTTATTTTACTCTTATGAAAGAATATAAAATTATGAAAAGTACTAAAACTTTACATAAAACAATTTTTAAAGCAATTTATTGATACTAAAATTTTCCTTAATTTTTATTCTTCAATAAGTGTCAATAAAATAATAATACAACTTTAATAAAAACTTAACAACTTTAGAAATAATTCTTTAAATTATAGCTAAAGAAAACGGGAAGTTTTTGCTAATAATGACTTAATTAACCGGATTATGAAAGGAGAAGGGATATGAAAACCTATTACGTTTTTGGAAAATCAAAAGATGAAAAATTTAAAGAATGTGCAATAAGGCAAGCTATGATAAAGTATTATAATACAATAAATCAGGGAAAGCTTGCCCTTCCGTCTTTTATTCTTGCAAGTATTGCAATGATAAGAGTAAAAGCATACGAGAGAATTGACGAATTATACAGCAAGCTCGTGTACTGATTTATGCTTTTTAATTATGATCCTTTTGCTGAAATGGAAGAATTGGAAGATTTGTACTATAAAGCCGCACTTGCTGGGTTTGAAAATCTTGAAAATGTTCCTGAGATGTCTGATAATTTGAAGTTAAAAGTTTTATGGTGGGAGAATGAAAACTGAACACAGAGTTACTCTTGAAGAGCTTGCGGGTATGGTTGGAATATCTGTTTATACACTGAGAACGTGGATAAGTTCTTATAAATTTGCTAAATATCTCCGCAATGATAATTTGTTTAGCGATAAAGCAAAACTAAGTGTTGCTATAAATAAAAAATTTTGCAAAGAATTTATTTCTTATCTTGCATTGAAGAGTATTAAGAAAAAAGATTATGCAAAAAACTTTTGTACAAGCTTAGAAGCGCTAAATTGCAAGTTTTTATAAACAAAAGCCGGGATTTCCCGGCTTTTGTTATTTATCGTAATAACTAAAGAAGTCTATATTATCAAAGTTTCTAAAACAATGAGCCCTTAAAGACCTATTGTAATATTTTACGGTATGACCATCATATACAATGTCTGACATTGTATTTTTGTCTAATCTCATTGAACCGATAAAAAACGTGTCGGTATTCTTGTAGTCATATGGATAGTAAAGAAATTTGAGATATTTTTAAAAACGGCAAAAATTTTTTTTTTACGGTTTTTATTTCTAGTATCAATTTAAAAACACGTGTTTTATCAATATGAGAATAGAAAGAATAAATCAAAATTATTATAAATCATTCCAGAGGCAAAAAAAATGTGCTCCGGAGCAAGTGACTGCTGTAAAATTTGTATCAAATAGTACAACACCAATTCATTTCACAGGCAATCCTTTGAATAACTTGAAAGGTTATCTGAAATTTTTGGTGGCTCAGCGCTATATTAACAGTGTGAATATACAGCTTGCAAAAGACCCAGGTGCTGAAAAACTTCTTTTCCGACATTTAAGAATGGAACCTTTGGAAGGAATACAATATGGAATTGAAGTTTTTAAAGGCCTTTCTATGAAAGATATTCAATACATGAGTGAAAATCTTCATGTTATAGCTGTCAAACGCGGTTGCAAAAATATGTGCGGCTATTGTTATGCAGATGCTAAACCTTCCAAACGTGAAATATCTTGGGAGGATTTTAAATTAATCACAGACGGATACAAAAAGCTTAAAAAACGCCTTGGTAACCTTCCAATTTTTGGCGAAAATATGCTCTGCGGGGATGATACTCTCATTTACAGGTCAACTGAACTTTTTTATGATTCTGATTGCATGGATTTGGCAATTAAAGATAAAAAAGGAAATATTCATGATTTTGTTGATTTATCAGAAGAGTTATATAATTCATTAAATAGAAAAACTGTTTTTGATACTTCCGGCTGGAATCCGAACAATAAAGTTTTGCAGCAAAGGGCAGAAAAGTATGCCGAATATTTTTCTCGTCCGGAAAATATGGAAAAGTTAAACGCTTTTAATCTTTCTTTTAATTGTTTTAATGCTTCTTATATTGCCGGGGTAAAGGCTTTAAAAACCGGAGATAAAGAAAAATATTTAAGACTAAAAGACCGGTTTACCGATAGAATTGCAAATGCATTGTTTACATTTTCTCCGCTTCTAAAATCTGAAAAGTTTAATGTAATGGTAAGAAGTTTCGGAATTACTGCTCAGAATGCAGAATATTTTGATATTGCGGCAATGTTTGGGCTTATAAAAGATGTGAGTAAAAAACTTGAAAAGCTTTACAATAATGATTTAATTGGAATCGGGAAGTATGTAAACTCAAAACAAGATATCAAAAATTATATTGAGATAGTAAATAAAAAAATAAGCACTATAGACACAGCACTTAATTCGTCCGGCAGAATGAAACAGTTTATGAAATCTTTCCAAATAAAAGCTCCTATGCAAAATCATGACGAAACAACTCCTATTTTGGCAAAAGATTTGGAAACTTTAGGACGTTATCACAGGTACTTGGGAATGAAACTTATTGATGTTGACGGAAAAGTGTATCATATGGATTATGCAAGATTTTTCCCGACAGAAATTCAATTAAATCTCAAGAATAAATCTTCTGCTCCAAAACTTGCAAATTTAAGAGAGGATTTTCCTGTCTCAAAGGATATAATTAACAGGGCTGAAATTCCGGTAAAATTGGATAATCTTATATAAAAATAAATAATGATTGTAATAGTAAAATAAAAGAGATCTTTGCCCTTGGCGCGATTGTCTTGACCTGCTCGCGTTAAATATGACTACGGTTGAGTGTTGTAAGAGCTTTGTTTTTTACACACTCAAGCCTTCGCACTCTGCTCGCAGGTCGCTCAAACGCAATATCATTCTTATCTTAGCTAAACAGCAAAATAAAAGGAAGGATAAACCTTCCTTTTATTTTGCGCTTGGCGCGATTCGAACGCGCGACCTATCCCTTAAAAGGGGAGTGCTCTACCTGCTGAGCTACAAGCGCATATTACGCTATTATTCTATTCGGGGTTCGACTGGGGTTTTAATCTGTTTTGTGTTTTACCCTATCGGCTAGCCCGCATAAACAACTCTATCAAGAACAAAATTTTATGTCAACACTTAAATTTAAATTTTACATTCTTAATATATTTGCAAATTTTCTTTTTATGTTATCATAATATTACGATTTGTAAAATTTATTTATCGAATTTCTGCAATTTAGCAAAAAAAAATTTTTACAGGAGTTTTAATATCAGTTTTGAGCATATAAAAGGAGTCGAAGTAAAATGAGTCTTAAAATTAAGAATGTGTCGTTTGGAAATGCCAGTCCTCTGTTTAGTGTCCAACGTAATTTTGGAGTGCCGCTTTTAAACACTCCTCAGAATCCGCAGCCGCAGCAAAGTATTGCGCAGGTGCCGCAGACCATGCCGGTACCGCAAGCTCCTGTTCAAACTGTGACTGTTCCGGTTCAGACGGCTCCGATGATGCCGCAAATAATTCAAGGACCGCAAAATTTGCCGGCGGAAATGCCTGCTGCGGTTCAAACAATGCCTGCTGCAGCTTCTGCTGAACCTGTCAGTGCTAAAACTTTAGGCTATGTAGCTGCGGGCTTAGCTCTGGTATCTCTTGGTATTAATGGTGTCGGTGCTGTTCGTAACCGCAGTGCTAAAAATCTAAATGAAGCGCTTGGTAAAGTTGAGCAGCAAGTTGTTACAAAAATTGAAGAAAAAATAAGTAATCTAAGCCAAAAGACAGATAATGCCATTGATGCTTTAAGAAATCAGATTAGTAAGGAGGCCGATGAAAGAGTTGGCTTAGGCAAATTCCAAGATGGTATTATTGGCGATATAAAGAAACAGCTAAATAAAGTTGAAGAGATGGCTTCAAAAAATTCAGAGGTTGTTGTAGTCGGCAAAGCCTCTAATTTCTTGTCACGTGAAGTTGAAATTAATGGTTCTAAAATGCAGCTCGCAACAACTTTACATGGATATGGAAGATATACCGGGGAACTTGAAAGTTCATTAAGGGCAGAATCTACGAATAGAATGTTTGGACTTGTTGATCGTTCAAATATGATAGCTCCGGATTCAATAACAATCAGAGTTCCTACTGTTGAATTTAAAGGAATTACAAGTACTGGTGGCATGTCTATAGTTCCGCGTGAAGTTATGGCCAACCTTGGCGCATTTATTAATAATAAACAAGATGTTAGGTTAATTGTTGATATGCCAATGTTTCTAGGCGAAGTTGAAAATAATGCATTGTCAGGTAAACAAACTTTCTATGCACTAGAAGCTTTAGGTAATAATAAATTTAATTGGGTATCAAAAGCCACTAAACCAGGAGGGAAAGATTCTGTTGTTGTAGGTAATTTAGAGCGTATCGCAAATACACAGATCCCGATTTATGATGATACTCAAAGAACAGTTCAAGATGTAGAAGTATATATGGCAAAAGGGTTAAGCCAGGAAGTTGATTATAATTTATTAAGGCAATACCTTCAGCCTGAAGCTCTTGCTGCATATGACAAAGGTATTAACAATTACAGAGAGGCTTATGCACAATTTGCACCGAAAGCAGCTGAACTCAAAAATGAAATTGCGCAACAAACTGCACCACTTATTGAAAAGCTAAAAGATAAAAATTTGTCAGTTCAGGAACGAGATGCTATTGAAGCTCAAATAAAAGAAATTCGTAAACCGATTGATGATTTTATTAAAGAACATGGCAAATTATGGAATGAGGGTATTGTTGAATTAACCGGTGATGCAGATGGGCATATAAAAGCAAAAATAAAATTTGACGGTGTCTTTTATAAAAACGAAAAATTTGATATGAAAGGGCCTCGTTTTGATGGAAAAGATGGAAATAAAAATATATATGATGATAAGGCAATAAATGCCGGAGAAGCCGAAAGGTTTATGTATTTTGATAAATATTTCTACGAATTTTTAACAAAAAGTAAGGAACAAACTACAGAACGCCTGGGAGCCGATTTGATTATTGGTAATGACTGGCATACAGGTGGTATAAGTGCAATGATGAGATTATTGTCAAAAGCTAAGGAAGTTGTTGGAGATTTGCCTGCACCGGATGCCGCAAAACTGAAAAATACTCCTGTAGTAACAATTTTACATAATGCAAGACTTGCGGGTGCGACAGCTCATTCTAATGCAAAATTATTGAACATTTTGTTTGGCGAACATGCTGCTACTATTGTTGAAAACGCGTATATGCCAAATGTATATGATACTATTTTGAATGCAGCAAAAAAAGCAGGATATGATGACAACGCAGCTGTAGCAAAGGCTAAGGAAATCTCTGCGCAATATGATTTGCCATCGAAGTGCTGGAACGGTTTAATGCATAATAGCAGTGTAAATCCTCAGACTATGGCAACAGCATATTCTGACGTTATAATTCCTGTGTCAGATAAATATATGGAAGAAATTGCAACACAAGGTGTTTATGGCCGGGAAAACTTTGAACTCTTCCGATTAAGAAAATTTGCATCTGATAATCAGGCCTTACTTAAAGGACAAAAAACAATAGTGGGAGTTACTAACGGGTGTGATAAAGTTAATAATATGTTGACAGACGAAGGTGCCAGATTATTAGAAAATCAACTTTCTCTTCCGGCAGGTTCTATTAAACCTTATGATGGCAACGGAAATATTCTCGATTGGCATAATCACAATAAAAAAGTTATTTTAGATAAGGTTATTGCAGATGTTAAAAACCCGGGCAACCCAATGAAACTGGAAAATCCGGAAATGACAGATTTAACAGGCGTCAACGAGAATACAATGATAGTATCAACTGCTGGTAGAATTGTAGATCAAAAAGGTTTGGATATTTTTGCCCAATCAATTGAAGAATTTTTAAAAAATCATAAAATTACAGATGGAAATTATCCGGTCTTTTATGCTCAGGGTGTAGGTGACAAAGAATATATTGACGCAATAATGGCAATAAAAAATAAAGTTGCAAAATCTCCTGAATTAGGCGGCGAAGCAGCGGCAAAAAGAATTGTGTTTGCAAACTTATTCTCAGAGCCGGGAAGATATGATGCTTGTAAATTAATGTCCGATTTCTCTATTAT
>CALUWA010000025.1 GCA_944324365.1 Candidatus Gastranaerophilales bacterium
ATACTGAAGAAGCTTAATGCCCAAAACAGAACCCACGCTGCTTACATTGCTCTGAAAAATAATATTATTAGTTAGCGCGGTGCGGGTAAGTCTTATATAAATATATGGAAGGAGGTGTATATCCAAATGAAGATTTTTTGCGTTTGATTATGTTACTTTGTAAAAAATTGTAACTGGCGGAGATATTCTTAATATTTTTTCTTTTCAAACAGCGTATTCATTGGATAATGATAATATACAAGTAAATAGTGAGGAATTTGTATGAAAGAGCGTGAATTTAGCAAGCTTGAAATTGATATTCTTAAATTAGTTGCACTTGGCTACGAAAATAAGGATATAGCTAAGAGGCTTTATGTAAGTTCTCATTCTGTAAAAGCATATATAGCTGTTATTCTTAAAAAATTAGGAGCAGTTAACAGAACGCATGCGACATACATTGCCGTTAAACGAAGATTAATTCCTAAAAATTTAGAGCGTAATGTTAAGGAGATATAATCTACAACTTGACAATTGCCCTTTTTCCCTATAAAATGATAATAGTTATCAATTATGAGGATTAGATGAATTACTCAAGGCAGCGGGAAATTATCTTAGAAACCTTAAGACAAAATGCAGTTCATCCGACTGCGGAAGAGCTTTATTCTATTCTTGAAAAAGAATATGGAGCAACGAGTCTTGCAACGTTATACAGAAATCTTAATCTTTTGGCTGCTAACGGGATTATCAAAAAGATTGACGGATTGGAACAATCCTCTCATTTTGACCACAACGTGCATGAGCATTATCATTTTATATGTAATAAATGTAAGAAGGTTTATGATGTGAGCGCTGATGTTGCTCCTGAACTTCTAAAAAAGGCAGAGATGGAACTTGGCGCTGATATAGAAAGTTGTGATATAATATTTCACGGTACATGTAAAAATTGTAAGTAAAGGAGAAAACTATGGACAAGTACATCTGCACAGTATGTAATTATGTGTATGACCCGGCTGAAAATGATGGTGTAAAATTTGAAGATTTGCCTGATGATTATGTATGCCCGATTTGCGGAGTAGGCAAAGATTTATTTGAAAAAGAATAGTTATTTTTAGGCAGCAGATGTGTTTTTATTCTGCTGCTTTTTTAAGTATGAAAAGGAGAAATTATGACGGAGCTTAAAGGTTCAAAAACCGAAAAAAATCTTATGGCGGCTTTTGCCGGTGAATCAGAAGCTAGAAATAAGTACACTTATTATGCTTCTCAAGCGAAAAAAGAGGGCTTTGTTCAAATCAGCAAAATTTTTGAAGAAACTGCGAATAATGAGAAAGAGCATGCCAAAATCTGGTTTAAGTATCTTAAAGGCGGCGGGATTCCTGAAACTATTAAAAATCTTGAGGATGCTGCAAATGGTGAAAATTATGAATGGACTGATATGTATGCCGGATTTGCAAAAGACGCGGAAGAAGAAGGTTTTGTCGAGCTTGCGGCACTGTTTAAGCTTGTCGGAAATATAGAGCGTGAGCATGAAGAAAGATACAGAAAGCTTTTGGCAAATTTGACAAATAACGAAGTCTTTTCTAAAGACGAATCTGTAGTTTGGGAATGTGCAAATTGCGGACATGTTTTTGAAGGTAAGGATGCGCCTGCTTTATGTCCGGTTTGTAAGCATCCACAGGCTTACTTTTTTGTAAAAGTAAAGAATTACTAATTTTTTACGGGGAGGATTATATCCTCCCTTTAATTGGATTTACACTTATAAATATTTACATAATATTTTTACGCGATATAATTATAAATAGGGAGAAATGTGATGAAGTTTAAAGAGATAAAAAATAATATTTTTTATTGCGGTCTTAATGACTGTGATAGAACAATTTTTGATGAGTTAATACCTTTGGAGCACGGAACAAGTTATAATTCATACTTGGTTAAGGGTAGTGAAAAAACAGCTATTATCGATACGATGTATCCTCCAAAGACTGAAGAATATTTGCAAAATCTTGAAAATAATAATATTACAAAAGTTGATTATATAATTGCAAACCACGGAGAACAGGATCATTCAGGTTCAATTCCGGCATTGCTTAAAAAATATCCGGAAGCTATTGTTGTAACCAATGCTAAATGCAAGGAAAATATAAAAGAAATGCTTCTTGTTCCGGATGAAAAAATCAGAGTTATAAATGATAAAGAAGAGCTTTCTTTGGGTGACAAAACGTTGAGATTTATTATTGCACCCGGTGTACATTGGCCTGATACGATGTTTACTTATATAGTTGAAGATAATTTGATTTGTACTTGTGACTTTTTGGGTGCACATTATACGTTTGAAGATATTTTTGCAGATGATTCAAAAGAATTGGAACACAGCGCAAAGCGTTATTATGCTGAAATTATGATGCCGTTTAGAACTATGTGCAAAAAATATACAAAGTTGGTTCGAGAACTTAATCCTGAAATGATTTTGCCAAGCCATGGGCCGATTTACAAAAATCCTTCATTTATTTTGGATTTGTATGAAGACTGGTCCGCTGATGAAGGCAAGAATTTAGTCTTATTGCCTTATGTTTCAATGTATGGCAGTGTAGAAGAAATGATTGATTATCTGGTTAAAAAACTTGAAGCTAATGGAATTAAGACTGAAAAATATGATATAGTTGACGGTGACTTAGGCGATTTGGCTATGTCACTTGTTGATGCAACAACTATAGTGCTTGGAAGTTCTATGGTTCTTGCAGGGCCTCACCCTATGGCAGTTAATATCGCATATTTGGCAAATGTTTTAAGACCAAAAGCCAAAGTAGCAACATTTGTTGGTTCTTACGGCTGGGGCGGAAATCTTTTCGGTAAGCTTGGTGAATTGCTATCAGGGTTAAAACTGGATGTAATTGAACCGCTGCTTGTTAAAGGGAAGCCAAAAGAAGATGATTATAAACGTTTGGATGAAATCGCGGAAGCAATATATGAAAAACATAAAGCTTTAAATTTAATATAGAAGTTATGGAATAAGGGGGAAGATATGATTAACAGATTATCGCCGGTAGGCGTTTGTTTGAACTTCTGCGCAAAAAAGGCTGCTCCCGGAGAAATTTCGAGAGTGAAAAGTGCAGAAAATGTAAACCAAAATCAATTGGTTAGAACTCCAAAATCTGATACATTTACCGCATCTGCTTCATTAGACAACAAATCTAATATCGCAAATGAACAATTACCCCAAAATGAATACGACAGACAAAATAAAAAATCAAATCAAAAAGGGAACGCGTAATGCGTTCCTTTTTTAGTGTAACCTACATACCCCCTGATATATGCATCTATCGACCACATACATAAGTTATAGTAGTCAACCGAGTTTAGGATGATAATGTGTTTTTACTTCGTTGTGGCGGTTCGCTTTGTAAGGATGACATTATTGTCATTCAGAGGTGCAAAGCACCGAAGAATCTCCTTTAATAAGAGATCCTTCGCTTTCGCTCAGGATGACGAAAAAAATAACGTTTGGCTTTGTAAGGATGACACGAGAAATATTTGCCCAGTAATCCTCTACCGAAAATCCGACTTGGCAATGACGGGAAAAAGAGATGCATAAAATATATTAAAAAATCCCTGAAGCATTTGTTTCAGGGATTTTTATTTTGTTTATTAACTATATTAGTAGTCGCTGTTTTGTGCGTAATCTTCTTCATCTTTCATAGCTGAAAGGTCATCTTTATATACAGAATCGAAATCATCCGGCATTAATTCAGGTTCAGGCCAGATTGTATCATTATCAAATCTGCAGGCATTTATATTGTAAGAACTTGTTAAATCAGAATTGCTCAAATTTGTTTCGGAGAATATGCAGCCCGCTAAATCCGCGTCTGTAAAGTTGCAGTATGTCATTTCTGCATAACTGCAATCTGCACCGTTCAGTGATGTTTCGGAAAAATCACTTTCAATAATTTTTGCGCGGGTAAAATCAACAGAAGTTAAATCAGCTCCCGTAAAGTTAACAAGAGAAATGCTGCAGTCTGCAAAAGAACTTGAATTTAAATCAACATTTGAAAAGTCAATTTCATTAAAACTCATTCCCGAAAAGTCAACTTCACTTAAATCAACTTCTTCCTGTTCAAGTTTCCATTCATTAAATTTTTCCGGATGTTTTTCCAATATTTCAACTAATTCTTCTTTTGTATAATCTATCATCTATATTCTCCTTGTAGAATTTTAATTTATTAAATCTGTTTTCAGGGCAACTAAAACGGCCTGGGTTCTGTTTGTAACTTTTAACTTTTTAAATATACTATTGAGGTGCGTTTTTACGGTAACTTCCCTAAGCACAAGTTTTTCTGCAATTTCTTTGTTATTTGCACCTTTTGCAGCAAGTTCAAGAACCTCTTTTTCTCTGGCAGTTAAATGTGTAAGATTGTGTGAACTTTTTGGCGTTTCATTATTATCAGTTGTTTTTAACGATTTTTGCCAGCTTGTTCTGCGAAGAAGTGCTTCCATTCGCGCCAGAAGGTTAGGTAAAATAAACGGCTTTACTATATAATCATCTGCTCCGATTTTTAAACCGGAAACCATTTTTTGTTCTTCGTTTACTGCTGTCAACATTATAACAGGAACATATTTTGTTGTTGAATTTTTTCTGATATTTTTTAAAGTTTCCCAGCCGTCCATCTTTGGCATCATTACATCGAGTAATATTAAATCATAAGTATTGTTTTTTAAAAGGCTGAGTGCTTGCAAGCCGTCTGTCGCAACGGTTACATTGTAACCGTAAAACGGAAGGGCATCTTTTAGATATTTAGGATTGTCATCTACAATAAGTATATTCGTTTCTGACATTCTGTTACCTTTATACGATTTTATATTTAAGCGCTTTCAGGGCTGCTTGCAGCCTGTCATCTACTTCCAGTTTTTGAAGGATATTTGCAACATGAGCCTTTGTTGTATTTATGCTTATAACAAGAATTTGCGCAATTTCCATATTGCTGTAACCTTCTGTCATAAGTTTCAGAATTTGAGATTCTCTGGCTGTTAAATCATACTGTTTGCTGTTATTCTCACTGTCAATAACAGGGGAGGTTGTAGTTGCTTTCAGTACTATGTGGGCAATGCTTGGGTCAAACCAGGCGGCTCCGTCTGCTACGGATTGTACTACCTGGATTAATCTCTGCGGATTGATTTCTTTTGAGCAATATGCATTTGCGCCGGCTCTTAGACTGTTCAAAACTTCTTTTTCATCGTTATGTGAGGTCAATATAATAATTTTTGTATCTTTATTAGCCATTCTGATTTGGCGGGTTGCGTCAATTCCGTTCATTACCGGCAAACCAAGATCCATTATTACGATATCTATTGGGTTATTGTTAAAAATTTCCAATGCAGCTTCTGCTGAATCTGCTTCAAATAATGTTCCTACAAAGTCAACACCCTCAAATGCGGTTTTCAATCCAAACCTTGTAAGTTCATGATCTTCAACTATCAGAATGTTTTTCTTCATATTCCAAGTTCCTTCTTGACCAATTCACTATCAGGGTTTATTGTCAGACTTTTTTTGAAGTAAAAATTTGCGTCCTGAACTAACCCTTTCATCTTATATATCAATCCTTGATAATAATAATATCTAAAATCATTTTCGTCAATATATTTTACAATTGCAAGGTATTTGCGGGCGTTATCCAAATTGTTTCTGTCGATGGCATTTTTTGTCAAAGCTACCCATCCGTCAATAAATGTTAAATTTAATGCAACTGCTTTTTTCAGGTATTCATATTCTCTCTCTTTATCTTGTAATGCAACATTATAGTATGCAAGTGCACAGTCCGAATGGTCTTTTAAAATTTTTGAATTGATTTCTTTAGCCTTTTCGGGATTTCCAAGCTGTGAATATGTCATTGCGACCCAGGCGGAGGCTGTAGCGTCTGTTTTGGATTCTGCATCTTTAAAATATTTTAGAGCTTCTTTGTATTCTTTGTTTTTGTATTTTACTTTTCCCATAATGAAAGAAGCTTGTTTGTTTTTGCCGCCTAATTGCAAAGATTTATCTGCAAAGTTTTCAGCTTTTTCATATTCTTTTTGCATATAATAAACTTCTGCAAGCAAAGCATAAACTTCGCGGTTTGTTTTTTTCTTTGTTGTGATTGCGCCTTGCAAAGTTCTTGCGGCTTTTGTGTATTCTTCCTGCAGGAAATAATAATACCCCAGATGATATTTTTTCATAGTATCATTTGTTTCTGTCCTATAAAGGGTATAATGTTCCAGTTCGTTAATTTTTCTTATATATTCAGTTGTGTAAAGTTTATTTTCTTTTAAATGTTCAAGCAATTTTATTGCATTTTTAGGTTTGTTGCCTTGAAGAATTATTTCTATTTTTAATTTTTGGTAATTAAGATTTTGCGGATTAATTTTGAGTGCGGAATTTATATAAACTTCTGCATTTTTTATATCGCCGGTTTTTAATAACCCGAGTGCTGCAAGATAGTTTGCATAATCTGATTTTGCAAGAAGGGTTGTGTTTTTGATGAGTTCTGTTGTGGCTTCTTTGCTTTGGGCATTATAGATTATATTTGAATAAATTTCCGCAAGATAAATTTCGTCATTGGCTTCAAGCATATTTTTCGGAAAATAAAACTTTTTGATATCTTCGGATTGGATATATGCAATATCTTTGTCTGAAGCTTTTTTAATAGCATCCTCACTCAATGTGAAGAACCCTATCTCTGCCATTTCATCCGCCATTTTTAGGTATGCATAATCGTTAGGAACGATTGTTTCTATCATTATTTTAAAATCCATATATGCGGATTTAACATTTGACTGCATAAAACGCTGCATTCCTATTGCGTAGTGGTTATGGATAGCGTTTTGTGTAAGTTTTGCTTTTTTAGGAATCAGGATATCATCGGTACTGTATTGATTTGATGTTGTTGCGGGGTCTACAGGATTTATATAGTCAAGCATAGACGCAGCCGCCGGGTAACACGTGAGGGCTGCAATAATGCTTGTGTATATAACTGTGTGTTTAGTTTTCATGTATAAGTTTATTCCTGTTTTCCTTCATAATAATAATTAAACAACGAAACAATATTTTTTTCATCATCTGATGCATCTTGTTTTGTTGCCATATTGTATATGTCGAGTAAATTGTATTTATTTAGGGTTTTGCTGTCTTTAGATTTAAACTTGATATGGCTTTCGGTCAGAAAAACATTTACGATTTTATCTGACGGTATGTTTAAAAATACGTCAACTAAACTTTTATCGAAGTGCGAACCTGCTCCTTTGAGTAATATGTCTATAACGTTTACTATAGGCATTTTATCACGGTAGTGTCTTTTTGATGTAATCGCGTCAAATACGTCGGAAACAGCTAGAATACGTCCGCCGTATGGGATTTCTTCTCCTTTAAGGTGTCTGTAGTAACCCGTGCCGTCATATTTTTCGTGGTGAGAACACGCAATTTCGCTTATCTGTTTGAAATCTTCGTTTGTGCAGATTTGCTGTAAAATATTATGGGTAATTTTTACGTGCTCCTGAATATGTTTATATTCTTCATCTGTGAGTTTTCCTTCTTTTTGAAGAACGGAATCTCTTATCCCGATTTTGCCTATGTCGTGGAGTGTTGCCGCTTTTTCTATGATTTCTTTTGTTTTTGCATCAAGATGCAAAGCATCAACAATAAGCATAGAGTATAATTTTACTCTTGTTGAATGGCCTGCTGTGATTTTATCGCGGGCATCGATTGAGGCTGCAAGTGTATTTATAAAGCTTTCGAAAAGAAGTTTTTGTTCTTTGTAGAGTTCTTTTTGCTGTTCAAATAGCTGGGCATTTTCCAGCGCAATGCTTGCACTGCCGCCGATTGCAACAAGCAAATCTTCATCGCTTTTGGTAAATACGCCGTTATTTTTGTTCAGAACCTGAAAAGCCCCAATGATTTCCTGATTATTATTTTTTATCGGCATACAAAGTATATTTTTTGTTTTGTAACCGGTAGTTTTATCTACGTCAGGGTTAAATCTGTCATCATTATAGGCATCTGTAATATTTATTGATTCGCCTGTCCTTACAACGTATCCGGCAAGCCCCTTGTCTGCCGGAAATCTGATTTCCTGATTGTCCATCCCTAAGGCAACTTTTGACCAGAGCTCGTTTGTGTTTTTGTCGTAAAGAAATACCGTGCATCTGTCTGCCTGCATTGCAACTTTTGTTTCTTCCGCAATAACTTTCAATAGCACATTGATATCTGTTTGGGCCGTGATTGAACGTCCGATTTTTACCAACGATACAAGCGGGTCGCTTTGGTTTGGAAGTGAAAAGCTCAATCCGCCTTTAATTTGTTTCATACGGCTTACGATATAGCCCAAAACTTCAAATTCGTCATTTATGAGCCCGTAATCCTTTGCGTTATTGTAATGTCTGTATGCTATATCAAGGTTGTTTTCACTGTAATTTATATTAGCGTTTGAAAACTCATTGAATAATTTTGCTCCGGCACTTTTGGAAAATTCTGCCAAATATGCGGCGTCCTGCAACAGAGCAAGTGATTTTTTAAGATTGTTTTTGTCAGCAAGATAGTCAGTTAATGCCAAAAGGCTTAAGCAAATTGACAGGTATTCATTAGAATTGTTTTGTTTGAAAATTTCCTGTGCCTGTAATAATTTATCGTGTGCATTTTTAAAATTCGTATTATCAATATCCGCTAACGTTTCTCTTAAAAAATCTTTTCCGCGGATTATATCAGAGTTCATTCCTAATTCCATTTGCTCCATTTTTAACCCTTTTACAACTTTCTTTTTTTATTATACAATATTTTTACGAATAATACAAAAATTTTTGTTTGAGGAGTTTCCATGGGCGAGATGAAAAAGATTACAATACTAATACCGGTATATAATGAGGCCGCAACGCTTGAAATTATGGTGAAAAAAGTTGAAGATGCGGATTTTTGCGGGTTGGAAAAAGAGATAATTCTAATTGATGACTGTTCGACTGACGGAACAAAGGATTTATACAGTAAGTTTCCTAATCACAAGATTTTTTATCATGAAAAAAATCAGGGAAAAGGTGCTGCTTTAAGAACTGGGTTCCAGCATGCAACAGGTGATATTATAGTAATCCAGGATGCGGATTTGGAGTATGATCCCGTGGATTATGCGCCTTTGATAAAATTGATTCTTGACGGCAAAGCTGATGTTTGCTACGGAACAAGACTTGCCGGCGGTAAACCTTCAAGATCTTTTATGTTTACCCATCTTTTGGGAAATAAATTTTTGTCGCTGCTTACAAATATCCTTTACGGCTCTACTTTAACCGATATGGAAACCTGTTATAAAGCTTTCAGAGCTGATTTTATAAAAGGAATTGAAATTAAATCCAACAGGTTTGATTTTGAACCCGAAATTACTGCTAAAGTTTTAAAACGCGGCGCAAGATTATATGAACTGCCTGTATCTTATTACGGACGCGAGTTTTCCGAAGGGAAGAAAATAACCTGGAAAGACGGATTTCATGCAATATTTGCTTTAATAAAATTTAGATTTACCGATTAATAGTGTAAGTGTTTGAAAGGAGAAAAAGATGAAAAAATGGTTTTTATCACTTTTTGCGGCAGCGGTTATCGTTATGCCTGCTAATGCTGCAAGCTGGGTGGCGGCAGACAGAGTATCTACTGTCGGAGCTCAAATTGTTAAGGCAAACAGTTTGCCGTCTACAATAAAATTTAAAGTTGTAAATGGTACAGCTGACAATTCTTCCGCAATTACTACAAATACAATTCAGGTAAGTTCAACGGATCTTTCTTATACCGGCAATGATAATGAAGTTGCGTATGTTGTATCACATGAATTAGGCGGAATTATTGCCGACAATGTCGGAAAAAAGAAAGTAAGAAATGCGTTAAAAAATGCATTAACCAGCAATCTTAGCGCTGATAATGTCATAAGCACCGCTGTAAATAGCACATATGTAACTAATAAAGAAAATGCTTCCGATAACAAAGATGCTGATATTATGGGTATTGATTTGATGATAAACGGCGGATATAATCCTTTAGCCGGAATTGTTGTGCTTACCAAAATGCCGGGCAGCAGCTGGGAAATACTTCAGGGAAAACCAGCTAACAGCGAAAGGGCTATGTATATTTATGATTACCTGACATATAATTTCCCGTCAAAAGTAAAGGCCGGATACGGCTGTAACGAATACAGAGCATTTTTGGCATATGCCAATCCTATTGTAGAAGAAAGAAATTCCAGTACTAAAAAGCTCAATAAATTTAATAAAGAGCAGAAAAAACTTAAATCGGAAAGAGATAAGCAGCTTGCAAAATATAAAGCTACAGGCGGACTTTCAAGCTGGAACGTTTCTTATGAATTGTTGAAATCAATTACGGAACCAGAAAACTAATATAAAAAAGCCGGTTATCTCGATCGGCTTTTTTATTGACACTATTGTAAAGATATGTTAAAATTGCCTCATTAAGATTGGAGGGCTTGTATGACTGACACAAAAGATATTATTTCCTGTCCGGCTTGCGGCAATGAAATGAAAAAGATATTCTTCGAGGAAATAAATGCAAATATTGATATTTGTGCCGACGGCTGCGGCGGAATATTTTTTGATAACCGTGAGCTAAAAGTTTTGAATAAAAACGCAGATCAGGTTGATGAAATTTTAAAATCTCTTGAAGGAAAAGAGTTTGAAAAAGTTGATGACTCAAAAGAGAGAACTTGTCCGGCATGCGGAGCCAGAATGGTTAAAAATAAAGCCAATAATGAAGATGTTAAAGATAACGATTTTATTGTAATAGACGAATGTTACCAGTGCGGCGGAAAATTTCTTGACCATGGCGAGTTGGAACGTTTTAAACATACAAAAGCTGTTAAAGTTGATGAGAAAAAGCCTGCTGATATCCAATATTTGTATTCTCAGGTAGGCTTGGCTAATGACAGTATTGAAAAAGATATAGCTAAGGCTTCTCCGCTTCAAAAGTTTTTTACTAAGCTTCTTGAACGTTAATTTTTACAGAACTTGTTATATTCACAGAATTTACAGCGATCCGGGTTTTTGTTAAAAATCCGGGTCGTTGTTATTTTGTTACAGGTTTTTGTTATTGCATTTTCATAGAGTGATTTTTTTTCGGAATTAAATTCTATGATATGGTTCTGATTATTTTTCAAATCAAGATAGATAAATGAAAGATTAAAATTGCTCCCCCAGCCTTTTGTTAAAATTTTATCTGCACATATCAGATAAACCATTGTTTGAAAATCTGTCTGCGGATCTTTTGGAATTGAGCCGGTTTTGTAATCCAATATGTAATAATTATTTTCATCTTTCATAAAAGCATCGAGCCTTCCGCCGACCCAATATTCTCCGATTCTTGCCGTCAGATTGTATTCCGAATTTATGTATTTTTTTTGAAAATATTCGTTGTTTAAAAGTTTTTGCCAGATGTTTTTTTCTTCATCAGTCAGTGTCGGCAGAAATTTTTCTATATCATCTCCGCGAAGATAATAATGTGCAAGCGCGTGAATTTTTTTCCCTTTTTCAAATACGGAAACCGGCTGAGGCACTGTTATCTTTTTTATATATTTAAATTCATATTTCTTTTCGCATTCGGCGAAGGTTTTTAACATATTAGGCGAGAATACTTGCATTTTTATTTTCCTCTATCAGATTAAATATTTCATTCGGTTCTGTTTTAAACCGGTATTTTTTGCTTGCCGTAAGGTATAATCTTTTTTTAGCACGGGTTACTGCCACATACAAAAGTCTTAAATTTTCTTCTATAGCTTCTTGTTTTAGTTCGTATTCTGTTTTCTTTTTGTAATTTGAGTTTAGAGCTTTTATTTGTTCTATAAAATCAGCGGGCCGCAGCTTCATTTTTGTAATATTAATAGGCAAATTTCTCTCGCTCATCTCAGGCATAAACACGTAATCAAATTCATCTCCTTTTGATTTGTGGAGTGTCATTATTTGTATTTTACCTTCAAAAAATTGTTTGTTGTTTTCATCTTCTTCCGAGAAAAACTTAAATCCGCTAAGTGAACTTTTTTTAGCTAATTCGCCCAATCTCTCAAGAATTGTCGAAAGATTTTTTGTATCAAAACTTATGCGTTTTATTAATGTGGAAATTAAGTAGACATTGGATTTTTCAATTTCACCGTTAAAATAGTAAAGTCCGATTTTTATAGCCATTTCATCTGCAGTAAGGTGAGAAAATCCAAGCCAATAGTTTATATCCCATAAAAATTGTGCAAGCGGGGACTCTTTTAAATTGTCATAATCAATTTGGATAAACGGTGTTTCAAATTTTCTGATTTCATTTGCATACTTCAACGGGTAAAATCCGAGTTCTGCCATGATTTCATAACAGTATGCAAGATTTTCATTATCAAAAGGATTTAGTATCATTTTCAGAATTGCAAAAATTACCCGGAAAATAGATTTTTGTTCCAGACTTTCGCTTCGGGTTATACTTTTTAAGCCGCTGTTGTTGATGAAATTTGCCCATATATTTACCTGGGTGTTGTATCTCAATAAAATACCTATTGTGGCTTTCGGGTTTTTATGAAGTATGTTTTTTATTTCTTTTAAAATATATATTTGTTCTTCATTCGGTTTTTCAAAAATCATTGAATGAACGGCGTTTTCTTCGACCGGATTTTTACCTTCAACCGGATGCATCATTATAGGATAAAACGCTTCTTTTGCCGGGGGATTTTTTTCTGCATTTTTAACAATAGTATTGGCAAGTTCCCATACATCTTTCGTACATCTTTGAGAGCAGTTCATGCTGACAGGGCTGCTTGTTTCAATAAAATGTCTGAATCCTTTTACATCGGCGTTTGAAAATGTTGTTGTGATAGCCTGGTTTATGTCACCGCAGCGGATTAAGTTATTATGTTTTCCGCTTAGAATATTAATTAACTTTTGCTGAATTGAAGAAGAATCTTGCGCTTCATCTTCTATGATGTAACCGCAGATATTCTGGTAATAATCTCTGATATCTTCGTTTTCTTCAAGCAGTTTTACGGCATTAAGCAGTATATCATCGTAATCTATCAGATTATTTTCTTTCAAAATTCCCTGATAATTTTCAAAAAACAGTTTGAATTTTATAAGTTTTTGATTGCTTTTGTCTAAATTTTTAAAATCTCCCTGTCCGATTTTGAGAACAGAAATTCCCCGGATAAATTCTTCCAATTCGTCTTTTGTGAGTTTGAGATTTTTAACGGCTTCTTTTGTAATTTTTGTTTTTTGGGTGTCATCACAAATATCAAAATCAGATGCCAGCCCGAGCCGTTCAAAGTTGCTGTTCTCTTTCAAAATACGGAGCGCAAGCCCGTGGATTGTGCTTATGTAGGGAAGCTGCGCGGAATTTTCTCTTATTGTTTTTATTCTTTCTCTGAAATTTCTTGCGGCGGATTCCATATATGTCATTACAAAAATATTATCCGGCGAAACTCCTCTGTCTAAAAGTTTGATAATTAATGCCAAAAGAATTGTAGTCTTGCCGGCTCCGGGAACTGCAGATATCGCCATTCTGCCCCCTGTGTATTCAAGTACCGGTTCCTGATCCGGGCGCGGAATTATTTTGAAATCCTGCTTTTCTTCATGCTCTGTTTTATCTTCTTGGTTTACTAAAATGTATTCTTCAATTCCGCCGAAATTCTCAACCCCGTTGCTGTCGAAAAGGCTTGAATATGTGTAAATTTTTTCATCGGCGCATAGGGCAAGTTTTCTCAAAATTCGTGCGGTTTTTTCGCGGCTTAATTCGATATTATCTTCTATAGTGTACTCATCTTTTTCCCAGCCTTTTTGAAAAACCCAGGCATTGTATAAAGGCCCCGTATCTGATTTTACCCATTCGTTACTTGATATATCAAACCATATTTGATATTTGGTTTTAATTTGATTATCAATAAGTTTTTGAGGGGTGCTTATTATTAAATCGTTTTCCGATATTTCAAGAGTTGAGTACGGGTTTTCCGCAATGATTGAGTTTTCTATCTGGGTCAGAATTTCTTCTTTGTGATTTAGAAAATCTTTGCCGAAAACGTTTTCAAAATCCTGCAGTTCTTTTATGAAAAAGTTGAACTTAATAAGCTCTTGCGCATTAAGCTTTTTAAATTCATATAATCTTGAATAAATTTCATAAACTTGTTCCGATAATTTTTCATTTGACGGCAGAATATTTGTTATTATATTCAAAAGGTTGTTATATTTTTTGTTAAATTCCTCCTCTTCAAATTCATAAGGCTGTAAAGTTTTTGTTGTATCAAAATTTTCTAAAATGCTTTTACAATATTTCAAAGGTATTTGTAATATATCAGTCAACAGCGGCCGGATATCAAATTCAGTGAGCTTATCTTTTAAACGCGTATTTAATTTCAGGATATTAATAGCGGATAAAACAAGTCTGTTTTGGATAAGTTTTTCGCTGCCCGAAAGAAATACAGGGTTTACGTATTTGTTTATGTTTTCTTTTAACCCGAATTTCAAAACATCATCTATTATTGGCGTGATTACGGAAATTTCATTTGGTTTTATTTTCTTTTTCAAAAGCTCGTTGATTTCTTTGCATCCGAGTTCAATCATTTTTGAACGCTTAGACGGAGATTGTGTCGAAAAATTCTGCAGTACATTTTTTTCGTTTCCGATAATATTTTTATACAAATTTTCCGCATCAAATTTTAATTTTGAGGTTGTGTCGATTGTTGTAACAGGTTCATCAAACAATTTTTCAAACTCCCAAACCGCTGTTTTATCAGCACTCAAGTATCCAATCCTGCTTGCTCCTTTTGAGTCAAATGCGATTGCAAAATTCTTAAGCTGCGGTTTAAGATATTCAATGAAACTAAAACAGGCCGGAGTTATCTCATCTCCGTCATCAAGAATTAAATATTCAATATTTTTAAAGTAATCAGTGTTTTTATAAATATGATTGAAGATAAGAATTTGTCTTAAATAATCAAAATCTCTTAAAATAAGTGTTTCTTTTAACAGCTTCTTTAGTGCAAGATGAGCATCCTCGCCAAAGCTCTCTTTTAAAATTCTTGTTCTTAACTCTACTTCATCGTCGTTTAAATTATTTTGGACAATGAGAGAATATCTTCTGAAAAGCTGATGAAGAAGTGATTTTTTTGAATTGTAGCCTTTAAACGGAATAGTTTTTAAAATATTTTTCAATATAAATTGCGATACTTCCAGTCCCGTAAGGTTAGGCAGAATTTTTGTATTCGGGTACGGATTTTTATTCTCGATAAATGCCCAGTTATCGTTTATTGTGTTATAAACAAGCGAAGAAAATGAATGGATTTGTAACTTTTCGTAATGATCAACCGAAAGTTTTTCCAGACTTTTATTAATAAATTCATTTTTGCGGTTTGAATTTTGGACAAGCACGAGAACTTTTGAGGAATCAATCCCGGAATTAAGCAGTTTGGTATATTGTTCGACCAAAAGTTCTGTCTTATTTGACGATACACTTCCATCAATAATCAATTAATCAATACTCCTTATGCAGTATTTTAGCATAAAAATAAGTGTACTTTATACAAATAAACTAATCCTAATATACTATTGCATTTTTTTGAAATTTAGTCTAATATTTAACTATGTTAAACAAGATCAGTAAGGTAGCATAAAATACAAAGAAAGTAGGAGGTAGAAATGCAAGAATTATTAGATCAAATCGGAGCTTCTGCTGGTGAAATTTATAACTATTTGAACAGCAACGGCACAACAACATTTTCAAAAATGAAAAAAGACTTGGACTTAAAAGGTAACTTTGCTGATTTGGGTCTTGGTTGGTTAGCTAGAGAAGACAAAGTTAATATTTCTAAAAAAGGAACTTCTGTTAGCGTAAGCCTTAAATAAGTTTTGAAATTGTAAAATATTTCTAAAAAGTGTCCTTGTTATCAAGGACACTTTTTGTATTGTTTTATACTAAAAAATTGTAAAAATGCAAAAGAACCATTGAATTACTCAATGGTTCTTTTATCTTTTTCTTCCAGCTAATAAAAATTAATTTTTTAAAGTAGATTTCATTGCTTTTCTGACTCGTCTCAAAGATTTTTCTTTACCGAGAATAGCAAGAATTGCAGTCATATCTGCACCGCAGGTTCTTCCTGTTACCGCTGCTCTGACTGCCCACATTGTGACTTTTGGTTTGATTCCTTTTTCTTTATATTCTCCTCTAAATACTTCCAGCTTGTGGTGCAAGTTTTCTTCTTCAAATTCCCATCCTTGAGCTTGTCGTGCAAACTCTTCCAAAACATCCTGTGCAACCTCCGTGTCTAATACTTCTGTCTGCGCCTTCGGCTCAATTTCAACATCCTCCCCAAAGAAGTACGGAACCGCATCTGTAATATCTGATAATATTGTCAGAGGTTCTCTTGTTACTTCTACCATTCTTGTGTATTGAGCGTCACTTAATTCCGATAAATCATATTTTGTTAAATAAGGTTTAAGTCTTTCCTTTAAGTCTTCTATATCCAGCATTTTTATGTAGTGACTGTTCATCCAGTTCAATTTGTCATATTCAAATATTGAGTTTGAAGATGAAACGTCATGAATTCTAAAATCTTTTGCAATCTCGTCAACTGATTTTATTTCAACCCCGTCAGACGGCGACCAGCCGAGAAGTGCCACAAAATTTATTAAGGCTTCCGTTAAATATCCTTTTTCAACAAATTCAGATACTGCTGTTGCGCCATGGCGTTTTGAAAGCTTGCTTCTGTCAGGAGCAAGTATCATACCTAAGTGGCCGAATTCAGGAACTTCTGCTCCAAGAGCTTCGTATATCAAAATTTGTTTGAATGTATTTGAAATATGGTCTTCTCCGCGGATAATATGCGAAATTTTCATAAGCATATCATCAATTACAACGGCAAAGTTATAAGTAGGGGTTCCGTTGGATTTCATTATGACAAAATCTCCGAGAAGATCTGTATCTACATGAAGCTCACCTTTTACCATATCGTTAAATTTTAAAATTGAAGAATCGTGGAAGGCTTTTTGAGCTTTTGCAATATTAAATCTTATTGCAGGCTTTCTGCCTTCTCTTCTGAATTTTTCTTTTTCTTCTTCGGTTAAATTTTCACATCTTTTGGAGTAAACGTAAGGTTTTTTATTCTGGGTTGCCAATGCTTTTTCTGCATCAAGTTCTTCCGGTGTGCAGAAGCATTCGTAAGCAAATCCTTTATCCAAAAGAATTTGGGCGTATTTAGGATAAATATCGAATCTTTCGGATTGCGTATACGGGCCGTAATCCCCGCCTACATCCGGACCCTCATCCCAATTAAGGCCTAATGCTTTTAAGCTGTCAAAAATGTTATCAATATATGCCTGGCTTGTGCGCTCGGCATCTGTATCTTCTATTCTGAGAATAAATTTTCCGTTATTCTTTTTGGCATACAAATAATTAAATAAAGCTGTTCGTGCTGTCCCGATGTGTAAGTTACCGCTTGGTGACGGTGCTATTCTCACTCTGACTTCTGACATATTTCCTTCTTTCTTTTTAAAAGTTTAAGTTAAAATATTCCGGCAAGAGTAATTTACAGGGTATAATCTCTTGCATTTTTCAGGGTAACACGACCATACTTTGATTTCAATACTTCATATAGATTTATTAAATATTAAATTTTGTAAATATTCACTGTTTGTGATATGCTTTTTACCGAATTTTCTATATAAAGGTTGTATAATATATATAATGGGGGGATGTCTATGCAAAAACATTCAGAGTTGAGGATTGAACGAGAAGATATATTTAAAGATTCACAGAAAATTGCCGAAAAAGTAACTTATTATAATAAAAAAGGAAAGATAGTACGAGAAGAGTACTATATACTGGAAAGCATAACCGAATATAACAAATCAGGCAAAAAAGAACAGCAGACAACATTTGATAACCAGGGTAATATTACGCATAAGGTTACTTATGCACTTGACGGCAGTGTTGTTAATGTTATTAATTTAAAAGAATAAGCTTGCATTTTGCCGAAAACTTTGCTGTACGTGCATATGTGCATCTCTATATAATTTTACGTCATAGCTTCACTGTGCTCACAATTGTACATGCTAAATAATTAGTTACATAATTCATGTTATCGGTATCTTTTTTGATATACAAAGGTACCGTTTATGTCTATTTCTTTTCTTTTGGTTGCGAGGCAAAAGAAAAGAAATAGACGAAAGAAAAGAAAACACGCAAACGTTCCCTGCATTTCGCTGACGCTCAATGCCTAAATATTATTTGAGCAAAGCTCAAATTCTTTCAAGGCTCACTATCGCACTTCGTGCACGTTCGCCTGAGGCAATTCTACCAGACGTCATTGCGAGCGTAAGCGAA
>CALUWA010000026.1 GCA_944324365.1 Candidatus Gastranaerophilales bacterium
GGCGTTGTTTGGAACCCGTTCACAAGTTCGAAATCGACAGCGAACGGTATAGTATTGCCGGAAATGAGTATGAAACCGTATGCGGAATATGGGATAGGTATACAGAAACGCTGGGCGGATAAGTATACTGCGTTTGGCCAAGCTATGGTAAGGAGCGGCGGCAGAAATGGTGTAGCACTGACGTTTGGCTTCCGCTGGAACATAGGTAAGGATAATGACAAACAAAACGAAACCGAGCAGGTAAAGAAACCAGAGCGGAAGATAATCAAACAGGCAAGTAAGTAATTAAGTGAATAACTCACAGTAAAAACTTACTCACACAATAAAATGCATAAATTCACAATCAACGCGGTTTGTACAAAGTACAAGCCGCCTTTTTCTGTTTGGAAGTTAAAATTAAGTTTATATAAAGATATTAATATTCTGTGGTATACTTAATCTCATAGGAGTAAGGAAAAGGAGAGAATATATGATACCTATTTTAGATTCAAAACGTCAATATGCAACAATCGGCAGTGAAGTTGAAAAAGCTGTTTGCGAAGTTTTACGTTCGGGTTCTTACATATTAGGACCTAATACAAAGGCACTTGAAAAAGAGCTCGCCGAATTTTTCGGAGTTAATTATACGGTAGGTTTGAACTCCGGAACTGATGCTCTTCATTTGGCATTGAGAGCATTGGATATCGGTGCCGGAGATGAAGTTATTACTACTGCATTTACTTTTGTTGCTACAACAGAAGCTATCGGTATCGTTGGTGCAAAACCTGTATTTGTAGATATTAATCCGGATACATTTAATATTGATCCTGATAAAATTGAAGCTGCAATTACTCCGAAAACCAAGGCTATTATCCCTGTTCACTTGTACGGCCAGCCTTGTGAAATGGATAAGATTATGGATATCGCAAAACGCCATAACTTAAGAGTAATTGAAGACTGCTGCCAGGCAATCGGTGCAACATACAAAGGTCAAATGGTCGGTTCATTCGGTGATTTCGGATGTCTAAGCTTCTATCCTACCAAGAACCTTGGAGGTATGGGTGACGGCGGTTTGATTATGACAAATTCCGAAAAATTGAGAGACAGAGTTGTTGCTTTAAGAAACCATGGCGGTGCTGTTCGTTATTACCATGATGAAATCGGCGTTAACAGCAGATTGGATGAAGTTCAGGCTGCTATTTTGAGAGTAAAATTACCTCATATTAAAGATTGGAATGAAAAAAGAAGAGCTCACGCTGCATATTACAACAAATTATTTGCAGATTGCAAAGATGTTGTAACTCCGGTTGAAGCTGATAACACATATTGCGTATATCACCAGTACACGGTTAAAATCCCTAACCGTGACGAAGTTCATAAAATGCTTCAAGAACGCGGTATTGGCGCAATGCTTTATTATCCGGTTCCTCTTCACCTTCAAAAAGTTCACGCTTATTTGGGTGTAGGAGAAGGTTCATTACCTTATACTGAAGATGATACAAAGCATGTAATTTCTCTTCCGATGTTCCCTGAACTTACGGAAGAAGAACAAAGAACAGTTGCAAGTACTTTGATTGATTGTATTGAAAAATCAAAATCAACTGCTGCAGTGTAAGTTAGTTATAAATATTTAAAAAACCTCCTGAAATATTCGGGAGGTTTTTTTGTATAAACAAAGAAAAGAGCCGTTAGGAGTTCGGCTCTGATAGGATTCTCTACCTCATGCTCTCGCATGTGACGGACTAAAATATGCAGCCAGTAAGGTAGTAATACCGCCGAGGACAAGTCCTCCAGTCAGGGCTGCTTTTGTTCTAGCTTTTGGTAGAAAATCTTTTATTGCATTATAGCTTTTTATCAAATCTTTATTATTTGAAAGTTCAAATAACTTGTTTGATGCGAAAGTTCTTCGCTTAGCTATTGCAATGAGTAAGTTATTGTAAGCTTCTTTTACGGTTGTCCATTTTGCAGGATTGCTTTTTATGTTATAGAGTCTTTCGTTGTATAAATTTTTAACGGCATTTGAGTAGTGTTCAATTTTTGCCGCAACTCTGACACGTGCGGAAGCCAGGGCTTCATTTGCTGCGGTTAGTGCTTTTTTCAGTTCTTCATTTTCCGGAGCTTTCTTTAAATTGTTTTTAGCTTTTCGGTATTGTTTGTTCAAACTAATAAAGTTCTCCTTTTGGATTGCATCCTGTAGGGCTGAACGTGTCTGCTTAAAGTTGTCTTTCATTTCCTGCGGAACATCTACTTTTTTAAACTCGTCATGCCAAATTTTTGCTGTTTTTTTGATTTCCTCAGCATTTTGCAGTTTTGAGGTTTTGTATTCATCTTTTGCAGTCATAATGGCACTGAGAGCATTTCTTTCATTTGTGTTCATTTGCTTAATCACATTATCCGAATAAATTTGTGACATTTTTTTCGGATTCATAATAAGCAAACGCTTTAAGGAATATTTTCTTGGTGCCATTGTATAACCGATACCAAGGCCAATAACGCCGCCTGCGAACGGTTCTATCGCAGGATTAATCAGCAAGGAATTCTCACTCATAGGATCCTCCTTTTCTAATATTCTCTTTTTACACTCCTAAACGTGCACACAGTTTAACTCTAAAATAAAATTTTTGTGGCTTTTAACTTCAAATATTTACATCTTGTAACATTTATGGTATTATTTAGTAAAACAGGAGGATTTATGGAACCGCTGGTATCAATTATAACGCCGACTCATAATATTATTGAAAACGGCTTGACTGATGAGTTTAATTTGCTTGTAAATCTGCTTGATAAACAGACTTATCCTGAGGTTGAGCATATTATTATTGATAAGGCTTCTAATGATGATACCCCCCTGCTGTTGAAGGATTACAAGAATAAAGGATATATTCAGTTTTTCTCTGAACCTGACAGCGGCAAGTATCAGGCATTAAATAAGGGGATTATGCATGCAAAAGGTAAATATGTTGCTTTTGTGAGCTGTGATGATTTCTTCCATGATATTACCGGTTTCGCGGATGTTATTGCATTGATGGAAGCTAATAATGCGGATTTTTCGTTCGCTCCTGCTTATTGTATTCACCCGGAAGGTTTTGTTTTCTTGTTTGAGCCGGCTATTTATAATGTATTCCAGGTTATGCCGTGCTCAAGACAGGCGATGTTTTTTAAAAAGTCCGTTTTGGAAAAAGAAGGTTATTTTGATGAAAAGTTCAAAATAATGGGCGATTTTGACTTAATTATGCGTCTTGTATTGAAACGTTACAAGCCGGTTCGTGTCAATATTAACTATACAACTTACCGTTTGAGCGAAAAAACAATGACTTATCCAGATCGTGCAGAGGCTGAATGCCGTGCTATTTATATCAAAAATTTCAGAAATTTATTCCAGCTGACAAATCCGATTGTTGACAATATAGTTAAATATTCGGAATTTCCGCCGGCATTATTGGAAAAACTTGCGGCGTATTTTCCTCCTGAAGATAAACAATTATTTATGGATGCGTGTGAAGAAATGCATCAGCTTCGTGTAAGCGCACAGCAGCAGGCGCAGCAGCAAGCGCAAGAACAGCAATAATATAAATGTTACGCATTTTTAACTATTTGCAAATTCGTTTTTGTAAAGTATCATATAATTAGGCAGTTATAATGCGCCGTTAGAAGTATTAGAACTAATTTAAGGGATATGAAGAATATGAAGGAACAAAAAATAGCAGTAATTGGCTGCGGTGTCTGGGGCAGAAATATTGTCCGTAATTTCTATAATTTAGGTGTTTTGAAAATAGTTTGCGATATTGATGAAGATAATTTGAAGAAAGTTACGGAGCAGTATCCCGGAGTTGAGGTTACAAGAGATTATAACGATATAATTAACAACCCTGATATTACTTCTGTTGCGGTTGTAACTCCAAGCCATACGCATTATAAGATGGTTCATGCAATGCTTGATGCCGGCAAAAATGTATATGTGGAAAAACCTATCTCAACTGTTGCTCAGGAAGCAAAGGATTTGACAGAAGTTGCTAATTCAAAAGGCCTTGTCCTTATGGTAGGGCATCTTCTGCTTTATCATCCTGCGGTTAACAGATTAAAAATGCTTATTGAAGAAGGAGTTTTGGGGGATATTGTATATGCCCAGAGCGACAGATTAAATGTTAATTTCTTCAAAAATGACAGAAGTGTTATGTGGGATTTGGCGCCTCATGATGTTTCTATGATGAGTTATGTAACAGGTAAGGATCCCGTAAGGGTTATTTCTGCTGTCGGATGTTCGTCTGAACAGAATGATATTATGGATATAACTCACTTAACTATCGAATTTGAAGGCGGAATGGTAGGGCAGATTTCAGACAGCTGGATTACCCCGAGAAAACATGTTCAGCTTCTTGTGCGCGGCACCAAAGCCACTGCAATTCTTGATGATACGGTTCAGGATGACAAGCTTGTTATTTATGATAATTATAAAAAAGATACCTTGCAGAATGTCACATTGGATTATCTTGAAATCGAACCGCTTAAGCTTGAGTGTCAGCACTTTATAAGCTGTTGTGAAACCGGTAAAAAGGCGCGTTCCGGCGGTGATAACGGCTTTATGGTGACTGCTATACTTGAACAGGCTGAAAAAGTTATGCTTGGTGACAGAAGAAAGAAACTGGATGAAGTTAATTTCGCGCTTTCCAGATTGAAAAAATAAGGATGGTTTTGAATGGATATTAAGAATAATACTGCAAATATAGTTTCCATAAGCAGAGTATTTGTTGCGTTTGCAGCAATAGGATTGTTATATGTTCATACAACAGCCGCGTATATTTGGGCTTTGGTTCTTACTATAATTGCTTTTAGTATGGACGGCGTTGACGGTTATATCGCAAGAAAATATAACCAATCCTCTGAACTCGGTTCGGTGCTTGATATAATGGGTGATAGAATTGTTGAAGCTTCTTATTGGATTGTCTTTGCGGTTCTCGGGTGGCTGAGTATTATATTCCCGCTTATATGCGTAGCAAGAGCCTTTACTACTGACGGTATAAGAAGTGTTGCTTTATCTAAAGGTATGACCGCATTTGGCGACAAATCAATGCAGTCTACTTCCTGGGGTAAATTTATTTGCGCTTCAAAGTTTATGAGAATTAGTTATGCGGTTGCCAAAGTTGCGGCATTTCTTCTTTTGATATTTGCAAATATTCCTCACTTAAGCGTCGGGCTTCAATATCATGTTATGAATGTTGCTGTCATATTAGCTTGGATTGCAATTATATTCTGTGTAGTGAGAGCGGTTCCGGTTGTATTGGAAAGCGGAAAGTTATTTGAAAAATAAGATTGGTGCTTTGATGGTGGCAAAGATTAATATAGTATTATATGAACCTGAAATTCCGCAAAATACCGGTAATATTGCAAGATTGTGTGCTTGTACCGGAGCCTCTTTATATCTTGTTGGAAAATTAGGATTTTCTCTCTCCAGTAAATATACAAAACGTGCAGGATTAGACTACTGGGATAGTGTTGACTTGCACAAAGTTGATACGATGGAGGAATTGTTTGAGGCAAATAAGGGTGCTAATTTCTATTATCTGACTACAAAAACAACGAAGAAATATACAGATATTAAATTTCAGGACGGGGATTTCCTTGTATTCGGTCCGGAAACGAGGGGACTTCCTGAAAAATATGTTAAAGATGAACATGCTTTGACGATCCCGATGAAAGAGGGGCAGAGAAGCTTAAATCTTTCAAATTCGGTCGCGATTGTAACTTATGAGGTTATAAGACAAAATGGACTTTAAAATGCCTGAAAGGGTTCAAAACTCACACAAAGGCACCTTCGGCAGAGTGTTGAATGTATCAGGTTCAGATTATATGACGGGTGCTGCGTATCTTTCGAGTGTTTCAGCTTTGACCGTAGGGTGCGGGTATGTCTTTTTGTGTTCTACGGAAAGAGTTATTGATGCGGTTGCCGCCCAAACCCAAAATATAGTTTTTTGCCCGTTGTCTGATATTGAAAATCAGGTAAAATCTGCTGATGTTGTTCTTATTGGCTGCGGATTATCAACTTCTGATGATGCGGTTGGTATTTTTGAAAGAACTATTAAAAATGTACCGGATATTCCGGTTGTGATTGATGCGGACGGGTTAAATATTCTCGCAAAATATGAATATATCAGGCTGCCGGAACAACTCATTCTTACTCCTCATCCAAAAGAGGCTTCAAGACTTTTGGGGGTTGAGGTTAATGAGATTTTAGCGGATATGGAGTTTTGGGCAAAAGAGATTTCAAAAAAATATCATTGCGTAACTGTGTTAAAGTCACACAATACGATTGTCTGTTCAAAAGATTCGGAAATTTATGTTAATAATACCGGCTGCAGTGCTCTTGCAAAGGCCGGAAGCGGGGATGTGTTGGCAGGCATGATAGCCGGGCTTCTTGCACAAAAATGCGATGCTTTTTATGCCGCAAAGCTCGGAGTATATTTGCATGGACTCTGCGGAGATTTAGCAAAAAATGACCTGACCGAATACGGAGTTTTGGCTTCCGATCAGATCAGGTTCATTCCTTGTGCTATAAAATCTATTCTATAACTAAGCTAAGACATCTAGGCCTTTGCCTGAATTATTAGCTATATCTTCAGGTTTTCCATGGGCTACATTGTATAAAAATCCGTTTCTTTCGTCTTGCACTTGAGATATAGAAGGTTTGCTAACCGGTTCAGTAGGTGCAAATGGGCTTGTATATGTTACCCGAGATTTTTCAGCGTCAGCAGCGCGTTGAAAGCTGTCAGCAGCTTTAGATTCTTTCATTGCTTTTTCTGCAGCCTGAATTTCGTTTTTAGAAAATACTTTACCAGCACCCATATATTCGTGAGCTTTTTCCGTAGCAATTTCTTCAGCTGTTTTTGCTATTTTGGTAAGCATTTCTTCTCTTCCGGTAAATGCAATTTTGTTAATCATTTTTGTAATTCTCCTTTTTTAGTATTGTATTGTTATGATATTTAGCATAACGGTTGTAAAAAATAAAATTGTCGTTATTTTCAAAGAATGTTACAAATATTCATAAAAATAAGACGCATTATAATTATAGCTTCCTGAAAATTTAAAAACAACTAGCCGTTTTTCCAAGAATTACTCGCTTTTTTGCTCCCGTACATTCCGGCAGATTGTTTGGAATTCCATAGTAAGTGCAGTATCCCAAAAGTGCAAATGCCATGACTTCTTTAAAATTGTTGGAAATTCCGTAATCTTCATGTGTTTTAAGTTTAATATCTTTTGGAAGATATGTTCTTAAAAATTTCATAAGCGTTGGATTATAGGCTCCTCCGCCCCCGATAACAACCTCTTCAATATCAATGTCGGGCAGTATAAATCTTTCGTATGCCTGAATAATTGTTTTGGCTGTAAGTGCAGTTACTGTCGCGATTATATCTTTTGGTTCCGGCGGGGCAAATTTTAGCGCATTTTCTATATACAAAGGTGAAAAGTATTCTCTGCCGGTTGTTTTGGGGGGATTTTTAAAATAATATTCGTCCTGTAAAAGACAATCAAGCCAGCTTGAAGAGATATTTCCGCTTTTTGCGATTTCCCCATCTTTATCATAAGGCATACCGAAAAACTTATTTGTACAATAATCAATCATTATGTTTCCCAAACCTGTATCAAATCCGAATGTCGGATGTGAATGAGAAATCATTGTAACATTTGAAATTCCGCCGATATTTTGAACAGCGATGTTTTTGCCTGTCGGCTTGAACCACTTTTCATCAGCAAAGCAAACTAAAGGCGCCCCTTCTCCGCCTGCTGCGATGTCTGCTTCTCTGAAATTAGAAATTGTCAAGCAGCCCGTTTCTTTTGCTATAACAGAGCTTTCGCCTATTTGGAGTGTGCTTTTTAGTGAAATTCCGTCTAATTTTTCATCCTGAGGCGCATGGTATATTGTTTGTCCGTGGCTTGCAATAAAATCAGGTTTTCCAAACTCGGAAATTATTGTGTTACATGCTTTTGCAAAACATTCCCCTACAGCAAAATTCATCTGACATATATCTTTTATTGAAGCGTTGCCGGAAAAAATCTGAAACAGCTTGCTTCTTATATGTTCGGGGTATTTATAATTAATTCCGTGAATTAGTTTGCATTTTAAATCGGGTGTTACTTCACATAAGCCTGCATCAATACTGTCGCAGGATGTCCCTGACATTAATCCTATTACTTTTTTTGTTTCCAATTCCTCTGCCATGATTATATTTTACAACTATTTTAAACCCCAAATCTCCTAAAGATTAATTACTAAAATGAAAAAACTTTTTCTCCCTAAAATAATAAAAAATATCCCTAATCTACAACTTAATCTTGCACCTCATCTCCGTTAAAGCTAATATTTAAAATCTTTTCTTATATAAACCTTTTCGATAATCCTTAATTTTAACTTTCGCGGACTTTTTGCCATCACCTCTTTTTCTTGTCCTAAACCTTAATAACTATCCAATCTGTCCTCTTTATAAATTCTGGTAACCGTTCTTTCCGGTCGGGATTTTGTTTCTCCCTCCAACACTTATTAATGTAAACCTAAGTTACATTCTTGACAAGTAAAAAAAAATTAATTATTTTTTACAATTGACCATGCCCTTTGGTACCGTAAACAAAAATTCAAGTTATTAAATCTTAATGAAGAAAACTTAATTAACTTACGTAAAAATTCCGGGAATTTTTGGTTGACTTTGCTTATTGTTTGTAACTGTTTTTTGGAGCATGGTTATATATTTACTTATTAAGAGTTTTGATTTATTATGAAGTAAGGCAATTGGCAAAGAAGGTTTATGAAAGAGTTTAGAAAATCAAATACGGTTACATATAATTTGATGTCCTTCACGGCTTTTAAGTCTTTGATGCTTTTTACGCTGCTTTTGGAATCCCCGAAGTCTTATCATGAAATATGTGAATTCTTTAAAAATCATGAATATATAAAAGAAGAAATCTCAATTGATACTTTTAGAGTTTACATTACATCCCTAAAACGTGCCGGCTGCGAAATAGAACGATCAAGCTCTAAAGAAGGTTCTAAATATAAAATTATTTCGCATCCGTTTGAACTTAAAATTTCCAAAGAGCAAGTTAAAAGTATCCTTAAAGTATACAGGATAATTACGGAAACTATTGATTTAAAAGGGTTATTTGTGTTTGAAAAATTTATACGCAGCCTTGCTCAAAAAATCAGAGATGACTCTCTTATGGCAGCAATAAACAAAATTTCCGTATTCAAAGGTATTGATTTCGATTTGCTTGAAGAGCTGTTTAAATATGCGGACAATAAAAGGCAAATTTCATTTCTTTATAATTCTCCTAGAGGGAAAAAAGTTGAGATTGAGCTCCTGATAGATAAACTGGGGCTTTCGAATAACAAGGTCTATTTGTATGGCACAAATGTTAATTATGAGCAGTACTCCTATTTTAGAGTTTCAAGAATTTTAAAAATCCTCAATGTAAGTATTGCCAATATGGATTTAACTAAGGTGCCGGCTATTAAGGTGAAGTATAGACTAAAATCGCTTACTCCTGAATTTAAGCTCTCTGAAGATGAAAAAATTGTAGAAATCCAGGATGATTCAATAATTGTGGAGATGGAATCTTCTAATAAATTCATTATGAAACAAAAAATTATGTCATACGGAAGTTATTGTACGGTTCTGGAACCTGCTGATTTCAGAGAGGATATAATTAATACTTTAAAAAGAATGCGTAAGGAGTATTGTAATGGCCAGAATTAGTGAAAAATACAATGACGCAGTTTTAAAAGTATTTGCTTTGTTATCGCTTTTGGCTAAGGGTGAGGCCGATTTTTCCGAAGTTATAGGAATTTTTGCAAATGCAGACGGAAAGCTGACGAAAAATTCTAACGTGCTTTTGAATAAATATTTAAATACAGTCAAAGTTTTCGGTGTGGAA
The DNA here is from genome assembly GCA_944324365.1 of Candidatus Gastranaerophilales bacterium. Classification (GTDB taxonomy): domain Bacteria; phylum Cyanobacteriota; class Vampirovibrionia; order Gastranaerophilales; family Gastranaerophilaceae; genus UBA1221. The sequence continues at coordinate 9,901 of CALUWA010000026.1, forward strand.
GTTAAAAAAGTTAAAAATAAATATATTTTAAATCACATGCCGTTTAGCATGAAACTCGATGAGAAAGATTTAAAAGCCGTTGCGATGATTCGTTCTGCGTTGAGTTTTTTACCTGAGGGTAAAAATAAGGCAAATATTGAGAATTTGCTAAAAGACATGGAAAATCTTTATGATGGCGATACAAGGAAGTTGAACTCTGTTATTGCTTTAAATAAAAATTACGATTTGTCTTTTTATTTTACAAAATTTGAAAAGCAGATTACGGAGTGCGAAGATTATTTACAAAAATCAAGCAAGCTGGAAATTTTATACTCTGATGAAGATAAGGATTGCAATATAATGTGTATTCCGCAGGAAATTAAATATCAGGATAATCTTGTCTATTATAGTGTTTATAATACTTTAAACAGACAAATATACGACATTCCTGTCGGTTCAATTAAAAATATACAAAAAATATCAGATAATGCTTCTAAAGAACAAAGCTGCACGAGCGTTATTTTTAAATTAAAAGGTAATTTAGCTAAGCGCTATAAACTAAGGGATTGGGAGCATTCTCCGGGTTTTGATGAAAACGGTTCCTTAATAGTTGTGAATGAGGGCGAAGATTTTAAAGTTTTAAGCCGCAGACTTCTCAGATATGATGAGATGTGTGAAGTTATTGCTCCAGAGTATTTTAAAAACGGATTGATTAAAACTATAGGTGATATGCTGACAAATTACGGACAATAAAAACACTCCTTTAAAAAAGGAGTGTTTTTGTCTTAAGTGATATTTAGTTTCTGCTGTTTATTTTTAAAAGCAGGTTTAATATTTCTACATATAGCCATACAATTGATGTCATAAGCCCGATTGCACCCATCCATTCAAAATATTTCGGTGCCATTCTCTGGGAAGCTTTTTCAATAAAATCAAAGTCCATAATAAATCCGAAAGAGGCTATCAGAACAACAACTGCACTAAATCCTATTCCTATAGGACTGGCTGTAAAAATTTGTGGAATGCTTCTGCCGAAAAATGATGCCACAATTTGAATTAAGTAAATAAGAAATACTGACATCATTGCGGTAAAAATAACAGCTCTGAATTTATCGGTGCATTTTATTACTCCGGTTCTGTATAGTGCCAGCATTGAAAACATTGCTGCAAATGTTCCAGCTATAGCTTGAGGAACAATCCCTGCATATAAACTTTCAAAGAAAACAGACAAATATCCGAGGAAAAAGCCTTCTGCAACTGAGTAAATTACAGCCCATATTCCTGAAGCTTTTTTTGTAAAATACATTGCAATAATGGAAACCAATGCGACAAAAGCTCCGGCATATCCGAGCATTTGTGCTTTATCAACGAACCCTTGCAATGTAAGCATCCAGGTGTAAGAAGCTGAAATAACAAGCATAAACAGCATTAATAAGGTTTTATTTATTGTGCCGTTTATTGTCATGACCTCGCCCTCTATGATGCCTACGTTCTCGGCAAATCTGTCGTTTAATAAAGGATTTGACATAAAAACCGCCTTTCTTGTTTTTCCTTTTATGATATAATACTTTATTATAGCATAAAGTGCAAAAAGCGGCTATTTTTATGGGTGATAAATGTATATTCTTAATTTAAAAAAATTTGTAAAGTATTTTGGTACCGGGCGCAAGTTAAAACTTATTATATTTTTATTTATGTCAATAATTGCCGGCGTGTTGGAATTTTTGGGGGTTGCTTTAATTTATCCGTTTGTAATGATGATAATAAGTCCGGAAAAAATGTCTGGTATGCTTAATTTCATTCCCTTTATGGCTGGTTTCCCTGTTAAAAGTGCTGCGTTAATGCTGGGCGGGGCTGCTTTACTTTTATTCGTTGTTAAAAATTTGTATATGGTTTTATTTTTGTTTGTTCAAAACAAGTTTATTCAAAAATGGACACAGTACATAAATAATAAATTTATGCTTTTTTATCTGTATGCACCGTATGAAAAGATTTTGAATGTTTCAAATACTGATAAAATCTACGTGGTCAATACTCTTGCACCGCAGTCTACCGGAGGTTTTCTTATAAGGATAATGACTCTGGTTACTAATGTATCTATTGTGCTGCTAATTTTGAGCTTGATATTGTGGAAATTTCCTATTGCGGGTTTAGTTTCTTTGACTTTTATTGTAGTATGTCTTGGCATTCAGAATTTGATGTTTAAGCGAAAAACTCAAGCATTGGGGCAGAAGCTGCAAAAAACTTCAAAAATTTTAAATGCAATAACTTATGTGACTATTAATAATATCAAGGATATAAAAATATTTTCCTGTGAGAAAAATTTCTATAATGAATACGGAAAGGCCGGCGCAGAATATACGGATGAAAATGCGATGCAGACTTTTTATGGCGGTGTTCCTCCATATTTTGTGGAAACCTTGATTGTTGTTACACTCTTGATTTTAGGTGCAATAATTGCCGTGCAAAATTTCAATCAAAGTTCCGTAATGATTGCTTCTTTTGCTATGATTGTTGCTTCTATTTTTCGAATTGCACCGGCACTTAACAGAATACAGTCGTCAGTACTGAATTTACCTGCCGGGTTAAATTTCGTTAAAGAATTGAATGCCGCATATGAACGTTTAGGACTTGCTGATTTTAAATTCAAAATTCCAGAGGATATAAAACCAATGGAGTTTCATGACAAATTAATATTGCATGATATAAGTTTTTCTTATGATAAAACAAAGCCTATATTACAAGGTATTTCACTGGAAATTAATAAAGGTGAGTTTGTTGGTATTATCGGGCTGTCCGGTGCCGGCAAAACTACTCTTGCCGATATAATTACAGGTTTGCTTCTGCCGGATTCAGGCGAGATTGTAGTAGATAACCAGAAACTTACATTGAAAAATCATGCTTCGTTCAGAAAAAATATCGGATACGTTCCGCAGGAATTAAATGTATTGGAAAGGAGTTTTCGGGAAAATGTTGCCTGGGGCGTTCCTGTTGATGAAATTGATGATGAACGAGTTAAGTTTTTACTTGAACAGGTTCAGCTTTCAGATGTTGTAGATAGGTATTCCGACGGAATTTATGCAGTTCCTTTTGTCGGTGAAAACGGTTTATCCAGAGGACAGAAACAGCGTTTGGCAATAGCGAGGGCGTTATATCGCAATCCTGATATTTTGATTTTTGATGAGGCTACATCGGCTTTGGATGTTAAGGTAGAGCATGAGATAACGAATATGCTTTTAAATGTTTGCCATGACAAGACAATTATTGCGATTGCGCACAGGTTGTCGACATTGAAGGCATGTAATAAACTTATTTATTTGAAGAATGGCAGACTGATAGATATTGGTACCTTTGAATATTTATCGGAGAAATATCCGGATTTTGCCGAATTGGTACGTCTTTCAAGTATTGTGAAATGAAATTGAAAAAAGGTCTTTACAATAAAAATTTTTTATTTTATAATTAACTCATAACCCCAAGGGATTTGGGATGACAATAAAATTCAAAACGTTAATTGATAATCCTCAGTAGCTCAATGGCGGAGCAACCGGCTGTTAACCGGTAGGTTGTTGGTTCGAGTCCAACCTGGGGAGTTTTTTAGTACATTAGGGCTTAAATCAGTTTCAAGCCCTTTTTTAGTTGTAGTTTTTTGTCCAGGTTGTAATAAAGTGTGTAATAAAGTGAGTGCTTTGCGTATGACAGATGGTGCGATTATTTCGGGCAATCGGCTTGTGTAGCGGATTTTAGGGGTAGGAAATAATCAAACCATGTGTACCATAAATACTCTATGGTTTGACAGACATTGCAGGAATTTGATTTTTTGAACTAATAGGGGTGTGTTTCAAATATATCTTGATTTTTTTAGTCGGAAATCGCTAAAAATGAAATTCCTGAACTGGCAAAAAAGTCCGATTACTGTCCGTCAATGTCTAAAACAAGACAGTGTCTCAAAACCTTAAATGGCGGGAATTTAGACACAGTTCAGGAATTTTGGGACAGTTCAGGAATTTTGGGACAGGACAGTGTTGAAAATTTTTTCAAAATTTTAAATTTAGGTGGAAATTTATTCTAATTTACTCGGAAGTATAAAAAGAATTTCAAAATATACAAAAAGTTTGTGATATAATCCTTTGATAGGGATATATTGTATTATGTTAATAAAAAAAATAGATATTGCTAAATATGCATTGAAAATGAAACGGCAAGGATATCAATTATTAAAAAATCCAAAAGGAACTTCTCCAAACATCATTAGAGTCCTAAAATATAATAAGGCTTATGACTCTAGTACCTCAGATGTTTTAGAGCATTATGAACTAATAACTAAAGATTTTTCTCAACCTCAAAACTCAATTAGGGATTCTCTTTTTATCAATAACGTTACAACATTAGTTGATACTACTAAAAAATTAATTGAAAGAACTAAGGTAAAAGAATTTTATCGATATAGTGGAGAAACCGAGAATAATATCATAAATTATAAAATAAAAGGTCGCTATCCTGATAGAAACAGAGTTTCTATTGTAGATGATTTAAATAAGAAAATTTATGACAAAGAGGTTTTTGATGTTTCTTTGGTTTTTAGACCACAATATCCACAACCTTTGCGATTATGGCTGAAAGGAAAAATGAAGAATATTAAAGAAAGTTTGAATGAAATTGAAGCAAAAAAAATAAAGGAAGAATCTGTAAATAATAATTTTTGGAAAAACTTATTCATTAACTTATTTAAAAACTAGTAAGTTTTATAACAAATAATCAAACTCTTAGTGTTTTTTTTCTCAAATAAAGAGAGTATGAAGCTTCTAATTCTTCAAGATTTTCTTTTGAATACTTTGTTTTATCACAAAGTTTTTGTATTGGTACAAAATCAGGATAGTCATTATTAATTTCAAGGTGCGTTTCTCGTTCGGAAATTTTACAAACTTTTTTACAATTCCTTTACAAATAGCAAAAAAAAATTTTTCCAGTTTTAGAATATCACAAGGAGGTTTTATGCAAATAAATTCTATTACAAATAATTTCAATATAAATAACCAAAAATGTAAAAATTTTTCAAACAATCAATCTTCTGTAGCATTTTCTTCTAGAGGAGAAGTCCTTGATTCTGCTTCTAAAATTGCTTTAAAACATATAGATGAAAAAAATCTTTATAAAGCAAAAGTTAAAAACATAATAAAAGATGCTATAAAAAATTGTGATGTCGAAATACTTTTTGAAGCTGTAGGACTTAAAGCTAAAAGAGATTTATTTGGCAAGTACACCGTTTCCGGATATGGAAAGGGTGGTGGTGCTACTCATGATTTCTCAGAGCTTGGTGTTGATGAAAATAAATTGTTCAAAAAAATAAAAAGAATAAAAGGTATTGCGGATTTTAGAGAATCAAATGTTAATGATTTGGGTAGTCTTAAACAGATAGATGGAGATCTTTGGTTATCTTATGACAAAAGAACACCACAATGGGGATACTTTGACTTTATTACACATAACGGTAAAACAAAACATTTTCATAGTAAACCTCGTATTCCCGTGCCTTATACTACATCTAATTTAGATTACCCGCCTAACTATTACGATCATGAATGGAAACCACGTCCTGAAGACTATCGCCCTTCTATATTTTTTTAACCAGCAATATAATAAAAGAACATTATCAGTCATACAAAGTAAAGTAGATAGAGAAAGTTAGTAGGTTAGACTTGTTAGGCAAGTATGCCCAACCGATAAACTAACAAAAAAGTATATTCACAAACTTTATACAATACAAGTAAAAACCAGATAAAAAAGGTAAATAACAATAATGCAAATTCAATACAATAAAAACACAAGTTTCGGAACAAAATTCTCTCCAAAGTTACAAGAAGCCTTAATAGAAAGTGCAAAACAATCTTTATTAACAAAAGAGCACCTAAAATATATTAGAAAAATCAAAAATGACGGCTTACCAACAACACTTGATTTAAAGCCCTATTATGAACCCGGACAAGAAGAATTGATTATATCAAGTCCAACGATTGATAAATTACGTGAAACACAAAATATCAAACCACGAGGACACATGGTTTGGTCTTATAATAAAAGCGAATTATACTGTTATTTAAACTACAAAAAACTTGCAGAATTATTTTCACCAAAATCAGTATTGCATCTTAATATCAAGTGGGCAGAAGAAGACGCTATTAACACATTAAAAGAATTAAAGCATTCTAATCTTGAAAAAGCCACACCTCAAGATACTAGAAAAATTTTCGATGCTTAAACAATTTTTATGTATAATAATTTTGTCACCAATATAACCTGAAATAAAGGAATAAATATATGGATTGTTTTATTGAAAAAGCTTTTAGAAATAGAATTTTTGAAAAATAAAACTTTCTAAATTCGGATTTAAAGAAAGTAGGATGTGGTAAATCTTTGATTTACCGCCTCCTACGAACTATTTAGAATGATACTATTGTTTAAAAGAATTCAGGTTCATCACTTAGATATCTTGTATCACCTTTCCCTAAATTATGCTTTTTGTATATCTCGTCTAATTCTGAACGTACTTGTTTTTTATCAGTAAAATTTCTTACAATTAATTTTATTGAATCAGTAATTCGGTTACCTGTACTAATATTTTTCTTAGCAGTGAATAATGGTTGATTATCTAAAAAGTCTTTTTCCATATCATTAACAAATAAGCTAGTCTTTAAATACTCATCTGTATTCTGTGGACAACGATATGAAACAATTTTTACAGTATTATCTTTTCCATCATTTAAAATGTTTTTTATTGAATTTAAAAATTTTACATCACCAGTTTTTCTAGCATGATCAAATGCATCTCTCAAAGTATTATTTGGAACTAATTTTGACGAAAATGATGGACTATTATTATAGGCATTAATTGATTGAATATTCATATTTATACTCCTTTCTATAAACATTGTATAATAAATTAAATTATACTCTACTGCTATATTACTACAAAACTCCTGAATATTTTTTTTGCTATGCATAATGGTCTACTTATCTGCTTTTCTTATTTTGTAGAACTATACAGGTTAAGCCTCTACATCAAGTGCAAATTTTTCAATATCTTCGACAGTTATGTTACGATTAATATTTTTCCACCATTGATTTTGATAAACAGATTCTGGCATACAAATATCCCCAAGTGCATTACTTTGAAATCCATAAGGTTTCAACTTGTTTTCTTCAAATTTAGGTTTCATAAATAATTCTTCTATAGATTTAACTAAAGGAGAGGTTGTTCTTACAAGTTTTTCATCTTTTTCATTTAATATATAATTATAAAAATCTGGATCATAAGGATTATAATATCCTATATTATTATTTGTAAATCTTAATTTTGTATCTGGGGCAATTGAATCAATATATTTTAAGCTTGTATATAGCCTTGCAAGTTTTTCTTTCCTTTCTAATTTAGGCATGTAGGATATTTCTGACATTACTTTCTGTAAATCTGCTTTTGGAAATCTTGCGCCGAATTTAGTATTATAGCTAGTATAGTGGTTATTTTTTTGAATATTCATTTATTACCTCTTTCTTTATTATGTTGTTATTTTAATACAATATTGGCTGTTTCTTAATCATCTCAAGCCACTGTTCAAGAATATTTCTTATTATTAATTGAAAAGATTTTTATTTTTTATTTAAAATATTTAAACATCTTATTTGTAATTACATCAATAATAGTTCTAGATGTATCACGAATTATATTAACATCTCCATGGCTATAATGATCGTTCATAATAATCTGAGTTGCCGAATCCTTA
>CALUWA010000027.1 GCA_944324365.1 Candidatus Gastranaerophilales bacterium
CTTTTGCATACTTCTATCCTCCATTTTCTATCAGTATAAACTATTTTCAATCATTTTTCAAGTGGGGGCGAAGCCCCCTTCTACATGACGCTTCGCTTCGTGAAACGCGACAAAAAGTTTATTATTTACTCCTTCCCCTACTTGGGGAAGGTTGGGATGGGGAGCAATCTTAACCGAGTATTAAATCGTCCCCCACCCTGACCCTCCCCGAGTTGGGGAGGGAACAATATAGTTTACCTTGGATTACTTCACTGACGCTCAATGCCAAAATGTTATTTGAGCTTTCAGCTCAAATTCTTTCTAGTCTCACTATCGCACTTCGTGCACGTTCGCCTGACTCAATTCCACTAGGCGCCAATATTTGATTTCAAATAAGCCTCAACAAAGCCATCCAAATCCCCGTCCATTACAGCATCAACATTACCGACTTCGTAACCGGTTCTGTGATCTTTTACCATTTTATACGGATGAAAAACGTATGAACGTATCTGTGAACCAAAATTTATATCAAAACTTTCCCCTTTAAGTTCAGCCAGTTTCTTTTCGTGTTCTGCCTGGCGTATTGCAAGAAGTTTTGATGCCAAAATTTGCATTGCATTTTCTTTGTTTTGAAGCTGGGAGCGTTCCTGCTGGCATTTTACAACAATCCCGGTCGGTTTATGAACAATACGGACTGCTGTTTCGACTTTATTTACATTTTGCCCGCCCGCACCGCCTGAACGCATAGTATCAACCTCAATTTCATCAGGCGGAATAACAATTGTCTTTTCAAAATCTTCAATTATCGGAGAAACCTCAACAGACGCAAAACTTGTTTGGCGTTTTCCGTTTGCGTTAAACGGTGAAATTCTGACAAGCCTATGGACACCGCGCTCAGCCTTTGCATACCCAAAGGCATATTTGCCGGAAATTTTAATTGTCGCAGATTTAATTCCCGCCTCATCGCCATCCAGTTTGTCTAACAATTCAACTTTCCAGCTATGATTTTCTGCCCAGCGTGTATACATTCTCAAAAGCAAACTAGCCCAATCCTGCGCATCTGTACCGCCGGCACCGGCATTTATTGTTAAAATTGCATCAGCAGAATCATATTCCCCGCTGAGCATAAGTCTGACTTCAAAACTATCAAGTTCTTTTTCCACGCTACAGCACTTTTCGAAACTTTCAGAAATCAAATCCGAATCGGATATTTCAAGCGCAATTTCTGCATCATCCAATACGGACTGCCAATTATTATAAAGCGAAATATTTTCTTTTATTTCTCTCAGTTCTGCACCAAGTTTTGAAACTTTTTGTGTATCAGACCAGACATCCGGATTTTGCATTTCAGCCTCAAGCTTGGCCTGCTTTTTCTCCAGTCCGGCTATGTCAAAGACACTCCTTTATACTGTTAAGGCGAGGTTTTAGACTATTTATTAACTGTTTTAATTCTGTTTCCATAAATAAATTCTATAACAAAGATACTCAATCAACAATCTTTATTCTGCCGTCATCAATAATATCAATAGGCCCTTTTGTTTGGCGGATTTTCCATTCCACACAATCATTTAAATCCCAGTCATACCGCTCTGTTGCCTGATTAATTTTATTCAGCATACTCAAATCATCATTCCCGCTGGAGTAATAATCATTAATAGCAACGGAGTAAATCTTGTCTGTACGCGGATTATTTACATCTATATTTTCCTCTGTTCCGTCTTTATGAATAAATTTCATATCATAGACAAGACCGTTTTTTGAAACCGTATATTTCAGACCGGACACATACATAATACCGGGTTTGTTATTTCTGTTTACAAAAGATTTTGCACAGAATTTTATAGAATCTACGATTTCTTTTTCCGTATAGTTAATTTTAACAATCTTATTTTTAAACGGAGAAATTTCGCTTATTGTACGGGTATCAATCTTTCCCTTTTCCACATACCCTCTTATATTTGCGGCTCCAACTATTGCAATATCAGCCCCGGAGCGCTCACGAATAGCATCAAGCCCGTAATACGCCAGCGGACTGATTTCCACCAAATCATTTTTCAATGGCTGTGGAGCCTTTCCAATTACACCAACCACTTCCGGTTTGCCTAATATATTTTCAAAGAAATTTCTGGCAACCAGATTTCTTGAGAACATTCTTGTTGTGCCCACATTATTTTGAACTTTTTTGATAACACCGTTTTTATCAAATTCAAGATTTAAAATTCCGAAATTTTTCCCATCGCGTCCGGCCTGGGTAATAATAACCGGCTCACCGGTTTTTGAATAAAACAGGTTAGCCCCCTCTTTCACTCCCGGCAAAAGATTATGAGAATGCCCGCCAAGAATTACATCAATCCCGGATGTTTCTTTAGCTATCTTAATATCATAACCGTAGCCACTGTGAGAAAGAAGTATGATTTTATTAACTCCCTGCTGTTTTAATTTATCAACTTCAATTTGAATATCTTTAATGGTTTCATCAATATTTGCAGGCTCAATCTTTTGATCCTGAAACACTCTTCCGTATTTCACACGGGAAATCAAATCTGTCGGCAGAACTCCGATAATTCCGTATTTATGCCCGTTATGTTCTTCTATATAAGATTTTTCAATATGGCTTGCAATTTTACTGTCAGGAGAAGTTTTCATATTGCAGGCAAGAAGTTTATAATTTATATCGTTCGAAATTTCAACAAAATCGTTAGATTTCATATCGCACTCGTGATTGCCGACTGCAGACGCTGTTACCCCTATAAATTTTAAAAAGTTAACCGCTATGCGATTAACTTTTTTATCTTCACCTAACATGATATCACCTGATGCTAATTTTAATTTATCTGTAGGAAATGAACTTTCAAATCTGTCAAATTCATTTGAGGCTGTAACCGTTCTTTCCATATTAATAGCTTTTCCGTGATAGTCATTAACATAAAAAATGCTTGTACGGGTATTTCCCGCCAAGCCGTCTGAACCAAAACTGTGAGTCCTCTTCTGACTCTTGAGCCTATTATATATGAGATTTGTGGTTTCCATTGATATCGGACTTATCATGTTTTTAAATCCCTCTATATTTAACCTCATAAATAATATTTTTTGTTAGTCATGGCTTTATTTTTTTACAAAAATTTACACACTAACAAACGGTCAAAAAACTTTGTAGTATAATCTGGATATGAATTACCTCAACAATAAATATGATGTCATAGTAGTTGGAGCAGGACACGCCGGATGCGAAGCAGCATTAGCCTGCGCAAGATTAGGGTTAAAAGTTCTGCTGGCAACACTGAATATAGAAAACATTGCTCTCCAGCCTTGCAACCCTGCCATAGGCGGCCCCGCAAAATCGACTCTTGTTAGAGAAATTGCAGCCCTTGGCGGAGAAATGGGAGAAGCTGCGGATGCCACATATATTCAGATGAAGATGCTGAATTCCTCTAAAGGTCCTGCAGTAAGAGCGCTGAGAGCACAATCTGATAAAAGAGAATATTCAGATTATATGCGTCATATGCTGGAAAAGAATGAGAACATCTATCTTCGCCAGGCATGTATTACTGATTTAATAGTAAAAGACGGAGAAATTACAGGCGCAATTGATGAATTTGGAATTGAGTATTCCGTAAACGCCGCAGTCTTGACCACAGGAACATCTCTTGCTGGAAGAATTTTTGTCGGATTAAAATCATACAGTGCCGGCAGATTAGGAGAACAAGCCGCAATAGGGCTTTCAGATTCGTTGAGAAAACTCGGAATTACTTTAAAAAAGCTTAAAACAGGTACTCCGCCGCGTGTTGATAACAGAACAATAGATTATTCAAAAATGGAAATTCAGCCGGGTGATAAAGTTTTAAATTTTTATTCGTTCAGACCAAACAGACCGGTAAGAAAACAATATCCTTGCTATTTAACAAGAACCAATGAAGAAACTCATAAAATCATCCGCGCAAATCTGGACAAATCTCCTATGTTTCAAGGATTAATCCAAGGCGTTGGGCCAAGATACTGTCCTTCAATTGAAGATAAAGTTGTAAGATTTCACGAAAACCCTTCACACCACATATTTATTGAACCGGAAGGACTCGGAACATATGAAGTCTATATCCAGGGTTTTTCAAGCAGTCTGCCCGCAGATGTTCAGATCAAAATGCTAAGAACACTTCCGGGATTAGAAAAAGCCCACGTAATCAAACCAGCTTACGCAGTTGAATACGATTATGTTCCGGCGGTTCAAACCACGCATTCGCTTATGTCAAAACAAGTTAAAGGCCTGTTCTTTGCAGGGCAAATAAACGGCACAAGCGGTTATGAAGAAGCCGCAGCACAAGGATTAATCGCCGGCATAAATGCTTTTAATTACCTGAACAAATCCGAAATGCTAGAACTTTCGAGAAGTTCTTCTTATATAGGAACTCTTATCGATGACCTTGTAACAAAAGATATTCAGGATCCTTACAGAATGCTGACTTCCCGTTCAGAATACAGGCTGCTTTTAAGGCAGGATAACGCGGATGAAAGATTAACCCCAACAGGCCACAAAATCGGCTTAGTTGACGATGAACAGTTTAAAAGATTCCAAACTAAACAGGAAGGAATTACCCGCGAGATAACAAGACTACGCGAAGAAAAAGTTGCTGCTACAGAAGAAATTAATAATATACTTTCAAAATACGGCGAACATATCGAAAGAGGTATGAAACTGGCAGAGCTTTTAAAACGCCCTAATATTAATTATGAGATATTAAAAGAACTTCACCCGGAAACCCGTGAGCTGAATATTTCACGTGATATCTATGAACAGGCGGAAGTTATGATTAAATATGAAGGCTACTTAAAAAGACAAGAATTGCAAGTTGAACAAGCCGGCAAACTCGATAAATTCAAAATTCCTGAAAACATAGATTATATGGCAATTGAGCACATTTCCTCCGAAACGAAAGAAAAATTAAACAAAATCAGACCAAAAACTCTCGCTCAAGCCTCGCGTATAGGTGGAGTAAAACCCGCTGACATCTCCGTTTTGATGGTTATGCTCGAAAAACACCAATTATCCGCAAAAAATTGAAGTTATATATAAGTTTACATAACCCATGTTATCGGTACCTCTTTTGATACACAAAGGTACCGTTTATGTTCATTTCTTTCTCTTTATTTGCGAAGCAAAGCGGATTGTGAGCGTAGAGTGAAGAGCGTTGCCGAAGGGCAATGCTCTGGAACTCGTAATACGCGAACAACCAAGCAGAGAAAGAAATGAACCTTTCACGACCGAATGAAAGAGTGAAGCCATTTTGCACGTTTCGAGCAGAGCTCTCAACTGCAAAAGAAGGCAAGAAAGAGAAAACACGCAAACGTTCCCAGCATTTCGCTGACGCTCAATGCCAAAATATTATTTGAGCTTTCAGCTCAAATTCTTTCAAGGCTCACTATCGCACTTCGTGCACGTTCGCCTGACTCACTTACGTGAGTAACAGATAGCAGTTTTGCGTGTGCGTAAGCACGATAGCAAAACCTAAAAGATTTTGTGAGCAAAGCGAACAAAACGCACATCCATTTGGTCGAAGCGATGCCGAAGGCAGCGCAAAAATCATTTGCGTGTTTTTCTCTTTTGGTTCATTTTCTCTTTTTGCTTCGCAATCAAAAAGAGAAAATGAACAAATATTTTACATAACTTATGTATGTGGTCGATAGATGCACATAACATGGGTTATGTAATTCTCCTCTTGCAAAAAAATTATGTTTAGTGTACATTAGTTCTTGTCGATTTGGACACTTATAATTTAAGTTTATTCTTTATGCGGAAGTAGCTCAGTTGGTAGAGCATCTGCCTTCCAAGCAGATTGTCGCGAGTTCGAGTCTCGTCTTCCGCTTTTTTAATGCACATTCAAACATTAATATAACAAGAAGGGCGTAAGACAGCCTCTCACTCGTCGTTGTTTCTCCGACAATCGAAACAACGAGAGTTCTACTCAAGAGCATCCTGCCTCGTAGGACTCGTGATGCTCGTCCACGATGCAGGGGAGTCATCGTCTTCCGCTTTTTTAATGCACATTCAAACATCAATATAATATAATACAGGGGTATATATGTTAGATAAATTCATTCGTTACTTTGATAAAATGATAGAAGTACTGAAAGATATAAACTTCGGTTTTATCTTAGAGATAATATTCAATCTTGCGATTTTGGCTATAATCTTTAAGTTTTTGGATATTTTTGAAGAAAAAATGAAATCCAAAATTTCTCAGTCAAAGCAGCAGACCCAAATGCTCCAAATAATCCCCGCGATTAACAGAATCCTGAAATTTACAATATTTTTCATAATTTTGGCATCATTCCTGCAAACTCACGGTTATTCCGTATCTTCTCTAATTGCAGGTTTCGGAATCACGGGGTTAGCCGTAGGCTTTGCCGCAAACTCTGCTATTGCAAACATTTTTGGCTCAATTTCAATTATTTCAGACAAATCGTTCCAAATAGGGGATTACATCAAATTTGGCACGTATGAAGGTACTGTTGAAGATATTAATATGCGTTCAACAAAAATACGAACACTTGATAACGCTTTAACTATTATTCCAAACAGTGTTGTTGCAAACGATGCAATAATTAATATTTCAGCAGGACATAGGAAAAGAATTTTCGAAACGATCGGAATTACATACGATACCAGCAATGAAAAAATAGAACGAGCCGTAAAAATTATCGAAGAAATTCTTGAAAGCCACGATGAGATATCAAAAGATTACATCGTAAACCTGCACGAACTCGGAGACAGCTCTATAAACATAAGAGTAAATGCCTACGTAAAAACAAAAGTATTTAATAAATATTTAAAAGTTAAAGAAGCCTTTTTAATGGAATTAATTAAAAAGTTCAGGGAAGAAAATATCGAATTTGCGTTCCCATCTCAAACAGTTTACCTTGCAGGAAGTAATAATGAAAATTAAGATTATTGCACTTGGCAAAATCAAAGAAAAATTTCTAAAAGAAGGGATAGAAGAGTTTACAAAACGATTAACCCCATATACTTCTTTTGAAATTACAGAACTCCAGCCGGTCGAAATACATGACGAAAACCTGACAGAGCGCGCTCTGGATGAAGAAGCTGATAAAATTCTGGCGCATATAAAACCGCAATCATATGTAATTACAATGGAAATTAACGGCAGACAGTTTTCATCAGAAGAATTTTCCTCAAAATTAGAAGAACTAATAAATAACGGCACCGGAGAAGTTATTTTTGTGATAGGTTCCTCCTACGGGCTCTCGAAAAAGATTTCAAATCGTGCAGATTTAAAAATGAGTATGTCAAAAATGACGTTTTTACATCAATTTGCCCGGCTGATACTGGTAGAACAAATTTACAGAGTATTCAAGATTATGCGCAATGAAACCTACCATAAATAACTGTTAATCTAATGCCAGCACAATTTTATATATAATTTTTAATAGCGCCGGATTACGTCTTAGACGATTTGAAATTTCTTCAACCGGATCTTGTGAAACTATAGAATAATCATCAAAATCAAACAATATTTTAGGATTTAAGTTTAGAACCGAACAAATCTTTTCCAATGTAGCTGCAGAAACAAAATTATTACCAACTTCAATTTGGCTCAATGTTTTGGCTGAAAGGTTAATTTTTTCAGCTAAAGCCTCCTGAGTCAATGAATGCTGAACTCTTAAATCCCGGATTTTCTTCCCTAGTTTTTTCTTAATATCCATATCAACATATTAATATATTTAAAATAGGAGTACACATATTGACAATGGATAAAATCTATTATAAATATACTTTATAGAATTATTAGTAGATATTAAAATGGGAACAAATCAAAACGTCAATTACACATTCAAATTATTATATGCAATAGGAATAGTGTTTGTTGTTGCCGGACATTGTCCAAATTTGGAATATTCACACGAAACACAAATGTTTCCAATATATTCATTCCATATGGGGCTGTTTATGTTTGTAAGCGGATACTTTTACACAGCAAAAAATGAAGAAAATGTTCCCGGATATATTATCAAAAAATTAAAACACTTAATTCTTCCTTTATATTTATGGAATTTTTTATATGCATTTTTAGTTGAAATTTTACAGGAATTTGGTTTTACAATAGGGGAACATGTAAATTTAAGAAAACTTTTTCTGGAGCCTATATACAGCGGCCATCAATTTGGATACAATCTTGCGGGCTGGTTTGTAATTCCATTATTCATGATTCAAATATTCAACATTATATTACGAAAAACAGCCTCGGCATTAAAGGTTAATATTAAGGAACCGGTATATTTCATAATCTCTTATATAATGGGGCTAATCGGTATAATCCTTACACAGCAAAACTTAAACACAGGATGGTGGGTTGTGCTTGTCAGATTCTTAACGCTTATACCGTTCTATGGAATTGGAATTTTGTATAAAAAATACGAAAAGTATGATAAAAGTGATAATCTGGCTTATTTTTCGATAATTTTTATAATTGCATTGATATTAATATACATATTCAATGAAATGCCAATATATGTATATGCGTGGGGCTCTCTTTTTAAACAATGCTACTTAATTCCTCATATTGTGGGCTTTTTGGGAATAGCTTTTTGGCTCAGAGTAGCAAAAATTTTAACACCGGCGATAGGTAGAGATAAGTACGTAAACATTATTGCAAATAATACTTTTCCTATAATGATAAATCACTTATTTGGGTTTATGATTGTTAAATCTGTATTTTCATTTATCCATAAAAAAACATCATTTGCAGCGGGATTTAATATGGAAGCATATAAGAATGACCTTTGGTATTATTATCTTCCTCACAATCTTCCGCAAATGTATATAATATATATAGTTTTCGGACTGCTATTTTCAGTTGTTACGGGATTGGCTGTATCAAAAACATCCTCCTTACTTGTCAAGCTGCTAAAAAAATGTTATAATGCCGCAAGAGACAAAAAGGAGCTTTATAATGAAAAAATATACTCTTAACCTATCCCTGGAAGAGCTTGAGATGCGTACGGATAAGGATCATTTGATTACCAAAAAGTTTTTAAAAGCAGATGCACCGGAATACCTTGCTCTGGCTGACGGAGATAAGAAAGCCTTAAAACATTTGGTAAAAGCTGCTAATATTTTAGAAAAAATCAATATGCAGCTTGATAATTCAGATAATCTTCCGTTTAAAGCATTTCTGGAAGAAGAAATTGCAAAAGGCAATAAACAGGCTGAACTGACAAAAATACTTTTCGATGCCCAAAAAGGAATAAACGCGCTTGATTCAATGTCAAACCCGATATTTCTGGCAGAAGAAGTTCCGGGCAGACCTGGCAAAGGAGTATACCCCGATGATTTAACAAAAGAAGAGTTTCACAAAATTCTTGTAAAAATGCTTCTTGACGGCAAATCCGATGACGTAAGAAAAATTCTTAACCAGCGCTCAGTTGTAGAACGGCACGGGGAAGAACTTGTCGGAATTGATTATATAGACAAATTCAAAGAAGATTTTGCAAAAATGGCAGATGAACTGGAACAAGCTGCCAAAACTTCTACAAATGAAGATTTCAACGAATATCTTAGATTGCAGGTTAAAGCCTTAAGAGTTGCGGATCCTATGCTTGATGCCGAAGCGGACAAAAAATGGGCAACCCTGCAGGATACTCCGCTTGAATTTACAATCACAAGAGAAAACTACGCAGACGAACTTACAGGAACCGTTGTTGAAAATGTTGAGTTAAAAGCTCTTTTAGATGAAAACAGAATTTCTCCGATTCCAAAAGATTTCTTGGGCGGACGCGTCGGGATTGTTAATAAAAAAGGAACGGAAGCACTGATGGCAATAAAAAAATATCTTCCGACTCTAGCCAAAAATATGCCTTACAATGATGAATATGAACAGAACATTAAACCTGACGAGGATACAAAACAAACAATGGTTGATGTTGATATGGTTCAGGCTGCAGGTGATGTCGGCGAATACAGAGGCGGGATTACTTTGGCAGAAAATCTGCCGAATGACGACAAACTTTCTCTTACAATAGGCGGAGGAAGAAGAAATGTTTATCACAGACAAATCCGTTTTATTAGTGATATGAAAAAGCTCCAGGAACGATTGGACGAAACTTTAGACAAAGAACAGCATAAATATTATTTAGATGAAGCGGATCACTGGTTTACGATAGGACATGAAAATGCACATTCACTCGGACCACGCAAGGGAAATGAAAAATTAGGAAAATACAGAAACATCATAGAAGAAAACAAGGCCGATATGGGTTCACTTGCTTTTGTTGATTTGCTGACTGAACTTGGAATGTATACGGAAGAACAAAGAAAACAAATTATCGTAACAACAATTACTGATAATTTTCTAAAATCAAAACCTCTTCTTTCGCAGGCACACAGAGTTCGTACAGTTATGCAAAACTACTATTTTGCACAACGCGGAGCCTACGACATTATAGACGAAAAAATTCACGTTAATATAGATAAAGTTGTACCTATTGCAAAGGAAATGCTTGCGGAAATTGTCAGAATCCAAATCGACGGAGATTTCAAAAAAGCAGAAAAATATGTTCTGGACAACTTTGTCTGGACTGACAAAATGGAACTTATCGCGCAGAAGCTTCAAAAAGTTAACAAGTCGCTAAACGGCAGACTTGAAACAGAGCTGGCTGACAAATTAACTAAAGACTAATAAAAAAACCTCGGAATCCGAGGTTTTTTTATTATAAGGCGATTAATTAAAAAACGGATAATCATCCCTTATCTGCCAGCCGTCCATCATTATTAATGCTCCGCAATAACCGGTTGCTGATTTATTACAGCCTCGACCACCAGTACCATTTAAAATTTGGTTACGAGAACGCTCATGTCCAAACATCAGCATTTTTGACATCTTTGTATCTAAATACATCGCAAATATATCTTCTCCGGTTCTGTTAGGTTTCTGCTTACCGTTAAGATCAACCTCAAAGTATATATACCTGCCAAACGTACCCGTATCGTCATAAGTATTTTCATATTCTAACCTAAATATCATTCCATTTTCAGTTATAAATGCAAGTTTATTATTACCAAGCATATTCACAGTACTAGGAGGACGCATATTCACATAGCTATAATTGCAAGCTGAATTAATTTTTGTTCCCGACTGACAATATGTTATTACTTTTAAATAAGGAGCAAGATATTTTTCAACGAAATTATTAAGTGAATCATTTACGGCATCTGAATTATCAGGATCAATTGACATATGTTCACCTATCTCCCAATATGTCATATCTCCATAATCTTTCTGTGCCATTGTTAATGCCTGAGCCATTATTGAATAAGCAACCTTTAACTGGTTCACTGTTACTGTTTTACGGTAATTGTTTATTAATGTCGGAAGCGTCATTGCCGCTACTATACCAATTATTCCAAGGGTTATCAAGACTTCCGCTAACGTAAATGCTGCTTTCTTTCCGTCATCCTTACTGAGGGAACCGCTGTAATGATAAATAGGCGTAAACCCTTGCTCTGACCTAGATACAGACACCCCCCCCCCGGTATCTCCGCACTATACTTAGCTTTTGCATACTTCTATCCTCCTTTTTCCTTTAGTATAAACGATGTTCTCAAATTTTGCAAGTGGATGCGAAGCCCCCTTACTTTATGTCTATTTCTTTTCTTTTGTTTGCAAAGCAAAGCGGATTGTGAGCGTAGAGTGAAGAGCGTTGCCGAAGGGCAATGCTCTGAAACTCGTAATACGCGAACAACCAAGCAGAGAAAGAAATGAACCTTTCACGACCGAAAGAAAGAGTGAAGCCATTTTGCACGTTTCGAGCAAAGCTCTCAACTGCAAAAGAAGGCAAGAAAGAGAAAACACGCAATCGTTCCCTGCATTTCGTTAACGCTCAATGCCTAAATGTTATTTGAGCAAAAGCTCAAATTCTTTCAGGGCTCACTATTGCACTTCGTGCAAGTTCACCCGAATTACACGAAGCAATCCACTAGATTAAAACATATTCTTCTGGATTGCCTCACTACAGCCCAGAATAACATAGAGAAAAAATCGACATTTATACTTGCGGAAGTGCTAATAACGCTTGGTATAATCGGTGTAATTGCAGCATTGACTTTGCCCGGTCTGCTTGCTAATTAAAAAAATGGCTGCAAGGATTCTCAACCGGAATATTGCACCGCCTGGATACAGATGAACGGATGGAAAATTCCTGATGATTATCAATATAAAGTTTCTTATCAAACTATTATCTAAGCTTATCTTTAACCCAGTCTGTGAATATTTTTAATGGGCTTCTTGTTATGCCGAGTGACCACGCCGGAATGTCTTTTGTAACTATCGTTCCGGCGCCTATATTTGCGCCTTCCTCTACTGTAACAGGTGCTACCAGTACGGTATTTGAGCCTATTTTAACATTGTCTTTCATCGTTGTTTTGCTTTTTACTTTACTCAAAGGATCATAATTTGCTGTAATTGTGCCGGCTCCTATATTAACGTGGTTTCCCAGTTCACTGTCGCCTATATATGATAAGTGTCCGACGTTTGTATTAGATTTTATGACTGATTTCTTTACTTCTACAAAGTTACCGAGTTTAACATTATCCCAGACTTCAACTCCGCCCCTTAAATGTGCGCAAGGCCCGATTTTACAATTTTTCCCGATTTTATTTTTGCCTTCAATGTAAGTTGAAGGATAAATTATGGTATCCTGTCCGATTTCTGTATCAGGGCTTATCCAGGTCGAATCGGGATCAACTATTGTCACACCATTTGTCATTAAGTTGTTTAAAACTCTTTTCGTTAGAATTTTTGTTGCTTGTGCCAGATTTATGCGTGAATTTATACCGAAGATTTCTTCGTTATTCTCAAGAATGTAAGCATTAACATTCAAAGCTTTCTTTTTACCCCAGGCAATTATATCAGTAAGGTAGTATTCACCCTGTGCATTATTGCTTGTAAGTTCAGAAAATGCCTGTTTTATCTTACCCCAATTTAGACAGTATATTCCGGCATTAACTTCTTTTACGGCTTTTTGTTCGGAGGTTGCGTCTTTTTCTTCAACAATACATTTTAAGGTGTTATCCGGTTCTCTTATAATTCTGCCGTAATTTGTAGGGTTTTCGAAAATTGTACTCATAACAGTGATATCTGAGTTGTTCTGTTTGTGAAATTCTACAAATTTTGCGATTGTTTCCTGCTGAATCAGAGGAGTGTCGCCGCATAATACAAGAATTAAACCTTCATAATTTTTAAGCTCATCACAAGCCATTGAAACGGCATGACCCGTGCCAAGCTGAGGGCTTTGGAGAATTGTTTTTGCATTTTTGTAATTGCTTTTTACATAATCTTCAACTTCTTGCGCATGATGTCCGACGATTACAAAATTTTCATCAGTAATTCCGTTTACGCAGTCCAGAACATAGCCTAAGAGCGGTTTGCCGTAGATTTCGTGTAATACTTTAGGTTTTTCGGATTTCATTCGGGTTCCTTTGCCTGCAGCAAGAATTATTGATTTTATAGACATTTTTCTCTCCTCTTTAATAAGTTCAATAGTAATTAAATCTTACTAAAGTGGCACTTTCCAGTCAAGAATAAAACAAAGTTCCGGAAATCAAATATCCCCGGAACCCCGTTTTGTATGTATGATGCGAATTTAAACCATACCTTCTTTAACGGCTTTTACTGCTGCCTGTACTCTGTCGTTTACGCACATTTTTTGTAAAATAGAGCAGACGTGGGCTTTTGCGGTATGAACACTCACAATTAATTCTTTTGCAATTTCGGTATTACTTTTGCCGCTGACAAGATGTTTCAGTACTTCATATTCTCTTTCGGTTAAAGGTACTCTGCCTTCGGATTGGGATTTGCCCGGAAGAAATCCGATATTTTCTACTTTAGGAAAGGAATTTAATGCCATTTGGGCAACCATCGGGTCTATCCAGCAGACGCCTTCTGCGACATCCCGTACAACATCAGCAAGTTTTCCGGGATCAATATCTTTAAGGCAATATGCACTTGCTCCGGAACTCAATGCCGCAATTACTTCTTCTTCCCTGTCGTGTGAAGTTAATGCGATAATTTTTGTATTCGGGAGCATTTCTTTGACTTTAATTGTTGCTTCTATTCCGTTCATACCCGGTAACCCTAAATCCATAAGGATTACATCCGGTTTAACCCGTTCAATTAACATCAAACCTTCAGTTGCGTCCTCGGCTTCTGCAACTACATTAATATCTTCATTAGCATTAAGTGCACATCTCAAACCTACACGGGTAAGTTTAAAATCTTCTACTATTGCCACTGTAATAGCTTTTGTTTCCGGTACTGCTTCTGTTGTTTTTAACATCTTGTTGCCCTCTTTCTTTTTTTTATGCTGACAAGTTTATTAAATACAAGACTAAGGGCGTAGTCTATTACCCTATCGGGTATTTTTATATGGTTTTTAAAATTTGAATCAAATCTGTTTTTTAAAACTTAATAAAAACTTAATCTTCAAGACTAGCAATTTTATATCTTTTTACGGTATTATATAATTAATAGAAACAGATCTGAGGCTATTTATTATGAAATATTCAAATTATTCTACAATAGTTATAGGAAGCGGTATTGCAGGTTTGTATGCATCCTTGAAAATAGAACAGCAGGCAAATCTTCCTGACGGGATACTGCTTATAACCAAATCTAATCTTGGGGAAAGTAATTCAAATTACGCGCAGGGCGGTATGGTCGGAGTTATGAAAGAAAATAAAAACGACTCAACATCATCCCATATCAGTGACACAATAAAAGCCGGCGCCGGTTTGAGTGAATTTAATACTGTTAAATTTATTTCAGAACATTCTGATAAAGTTATTAAGGATCTTCTTAATTTTGGTGTTGAATTTGACAGAAATGAAAAAGGAGAGCTTACTTTCACGCTGGAGGCTGCTCACAGTGTTAACAGAGTACTTCACTCAGGTGGGGACGCTACCGGGCGTATGATTGAAAAAGCTTTATGCAAAAAGGTTGCGGAAAACAAGAACATAGATATATATGAACAAACTGTTGCGGTGGATTTGCTTGTAAACTCAAAATCCGAATGCAAAGGTGTACTTGTTTTTAACGATATAACTAAAGAATATGAAACAATTTATTCCCCTGTTGTAATTTTGGCAACCGGCGGGATAGGGCAGCTCTATAAATATACGACTAACCCTATAGGGGCAACCGGGGACGGGCTGGCTTTGGCATATAATGCCGGTGCCCTTTTACAGGATATGGAATTTGTTCAGTTTCACCCGACGGCGCTTGCTATCGACGGAGATGAAAACCGCTTCTTAATATCAGAAGCTGTTAGAGGTGAAGGGGCGAAGCTCGTCGATGCAGATGGTCAGGAATTCATGTATAAATATGATGAAAGACTTGAGCTTGCTCCGCGTGATGTTGTTACCCGTGCGATTTATAACGAAATGCAAAAGCATCACACAAATTGTGTTTATTTAAACGCAACTTGTATTGATGCAGAAAAGATAAAAAAAAGGTTTCCTAATATAAATAAAAAATGCCTGGATAACGGAATAGATATGGCGCATGATTTTATTCCGGTAGCACCGGCAGCTCACTATTTTATGGGCGGTATAAAAACAGGTATTACCGGCAAAACTTCTATCAGCGGACTTTATGCAATAGGGGAAGTGGCTTCTACAGGTTTGCATGGCGGAAACAGGCTCGCAAGCAACTCTTTGCTGGAATGTGTGGTTTGTGCGTATGAAGTTGCAGAGTCCTTAAAAAATGAGGCGCTTAACGCTCCAAAACAAATAGATAACGAAATTAAAACAACTATTGAAAATTATACTGCGGATTGTGATTTTGATATAGAAGATGTAATTCCGTTGAAAAAAGAATTACAAGATATTATGTGGAATTATTTCGGAATCTTGAGATGTGAAAAGTCAATGCTTGACGGCTTGGAAAAATTAAATACTTTGAGCAGTAAATTTAACAGAGAATTTGCATGTTTAAGCAGAGAAGAATACGAATTCAGAAATATGTTGATTGTTTCAAAATTGATTGCCGAATGTGCTCTTCAACGTCAAGAGTCCCGCGGTGCTCATTGCAGAACAGATTTTCCGCAAACAAATGAAGAATCTGTTCACAGTCATGTTTCAAAAAAAGAAGGAGAACTTTGTTTTGTTAAGTGATTTCTATATTGAAGATCATATTAAAAATGCCCTAAAAGAAGATATCGGTTTTGGTGATATTACTACAGAGAACCTTGCGGCGGAAGAAGATACCCTTACAGCATCTTTAGATACGCGTGAAGATGGTATTCTTTGCGGCAGGCATGTATTTGAACTGGTGTTTAAAACGCTTTCTCCTGAAATAGATGTAAAATTTTATTTTAAAGACGGGGATAAGATTAAAAAAGGTGATAAAATTGCCGAAATTTCCGGTTCTGCGAAGTATATTCTGATGGGAGAACGTGTTGCACTTAATTATATTCAAAGAATGAGTGGAATTGCTACTGAAACATCAAAATATCAAAATGCTATAGGTGAGTTGCCTGCGAAGATTGTTGATACCAGAAAAACGACCCCGAATTTTAGAGCTTTTGAAAAATATGCTGTTAAGACCGGCGGAGGAGCTTTGCACAGATTTAATTTGTCGGATTGTGCAATGATAAAAGACAATCATATTAAATTTGCAGGTTCTATTACAAAAGCTGTTTCAAAATTGAGAAAAAATATATCCCATGCTCATAAAATTGAGGTTGAATGTGATACCCTTGAACAAGTGAAAGAAGCTTTAGATGCAGGTGCTGATATTATAATGCTAGATAATATGCCTTGCGATAAAATGAAGGAAGCCTGTAAGCTTATAAATAAAAAAGTTATAGTTGAAGCCAGCGGAAATGTTCGTCTTGATACCGTCAGAAAAATTGCTGAATGCGGTGTTGATATAATTTCGTCCAGTGCAATTGTAGCAAAGGCTCCTGCCCTTGATTTGGGTCTTGACATGTAACTCCTTATAAATACTTCGTTTTGAACTTTTTATTTTTTAATTGTAACGAAAGATTAAGCAAAAGTATTAAAAAATTAAAGAAATAGTTGCAGTAAGCCGTACTAATGAGTAAGGAAATTAGAACGAAAG
>CALUWA010000028.1 GCA_944324365.1 Candidatus Gastranaerophilales bacterium
GGGTATGAGCCGTGCGCTCTCACCAGCTGAGCTACCTTGCCATATCTCGGTCGACAGCTTTTATTCTCACATAAACACATTTTTTTTTCAAGAGTTTAGTTAAAATTATTTTGTTAATTCTCCTAAAACTTCTTCAACGTGCCCTTTTACCTTAACTTTTCGCCATTCTTTTTCTATTTCTCCCCGTTCGTTCAAAATAAATGTTGAGCGAATTATCCCGAAATATTTTCTTCCGTACATTGATTTTTCACCCCATGCTCCGAACTGTTCGGCCAATTTATGCTCTGTATCGGAAATAAGAGTAAAATTTAAATTTTGTTTCTCTTTGAATTTTATATGGCTTTTTATGCTGTCCGGGCTTACTCCAATGACAACAGCTTTTGGAGTCAATCGGTTAAAATTATCCCGGAAGTCGCAGGCTTCCTGTGTACAGCCTGAGGTGTTGTCTTTCGGGTAAAAATAGAGTACAACCTTTTTTCCTGCAAAGTCAGACAATTTTATTTCCTTCTCTTGTCCGTTTTCATCAATTGCCGGAAGAACCATGTTTAAATATTGCATATACAAACCTCTTTATTTTTTATTGTCTTTTTCACTGCGCTCTCTGACATTTATTCTTATTGGAGTTCCATAAAATCCAAAGGCTTCTCGCAGTTTATTTTCTATATATCTTTTGTAATGGTCTTTTAATAAATCCCCGTTATTGGCGAATAACACAAATGTCGGAGGTTTTATTCCGGCCTGGGTTGCGTAAAGAAGTTTAAGACGTTTGCCCTTAACCGATGTCGGCGGGTTTAGTGCATATAACTCTTTTACGATTTTATTCAAAAGACCCGTTGAAACTCGTTTGGTACTTTGTGCATAAACTTCGGCAGCTTTATCAAAAATCTGGGTTAATCTCTGTTTTGTTTTGGCACTTATGAATATTTTCGGCGCGTATTCCAAAAACGGGATATCATTTGATAATTTTTTTTCGAATTTGTTTATTGTGTTGGAATTTTTATCTTCTATTAAATCCCATTTGTTAACCGCAATAATAATACCTTTGCCGGCTTCTGTTATTATGGAGGAAATCTTTTTGTCCTGATCTGAAACCCTTTCTGTTGCATCTATTACCAAAAGTGCTACATCGCAATCTCTGATGGAGCGGATTGCTCTGTCTACGGCAAATTGTTCAACACCATAATCTACTTTTGCTTTTTTTCTGATTCCGGCGGTATCGACAATTATATACTCTTTTTCTTTATATGTAATTTTGCTGTCTATGCTATCTCTGGTTGTGCCTGAAATATCTGATACGATAACACGGTTTTCATTTAACAGTGAATTAACGATAGAAGATTTGCCAGCATTTGGGCGTCCTACTATTGCAATTCGAATGGTGGTATCTTCTGCAGTTGGTTCATTGTCTTGTTCAAAATCTTCTGTCACCAAATCAAGCAGGTCCCCAACGCCTCCGCTGCCATGCAATGCAGATATGCCGAGAGGTTCGCCTAATGCCAGCGAATAAAAATCGCTGGTCATAAGATATGATTCCGGATTGTCTAATTTATTTACGACAAGAAATACCGGTTTGCCGGATTGGCGCAAAATATTTGCGATATCAAAATCTACGGGATTGACTCCTTCTTTGCCGTCTACCAGAAATATAATCTTATCCGCTTCTTCGCAGGCGATTTTTGCCTGGTCAAAAATAGACAGCATAATATCGTCTTCATCTCCCGGAATTATTCCGCCTGTATCAATTGCTGTAAAAAATTTGTTTTGCCATTCAATATCAAAATAAATTCTGTCGCGGGTAACTCCCGGTAAATCATCCACAATGGAACGTCTTGAACCCACAAGACGGTTGACAAATGTGGATTTGCCTACGTTTGGTCTGCCGACTATTGCTACAATTGGTTTTCTTTTCATAAGTCTAATATAACATGAAAAAGGGTTTTGTAAAATTTGTTCTTGTAAAAAAACATGCTGTATGATAAAATACAGGTTGAAAAGGTGATGGGTGTGATTAAGAATTCATTAAAAGATTTATCTGAAAATTTTATTCCATATCAGATAGATTATACTGCAAATTTTAATAAATCTTTTAGAAGGGGTTTTCAGTCTAAATATATTTCAGACGAGCTTGGTGCGGATGAGGGTGCTATATTGTTTCTTATAGATCTAGAACCTCAGATTTCACAGACCGATATTGCCAAATATTTGTTTAAGGGGAAAGCACATATCGGTAAAATGCTTAATGATATGGAGATGAAAGGTTATATAGAAAGAGTTGTTGATACCAAAGATAATGTAATGATTAAAAAGAGTATCTTAACGCCCAAAGCGCAAAAATATATTAAATATGCAAAAGAGCAGTCTGCAATTATCGGTAAGTGTATGGAAAAAGAATTTTCGGCAAAAGAAATAGAACAGTTTATATCTTATTTGAAGCGTTTTCGTTTGGTTTTAGCGTCCTTGGTAGATGTAAAGCTTAAATAAAAAAGCCTCGCAGCTTACCTGCAAGGCTTTTAATTCGTTGTATATTAAGTTTTTATTCAAGACCGTGTTCTTGTTTATTTTTTGTGGCTACCATATCCATTGCCGCATAAATTGCAGTTTGTACGGATTGCATTTCTTCAAATACAGTATCAAGATTTTTCAACTGATTAAAATATCCCATAAGTGTGCTTAATTCCTGCGGATTATTTTCAGCTTCATCAATCTGTGCTTCCAGTTCGTTTGCAATATTAATAAGAATTTCTTCTGTATCGTCAGACTCAGAATATGCAACCCCAATATTTCCTGCAAGAGTTTTTACATCTGCCATAAGTTCTGCTTCCGATACATCCGGCTGTATTCCGGCTTCTGCTTGTTTTTGTAATCTGGCTTCCTGAATTTTTTGTTGTGCTTGAGATTCGGTCATTCCTTCTGTGACAGGAATACCAAGTGCTTCAAGTTCTTTCTTTGTTGATGTGGAAAGTTCATCCTCTTCTTCTGCTTGTACTCCAAGAGCCGCAGTTTGAGTGTCTGCTGCATTGATTGAATTGATTTGTGTCATATAGTCTCCTCTCTTATTCGGTTTTGCACATCCAAAGCCTTATTCCATATTACGGATATCTAAAGAGGCAACTTTAAAAATTTTTGTATTCTGTTACAAATTTTTTACATATAAAAAAGACCCGTTTAAACGGGTCTTTAATTTGAATATTATATCTTAAAGCTTACACGCAGGCACATTCTCTGTTGTCGCTTGTTGTGTCTGAGCATACACTGCAGAAATTATAATTTCCTGCTGCGCTGTATGTTCTGCCGTCCATATTCAGTTCATCACACTGATTTAATGTTGTTAGAGGAAGGCTTTTTGCTGTTTTTGAGTCAACAACAAGAGTATGTACTCTAAAGTTTTTCGGTAATTGTTCGATTTTTGTGCTTCTGATATTTAATACAGTAGTTTGAATGTCTGTATTTAATTTTGTGATGTTGCTCTTTTCAAGATTTAAACTGCCTGTGTATATGTGTGAAGGCAATTTTTTAATTTTTGTGTTTGACATATCAACACTTGCTGCATCGAATGCACAGTTAATATTTTTAATATCAGCACCTGAAAGGTTTAAGTTTTGGCTTACCCAGCCTATTGAAAGTGAATCAATAGTACATTTTGAAAGATTTAAATTTCCTTCAATAGCACCGAGTTCCAATTTCTTAATTGTGCAGCCTGACAAATCTAAATCACCGCCATTGTAGCTGCTGATTAATTGTTCGTAATCTTTTTTCATGAAAAAATCCTCCTATTTTTTTAGCAGGTTTTATTATAACTGAATAATTTTTTCCTTATATCCTACAAATAAATGTTTTTTCTTAACTCTCTTTGTACTTTTTTCCTGCACCGGGGGGAATACCGGGTAGAGTGATGTTTATTTTAATAATGTGGTTTTGAATTTTATATGTAATCAGAAAAAATTTTTGAGGAGATAATGGTAAATATACAACGATTGCTTACCCGTTTGTTTTTAGTTTTGAGCTTAGTGCTGCAGTTGAATTTGTCAGTTTTTGCCGGGGATAATTCTGATTATACAAAGAGTAAATATCCGGATTATGCCTGTATGTATCTTGGAAAAGATAAGTGTGAAGCATTTAACAGAAAAATGTTTAATTTTAATCTTGGATTGAATAAGTACATAGTTAAACCTGTTCATATAGTTTGGGCATCTGTTATGCCAAAATATGGAATGGAGCGGCTTAAAGGGATATACACTAATATCGAATACCCAAAAAGGCTTGTTAGTACTTTATTACAAAGGGATTTTAAGGCATCCGGCCGTGAAACTGCACGTTTTTTAACCAATTCTACACTGGGACTTGCCGGAATGTTTGATCCTGCAAAAAGATTTTTTAAGCTTGAGCCGGTTAATGAAAATATGGAGCAGGCGCTTGCAAAGTGTAAATGTGCCCAGGGGCCTTATCTTGTGGTTCCGTGTATTCCGGCGACAACAGCTCGGGGATTGGCGGGAAAAGCTTTTGATGCTGCACTAAATCCTACCTGTTATATAGGTACACCTATTCTGGCTCTTATTAAACTTGGCTTTACAATTAATCAGACTGCTGATTATGAGCCGTTAGCCGAGTTAATACAATCGACTTATGCAGATCCGTATGATATTGCTAAAAAGCTTTACGGTATTGACAATTATATAAAAGCAAATAATCTTGACAGAAAGGATGTCCTGGATACAAATGCGCGGCTATATCAGGAAAATCACGTAGAAACTGTTAATAATGAATATGAAGAACCTTCAGCCGGAGAAGAGTCAGTTGCAGAGAAGAAAGAAGTTAATGATATTTTGCCTGAAGATCTTGTTGACGGGGATTTGCTTGCCTATACCGATCTGTATAAGGAAGGGGTTAGTAAAACCAGAGGGAGCTTTGCTTTGAAAAATGAAAAACCAAAGGCTGATATTATTTTAAATGACTATAATCCTCAAACCCCTGTGATTGATGCAATGCGTACTGCGTTATTTGATTTACCCGGGATTGATGAGTCTGTTTGGTCAGAGTTTTCTGTTTGGAACAGATGTTTTAAAAACAGGCTGAGAATTTCTAAAGTGAATGTTGATCCTGAAAGGGATGATTATAAATTTAAATATTTGATGCAAAAAGATAAAAATTCGCCTGTCGCAATTATTTATCCTTCAATCGGCGAGGGAATTTCCTCTCATCACTCCGTTATTATGGCAAAGCTGTTTTATGATGAGGGATATTCCGTAATAATTCAAGGCAGCCACTTTCAGTGGGAGTTTGTAAACAGCATGCCAAAAGGCTATGTCCCGGGGGTTCCGGCGCAGGATGCCGATTATTTGAAGACTGTAACGTTTAAGATTTTAAAAAGTTTGGAAGATAAATATAAATGCAAGTTTAGAGAAAAGGTAGTAATAGGAACTTCTTTCGGTGCATTAGAAACACTTTTTCTTGCAGATAAAGAGTATAAAAATAACACTATGAATATAACGAAATATATTTCTATAAACCCTCCTATAGAACTTTTGTATGCAATGAAGCAGGTGGATAAAAATAATGAAGAATGGCAGAAAAATCCGGATAATTTAAAAGAGAGGGTCGGAGTTACCGCGGCAAAAATTTTACAGCTTCTGAATGAAAAAGAAAGTCCGGATTTTAAAATCGAGCAGCTGCCGTTTTCTGATGCCGAAGCAAAGATTATTACCGGTTTTATTATGCATCAGAAACTGTCTGATGTAATTTTCGCAATTGAAAATATTTCAAAATCACAAAAAACAGATTTCTACGAAGTAATGAATAATATGAGTTATGAGGATTATATGGAAAAATATATTTTGGATAAGGATTCCATATTATCCTATGATGACTTAAATTATGATTCCAGTTTGTATTCAATATCGGAATATTTGAAATGTAATGACAATTATAAAATTTTCCATACTCTTGATGATTATTTGGTTACTCCGCAGCAGCTTGCGCAGTTAAAAAAGTATGCAAAAAATAAGGCTGTATTTATTAGCAACGGTTCTCACCTGGGGTATATGTACAGACCGGAATTTATTGAAGCTTTGAGAAAAGAGATTTCGTTAACGCAAAGTGAAGCTGTAGCAGTAAAAAACCGTAAATAAAATTTACGGGTTTTTTAATTTATCTTCTTTTTTCCATTTTTGGAATTATTACTGTATCATACCTGTCTATTTTGTAATTCAGCTTGTCCAAAGATTCCTGCATGCGTTTTATTTTATCTTCTAAAATATCGCGCTGGTCGACAAGAATATCTTTTCTGGCTTTTGCGGTATGTTCACCCTCCTGAAAAAGTTTTACGTATTCAATAAGGGCTTCTATTTGAATTCCGGCGCTTCGCATACATTTCATAAGTTCTATCCAGCCGCATGACTTTTCGTCGTAATCCCTTATCCCGCTTTTGCTTCTTGGGACGGGAGGTATCAGGCCGATTTTTTCATAGTATCTTAAAGTAGCTTGGGAAATGTCATATTTTTTGCTTACTTCCGCGATTGTTGCCATATTCCCTCCTGTTAATTTTTATATTCTTCATTGGTTACCGGTTCAAGCCAGGTTGTCTGGTTTGTTTGAGCATTAGTTTCCAAAGAAATATGGGTAAACCAGCTGTCAGGAGCTGCACCATGCCAATGTTCAACTTCGGGCGGAATTCTTACTATATCGCCTTTAAGAAGAACTCTGGCATCTTTGCCTTTTTCCTGATATCTGCCTTCGCCGGCAAGTACAAGAAGTATTTGCCCGCCGGAATGTTTATGCCAGTTAGTTCTTGCGCCCGGTTCAAAGGTTACGTTTCCTATTGGCGCATTGAATACATCGTCTTTTGGACTAATCATATTCAGATAGGTTTGGCCGGTAAAGAATTTACCGTAAGGGTTAGGTTCGCCCTGTGCAAAAATCGAATCTAAATCGGTTCTTTTAGTTGTATCAGAATTTTTCTTTGTTATTTTGTTCAAAATTCTTTGCGCATTATCAGCTTCCTTTATGCCGATTATGGTTTTTATTATTGAGATAAACTCTTCTATTTGAACTTCTGTAAGCCCGGTATTCATTGCCGCAGTCATATGGGCTGTCAGCATAGGATCAACTCCGCTTATACTTGCAAGTGCGGATATCGTTGCAAGTTCTCTGTCCTGAAAACTTAATACTCCGCGTTCAAAAATGTCGCAAAACAGATGTTCTTTTAAGAATGTATCTATTGCAGGAGCAAAAGTTTCGTAAGGAGCTTTTGCATCGCTTTTTCCGAAAAGTGTTTCCACGTTTTCTTTTCCTTTTTGATATTTATTACTTTCCGGAACTATTTTTGCTTCTTCTCCTGTTTTATAACTGTTATCCTGTCTGTTATTTGTAACAGCTAAAGATGTGTTTATTGCATGAATACTTCTTGGAAAGCCTGTATATGCATACATTTGTACAACTATTTCTTTAATATCGTTAAGGCTGAGTTCTCCGTCAAGCCCGTTATTGATTGCTGTTTTTAATTTTTCGAGGTTCCCTGCAGCTGCATATGCAGCAATAGGAATGATTTCCTGCTGTCTTTTTGTCAATGAATTATTCATAACTCTTTCCTTTTACATTGTTATTTTATCAGTTAGAGTATACTCTAAGTCAAGAGGTTTTTATATGTTATTTTTCTGTCTGGAAGCGATATCTTTTTTCAGGATGATTAAAATAACAGCAGTCAAAATTGCGGCGATACCCATCACAATGCGTACTGTCAGATGTTCGTGGAAGATTGCTACTCCGAAAAACAATGCTGTTACGGGTTCCAGTGCCCCTAAAATTGCAGCCGGTGTGGCTCCTATTAATTTTATAGACTCTGTCATTGCCGCAAGAGATAGTATTGTCGGCAAAACTGCAAGTGCAATTACATTAATCCATAACATGGGAGTTTGAATTATATCCAGTTTAGTAAAGAAATCAAGGTTATATATGTAAATAAAACTTCCAAAAAGCATTACATAAAATATCAATTTATTGGCATCCATTTTTGCAAGCTGAGGGATTGCTTTTATTCCAATTATGTATATGGCATAACTCAGAGCAGACAAGAATACTAATAACACACCGATAATATTTAAGCTTTCACCGGGTTTGCCGTTATAGAGCATTGTTATTCCTATTGTCATCAGAATTAGGGAAATAACCGTCGAACTTCTGATTTTTTCTTTGAAAAAGATAATCATTAATAATGCAACGAGTATCGGGTAGATAAATAACAGCGTTGAAGCTATTCCTGCATCCATATAAGTGTAGCTTTTAAACAGTGTATATGATGAGAATGAGAAAACAAGCCCCATTATAAACAGCGGCAAAAATTCACTTTTATTTAATTTAAGCGGAGTTTTCTTAAAAAATACAAGCCAGCAGAAAAGTAATATTACGGCAAGAACGTATCTGTAGCATAATACGGAGTTTACTCCAATATTTGCAGAGTACAAGGGGAGGGTAAATAACGGATTCATTCCGTAACATGCTGCGGCTGCGGCTCCGTATACAGCTCCGGTAACTTTTGGGTTCTTATTCATTACTTAAATTTCTCCTGCCGTAATTTTTATTATATAAATAATTTACCCTGTGTCAATTATATTGGCAAATTCCGGTATAGTTTATTTTTATAACTCATTCATATGGTGTAAAATTTTGTTCTGTTATTGACATGTATATGGGGAATATTTTACCATTTGAGTAGAATATTCTACTGTAATTATGGAGAAAAGTATGAAAGTAAAGATGACTAGAAAAAAATGGGCGATTGTAGTTTTACTGATAATAATTGTTCCTATTGTTTATAATAAAGTTTCCGGAGCAATTGCCGCTTTTATTCAAAGGCAGGCAATGATGCAGCCTAAGGAAGTTGAGGTTGATACTCCTCATATAGAAGAGGTTAATGTGTCTGCAGAAGCAACAGGCAGAGTTGAGGCAAAATATTCTGTTGATGTTGTAGCACGTGTCCCGGGTTTTTTGATTAAGAAGTATTTTACGGAAGGGGATTTTGTAAAAAAAGGACAAACCCTTTTCCAGATAGATCCCAGAGAGTACCAAATCGAGGTAAACAATTCCCGTGCAACAGTAAACCAGTATAGTGCATTATATAAAAATGCTCAGCAGGAATTGGATAGAGCAAGGGCTCTTGTTAAAGAAGATTTGATAAGCCGTTCCGATGTGGATTCAAATTTGGCAACGGCAAATCAAAACAAGGCTCTTCTTGATGCTGCAAGGCAGCAGCTTGAACTTGCAAAAGTTAACTTGAGCTATACAACAATAAAATCTCCGATTGACGGCAGAATTGGTAAAGTTAATATAACCGAAGGAAACTATGTTACTGCAACATCAGGTTCCTTAGTTAATATTTCAAGTACGAATCCGGTTTATGTTTCATTCAGCTTAAAAGGGGATGATTTTGTAAAGCTTTTAAAGGCAAGTGATCAATATAAAGATGTTGAAGTAAGGGTGCAGTTTAACGGCGGAAGCTGGTATGACAAAATCGGAAAGGTTAACTTTGTAGATAACAAAATCGATAAAGATTCCGGTTCTGTCAGTATGAGAGCTACATTTGATAATTCCAAAATGTGGCTTGTACCAGGTGACTATATGAAAGTTGAACTTAAAGCTCCTAAACT
Source organism: Candidatus Gastranaerophilales bacterium (assembly GCA_944324365.1). Lineage (GTDB taxonomy): Bacteria > Cyanobacteriota > Vampirovibrionia > Gastranaerophilales > Gastranaerophilaceae > UBA1221. Next base: position 9,639 of record CALUWA010000028.1, read on the forward strand.
TGTTAAGTTTATGACAATTCCGCAGGCATGTACAAAAGGTGATGCGATGAGCGGATATTATGTTTGGGTAGTAGAAGACGGCAAAGCTGTAAGAAAAGATATAAAAGTTTCTGATGATATAAACAGTAATTGGGTTGTTACTGACGGGTTGAATATTTCAGATAAAGTTGTTGTAAACGGTATTCAGAATATTTCCGCAGAAGGCCAGAAGTTAAAAATTGTTGAAAAAAATGCAGGTAAAAATTAATGAAAAAGATTTTTGATAAAGAAAAACTATACTTTTTTATAAGATTTCCGAGATTTGCCCTTGTAATATCAATTTGTATCGTGTTATTGGGTTTAATTTCTCTTATGAGTTTGAAACAGGAAAGTTATCCTGATGTAACTCCTCCGCAGGTTAGGGTTTCTGCTACATACCAGGGTGCAAATGCTGAGGTTATAGAATCTACAATAGCTACCGTTTTGGAAAATAAATTAAACGGTGTTGAAAATATGACTTATATGACGTCAACTTCTTATGACGGCAGTTATACTTTGACACTGTATTTTAAAGTTGGTACGGATAAAAATATAAACCTGATGAACGTTCAAAACTTAATCCAGCGAGTTCAGTCGCAATTGCCGGAAGAAGTCCAAAGAACGGGTGTTACTGCAATCAGCCGTTCATCAGGCGCCGGTGCTGTTATTTTGACGTTGTATCCGGAATCAGGCAATTGGACGCAGTTAGATTTGACAAACTACGGTTCTATATATATTAAAGATGAACTTAAGCGTGTTGAAGGTGTTGCCGATGTAATGGTATTCGGCGGCGGTAATTATTCTATGCGTATATGGCTTGACCCTCAAAAAATGGCTGGTCTGCATATTTCAACAAGCGATGTAAAAAATGCTATTACAAGTCAAAATACCCAGGTTGCAACAGGTGCATTGGGGCAGCTGCCGACAGATGAAAAAAATGCACTTCAAATTACATTAAAAACTCCCGGACGACTTGATCAGGTTGAACAGTTTGAAAATATAATTTTACGTTCCAATATGGACGGTTCAAATGTTAAAATAAAAGATATTGCGCGTGTAGAACTCGGCGCAGAATCTTATTCAAATTTGGGTTTGGTTAACGGTAAGCCTTCTGCAGTTGTTGTTATTTCACAATTGCCGGATGCAAATATTATTAACCTGTCAAAAGCTGTTAAGGCAAAAGTAAATGAACTTAACGCCAGGTTAGACAACGGTATCAAAATTCTTTATGTAAAAGATGATGCGGACTTTATCCATGAATCAATGAAGGAAGTTGAATTTACAATCCTTCTGACAGGTTTGATTGTTGTTATTATTATCTTCCTGTTTTTGGGTGACGGGATGGCAACTCTTGTACCTTGCGCGACAATTCCTGTGTCGTTAATTGGTACGTTTTTTGCCTTAAACGTAATGGGAATGACAATAAATCTGTTATCTCTGTTTGCGTTGGTTCTTGCAGTTGGTGTCGTAGTTGATGACGCGATTGTTGTAATTGAAAACGTAAAACGTCACATTGAAGAAGGCAAGTCTGCGATAATTGCGACTCAATTAACAATGCAGGAAGTAGGCTCCGCTCTTGTTGCAATGGCGCTTGTATTGATGGCAGTATTCGTACCTATTATCTTTATGACGGGTATGACAGGTGTTATGTACAAACAGTTTGCTGTATGTATTGCCGTATCAATCGCGATTTCCGCAATTTGTGCGCTTACATTATCGCCTGCAATGTGTTCACACTTCTTAGGGCATAAAAAAGAAGTTAAATCTGATGAAAACAGGCCGAAATGGCTTGTATTTAAAGATCATATTATAGAGAGAATTAACAGAAAAACTTCTGTAATCGTTACTAAATTCAACGAGTATTTTGCTAAAGTTGAAGATTTTTATATGGAATTCGTCCATAAATTTGTATATAATAAGAAACTTGTAATCACGTTGTATATTGGTCTTTTAGCTTTGACTTTACTTTGTTTCAGAACAATATCGACAGGTTTTATTCCGGATGAGGATCAGGGTGTTTTGTTAGCAAGTATTACGCTTCCGGATGGTGCATCTTTACAGAGAACGGAAGATGTTTCAAGAAAATTTATAGATGGAATTAAAGATATAGAAGGGATTAATGCTGAAAAATTGACTGTATTCGGTGGTGACGGTTCTACAAACCAGTCTACTGTAATTATTCAGCTTCAGGATTATCAATACAGAAAGATGAATCCGTTTAAGTGGATAAAGAGAAAAATAAAAGGCCAGGAAACCGACCTTTCGCATGTTGCAATATTAAATAAAGTCAGAGCCGTTGCTTCAAATACAAAAGAGGCTCAAATTCAGGCATTTTCTCCGCCGGCTATTAACGGTATGAGTATGATGGGCGGTTTTGAATTCCAATTGCTGTCACAAGGTGAATATACCCCTCAAGAATTGGAAAGCTGGGCAAATAAACTTATTGCCGAAGCAAATATGAATCCTGCGTTGTCAAATGTTTATACTTCATTCCAAGCAAACGTTCCGCAGTACGTTTTGGAAATTGATTATGAAAAAGCATTGGCTCAAAACGTGGATTTGCAGGAATTATATTCAACATTATCATCAATGCTTGGTACGTATTATATTAATGACTTTAATAAATACGACAGGGTATTTAAAGTTCAGATGCAGGCAGAAAGCCGCTTTAGAGATAAGGCAACTGATTTGTCTGGGATTTATGTTAAAAATAATAACGGTGTAATGGTTCCGGTGCTTTCTATTGTTAAGTTAAAACAAACTGTAGGTACTGCTTCTATTACACGTTATAACCAGTATAAATCCGTACAAATACAAGGTCAGCAGGCTGCCGGTAAGAGTTCCGGGGATGCGATGAATGCAATGGAAGAAGTTGCAGACAGCGTACTGCCTTCGGATATGACATATGACTGGTCAGGTACATCCGCGCAGGAAAGAGAAGCTTCCGGACAGACCGCAATAATAATATCAATGGCATTAATATTTGTATATTTGTTCTTGGTTGCATTATACGAAAGTTATACAATTCCGATTGCGGTATTGTTGATTTCTCCGATTGCGGCATTGGGAGCTTTAATCTTCCAGATGATGATTAATCAGGCATTTGATATTTATTCGCAAGTGGGTATGATTACATTAATAGGTCTTGCGGCAAAACAATCTATTTTGATTGTAGAGTTTGCAAAAGAAGAACACGAAAAACACGGGCTGCCTGTGAAAGAAGCTGCAATAAAAGCAGCAAAACTGAGGTTCAGAGCGATTATGATGACAGAGCTTGCGTTTGTAATCGGTGTATTGCCAATGATTTTCGCAACCGGTGCGGGCGCAAATTCAAGAATATCAGTTGGTTCTACCGTATTTGGCGGTATGATTGCGGCAGCAACAATAGGTGCTGTTTTAACACCGGCATTCTATGTTATAGTTCAGGAATTTGTTGACTTGTTCCCTAAAAAAGAAATTACCGATGAAGATTTGGAGATGTAAAGATAATGAAAAAGATTTTAAATTTATTTTTAATATGTTCAGTTCTCGCAGTAACAACTGCACCGGTTTTATCGGAAGATGTTCCTCAAAATGTTATAGCCAAAACAGAGGAAAAAGTTCAGATTGTGAAGCCTGAAAAACCAAAAAAGGTTAATAAAAGACGTGAACGCAAAAAAAATATTGAAAAAGCAAAGAACAAGGCCGAATCTTCAAAAGAGGCCGAAGGAATGTATGAAACAAAGTTCCCGGTTATAAACAGCCAGATTGAATATTCGGAAATGAACGGAGAAGTTACGCTGAGTGACTGTATAAAACTTGCTATCACTCATAATCCGACGATTATGTCAGCGATTAACAATGCTGAAATATATAAATCCAGAATAGGTCAGGCCTGGTCAAACTATTTCCCGACTATAGGCGCCGGTGTAAGTTATTCCAGAAATGATTCATTGATGACAATGCGCAGCAGCGGCGCATTTGGCAATATGATGAATAGAAAATACGATATGTACTATGTGCCGACTTTGTCTGCAAATTTACTTTTATTTGACTTTGGTAAAACCAAGGCAAATGCGGATATGGCAAAAAGAAATTACGAATCATCCCGTTATGATGCCGAAATGAATATAGAAAACGTCATTTATAACGTGAAAGTTGCGTATTATAATATGATTTTTGCAGAAATTCAAAAGACCGTGTACGAAGATACCGTTAAAGATTTTGAATTGCAGTTGAAACAGGCAAGTGCTTACTACCATATCGGAAAGCGTGCTAAGATTGATGTAACTACGGCTGAATATAACCTTGGAAATGCTAAAGTAAATCTTATTAAGGCAAAAAACACAATGGAAGTGGCTGCAGTTCAGCTTGCAAATGCCGTCGGTATTCCGGAGATGGAAAATGTTGTTTTAAAAGATAAATTGAATACAAAAGCGTACGATGTTAACTTTAAAGATTTATTGGAAACGGCTCAGTCGTCACGTCCATCGTTGCTTTCTGCCAAAAAGTTGGTTGATGCGGCAGAGCTTAATGTAAGAGCTGCAAAAAGAGCATTTACTCCGGATTTGAGTGCGTTTGGTTCATACAATAACGGTGGTGGTAGAATGGATATGGACTATGGATATCAAGCCGGAGTTCAGTTGAATTACTCAAATTTAAATCTGATGTTGTTGAAAAAACAAGTTGATGAAGCAAAGGCAACTTATAAAAAATATGAAGCTGATTACGAACAGCAGCGCCAGAATGTTTATTTGGAAGTAAAAAGTGCATATATTAACCTGATGAATTCGCATGATAGCTTGGATGTTTCAAAATTGGCTCTTCAACAGGCAAAAGAACGTCAATACCAAGCATTTAGAAGATACCAGGTTGGTATGGGTGATGCAATTGAATTCAAAGATGCCGAAAATTCTTACCTTAATGCACAGCTTGATTATTATTCAAATTTGCTGAATTATAACGTTAATGCGGCTGAGCTTGAGCGCGTTATAGGTGCGCCTATAAAAGAATCATCTGTTGATTTGTAATAAATTACTAATCCCGCTTTATTCCGGTACAATAGCCTGGCAGTATGTGTGCCAGAGGAATAATTTTTGATGCGTGTTTTGCCAACCTTGTTCCCGGGTTTGCCATAGAGGTTACAAGGCAGACATTGTCTGCTTGTTCAACCCAATCTTTCCAATTTAACCGTCTGGTATCATTTTCCTTATAAAGATGTTTATTAATAAACCGAGAAATCCTGTTACCTATAATTACTCCGGATATAAAACTTGCTGTTCCGAAAATGGCCTGTGTTGTTCTTGTTACCGGCGGGAATTTGAATGTTTTATTTAAAGTTTTATTTAATTTCATCCCTCCGCCAACAAAAAGACTCGGAATAATATAGTTTCCGACAAGTTGTGTTAATCCTTCTTTCCTTTTTGCTTTTGCATGTTTAGGATCGGTTATTGTTCCGCAAATTAAACCTCCGGCAACAGATGAGCTTGCAAGCAAAATAACGTCTTTTGCTTTAAATTCCAGATTTTTTATGATTCTTGCTATCTGTTTTTTGTCATTTAGTGTCGGTAATTTATAACCGCGTTTTTTTACAATATAAGCGGTCGCGGCAACTAATCCAGCCGTACTGCCTGTTGCGGATGCTGCTTTTGTAATGAAATTTGCTTGATTTTGTTTGTGGTTGCGGGTAAAAGCTGTGTCATTATACCCGATTTTATTAATTGCCGGGGGCATCTTGTACTTGCTTTTAGAAAAAGCAATCTCCTTTTGTTTTCATGTGTCCAAGTCTTGCAAAATATATTTTAAATCGACCAAAAAATTTTGCAAGAAGGAATTATTAATTTTTAATATTTTTTAAGCTTGTTTGTTAAAATTTCTCGGATTAACACCATGAATCCAGTTAGATTCTATCTGCTCCAGTGAAATACCCTTTGTTTCCGGAACAAAGAAATATACAAACAGGATGCATAAGAATGATACAACCGCAAAGCCCCAGAAAGTGTAAGCTCCGCCTATTTTGTGAATAAGTATCGGGAAGCTTCCTACGACAAAGAAGTTAAATGCAAAGTTTGAAACCGTGCAGATACTCATCGCAATACCGCGTATTTTTAGCGGAAAAACTTCTGATACCAGTATCCAGCCGATAGGCCCGAGGCTCATTGCGAAACATATAATGTAGGTTACAAGGCTTCCTACTGCGACGTATTTTAAGTTGCTTCCCAGGGCTGATTCAAACGCAAAAGCACATCCGAGAGCTGCCAAACTAAGCATTACACCGGTTAACCCAAAATATAGCAGAGGTTTTCTGCCTAATCTGTCAGTAAAGAATATTGCAACAATTGTCATTAAGAAATTGACTACTCCTATTCCTGTTGTTGCATAAATCGCATTTAAGTTAGAATCAAACCCTGCAACTTTAAATATTGTAGGGGCATAGTATATTATAGTGTTTATGCCTGTGCAGATTTGGGCAAACATAATACCTATACCTACCACAAACGGCATTATCATCCATTTTTTAAATCTAAATTTTTCGCCTGATGTGCGGTCATTTAGTTTCAGAGTTCTTTTTATTTCTTTAACTTCGCTTTCAATATCAACATCCGGTTCGATTTTTTTCAAAACTTTTTGTGCAGCATCGTCTTTACCTTTGCTGATAAGCCATCTTGGGGTGTCACTCATAAAGCACATTCCGACTAACAGAACAAGTCCCGGCAGAACTCCTGCCAAAAGCATCCAGCGCCAGTTGAATACTGCTTGTGCAAATGCTGCATTTATAAAGTATGAGAATAAAATTCCTGCTGTAATTGCCCATTGATAAAGTGAAACAAGGGTGCCTCTGACCGCTTTAGGTGAAATTTCTGATAGATACAGAGGAATCACAAAGTTAACTATGCCGACAGCAAGTCCGACAAAAATTCGTGAAATTATTAAAACGTAAACATTAGGAGCAAAACCGCATAAAATTGAACCCAGAATAAATATAACTGCGGTTGCGATAATAACTTTTTTTCTGCCGAATATATCGGCAAGTATTCCGTTGGTTGCGGCCCCGATTACGGCACCGATTAGTACGGAGCTTACGACAATACCTTGCAGTGATTCCGATAAATCCCAGCTCTCGTTAATAAATAACAAGGCGCCGGAGATAACACCGGTATCGTATCCGGAAAGAAGCCCGCCTAAAGATGCAATAATTGCAACAATATACAACCATATAAATTTACATTTTTCCATAAAAACTCCTCGAAAACTATTT
>CALUWA010000029.1 GCA_944324365.1 Candidatus Gastranaerophilales bacterium
TAATCGGGTGATGTCTTTTTAACGATTTTGTCGAAAATAGATAATGTAAGAGATAGTTTTTGGAGAGTTATATGCAAACAATTACTAATGCAACTGTTACTATTAAGGAAATATGGGATCTTCAACATCCGATTATCCACAAATGGTTCATGTTTAGCGCGCTATCTTTTGGTGTTTTATCTGTATTTTTGTTTGTTGCGATTTAGTTTTGCTCTGCCGGAGTAACAATAGCGTACGCATTAAAATCAATTGAGCCGTAAATAATTTTTAATTTGTTATCTTTATCGGTTATCAATTTTACAAAATGAACTTCCGGTTCACCGAAATCTTCAAGGGTTTCAACCGCTTCTATTTCTGCCATCAAATAGTGTGCCTGATAAAGTTTTAAATAAGTTTTTCCGTTCTTTTGTTCTCCGACTACCTGGTAATGTCCGATTGGCAAAATAGCTTTATCCGTAATTTGTAAAGGTACAGAAATACAAATTACGGGAAGTTCTTGCGGAATTTGGTTTATAACTTCGGTTTCGTTACTTTGTTGAAAGCTTTCGCCTTTCATTTTTTTAGGTTTGCCTTTTTTACTCTCTATTGCTTTGTCAAATTCGTCATCTGTTACTGCTTCCTGAGCTCCGTAGAAGTTCTGATCACCGTAATTATCCCACAAATCACCGTCTGCCAATACAGGCAGGCTTGTAAGCAACAGTATAGAAAATATAATTGCGCAAAACTTTTTCATACAACAATTTTAATAAAATTTGCACAGAAGTAAACATCTGTTTAGAGTAAGTTTTTAAACAGCCGCGTATATTCATGATATAATTGAGCCGGAGGATTATTATGTTATCAAACTTTATTTCACCTCACGGCGTATTAATATCCGGTGCAATTTTGGTTATTGCATATATATTTATCGCTGCAGAAAAAATTCAAAAGTCAGTTGTTGCCTTAGTTGGGGCATCTTTAACGTTGCTGCTTGGCTTACTTCCTTTTAAGGGTTACGTAAATCAGGAAACAGGAGCTTATGTTAAAGCTGTTTTTGATTATATAGAGTTTGATGTAATATTTCTTCTTATCGGTATGATGATAATTGTTCATATAGCCAGTAAAAGCGGAGTTTTTAAATGGATGGCCATAAAGCTTTTAAAATTTACAAAAGGGCATCCGAAAAAAGTTCTATTCGCACTTGCAGCTTTTACCGCCGTAGCTTCTGCTTTTTTGGATAATGTAACAACGGTTGTTTTAATAATGCCGGTGACATTTGTTATTGCAAAGGAATTTGATACAGATCCTGTTCCGTTTTTAATAACTGAAGTTATCGCTTCAAATATTGGCGGAACTGCCACCCTTATAGGTGACCCGCCAAACATTATTATCGGAACACGCGCAGGCTTAAGTTTCTTGGATTTTCTTCTTGAGTTAACTGATGTTGTAACTGTTATATTCCTGGTTGTTACTGCTATATTGATATTCATGTTCAGAAAAAGTCTTACTGCAACACCGGAAAAAATGCAGCATGTTGCAAATATTGATAATAGTAAAACTATTACTGACAAAGGGTTAATGATAAGATCTATGATTACGCTGGCTCTTGTTATATTGGGATTTGTAACGCATGATATTACTCATATATCAGCCTACGTTTTTGCTGTTGCCGGCGCAAGCTTTTTGCTTTTGTTTGAAAAACCGAAAGAAATTTACCGCGATGTTGAATGGCTTACTATTTTCTTTTTTGTCGGGTTATTTATAATTATTGGCGGATTTGAAGCAAACGGCGGAATTACATTTTTGGCAAATAAATTGATTGAATTTACCAACGGCAGTCTGACAGCTGCAACAATGCTGATTTTGTGGGGATCCGGAATTTTATCAGGTATTGTTGATAATATTCCTTATACTGCAACCATGGCTCCTCTGATAGATCAGGTGCAGCATATAATTCCTTATACCGGAAGCGGTCATAATCCTATGTGGTGGGCTTTATCATTAGGCGCCTGTCTTGGCGGAAACTTTACACTAATCGGGGCTGCTGCAAATGTACTTGTCAGCGAAACTTCAACAGCAAAAGGTTATCCGATATCGTTTATGAGATTTTTAAAATATGGTGCGTTTACAACATTTATCGCACTTTTAATAAGTTCTGCATATCTTTATTTTAAATATCTGATTTAGCAGGGCAATTTTTCCCCGTGAATTTACTTTATATATATAAGTTAAAGCACGGGGGAATATTTATGCAGGATTGGGAACACAAACAAAGCGGATCTGCTGGTGTATATACTTATAATGACGGAAGCTGCCAGATGTTTTTGGGATTTGAGAACAAATTTCAAAATAATAATCTTAGTCTGGCGGTATTTACCGGAGCGACAAACGTCGGAGAAGATAATGCCGGCCTGCTTGTTGATTTAAAGGAAAGTTACAAATATGATGACAGAGGTATTTTCAATAATAATGTGCGAATAAGAAATACATTTTCCGAGGGTACAAATACTACGCAAATAAGAGTTTCTCCGCTTACGGTAACTGTACCGGTCGGCAAGACAACTTCTGTTTATGCTAACCCGCATTATGTTGGAAAATATAATTATAATACACAGCAATGGACTCAAGGCGCAGGTATATTTGTCGGAGTAGAACAAAAAATAGGCTCTTCTTCAATTGCTTTGGAAGGGCAAAGATACAATATTCAGGATTGGAATAAACATAAAGGCAATTGGGGAATTAATGCAATATACACAAAAACTTTCTAATAATTCTCCCTATTTAATTTCTGTCTGAAATGCCCAAGCTGAATGATTATGAATGCTTTCAAACGCTTCACATTCAACCTCAAACTCTTTTACAATATCATTTTCTCTAAGCTTAAGCACAACATCACGCAATACGTCTTCTACAAATTTCGGATTGTTCCAGGCCTTTTCCGTGACAAACTTTTCATCTTCACGTTTAAGAAGAGGGTAAACCGGGCATGATGCGCAGCTTTCTATCATCTCGATTAAATCCTCAAGCCAAATATGCTTATCTTCATCATAGGAAACTTTTACGGTTACAAATGCTCTTTGGTTATGAGCTCCGTTATCTGAAATTTCCTTTGAACAAGGGCATAATGTCGTAACAGGAACTTTTACCCCTAATATAAATTTGTAAACTCCGTCATAAATTCTGCCCTCAAAAAGACAATCGTAACTCATTTGTGCCGGCAACTTTGTAACAGGAGCTTTCTTTTCCAAAAAGTATTTGAATGCAAATTCCAACTCCCCGCTTTGTGCATCAAGATTTTTGATTATTTTTTCGAGGCATCCTTTTATATCAACCCCTAAAAGGTTTTTGGTCTGCCATTCGTTTAAAACTTCAACAAACCTGGACATATGAGTGCCCTTGTAATCACGCGGCAAGGAAACGCTTACTCTTGCTTCTGCGCTGACTACCTGGTTTGAACTGTTTTTGCGCTGAATTATAAGCGGCAGCTCCAGATGTTTTATGCCGACTTTTTGGATATCAACGTTTCTTGTGTCTTTTTGGTTTTGAATATCTTTCATTATGAAATTCCATGTAAAGTTTTATTACAAATTTGCCATGAAAATAGCAACTTTTATAATCCGGATTACTTTATATAAATATAAAGCTCTCTCTTCTTATTTAAACGGATAGGCCTTGAAAAAGATTATTCAAGGTCTTTTTTTTTACTATTTTTCACAAGAGCAATTTGCAGCTGCATCAAGCTGTTTTCTGACTTTTAGATATCTGTCAAGCTCAACACGCAGTTTTTTCAAATCCATATAAATAGCATTGTTTAGTAAAAATCTGTTATCGTATTTTTTGTCAATTACATACAATGTAGGAAATCCTGTCAATGCAACATCTTTTACCAATGCTTCATTTTCCGGAGCTTCAGCATTAAGCATAACTACATTATATTTGTCTTTGTATAAGCTGCTTATTGTTCTGAACTTAGGCATAAATCTTAAACAATACCCGCACCAGTCAACATAAAACAGTGCCAGCATAGGTTTGTCAGATTGTATTGCTTCCGAATAAGGTATCCCGATTTTATAATCTGACGGAACATGTTTTTTGTTAACTAAATCATCAGCAGCAGGACTTACTGCAAATGTTATTGCTGATGTTACCAATATAACGAATAATACACCTAAAGCTATAAACAATTTCTTTTTCATATCATACTCTCCTCAAGCATAATTATACTCTAAACAAAATGACCGGTCGAATTTGATTAAAAAGTTATTTTAACAAATCTTCACATAAGACTTGAAATAATATATACTATAGTATATACTAAGTATATACTAGTTTGTTATTTTCGTGTTACTATATAAAATCTTATCCGTCGCGGCGATAAGAAGGAGTTTAATGTTATGAGCAAAAATACCCCGGTAAAAATGAAACGAACTTCATCAAAATCAAATCCCTCAAAATATGAAGTTCTTCAGGCATCAAATGACAGTACATTAAATCATTATTTAAAAGAGCTTGCCAATATTCCCTCCCTTAGTGCGGCTGAGGAAAGAAAACTCGCAAAAGCTGCTTGTGAAGGTGATTTGGAAGCTAAGAAAAAACTTGTTCAGGCAAATCTGAAACTTGTTGTCCGTATAGCAAAAAAGGCAATTCATGTTTCCGGAATTCCTGTTATTGATTTAATTCAGGAAGGAAATCTCGGCCTGATGATTGCGGCTGAAAAATTTAACTACAAATTGGGATACAAGTTTGCAACATATGCAGCCTGGTGGATTAAGCAGTCGATGTTTAAAGCGATATCCGAACAGTCGCATTGTATGAAAATTCCTGTTTATATTCAGGAAACACTCTCAAAATTTTCAAAAATAAAATCCCGTATGGAAAAAGAGTATAATTGTCAGATAAATAATAAGGATGTAGCCGAAAAAATGAATATCGCGCCGGATAAAATAGAATCCTTTTTATCTGCTTATACAAAAACAATTTCGATAGAAAGCGGCATTGAACGGGCTAATGGTAATGATATGAATGTAGCAGATATCCTTGAGGATAAAAAAGCCTCTGTATCATCAGAGATAGAATATAAAAATCTGCAAAATGATATTGAGCTTGTTATCTCAACGTTGAAAGAAAGAGAGCAGGAAGTTGTAAGGATGCGCTACGGTATCGGAGATACAACAAGAAGAACGCTGGAAGAAATCGGCAATATTTACGGTGTTACAAAAGAATGCATAAGGCAGACAGAATTGAGAGCGCTGAAAAAAATGAAAGCTTCAAATATTAGTCAGGAAATTCTCTCCGGATATATAGGGTAAGTGATAATGTAGTAAATTCCTCGTATAGTTTTATTTTAATGTTTAGAAAAAAGATTTTAAAAGCGGATTTTTAATCCGCTTTTTACTTTTACATGCAAAAAGCCCGCATATAGAAAGCGGGCTTTTTTGAATTTGTTGTCAGAAATTATATAGCAAGCGATGTTGCTTCAATTTCTAAATCGATAGGAGTTTCATCAACTACTTCAACTTTAACAGCATGAACATCCTTAGCTTTTACAATTTCCATTGTTGCAGCAGGGATATGAGGTTTGTTTGCTGTTACTGCAGCAGGTGTCGATGCCGGCTTGTTCGCCGCAGCTGCTTTTGCTTTTATCATAGCAGGATCAGGATTAGCTTTGTAATAATTGTAATCCTTCATAATCTTGCTAACAAAACGTTTTGTTTCAGCATACGGAGGAACCGCATTGTAACGTTTTACGTTACCCGGGCCTGCATTATATGCTGCAAGAGCCAACTCAACGGAACCAAACATCTTGTACATAGATTTGTAGTACATAATTCCGCCTTTAATGTTGTCATTTAATGAGTATGGATTAAGCCCCATTCTCTTGGCTGTGGAAGGCATTAATTGAAATACCCCTACTGCACCATGATTGCTTCGTGCGTTATGGCTAAAGCCTGATTCTGTTCTTGCTATACTTAAAGCGATTGCCGGATCTACACCCATTTCAATGGCGTGTTTCACGATTATCGCCTTTACCGTATTTACATCCGCCGCCTGGGCAGGTGCAACGCACAACAGCACTAGCATAATAGTGAAAAGTAATAGTTTTTTCAAAATGTAATCCTCTAGTTGTAAATTGAAAATTCTTAAAAGCAAGTTCACTCTCTCTTTTGTGTCAAGTTTTAACTTCTAAGAATGAAATTTATACACTCATCTTATTACAAAAATTTTTAAATTCAAGTCTAAATTTGAAAATTAAAATGTAAGGTTACCCTTAAACTATTGCAGAATAAGTGTTTCCGGAATTGTGAATTTTGTGTTTTTGAGTGTTTTTTTAACAATAAATCGGCCTTTAGTATGAGATTTCAGTTGAAATTTTTCTTTACATTTTAATAATTTGCATAAAGTTTTTGTTTCTGATAAAATCCCTGTATTAAATTTTTATAATAAGGAGCAAAAGTATGACAGATAAAAAGTTGGCAACAATAGGTGTATTTGGCGGATCAGGATTTTATAAATTTTTGGATAATATTGAGGAGGTAAAAGTAGAAACTCCTTACGGTATGCCTAGTGATAATCTTTTTATCGGACAGATAGGCCCGCATAAAGTTGCGTTTATGCCGCGTCATGGCAGAAATCATACGATTTTGCCTCACTTAATTAATTACAGAGCAAATGTTTGGGCAATGAAGTCAGTCGGAGTAGAAAGAGTTATTTCTCCTTGTGCATCAGGCAGTTTGCAAAAAGATGTAAAACCGGGAGATTTTGTAATTTGTGATCAGTTTGTTGATTGGACTGACGGAAGAAAATCAACTTTTTATGAAGGGCCTGTTGTTACCCACCCTTCTGCAGCAGAAACGTACTGTCCTGAATTAAGACAGCTTGCAATTTCCACTGCTAAAGATCTTGGAATTACGGTTCATGAAGAAGGTACTATAGTAGTTATTAACGGCCCTCGTTTCTCAACAAAGGCTGAATCAAAATTCTTTACAAACCAGGGATGGACTGTTATTAATATGTCGGCTTTCCCTGAAAATTACCTGGTTAAGGAATTGGATATGTGTCCTTTAAATATTACGCTTGTTACAGATTATGATGCCGGTTTGGTGGGGGATGTTCCTCCGGTATCACACCAGGATGTAATGAAAGTATTTGCTTCAAATCTTGAAAATCTGAAGAGTTTGCTCTTTAATTTGATAGAAAAAATTCCTGTAGAAAGAACGCATTGTGATTGCGCAAATACAAAAGCTAAATCACAAGCTTAAGAAAGGGAAAAATTATGTTGCGAGCTTTAATAGGTGCAATAAACAGTTTGTTTTCACTTTTTTATATAGTGATTCTCATAAGATGTTTTTTGAGTTTTGTACCGAATTTAGATTGGAACAGACAGCCTTTTTATACAATAAGAATGGTTACGGATTCTTATCTGGATATATTCAAGAGATTTATACCTCCAATTGGCATGCTTGATGTTTCACCAATTGTAGCCATTATTGTATTGGGATTAATTCAAAATATTATTATAATATCGCTGAGTTTACTTGCAGGATAGGAGTAGTTGTGAAAATAATTATATTTGGAGCGACAGAAGTTGGATGTCTATTAGCAACAGAATTTTTTGAAGATCATGATATTACGATTATTGATAAGGAGGAGAATCGTAATGAAGAATTTTCAAAACTTGACATTAGCTTTGTATACGGTAATGCTTGCGATATGAATGTACTCAAACAGGCTGATATTTATAATACAGATATATTTATTGCATGTACACCACTTGATGAAGCCAATATTGTAGCCTGTCTTTCAGCTAAAAAAGTAGGAGGAATACGCACTATATGTTTTGTTTCAAAAGAAGAATATAAAAATACTTTGTATTTTGAAAAAAATAACGGTGTTTGCGGAGATTTCTTTATAGATTACATTATTTGGCCGGAAGAGTTATTAACTCAGGAAATTTTCAGAATAGTTACTGTCGCACAGGCACTGGATGTTGAAAATTTCGCTGACGGCAGAGCCCGTCTTTTGGAATACAAGTTATCCGCTCATCTGCCTATTGTTGATAAAAAGGTTTGTGAATGTAAATTTACGGAAGGAACTCTCATCGTAGGTATTACCAGAGGCGGAGAGTTGTTTATTCCAAACGGCGATACTGTTTTAAAAGCTGAAGATAAGCTTATCTTTATGGGAACTGCACGTTCTTTGGATATTTTGGCCGGAACATTTTTCCATGAAAAAGAATATGTAAAATCTGTTGCGATAATCGGCGGAGGTAATGTTGGTCTAATGCTTGCCCAAAGCCTTGAAAATTTGAAAATCAAAACTAAAATTATAGAAAAAAATTACAACCGTTGTCAGCGGCTTTCGCAAGAGCTGTCCCATACTCTTGTAATAAACGGCGACGGAACCGATTTGCAGATTTTAAATGAAGAATCTATAGAAGAATCTGATGTTGTAATCAGTGTTACGAATAATGACGAAAAAAATCTTCTCTGTTCTCTTCTTGCAAAACAGCTTGGCGTAAAAAGAGTTATCGCAAGAGTATCGAAGGTTTTAAATATTCCTTTGTTTGAAAAAGTCGGAATTGATATCGCGATTTCTCCGAAAAATTCGGCAATAAATGAAGTTAAAAATGATTTGGCTGAAAATGATGTAGATATTCTGGCAACTGTGGAGCAGGGTCAGGCTGAACTTTTGGAAATATATGTAAAACCGGAATTCAGCGGGAAAAAAGTTATGGAATTATGTATTCCAGTACCCGCCATAATAGGTATTATACAACGTTACAATAAAGTAATTATTCCAAAAGGTGATACTGAATTAAGAGCTGATGATATTTTGATTACTTTTGTAAAATCAAAGGATGCGGTAGTATTAAAAGAATTTTTTAAGGTGAAATAATGCGTTTAAGTTATATTTTGAATGCTTTGAGTACGGTTATAACATATATCGGTGTTTTTCTATTGTTACCGGTTTTTGTAGCATTAATTTATAAAGATTATTCTTCCGTAATTCCGTTTTTATCGTCCTCGCTCTTAACTGTTAGTATGGGGTTGCTTATCAAAAAAATATATCCGCAGGCTGCGAAACTTGAGAACTTGAACGATATAAAAAAATCAGAAGCTCTTTTTATTGTTGCGGTTTCTTGGATGATGTTTGCAGTAATTGCGGCACTTCCTTATATGTTCTATAATTTAACTTTTGTAGACTCGTTGTTTGAATCAACGTCAGGAATAACAACCACAGGAGCTACTATATTTAAAACATTTAATTATGCTCATGCCCTGCTTTTTTGGAGAAGCTTAACTCAATGGCTTGGTGGTATTGGTATTATCGTTATGTTTGTGGCGGTTTTACCTCAATTTGCTGTAGCTGGCAGGCAGATGTTCTTTGCGGAAACACCGGGGCCAACGGAAGATAAATTTACACCACGTGTACGAACTACTGCAATATTACTGTGGAGTCTATACCTTGGGTTAACACTGCTAGCCATAATCTGCTTAACTATTGCAGGGATGCCACTTTTTGATTCTATATGTAATGCTATGTCTACACTTGCTGCAGGTGGTTTTTCACCGAATTCCAATAGTATTATGGGATATCATAAGCCGCTTTTAACCTGGATTATATTAATTTTTATGTTCTTTGCCGGGTCGAGTATGAACTTGCAGTACAAAGTGCTCGTAAAAAAGAAAAATCCTTTCTTGTTTTTTAAAAGTGAAGAATTTTGTCTTTATTTTTGGGTCGTTATAATTTCATCTGCAGCTATCGCATATGTACTAATAACAAAAGACCATTATGGAATGCATGCCGCTGTAAGACACTCCTTGTTTCAAGTAATCAGTATGATGACATCAACAGGCAGCGCAAGTATTGATTTTGCTAAATGGAGTTATCCTGCACAAATTTTATTATTTATTACGATGTTTTTTGGGTCTTGTGCAAGTTCTGCGGGTGGCGGTATTAAAATGACAAGATGGCTTCTTGTTTTTAAATCAATGAAAGCTGAGCTTGTCAGAATTCTTCATCCAAATGCTGTAATAAATGTTAAAGTTGAAGATACTGTTGTTTCTCCAGAGGTTTTAAGACAAGTTATTGTATTTGTTATTTATTATTTCGCCATTTTTATTTTAGGGGCAATTCTGATAACATTTATAGAACATAACCATATCTACGGCCTTGCATCTTCTATTACTGCTCTTGGAAATATAGGCCCTGGATTTGGAGCAATTGGTCCAATGGGCTCATTTGCTGATTTCCATATTTCAAGTAAATTGATTATGATTTTCTGGATGCTTATTGGCAGGCTTGAAATAATACCGTTCTTGGTAATGACACAAAGAGATTTTTGGTCATTCAAAGCATAAAAAATCCGGATTTAATCCGGATTTTTTTGTTTTTATTCTATAGATTTTAGTTTCAGCTGCCCGTTTTCACGTATAAGGTTAACGTCAGGTGTGTAGGCTGGAGTTTGTGATTGAGAATCTTTTTCAAATTTTTCCTGCAAATTTAACTTCCTGTTTCGTTCTTCTTTTTGTGGCTGCATTTCCTTGTATTCGTTATATTCATCTTGGCGGAATCGCTGTTCTTCCATAAGTCTCATCTGAAATCCGGTATCCTGTATCCCGCCTAAAGACGGAGGAAGGTAAACTTCTGCCGCTTTTGCGCTCATTATACCGCTAAGCAATATACAGGATAGAATTATAGCCTTTTTCATATTTTTCTCCTTATCTAATCGTAAATGTTACATTTGCAACAGATGTGATTTTTTTCTCTATAGTAGTTGTATCATTTATTCCCATATCAGATACATTTGTGGAATCAACAGGAGTAATTTGGAATACCCCCATTTTTACTGATTGAATTTTTCCAGCCTTGTTATTTGTGGCTTTTAACATTGCTGTAGCACGCTGTTGAGCGTCTTTTGTTGCTTCTTCAAGCAGTTTTACTTTCATTTCTGATAAGCCGGAATAAAAATATGCAGTTTCATAAACATTAATATCTATTCCCTTTGAAAGCAGGCTGCTTATGTCAGTTGAAGTTTGTTTTATTTTGTTTACATCTTTTGATTTAACTGAAAAATGTTGGGTCGCATTAAAATAGGCAACTTCATTCGTAGACATGCCGTTTGGAGCTAGTTTATATGTGTTGTAGCTTGTAAAAGCCTTAACTTCAATTTCATCACTCGCGAAACCTTGTTTTTTTAGATAATCTATTACAATCGGGCGCTGCTTATTAAGGGTATTGTAAGCTTCAAGTTTTGTTGCTTTTCTTGTTGTTATTGCAAACTCAAGCCGTCCGTTGTCAGATGTTACATTTTGTGAGTATGAACCTGTTACTGTAATAACATCTTTTGAAATGGCATGGGTAATAATTTGTGCGGCAATAATTATGCCAGCAGTAATAACAAGAGCTAAGAGTAAAGTTTGAAATTTTTCCAGTTTTTCTAACATTATTCCTCCTAAATTTCAATAGTACTCAAACATGATAAAGTATAAATTTAAAATTGCAAAGAGGTATATTAAATATTGTTAAAATTTTTTGTTCGAAGTATAATAATAATGGTATAAGTTGAGATTTGCCGATGTGGCTCTCCAGTGGAGTGAAACGGAACGTGAGTTCAAAAATTTAGAGCAACCAGTTGCTCGATAGTCAAATTAAATAGATTTGCCGATGTGGCTCAGGTGGTAGAGCAACTGATTCGTAATCAGTAGGTCGGGGGTTCGAGTCCCCCCATCGGCAAATTTTCGTGTGCGAAATATGAAACAGGGCCTCATCACCCCACGCTTTCCTCCGCAGGTCGGAAAGCTGGGGGTTCAGCAAAAGCAATAGCTGCATACTTATACGTAGCGCTCGCGTATCAAACGCTCGCTAACGTCTAAGCAGAGTCCCCCCCATCGGCAAATTGTAGTCTTGGAATAGCGCAGCTTGTCGGTTTATATTGCAAGAATATATATCAGCAATTATTTTTCCTGGGTTAAGCAGTCGATGCCGCCTTGTGCACTTAAAGCTTTTCTGGTTGATACAAAATATACTTTGTCTATGCCTGCATCATTAAAGTATTTTGTGATGATTGGCTCCAGTTCCGGATATTCCGCTTTATTTGTTATATAGAATGTTTGTCCGGTCTTTGCGGATGTGCCACCTATTCCATTCATAAAGTTTGTGGTGTCTCTATCGTTTACCGTAAAATTGGGGATTTTTACAACTTTATATCCGGCTTGTTCAAGGTAATCATTAGCTTCTTCTCTTATATTTTTTGTGTCTGCGGCTAATTGTTCAAGTCTTTTTATTTTATTATCCAGTTTTCTTAGTTTTATCTGTAAAGGTGTCATACTGTTTGGTTTGGTGTTAGTGTTTTCAGCTTCCTGCTTGCCAAGTTCGTCTTTGAGTTCTTTTAATATTTTAAGTCCCGTTTCATAATCAGGAACTGCAAATTCTCCGTTACCGAGCGGTCTGTATGTCATATCTATATGAAATTCGTGCTGTGGAATAAATGTTACTTGTTCCGAAGCTAAACCTAAATCAGCTGCAATTTGTTTTTTTACCTTATCGATATTTTCTGGAGTATTTTCCAAGCCCATAAGTTCCAAGCTTTTGCTGATTGAACCTTCTCCGACTATTGCGGCCGGTGTACCATCTTGTAATTTCGTATTTAAAACGTTACCTCCTTCAAGGTAGCTTGTGCCGTAGTGTATATCCTCTTTATTAAACTTAATTTCAAAAGCTGTTCCTTCTGTTGCCACACGTCCTTGCCCTGTATTGTTTTCGTTTCCTCTTTCGCTTAAAAATGTTGTTTCAGACTGTATGTCATAGTTGTCTTTAAGGTTGTGATACGGAACATACAGTTTTCCGTCGGAACGTCTTATATATGAGTCTTCTATCCAAGGATCTATTCCGCTATCTATGCTTTCAACATTAAATCCCTGTTCCTCTCCGATTGCTTTTAGTTCTTTTGTTAGTTCTAAATTTTCTGTAGATGTTGTATTTGAAATTTGTATAGTGGAAATATTTCTGTCCAAACCCTCAGACCAGGCCGGAGTTTGCTGTTTTGAACTGCTGTTTTTGATTTGGTCGAGTGTAATTGTGCCGTTATATAATTGTTTTTGAAACTCTTTTATTTCGTTTTCGTCTAAAATTTCATCCTTGTTAAATATCTTATCTATGTAATTAAATATTTTATTTAAAATATTAAGTTCTTCAGCTTGAACGATGCCATCGCCGTTGTCTACCTGGGCAAAAATGGAATTTATGGTTTGGTTATCTGTTTTCATATTTTCCCACTTTTGACCGTATGAAGTGTTTATCTCTTTTACTTCCCCGCTTTTGGTTTTATATGAGAAAAAATTAATTAATTTATGTTGTATTTCGTCAATAGCGCCCATACATGTAACCTTATTTGGAATATTCATCGGTTCATTGTTTGAAAATCTTTAATAAAAAAATAATTATGTTACATGTTTTTACAAAATGGCTGCTTATGATTCCATTAGTTTTTTGAATGTTTTTAAAAAGTCTTTTATTTCTTTTGGAGTATTGTATTCTTTTATTATTTCTTTACCGTTTTTGCCTACCAGTATTCTTCTTGATTCCTGAGTCGGAGAATCAGGAATAATGCAAATATAGCTCATTCCATTTTTGAAACCGGTAGATTTTATTGTACGTTGTTTTGCTTTGTCTTTTATAATAAATAATCCTTTATCATCTATTTCTATTTTTGCGCTGCTGATATTAAGACGCAGGGTATTCATTGCCTCATGTATATATTCACTTTGTTTACTCAAGTGAAGAGGATTGTTCGGGATGAATTTATCCAGTATGCTTAGTGTTCTTACTATACAATTATTTTTAATGTTCAATAATGTCTTTAATCCGGAAGGAACTTCATCATCAAGACCGCTTTTTGTAGAGATTTCCGGGTAGTACCTAAACTTTATATTTTCAGCTTCTATGAAATCTCTTACTGATTTGTCATATTTATCTTTTGTAACAAGTACAACATCCCCTTCTTCTTTAATATTATAAAATATTTGGCGTCCCTTTTTGATAATATTCGGGATAATTTCTTTTGTTTGGGCATTGTTTGGTTTTAATATGAATGCACCTGTAAAGTTTGGGGTGTTATTTGTTTTGTTAATTCGCATAGTTTATTCTCCTGTTAATAGGAAAATCAAAAATAAAATTTTTTGCTATTAATAATTTTTATCTGTAAAATCCTGATTAATCCGGTTGTAAAATTTCTGCTTTTCTTTCCATATCATAGTGTTGAGCTGTTTTATTATCTTAGCCTGCATTTTAAATGTCCTGTCGGCTATTCTCGGGCTGATTTCTGCCGGATGAGCTGCTGTGTAGTTTTGCAAATTCTTTGAATGCATTGCTATTGTGTTATCAGCATTTTTCAAAAGTTTGTCGTATGTTGTTCTGATTTCTTTTTCTGAAATGTTTTCGGTTTTATAGTTTTTATTTTCTTCAATAAATTTGTTGATATCATTTATATTTTCTTCAAAATTATTTTTGCGTTCTTTGAATTTTTGTATGTTGTAGCTGAGTCTGCCTATTCTATCCAGCAAATCATACATAAGAATTTTCTTTTCGTTGTAATCTTTTAAAATTGATTTGTATTCATTGCAGATATTTGTAGTATCAGGGTACTCAGATATAAACATAAGCATTGCTGCCATTTTGTTTTGTTCATCTAAGGCTTTTATTTTGTTGTGAAAATCAGGTAAATTTTTTGAACTGATTTGTTCTAAATCAGTATTCATTTGTGCCTTTGTTTCATTTGTTTTATTATACAGCGGTTCAAGTTTGGCAAATTCTTTTGCATCTCGTATCATTTTCGAACGGTTTTTGTCGATTGTTTTTAATATTTCCGGATTGGAATAATAATCGTTTTTTTGTACAAATTCTGCCGTTTTCTCAAATTCATCAATATTATTTTTGTATTTTTCAAACAGCAGTGCATTTTTTGATGCTTGTATAAATGTTTCGTTGTTTTCGGCATTAAGCTTTTTGTTCATAAGCCTGGTTTCGTAGTCCTTAACCAGTTTTAATTTTTCCTGCGAGTCATAACCTATTTTGCCAAGTTGAATAAATGTATCTTTGTATTTTTCTCTGTAAGGAATAATTTCTTCTTCAATATCCGCTTTCAGCTCATCCAAGCCGGTCTGTATAATGGATTTCCCTTCAAATCTGTCTTTACCGCAAAAGGTCGGTTTGCTTAAATATAAGGAGGTGTTTGTTCTTTTGTTTTGCGGCTTAAACGGCTGCGAAATGCTGATTGCGGGTATTCTCATATTTTCTCCTTGTGGTTTGTTGTTATATCGTCGCATTAAGAATAATGGCTGTCAATTTATTTTTTTGCCATAAAAACTCTTGTAATATTTATTTGTTTGGATTATAATTTTTTTGTAAATGAATACAAGCCGATTTATTCCCGGATCGTCTAGCGGCAGGACTGAAGACTCTGGATCTTCCAACGGTGGTTCGAATCCATCTCCGGGAATTTTTTAATGCCTGAAAATATTTGGATTGTATGGGAGAAATTCCCGGAGAGTCTTCTCACCACAGGAATTTTTCGAGTAGCTCAAAATTCCTCGGTTCAATCCTTCGGATACGCTCATCTGCACGACTCGTGCTGCTCGTCGGCATCTGAGCTGGACTCCATCTCGGGAATTTTTTAATGCCTGAAAATATTTGGATTGTGTGGGAGAAATTCCCGGAGAGTCTTCTCACCACAGGAATTTTTCGAGTAGCTCAAAATTCCTCGGTTCAATCCTTCGGATACGCTCATCTGCACGACTCGTGCTGCTCGTCGGCATCTGAGCTGGACTCCATCTCGGGAATTTTTTAATGTCTGAAAATATTTGGCTTGTATGGGAGAAATTCCCGGAGAGTCTTCTCACCACAGGAATTTTTCGAGTAGCTCAAAATTCCTCGGTTCAATTCTTCGGATACGCTCATCTGCACGACTCGTGCTGCTCGTCGGCATCTGAGCTGGACTCCATCTCGGGAATTTTTTAATGTCTGAAAATATTTGGCTTGTATGGGAGAAATTCCCGGAGAGTCTTCTCACCACAGGAATTTTTCGAGTAGCTCAAAATTCCTCGGTTCAATCCTTCGGATACGCTCATCTGCACGACTCGTGCTGCTCGTCGGCATCTGAGCTGGACTCCATCTCGGGAATTTTTTAGT
>CALUWA010000030.1 GCA_944324365.1 Candidatus Gastranaerophilales bacterium
AGTATTAGAGGATTTTTGTATACCTCTGCTTCAGTAAACTTCTTCTGAATAGTATCTACAAGCCCTTGGATATTATTTAATTTGTAATAACATAGTAAAATTTTAATTCTAGTATTTCTTGTCATTCTGAAATTTAGCATCTCAAGGGCTTTTGGGTAATTGCCAGTGTTGAAATAACAGTAAAAAAGCCAAGAATTAAACTCTAAATCGTCTTTATTTATAACAGCATTTAGTGTTTCAAAAATAGATAAAGCTTCCTTATAATTTTTATTGTTGTAAGCATCTATGCCAGAATATATGTTTTCTAATTGCTGTAGTCTCTCTCTATTATGGTAATTATGAGTATTAGAGAAATATATAATTAAAAAAACTAATACAAATAATGTTAAAAATAATAATAACAAAAGAAGAGCAACTACGTATAAAGTCGTATACATAGGATTTTTTATAATCTTTGCTAAAAACAAATCAAATTTTGTAAAAAATCCGAGATTGCTTACAGAAGCAGCATTACCTAAAGTTTGAGTAGGAATATCCCATATTTGATAAAATAAGTTTAATTCATCTTTCATACTTTCTATTCTATGTGAAAAATATTAAATAGTGGATAGCTAAATGGCTATTTTTAATTAAGAGGTATATATATGAGTAATGATTTAATTTTAAGTCCATCATATGACGTGGAACAATATCCAAAATTAAGTTCTGTTATAGCTAAGTCTGTGGGTACAATAGTTGCTTCAGTGAAAAGCTTAAATGTCGCATTGAATCTTTTTCAAAAAGTATATGGGATGGTTGAGGCCTATGCTTTTAACGGAGAACAAATGGCAAATTTTGTACGTCAATCAGGTCTTGCAGCAGACAAGTTTCAAGCATTAGCAAATGCATCAAAGCGTTATGGAGGCAGTGCTGAATCTACAGCCAAGAGCCTTACAAATTTGCGTACAGGCTTGGCAGATATTCAAAAAGGCGGTAACGGCAATGGACTTGCTGATACACTAAAGGCTTTTAATATAAATCCCAAGGGAATACAATCAACAGAGCAGTTTTTGACAGTTATTGCCGGACGTATGGAAACGCTGAAATCCGAAACAGAAAAGCTGGATTTTGGGCGTGCGCTAGGGTTGGATGATTTAATAAAAAATACCAAGCAACAAGTTTGTTGCTTGGTAAGAGATTTTAATAGTATTTTAAATAGCTTTTTGATTGACTGTTTGTTCGTTAAGAACTTTTATAATTCTATTAGCATCAGAATCTAATAAATTTGTAAAAAGATATTTGTTTCCTCCAGCATCAGTAATTTTTATATTGCACAAATCATAAGAAAAAAACGGAATTGGAATAGTATTATTTTCAAAAGCAGCAATATTTTTAAGATATATTTCAGTTCTTTTTCTTGCAAGAAATTTTTCTTGGAAGATAATTCTGTTCTGGAATAGTAATAGGAAACCTGATTTTCCATTTTCTTGGCAAGATAAGCTGCAGCCAACTAGTTTTTCATCGGGTTCTAATGCTTTTATAATACTTGGTATTAACGGTCTGATGAACAATGCAAAATCTACTTTGTTTGTTTTGCTTAAGCTCTTCATATCTTGTTCTAACGATTCATTAGTATACATTCATTTTCTCCTATATAAAAATTAAACTTTAATCTATGGTTTAATATTATCATTAACTTTTTCTTAGTAATCAGCATTTTGAATCATTTTTTCTATATCTTGAATATATTTTGAAACGCTATAATTCAAACTGTTTTCATTGTTGTTAATATAATTGATAAGTTCTTTTTCTTTATCTGTATTTTTTAATTTTCGATACAGTAATATTTCTGTATAGAATAATATATAAAGTTCATCTGTTAAAAATGGTTTAAATATAAATTCATATTTTGTATTTATATATTCCAATGCTTTTTGAGGATTTTTATAGTATATAGCAATTGCAATTAATGGTAGAAGAAGAAATATTGGGTGAGATTTTATTTCTTGTTCAGTATAATTATTTTCGAAAAAGGCTATAGTGACATCACAAGGGTTAATAATAGCATTGAGCATAAGTAATTTGGTTCTTTTATACATTACATCGTTGTCCTGTATAAACTCATACATTTTAGAATATTCTTCTAAGTATCCCATGCATTTAATAATATATTCATTTATTGCAATAATATTGGGATTTATTGGACGTTCTTTGCTAAATGTAATTACTCTCCCTGTTGTTTGTAGGATATGCCTTGCCTTTAGAAATTTTTCTTTGGCTAGTTCAAAATTGCAATCAACATTATATTCATAAAGTCCTTCTTTTATATATTGTCTTATATAGTATATTTCTTTAAGTAATTTTGGAAATAGTTTGTCAATTATAGACTCAGGAATAATTCGAATGATAATGGCATATAGAGTCCCTCCAGCGAAAAAAAATAATACTATTATAAGTAATAATGGACAAATTGCTAGTAAAATTATCAAGAGTATTGCTTTGACTATAGTTCCTATAAATGTTTCAGATATAAATATTTCTAGTAATGGATTTTCTTTTAATTGGAGTGGCACTTCATCATATGAAATTTTCCCTTGTTGAAACGGATTTGGGAAAATAGAAAAGACCTCGTGTATGCTATTCATTATATGTAGTCCTCAATTGGTTTGCTCTTAAATAATTATATGTTTATTGATATAAACATTATTCTTCTTGTATAATTTTTTTTAGTCTTTCAGCAACAACAATATCATCCGGTTTAAATTTGTTCATTTTAATATAAAGACTTTTAAGTTTTTCTTTATTATTGATTGCGGTATATTGTTTTGCTAATAGTTCATATACGTTATAAGTATCGTTGTCAAGTGTCCAATTTAATACATCATAACTTTCAAGGAAATCAATAGTTTTTATAGGATCTTTAATGATGTTAGAGTAAACAAGAGCAGGAATAACTAATATGGAAGGCCATTTATCTATTTCATCGCGATTAAAAGAGTTTTGGAAATAGTCTATGGCTTCTTGTGGCAGGTCAAGTATTAAATATAGAAAAAATACTTTTGCTCTTTTAGCAGTGACATTGTGGGTTATGGTAAAATCTAGAGCTTCTTTAGGTCGTTCTAAATAAAGTAAACAATAAACAATCCAGTCATTTAAAACATCTTGATATTGTTTAAATAAAGGATATTTGTTCCAAGTATTTTGAACATGTATAAAGATGTTGTAAGCTTGTTCTATATTTTCGGTATTAAATGCATTTATTCCTTGATGTATTAGAGCTCGTATTTTTGTATATTTATATGCAAATAAATAATTAATGCCAGTGATACTTATAAACAAACCTACAACTAAAGATTCAATATAACAAACCCAAATTCCGCATAATATCAACATTAAACCTGCTACAATGTAATGTTTGTACATAAATTTAACAAAGAAAAATTGTTCAAATTTGAAATACCTTAACGGAAATGGTAATTTATCTTGCGTAATGGTGCCATTTGGTAAAAGATCGTGAAGTTTTGGGAATTCATCATTGGGCATAACTTGAAAGAATTCCCAAGCTGCTCCAAGTTTTGTGCGAAGCTCTTGTTCTGCATAATTATTGAATAAGTCATGTTTTATTGACATAAATACTGTATCCTATATAAATTTAAAATTATTTTAAACTGTATACAAAATCAATAGCCAAACGGCTAAAAGGGAATTTTATGGAAAAATATTTATTAGATTTAAAAAAAGCTTTAAAAGAATTAACCAGTAGTGATGAATTTAAAAAGCTTGCAGAGGGTGTAACAGTCTTAACTAAACAAGCACTTATTTTTGCTGATGCTACCCGTCCATTAACTCAAAGAGTTTCAGCATTAGGGAGTGCTTTCAATAGCTTATCTACTCCGCTAAAAGTTGCAACAATTGGTTTTGCTGCAGCGGGGGCTGCTATCCATTCTACTTTGAAGTATGCCTCAGAAGGCAAAGAGATGGCGGGCTTGGTGAGAGATTCAGGCTTAGCCGCGGATAAATTTCAAGCCTTGGCAAATGCCTCAAAACACTACGGCGGAAGTGCTCAGGTAACAGCGCAAAGCCTTTCCAGATTACGTACAGGTTTGGCAGATATTCAAAAAGGTGGTAACGGCAATGGATTGGCTGATACCTTAAAGGATTTTAATATCCTTCCGGAAGGTATAAAGTCAACAGATCATTTTCTGACTGTTATTGCAACACGTATGGGAGAATTAAAGTCTGAAACAGAAAAAATGGACTTTGGGCGTGCGCTAGGGTTGGATGATGCAACAATCAAGACTCTTAGTGGTGGGGTTGAGGAATACACAACTAATCTTCAAAAGGCTGCAAAATATAAAGCTTTTTCCCCGGAAGATCTGAAACGTGCAGAAGAACTTGAAGCTATATTGAATGATATCAGTTCAGGTCTTTATGCTATTGGGGTAAATTTTGCGCAATTGCTATTACCTATACTGAAGCCTGTGTTTTCTGCAATAAAAGGTATTGTTGACTTTTTTGCTTCTAATTCAGAGATGATAAAGCTTATGATAATAGAAATTGCGGCAGTTATTGGTTCAGTTCTGATTCCTATGCTTGTTGCGGCAGCACCTGCTGCAATCACGGCATTTTCTCCTTTTTTGCTCTTGGGTGCTGTAATTGCAGGCATTATTGCGGCTTTTATTGGCCTTAACTGGGCAATAGTCCAATTCTGGAAATGGTTAACAGGAGCTCATCCAATAATTGAGGAATTTATTCTTAATGTCAAAAAAGCCTGTAGAGCTGTGCTGGATGCTATCATTTGGCTAGGGCAATGTCTTATGAGTATAATTATTTGGGTTAAGGATTTTATACTTAGTATGTTGTCTGTCATAGTTCCGGTTGTTGTTTCTATCTTTACCGGTTTGTGGAACGCTATTAAAACCGGGTTCGGCAAGCTTGTTGAGTTTATTCGTGCCGTTGTTGCTAAGGTTATGGAATTCATTCCTGATTGGCTTTTGAACTTTATCAAAAGTGGCGGTACTATCGGGCTTCTTTTTAAAGTTGCAGGTAAGGGTGTAAAAGCCTTAAAAAATGTCGCTGCGGCAAATGGTATAGGATTTGTTCCGTTTGACGGCTATATGGCGGAGCTTCACAAAGGCGAAGCCGTGCTTGACAAAAGCGAGGCCGGCTTATGGCGCGATTTAATTGCCGGAAAAGAAGCGATTAATCTTACGGCCAATGTTCCTATTGCATCAGTTCCGCAAGGTGCTATTACCAGCGCGTATAACGCTGCTAATACATCCAATTCCATAACTTTTGGAGATATTACTATCCAAACCCAGGCGACGGATGCTGACGGGATCGCCAATGATTTGGTACAGAGTATTAAAATGGCCTTTAACGGCTTAGATACAGGAGTACGAGCATGAATTTAAAACCTACTGCTACTAATATTATTCTGCGTGTTGCGCAGAACCTGAAAAATAAGAATTTCGCCATGTATAAGGATAATGTTGAAGTCCTTACACAGGCGCAGTTTGTTGAAGGCAGCATCGATGATGATGTCAGCCTTATGGAACATCCGCTCGAAAGCGGTGCCGTGATTACTGATCATGAGGTCTTTAACCCTAATAAGGGCTCCTTATCCATCCTCCTTGACGACGAAGACCAAAGTTCGCTTTCTGAATTGAATGAATACTACAAAAGCGGAACGGCACTTACTATTAAAGCCAAGGGCGAGATGTTCCCGAATATGGTCATTTGCGCTAAACCCTTCAGGGTTAGCGCTGACCATTTCAATAAAACCCTATATTCACTATCTTTCAGGGCTGTCCAGGTTGCTGATACTCAGTACGTTAAAATGAATACCGACCAGGTTAAAAATCCAAAGGATTCATCTACCCTGAAATTGGGTCAGAAAAGCCCGCAGCAGCTGTAGCCTTGAGTTTGCAGGTGATATTAAAGTATATTGCCAAAAAGTATATCTAATTAACCTTTCGTCTTATTACTAACCGGTATGTCAGATTTTTCTTTTCTTCTTAAAAACGGAATTATTATTAATAAAAATTTTTATCAATTATTAAAAAATGTTAAAATAATTGATATTAATTATTAGTTTTTGTAATTTACTACTACAAAAAATAGTACGAAAATAGTCAAAATGTCTACTTTATCTAATATACTGCATTTCTTTATCTGGCATGCCGGCTTTTCTTTAAAATTTTAATAAGCGGAATTATTATTAATATTTTCTCGATTAAATTTTATCGGGCTATGTTAAAAAATATTACAAATTTTTCGAAAATGTAATATTATTTTTGAAAACATACTACAAAATGTAGGATGAAAATAGTCAAAATGTCTATAATACTGAATCAATTTATACAAATCTGAGTGTGTAATGTTCTCCATTTAATTATATCGACATAATGTCTATTCATTTAGACATTATGTCTTTTGTTATAGATATTTTGTCTATTAGTTTTGTTTTTTTAATTTGAGGTTTTAATTATGACGACTTACGCTATTGATTTGAAACAAACTCCTAATCAGGAGTTCTTTATTAATATATTAAACAGGGATATGACTATACGTATTGTAGATAGAGAAATCCCGCTTTTTTCTGTCTTTGTTAATGAGGATTACCTTGTGCAAAATATCCCGTGCTTTGCTAATCAGGGAATTTTGCCTTATCCGTATATGATTACTGAATTGGGCGGGAATTTTATGTTCGTTACAAGCGGGGATGAATATCCTAGTTGGAAAAATTTCGGTGATACGTGCAATCTGGTCTTTGTTTCGGAGGAATAATTTATGAAAAAAAGGGTCTGTTATATTGAAATATCCGCTCCTTCCGGAGTTAAGCAGATTAAAAATATTGCGCTCAAAGGTACCGTTACAAGACGTATGGGCAGTGTTGCCGCGGAAGCTAAAGTTTCTGTAGCAAACCTTGCGAAAGATGATATTGAATACTTGTCCACATATATGTCCTCTTATGTCGAGCCGGATAAAAGAAAAGAAATTGCCATCTATGCCGGATACGAGGATTCAGGCTACGGATTGATTTTCCGGGGTGATATTATTCAGGCTGTTCAGGAGGGTATTCCTGATACCTGGCTTAATATTGAAGCTAAGACTAACTATTTTAACAGGCAAAATGTTATTACCTATTCCGTTACTTCTCCGGTTACGACAAAACAAATGGCACAAAACGTCGCCAATCAGCTTGGAATATCGCTTTCCTGGAAAAGTAAGTCGCAGAAGCTTATTGATTCGTTTAATTTTGTCGGCGCAAAAGCAAAACTTATTGAAGAATTTAATAAGTATGGTGATTTCATCGCATTTTGGGACAATGACGTTTTGAAAGTTGTGGATAAAGATGAAGAAACTCCGGCCGCTAAGACCTCTGAGCCGGAAAATAGTTCTGAAGGGAGTGTAAAACTTATTAATGCATCGTCGGGATTAATCGGGATTCCGCAGTCCACTGAGTACGGTGCAAAATTTAAGGTGCTCCTTGATCCGACCCTTAATCCTTCGGACTGGATTAAGCTGGAGTCTGAAAAATTCTCCGCAATAAACGATTATTACCAAATTTATAGCCTTAAATTCGATTTTGCTTCACGTGAGAAAAATTTTTATTGCGAAATTGAAGGTAAAAATTATAAGAGGAGTAAAAAATAATGACTGATATTACTCAAACTATACCGGCCAGAGAGCCGGCGGATACTGATTCTTTGGAGGGTTTGTGCAGATTGATTAAAGATCTTACGCTGATGGATATGGAAAAGGTTCTGCCGGGGATTGTTCAGTCTTATGACAGAACTACCAACAGAGCCGTCGTAAAACCCGCGATTACCGGTGTGGCTTCGCTCGGACAAAAAATTCCTAAGCCGGAATTGGTTAATATCCCGGTTTTGACCCTGCAGGGCGGCGGGCTGTTTATGAGTTTTCCGCTAAAAGCCGGTGATAGCGGATGGCTCGTTGCATGTGACAGGGATATTTCAGTTTTTAAGCAGAATTTAGAGGAGTCCTCGCCAAATTCTTACAGAAAACATTGCTTTAATGATGCGTTCTTTATCCCGGATAGAATTAATAATATTTCCGTTAGTGAAGATGATGCCGGTGCCGTTGTGATTTCAACAGTTGGCGGCGGTACAAAATTCTCGATTAAAGACGGTGAAATTAACCTTACCGGGAAAACGGTTATTCGCGGCGAAACTTCAATCGAAGGAAATCTTACGGTGTCGGGCGATGTAACCGGCGCCGGCATAAGTTTGAGTACACATACGCACTCGGGAGTTGAGCCCGGTGCCGGAAATACGGGAGGGCCGCAATGAAAACGATTGCTACAGATAAAAATAATGATTTATTTATAGATGCCGGAGGATCTATCGCTATCGTTAGCGATATTGATGCTTTGGCAAATATTTCTAAAAATGCTGTCCTTACTAACAGGGGAGAGCTTACTTATAACGTCCAATTTGGTATCCCCTATATGGATACAATTTTTGCGGATGTTGCAAATACCGATATTTTTCAGGCAAGTATTATTCAAACTCTTGAAAGTCTTGATGGTGTTGAGAGAATATCTTCGTTCGCTTTCGAAATTAATAACGGTATTTACTCTTATCAGGTGGAAGAAACAACAGAATTCGGAACGGTGGTTTTAAATGGCTAATTATACTTATATTACAAGCAGCGGAACGGTTGTCGCCGATACCGCAGATATTAAAGAAACAGTACAAAATGAATTTAAAGAAGCTTTGGGTGAGGATATTTCACTTGAGGACAGCACGCCGCAGGGGCGCCTTATTGATATCGAAACTACGGCTCGTGCAGCGGTTGTTGAAAATAATGCTCTTGTTGCAAATCTTTTTAACGTAATGTTATCTTACGGAATTTTTCTTGATGCTATGCTTGCAAATTTCGGTATGTACAGAGAAGGCGCAACGGCAAGCAGAGTTAGTGTTACAATTACCGGTCAAAAAGGAACGGTTGTTCCTGCCGGTTCGCAAGCTTCTACTTCAAACGGAATTATTTTCTATGCGGAAAATGATTTAACTATCGGTGAAGATGGCACTGCTCAGGGAGATTTCCTCTCCCTGGAGCTTGGGTCAATTGCTTGCGCGGCTGGTGAATTAAATAAGATTATTGATGGTACTTTCGGCTGGGAAACAGTTACAAATCCTTCTCCTGCGCTTCTTGGAACTGATAGAGAAAGTGATGCGCACTTTAAACAAAGATTTTTAAATTCAGGATTGTTTACAGGTAAAGCTTTACTTGAAAACTATTATAGCTCTCTGCTTAGTACGGAAAATGTTCAAAGTGCCTTTGTTTATGATAACTATACGAATGAAACAATTGTATATGATACAGTTTCTATCTTGCCGCATTCCGTGTATTGCTGTGTCGATGGTGGTACTAATGAAGATGTCGCAAATGCTATTTTTGCAGTAAAATCATCCGGATGCGGTTATACAGGTGATGTTTCGGTTCAGATTAGGGATGAGTGGTTTGGGGCTTTGTATACGGTTAAGTTTAATCGCCCTCAAATTGTTGATGTTCATGTTTCTGTTACGGTTGACCGCGGGACTTCTGCTTCAACGGAATTAGAAGAAACGGTTAAAAATGCCATCCTTAGTTTTGCTAACGGTGAGATATCCGGTTATACGGGACTAAATATAGGTACAGAGGTTTCGCCTTTTGAAATGGCTGCCGGAATTAATACTCTTATTCCCGGGATTACTATTAAAAATCTTAAGGTTGGAACTTCGGAAGAAAGTCTTTCTACTGATGAATTAGATATCCATGTTAATCAGAAAGCAGAAATAGCTTACGAGAATATTAAGGTGATAATTAATGAGTAAAATTTTTGAATTTAAAAATGAAATTGATCTTGAAAGCCAAATTATATGGCAATATGCAAATGCAGATAAAATGAACAGTTTGCTTTTACAAAAACAGGATTGGTATAAAAATACTCATGAAGGGTTTTGGCAAAATTGGGCAAACGATGTTCTGAATATCTCAACTGCGAATGATTTCGGGCTTTCAATTTGGGGTAATTTGCTGCAAGTCGCTCGAACATATAATGTAAACGGAGAAATGATTACTCTGGACACGGAGCAATATAGATTTCTTCTTAGAGGAAGATTACTTTATTTGCGGATGAACAGCAGTGTGCCTTCTATAAATGAATATTTAAAACTTATATTTCAGGAGGACGGGAAAGCTCATATCAGAGATAACCTGGATATGTCCGTAAATTATATACTGGAGTTTGTTCCGACTGAAGAACAATTAGTTGTTTTGCTAAACACGGGGCTTTTGCCACGACCGGCCGGAGTTAATTATAAAATATACGTAATTCCGCCCTCAGAAGTGTTTGGGTTTAATAACAGCGGTCTGTGCGGGTTTAATCAGGCTACCTTTTGGGATGAATTAGATTGGAAAAATAAATAAGTTTGGAGGAAAAATGAAAACAACAGAAATAATACAACCAACGACAATGGCCGGTGCATTGGCCTATGGCGGGACAAAGAATACAATTCCTGCTTCTGCG
>CALUWA010000031.1 GCA_944324365.1 Candidatus Gastranaerophilales bacterium
GGCTAAAGGGAACAGACTGTAAATCTGTCGGTGCGAGCCTACGGTGGTTCGAATCCACCCCTGCCCACCATTTAAAAGACTCCGTAAGGGGTCTTTTTTTTATAAATGCAGGGAAAGGATGAGAACCACCAACCCTGAAAGGGTTTAAGTGGTTCGAACGCAAGTGAGCAGAGGCTGAAGCAATTTTGCAAAGGGTTGGAAACACTGAAGCAAAATGCGGAATTGCCGATTAATGCGGACGAGCAAGACGGTCCCGCCACACCCATTAACTTTTTGGGGTAATAAGATAGACCCGCATTTTAATTACCTCCTCAAAAGTTTGGTAAAATAAATAAAAAGAAACAGTAAACTTAAACCAACAACACTAAATTACAACCTATCTATTTTTGAAAATTTTTCTAAAAAATCCCATAATCCCCTTCTCCTGAGAATTAGAATTCATCTTGAGTTTTATTTCAAGCAAAAGTTTCTTGGCTTCTTCAAACTCCGGATAAAGCTCAAGAGCCTTGGACAAATCTTTCAGCGCTTCAAGATACTTACCGATTTCATATTCTGCTACTCCCCTGCCATTATAGGCATACACGTTGCTTGGCTCTATCCAATAGCTTTTGAAAAATCCTCTATGGCTTCTTCATGTTGCCTTAAAGCATTTCTTGCCTTTCCTCTGTTGTTGTATGCTGAAGCATAATCCGGATTCAGTTCTATAGCCATATTGTAGCAATCAATTGCTTTTTGATAATCATTGTTTTTACCAAAAGCAAGCCCTCTTGCATTATAGATAGAGGCGAGATTTGTATTGGTATCCGTATGGTTATTCCGGATTTCTTCGAGCCAACTGTCACAAAGAGCAAAAAGCTCATCTGATTTGTTTTCTTTTAAGAGTTCGTTGACTTTTGCACTGAATTCTTCCAGATCCATACACCGGCTCCTATATCATACGGATTGAATAATTGTTAATATTTGACGATACTCTAGCATATTTTTGCAATATTGTCACAATGTATTAGTTTTTGATTTTTTGGTTTTGTTGGATTGAGGAAGTTGCATTTTATTGTTTTTTAACCACGCTTCATTAAGCAATCAGCCCCCACCCGCACTCCCTCTCCTGTTAGCACTACTGTCCAAGATAAATTATTTTGTCATACTGAATTTATGTCAGCATCTTACCAACGTAGCGTTATACTTGCTTTTTAGTAAGCCCCTGAAACAAGTTCCGGGTAACATAACGTTGTCAATTCTTGGTAAGCTAATGAATTGTTCTAAAAATAGCAACATTTGATATTTATTCAATTCTTCAATCAACTTTATTATATAGGTTAAAAAGTTCAAGTTTCGTCCACACCAGTCCAGTATTTTAAAAAAGAAACCTTACGGTTTCTTTTTTATGCTCAATTATTTACATAACCCATGTTATCGGTACTTTTTTGATACACAAAGGTAGCATTTATGTTCATTTCTTTGTCTTTATTTGCGAAGCGCAGCGGATTGTGGCAAGAGTGAGCACAGCGAAACGCGTCCTGGCAATGGCTGCGTTGAACCGCCAAAATCCAAGACGCGTTATAATGTCGTGCCTCAGGCACTAACATGGGTTATGTAGAGTCGGGCAATCGCAGAAAAAGCTGCGGTTTATCCGCGATTGCCCTCTGAATTTACTAACTTAAAATTTGTTAACTTATGTAAAAATTTGCAAAAGTACTGAAATAAGGCTTCTTATATATTTTTTATATATATAAGAGATACAAACGAGAGCTTTATTATGAGTATGAACAGTGTAAATCTGAATAGTATGTCGCTTGCTGAAAAAATCAAGCTCATGCAAATGCAAAAAAACGGGGGAAATACCGCGACAATTCAGACAACGCAACAAAGCAATATGGACAAATCCATATTCACCAATTTGCAAGTCAGAAATTCAAACTCAACCCAAAGCACAAACGGCCCTCAAAATACAAATCAAACACAAGGAACAACTGGCACTGCAGGAACTACCGGAACTCAGACAACCGGAAACGTTAATAATAATGAAAACGTTTTCAGCAAATTAAACATGGTCTCAACAACAACAGCTGAAGGAACAGAACAAACTTCCGGCGCGTTGTATGAAAATCCGGATAAATTGGAAACAAAACAAGATATAACAAAAGCAGAAACTCAGCTTCAGGTAAGAATGGCAAAAGAAGGTACAAATCCAAAACTTGAAGCTCTTGCAATGAGATTGGAATCACGCAGAGAAGAATTAGATACCAATAATTCAACCCAGCAGACAGGTGCAGCTACCGGTACTCCTTCTTCAAGTTCGACTTCACAAACAGACACAACTGAAAAAACAGAGTATTCTGAAGCTGATGGTGATACTGCAACAAGTGAAGCAGAGAGCGGTACAGAAAGTGCTGAAGCAAAAAGCAAAGAATCCGAAAAAGATCAAGCAGAAGCCAAGGATATGTCAAAAGAAGCAAAAGCTGACAGTAAAGAACTAAAGAAGGATTCAAAAGCTTTAAATAAACAAATGAATTCAGCACAAAAAACAATGACCAAAAGCCAGCAGGAAATGGCTCAACTACATGCACAAATGGATCAAAACCAAGCTGAAATAGATGCTGCACTAGCACAGATAAACAGTTTACAAACGGAAGGCGCAGATAGTACTGGTGCCGGTGAAAGAAGTGCATTTTCTCTAAAACTTGCAGGCTCTGAAGATAACAATACTCCACAAACAAAAAGCATGAATTCAACTGCCTCTACAAGCTCAAACAGTAGCGCAGGTTCAAGCACTTCAACGGATAATAGTTCACAAATAGAAAGTTTAACAGCTACAATTGATGAAAAAATAAATGCAAACACCCAAATAGGTGTTCGCATGAATACAGTTCAAACAACACAAAAGAAAGCAGTAGTCACTATGCAGTCTACTGTAACAATGAAAAATAAGTACTATACTAAAATGCAGAAAGCAAACCAAAAAGAAGAAAAACTTTCTGACAAAATGCTAAAAGTTGAGCAGAAGATTAACGATATTGCACAAACAGTAGAACAAGTCGGAAACATTACTGAAAAAGTAGGCAAAGGCATGGAAATCGCTGGTAACGCAATGTCAGGCTATCCACCAACAGCTGCGGCCGGCAGAGCGTTAGCAACTGCGGGCGGATTTACACAAAAAGTCGGTGTTGTTGCTCAAAACGTAGGCCAGTACGGACAAGCCGCAGCTCAGGCAGCAATGTCATTAACATATGCAGCACAAGGAAACATTGCAGGAGCCCTTCAGAGCGCAGGTTCCGCAATTCAAACAGGTGCCAGCGCCGTTAAAGGAACCAAACAAATGAAAGCAGACCTAGCTGCAATTGACGCCAGTGTTCAACAAGGCCAAGAAAAAGCTGCAGTAGCTCTGGCTTCTAAACAAGCAGCTCAACAGGCAAAAGAATCCGGAAATCTTGGCGGATTAACTACAAAAGAATATGCAGCCGGAGCTAAAGAACAACTAACCGATAAAATTGAACATGGCGACATAGATAAAGAAAATCTTATGTCAACTGTAAAAGGTGATAATGCAGGAGAACAAGTCAATGGTATGCTTGATCACAAGAACGTAACTGATGCAACTGGTAATGTTACAAGTAAAGTTGATACAGACAAATTGAAAGCTGCTGGAAATACGGCTAAAAAAGCAGCAGGCAATGCTGCAGAAAATGGCGGAGGCTCAGTATTCAAAAAAGCCGGAGACTGGCTTGCTGATAATGGAGAAGAAGTTGGCAAAAAAGTTTCTGACATAGGTCAAAGATATTCAGCTAAAAAAGGTACCCCAACAAGCTCTGCGATGGTAGCTTCCGGCAGAACTGGCAATTATAACAGACCTGATTTTAGCGGATTAGGTAATGAAATTTCAAGACGTAAACAAAAAATAGGCATGATAGGTTAATAAAAAAGACCTCTTTTATCAAGAGGTCTTTTTTAAATCAACCATAAATAATTTATTTATTTAAATAAATTATCTACAGCATACTGAGCCTGTTCTTTCGTAAATTTTTCACCATAAGACGAAGTCAGTTGTTCATATATAGCCTGTTTCGACATATGCTGCATTTCAGAATATGATTTTGCCTTTTCAAGTGCATTTTTATTCCAATCCGCCTTTAGATTATTTATTGCGTATTGAGCCTGTTCTTTTGTAAATTTCTCACCATAAGATGATGTTAACTGTTCGTATATCGACTGTTTTGACATGTATTGCGTATTTGCATAAGTTTCAGCTTTTTTTAATGCATTTGCATTCCAGTCAGCCTCCATATTATCAACAGCATATTGCGCTGCATCTTTTGGAAACCCTTCGCCATACTCGGATACAAGCTGTTCAAAAATTGCCTGTTTTGACATATTTTGATAATCAGAATATCTTTGAGCCGTATTTAAAGCATTTTTAAATTCTAATGAAGGTTCTTTACCAATAGAATAAACAACCGTGACTTTGCTTCCTTCCTTTATTTCTTTATTTGCAGCTGCACTTTGACTTATAAACTTGCCAGCAGGAACAGTATCAGAATATTCTTTTGTTATATTACAATTAATTTTATTATCACTGCACCAGGACGAAACTGCTTCCTTTGTCATTGTACTAAAATCTGCAACAGTAACTTTTACATTACTCTTAGGAATTTCATTTTGCGCAGTATTATCAGAAGATTTATCACCTCCGCCGACTGCACCAATCAAAAGCAGAAATACCCATACAATCGTTATAATTATTTTGGTATTCATCTTATATTTATTATGCACTTTCCATAATAAAAATAACCCCAAAGGCCAAAATAAAATTAAAGAAACCCATAAAAACCACGTTGTCTGATAAAATTTTTCTTTTTCTTCAATAAATACCGGAGGTGAATCCTGAGACGCACAATTCGGACAGCCTGCAGAATTATTGTCAAGCTTCGCCCCGCATTTTGAACAAAATTTTTCTTCTTCCATATCTAACTCCTATAATAATTAACAACAAATATATATTATCACAAAAACCCCTTTTTGATAGATAATTTCGAACAAAACTTTTTGAGTGGCTTATAAACGAAGCCAACTCTGCCGAACAAAAACAATTGAGTATTGTTTTTGTGAGAGGTAGAACCGGGAACCGGTTCGACTCCGGGTATTAAAAAAACTCCCTTACGGGAGTTTTATTATTTGCCGAAGGCCGGAGTCGAACCGGCACGTGGGGTGAACCACACCAGATTTTGAGTCTGGCACGTCTACCAATTTCATCACTTCGGCTCAAAACATGATAAAATTGTCTGTATAAAAATCATAACAAAAACAAAATAAATATCAATAAGTTTTTCAAATTTTTATTAGAATCTTTACTTTTTTATGAATATTCTTACAATATAATATATAGCAGGGTTTAATATCCGGGATAGATTTGCAAAAATACAAATGCAAACAGAAGAGGACAGATGAAAAGAATACTAATACTAATAGGTATGTTAATATTCACTCAAATTTCGCATGCCGGTGCTGCGCCCTTAACCGGCGGAGTCTCGGAAGTCGGACTTGGCAACAAAGTAGTTGATGCCAAAACAAATGCCCCGATAAGCGGAGCACAGATTGCAATCCCGAAGCAAGGATATAAAACTTACAGCGATACAAACGGAAATTTCAATTTAAATACAGAAATAACCGACGATACAATTATGTCAGTTTCAAAAGAAGGTTACAGACCGTTTTCAATCACAATTGACAAAAACATAGCCGCACGTCCGATGGTTCTAGGCATCCAAAAAAGCGATACAATGGATGTTGTAATAGATTCGGATATGCTGCATTTGGGCGATGATAATTTTTCAAAAGATTCCGCTAATTCAGGTGATTTTAAACTCAAATCAACCGGCCCTGCTTATAGAAAAACATTTATGATGACAGCAAATACCCTTGCATATAACAACTTTCTGGTTATAGGTTCGATTATCGGAATAGATACAAAAATGGCAAGACAAATGAGGCAAAATCAAATAAGGAACTCTTATGCAAGCCCACCGGAAGTATATTTTAACGGCAGAAAGATTGCAGAAATTCAGCTTAACGGAGATAACCAACGGATAAAGCTTCCGCGGGCATTAATCCGACCTGACCAGCTGAACGAAATAATAATTCAAACAGGAGTAAATCTTTTTCAACGCGCATACATAGATTATGATGATATTGAATTAATAAACCTATCAATACAAACCGGCAATTAAATTACTTGAGGTTGCTGTCCGGGTGTTCAAAGAAATTCAGAGGCTTTAATTCCGAACGTTTTATAACCTGCCCGCATTTTGAGCAGGCAAGAATTTCTCCCGTGGAATCTATCGGCATAAATAAGTGCTTGCAGTTCTCTGATTCATTGTCTAAGAGTTCATCTTCAAGAGGAATTTCTTCAAGAGGGTTTCTGCTTGCTTGTTTGTCATGCTCTTCCAAAATTTCCGTAAATTTGTCTTTTTTCATATATTTTACAAGAGCTTCGATAAAGAACATATTACAAATTAAACCCTTCCGGCAGTAAGAAAGAAATAGGTGCAACTTCCAGCTCGTTATCACCTTCCGTAATAACATCAAGCCCGGATTCCGACTTAAATTCATTAAGAACCTGCCTGCAAGCGCCGCACGGATAACAGTGTTTTTGGTTAGGAGAATATATTGCAATAGATTTTATTCTTCTCTCGCCGTCAGCTATAGCAGAGCCGATTGCATTCCTTTCGGCACATATCGTTAAACCAAAACTGGAATTTTCAAAATTACAGCCTGAATATATTTTGCCGGTTTCAGTAATAAGGCATGCCCCTACAGCAAATTTTGAGTATGGAGAATACGAATTTTTTGAAGCCTCAATTGCCCTATTCATTAATTCCTGATATTCCATTTCAGACTCCTTTCCTTTTGTATTTTAGTATGTTATAAAAAAAATATAATCCATTACCCGTATGAAAATTTTGTGTGTTATAATTAGATTATGAAAAATATTTTGAAAATATTTTTGGTTGTTTTGGGTTTATTTATATCTCAACGTGTAAACGCTGAGGTCACGTTTAATGTTGTTGTACTGCCGGTTGATTTGTTTAAAGTTTGTGCAAATTATTACTGTTACCCGGATGTTTCAAATATTATTGCAGATGATGTCATTGAAAGTTTTAACAAAACCGGCAGAATAAATTCACCGTCTTTATACTATGTAAGAAAAACACTAAACAGCAACCCAACAGTAAAAAATACTGTGAATAATGTTCTTACGGGATTTAAGAACAATAAAAATCTTGATTTTGCGGCATTAAAAACTATAGGAAAAACTTTTAATGCAAATTCCGTGCTTTTAATCTCAAATGATATTCCTATAGAAGGAGCATACGCAAGAAGGAATTACTGGGAGATGCTGGTACTTTCTACAAATTTTGGAATATCTTACCCTTACGAGATGGAAACGAAAGTTGTTTTAGTTGATACATACAATGATCTTGCTATGTGGAGTTGCGTTTATAAAAAGAAAGTAAGCGATCAAAACAATATGTTCAGTGCTCCAAATGCTTCCGACACATACGCAAAGTTGGAATATTTAAAAATGTATTCAAAAGATATTTTAGCCAAATCAATTTCCCAAAATATCTATTTACGTTTTTTCCCTAAAGTTGTAGATCCGCAGCCGTTAGTAAAAGACGACAAACCGGAAGGAGCATATTTCAGATACGAAAGTGCACCATCTGTCCGTCCGAAATTACTGGAAGATACAAGACCGCAAAAAACTGATGACTTCGGAGAAGTTATCGACGATAACTACGGCGAGATGTTGTTTGGCATTTAGTTTGAGTATTTTCCTTTTGCAGAATTTCCTGGTCCCGATGGTGTTATATTAGTTCTATCAAGAACATCATGCTTTAGAGTTTGAGTCTGCTCCTTAATACTGTCAGCCCTGTTTCCAGGTGCTCCAGACCGTTCTAAGTTCCTGCTGCCATATTTTTTTCCCGCATCACGTCCGCTCGCTTTATTTAAATCAGGTTTCATATCAACTTGCGCGGGAGTGGTAACTGCAATCTGCTCCAATTCTTCAAACCTATCCATCGTATCTATTACGGCAAGATAAGCTACTGCAATTATTCCCAAAAATATTAAAAAATTTCTCATTTATTTCTCCTTTTTGCCTATTGTCGTATCTAAAAAAACTAAATAAATTACACAAAATATTAATTTTTTGGACTAATTGTAAGTCTTTAATACTTGCATAAAGAAAGAAACAATGATAATATATAACTTGTAATTACTTAAAAGAAGAGGGGAATATGGCAAGATTAATAAGACCAACATGGGCAATAAGATGTGTACAATCAGGCTGTAAAACATTATTTGAAGTTGCAAAACTTGAAGACGGCAAACAGCAGGAAGTTGTCTGCCCAAATTGCGGAGAACATTACGTTTATCCTATATACGAAGAAGAAGATAAAAATTAAAATTTTCCATGTTTAACGGTACAGATAAGCGGTACAACCAATTCAGCGCGCACCTAAAGAACAAATTTGGCAGCAAGGTATATAAAATAACACTTGATGCCGGTTTTTCGTGTCCAAACAGAGATGGTAATATATCAACCGGCGGTTGTATATTTTGTGACGATGGCGGCAGTTTTTCACAGGCTCATTCCAATAAATTATCAATAGAAGAACAGGTTAAAACCGGAATGGAAACTCTTGCCGAGCGCTTCAAAGCTGAAAAATTTATGTCATATTTTCAGGCGTTTTCAAATACTTATAAGCCGGTTGGGGAGTTAGAGAGAATTTATAAAGCCTCTCTTTGTGATGAAAAAATCGTCGGACTTTCAATAGGAACAAGACCGGATTGCGTTGATGATGAAAAACTTAAATTAATAGCATCTTTTAGCAAAGATTACTATACCTGGATTGAATACGGGCTTCAATCCATCCACGAAAAGACCCTGAAGAAAATTAACCGCGGGCACGATTATACCTGCTTTTTAGATGCATACGAGAAAACAAAAGAGCGCGGGATTAAGGTTTGCGTTCATGTAATCTTCGGACTTTGGGAAACTCACGACGAAATTATGCAGACAGCTCAGGAACTTGCAAGATTGAAAGTTGACGGCGTAAAAATTCATATGCTTTGTGCACTCCAAAACACCAAGCTTGCCAATATGTATTACAATAATGAAATCAGCTTTATGAGCGAAGATGAGTATGTGAAAACAGTCTGTGATTTTTTAGAATATCTGCCCCCCGAAACCACTATTCACCGGCTGGCAGGAAACGGTTTCAGCAAAACGCTTATAGCCCCGCAATGGCTAGGTGCAAAGTTCGATTGCCTGAATAA
>CALUWA010000032.1 GCA_944324365.1 Candidatus Gastranaerophilales bacterium
TGGGTCCGGAGGGGCTCGAACCCTCGACCAATTGATTAAGAGTCAACTGCTCTACCAACTGAGCTACAAACCCAAATTACATATAAAAATCTATCATTAACAACCCTAAAAATCAAGTGCTAATTTATCCGTCAATAATTCCGCCGCCAAGAAGTGTATCCCCGTCATAAAAAACAACGGACTGCCCGATTGCAATTGATTTTTGCATGTTTTCAAATTTAACAAAAACTTTCCCGTCTTGCTGCGGTGTAACTGTTACTTCTGTAGGTTTTTGTGTTGAACGGATTTTTGCAAGGCAGTGAATTTCTTTCACCGGCTTGTCAAAAGGAATCCAGTTTAAATCATCCGCAATCAATGAATCTTTCATTGTATCGTCGCGTCCGCCGACAACAACTTCATTGGTGTCTTTTCGAAGTTCAAGCACATACAATGGTTCAGAAGCAGATATCCCGAGCCCCTTTCTTTGACCGATTGTATAATTCCAAATTCCCTCATGGGTTCCGAGAATTTTGCCGTTTTTGTCTACGATATTTCCCCGTTTAGGTTTTACTTCCAAAAGTTCATTATAATCTCCTGCGTAAAAATCCTGGCTGTCGGGTTTATCAAAAACTTTCAGACCGTGTTTTTCAGCAATTGAACGGATTTCATCTTTTGTATAAGTTCCAAGCGGCATAATTATTTGTGCCAGTTGTTCCTGTTTTAATCTGTATAAAAAGTAAGATTGATCTTTAGCTTCATACAGACCGCGTTTAATAATATATCTGTCCCCGATCTTTTCTATTCTTGCATAATGGCCGGTTGCAAATTTATCAAATTCAATCCCGTTAGCTTTTGCCATTTTAGGCAGAATATCGAATTTTATTAAACTGTTGCATAAAATACAAGGATTTGGAGTCCTTCCGTTTAGATATTCCTTTTTAAAGTTTTCCAAGACGATTTCTTCATACTGTTCCGCGCAGTCAAATACATAGAAAGGAATTCCTATGCTGTCAGCTATTTTTTTTGTTTCTTCTATGTCCTGAATTTTGTCCGGCCCGTAACAAGCGGCATGAGTCGGCTTGTTACCGGTCATTGAAGCCAGTTTTTCCTGTATTTTTTTATGGATGTCCTTTTTCCCCCATATTGACATTGTAGCGCCAATAACTTCATGCCCTTGTTCTTTCAACATCAATGCCGTAACGGAGGAGTCCACGCCGCCTGACATTCCAACTAAAATTTTCATTCTAAATTCTCCTTAGTGCCTGCTGCCGGAAGTTTTGCCGGAAACAGTAAATAGCATAATCCGATAACTGCTGCTGCACCAATTGTAACTTGAGCCGGATAAAATATCAAATCTTTTGTATTTAATATTAAAGGCAATAACAAAATTGCTCCGGCCGGCGGAAATAACGTTTTTATTTTTTCA
The DNA here is from genome assembly GCA_944324365.1 of Candidatus Gastranaerophilales bacterium. Lineage (GTDB taxonomy): Bacteria > Cyanobacteriota > Vampirovibrionia > Gastranaerophilales > Gastranaerophilaceae > UBA1221. The sequence continues at coordinate 1,406 of CALUWA010000032.1, forward strand.
AAACTGAAAAATAAAATAACGCATGCCGCAATAGCTGCAATCATCAATGGCAAGTGCATATACACATTCAATAATAATCTTGCTCCGGCTCCTGTTATTGCAGCTATCATAATTACCGCAAAAGTTTTTAGCGGAATTTTCCGAACCGGATTTGACGGATTAGAAAATGCCGTAAATGTTACAATAAGCGGAGGGGCTATAAAATATATGTTTCTGGTTTCCATAGGAACAAGAGCCAGCAGCATTAGGACAACTAATAATTTACTCCATCTTTTTATTTGTGCTTTTGTATCAAAATTACAAGGGTGATAATGATTTACCGGTTTTATATGAAACTTTTCCATCAGGTACTGAGTGCCTATAATAACAAGTGCCATAACTGCTACTGCTATCGGATAAATCCAGCTTGTTGTCTGCATATAAACCGGAAGGATACAGGCTGATATAATCGGAATAAGATTTGTTTCGGTAACGGTAAGAGAAATGCCGGTAAATGCATAACAAATAAGCACCTGTATAATCATCGGGACAGGAATATACCTTACGGTAAGTACACCTACAAGCGCAGCTAGTGTGACAAGTAAAAATAATTTTCGTTTATTACTTTCCCAGATTTGTTTTTCAGATATCCAGGCACCTATTGCAAGAGCTGCTATTTCAGGAAATATAATTTCTTTTTCTCCGCTTAATTCCGCAATAAGAAGCATTAAGCAGATTAAAATTGTCGCGAAAATGTATCGTTCATATCTGAAAATTTTTATAAACCGGCTATTCATATAAATTAAATATAGAGCTTATTTTATATTTTTGCAAGCTTAATTCTTTAACCGTAATTTTCCGGTAGCAGCATCTACTTCCCAATTATCGGAAAGTTTATAAACAACAAATCTTCCATGTTCACCTTTACCGGATTCTGCTTTGTTATTTGAATAAGTTCCCCAGCCAAGATTGTCCGTGGCGTCGCTGTATCCTTGTCCATTGCCATTTGTAATTGCAATATGACCAGCCTGATCATCATATGTGCTTCCGCTTTCCGGTTCCCAAATAACAATACATCCTGCCGGCAAACTGCTTAAATCTGATGCGTTAATACTTCTTGCTGTACCATCTCCTGTTTCAACATATTCTATTGGAGTAAACATTTCAGGATGCGCTGCAAACCAGTTTTTAACATATTTTGGTTCACTGCCATATTTTATCATCTCGCTTACATCTATGCCGGCATTACTCATTGCTTCCTTAACACCTGTTAAGCAGTAGCCGCTGTTATTATTGTTTGGATTTTGGGCTACAACATTATGTGCGGCTTGGGCAAGAGTTTTTGCTTCATTAGATATTTGTCCGGAGGTTGTATTAACGTTTACACCTTTTGCTTTTTCATGCATAAAACCGCGGCGTTGTCCGTTTACACCTACGTAGCTGCTGCTTCCGGTATTTGTACTTTGTTCTCTGAGTATCTTTGGATTTTCTGCGCTTGCATTATAAACTTTACTATGATTATTTAGGTATTCTTGTCGGAAGCTATCTTCTGCAGCCCCGACAGTTGATGCGTATTTAGAACGCAGTTGGGCAGCTTCTTGCGCGGAAATCCCATCAGAAGTATTTATAGAGCCGTTATTTACTTTTGATTTTAATTCTTTTAAATGTTTAAGTAAAAGCTTGATATCAGAATTGGTTAATGATTCTATTTCGTCTTTTCTTAATCCGAAATCAAACCCCAGTTCTCCATTTTGCAATGCGGAAATAAGCTGATTGCGTAAATTAGGGTCTATTCCTTTTTGGGTAAGAATTTGGCGTAACTCATTTATTTCAGACGGAGAGTTCATGTGTTTTGCTTTATCGGTGTACATTGCAGGCAGAAATACAACTCCGCCCATTTCTCCGTTGTTTGTCATATCAGAAAACGCTCTTGTCGCTTCTTCTTTGTTCTCTGCTTCGGTACGGGAAGCCTGATTTTCAACTAATTGATATTTTTGGGTGTATTCCCGGACTGTTCTTGTATATTCCCAGCCCTGCGGTTTAAATGTTCCGTTTAATAAAGAAACTGCTTCTCCGCCATTCCAAAGTGCACATAACGCATCCTGTCTTGTTATATTGTTTTCCCAGGCTTCGGTGTTACCGGTTTTTTCGGCAATTCCATTATTATTAATCTCCCAGCCGTTATAGACTACCATTGTATCTTGAGCTGCTTCAACTCCGTTTTGGTATTTTACGGTATCAAGTCGTTTGTTCAAACTGGAAAGTACGACCATTGTTGCCAATGCTGAAATTTCCGGATCTTCAAGCTGTTTTTCGTCTGTTATTCCTAAAGCTTCCATATTACGCTTTATTGTCGGGTCTTGGGTGTGCAGAGTGAATTTTAGCTGGGTTATACCGTAAGACCAATCTCTTACCCCGACGACATCTGCGTTTCTTAATACATCTTTTGCTTTCTGGCGTGTAGTCATTTCTCCGAAATTTGTTTCTTTTCCGGCAATTCCTATTGCGGTCTGCGCCAAGACATTGTATGTATCATTATCAATATTAAGCTGACGCATTAATTTTTCTTTATTGTTAACTAAAGAATCAGCAAATTCTTTTGCGTTTTCAGGCGCGTCGGCCGGCATGCTGAATGAAATATCAGCTGCAATATTAAGTTTTTCTGTTGGTTTCTGAGTTGGTTCTGTATTAACTGTTGATTCTTTTATAACCTTGTTGGTTTTAAGTTTGCCTTCTTTGTAGCTTCCTTCCACAACCCTCCCGTCTGCGTAAGTTGTGGTTTGGGTTATAAAATAATCTTCTTTAGTAATACTGTCATTCCGGTTTCGCATTGCTGCATTTATTGCCTTTTTTCCGCTATTGAAAGGATCTAAAACACGGAACGAATTCCAGGCATCTTTTACTCCTTCTACTCCGGCTTCCAGTGAACTCATATTTTCCTGCCAGGCTTTATCTGAAAGTTCTGTTCGTATTTCTTTTACATTTTTGTATTCAATATTTGTTTGAATTACTTCGTAATGTCCGGTAGAAGAATTATATTCAATTCTGGCATTTCCCCCGCTTTGTTTTTGCATTTGTGCCGCAATATCTTGATATTTTTGGGGGGCAGGTTCCGCTTTTATAACAGTTTTTTTACCACCGGCGTATGTGGTTTCAGTTATCTTACCATTATTATATTTCTGGGTATAGGTTGAAATACTCCCGTCCGGGTTATATTTTATCTCGATTTCTCCAATTTTATTTTTGCTCATATAATTCCCGGAAGTTACACGGATATTATATCCTTCAGAGTTATTCCCGGAAATTTCGTACGTATCGCCGCTCTTTTTTAAGTCTGCAATTTTGTCTTGTATAGCTTTCGGGTAGTGGCTGGTGTCAACATTATCATTAATTTTTTCCGGAGTAGTTGCGGGTGGTTTGGAATAAAGTTCATTGAATTTATCTACCTGAGCCTGTCCTGTTGTTTTATCAATAAGTCCTTCGGTATTAACTTTGTCCTGTATTGACGGAGGGATTTTAACCTGATCGCCGACTTTAAACCAGTTACGCTTGGCTGATTGAGAATTTGCTTTTGCAAATTCTTCGTATTCCGGCGTCCCTGGTTTAAATCCCAGACGTTCCGCTGTTTTTTTAAATGTTTCACCTTCCAAAGGATAGGTTATTAAGTTACCTTCAGAATCGTGTTCATGCTGTGTTAAATCAACAGCATTGCCCCCCCCTGAAACTCCTTCAGAGGTTGACTTTTCAGAAATTATAGTGCTGTTTGACATCGCGTTTAGAAATGTGTTGGTTACTTTTGCACCGGATGTCCTAAAAACATTACCTTCTTCTAAAGCGGATAGTTCAGTATCATTTAGTTTCCCGTCTTGGTTTGTGTCTGCTTTTCGTAAGTATTTGTCAGCAAGATCCCATTCATCTGCGCTTATTGTGTTATCATTATTTTTATCCAGCTTTTTAAATACAGATAGGGCCTGATCAATTGTCTCCTGATCTGCATTATTTTCTTTCAGGGTTTTATTAATATTTTCCCAAGAAATATTTTGATTTTTAATTAAATTTTTGATATTTTCAAGTGACATTATAATACTCCGTATAAAAATACGGAATATTAGTACTGTATCTTTAAATATAACATTCTATTGTAAAAAAAATTTACAATAAGTCTATTTTTTTATTGTACAGCGTTCAAGTTTGCGGGCAAATCTTACTATAGGTTTTTCTCTGTCGGCAGAGATTGAGTCTACCAAAATAGTTGTACATCCTAATTTTTTCCCGCAAAGTACATCAGTAAGCGGTCTGTCACCTACAAAGGCTGTTGTCGATGCTGTTAGTTTATTACTGTCCATAAAATTTTTAGCAGCTTTAATATCAGGTTTTTTAGCTTCAAATACAAGCGGAAAATCTGACACTTTTTTTACTTTTTCCATATATGCAGGATTATGATTGTTGGAGATTACCGCAATAAAAAAGTCTTTTCTCACTTTATTGAGCCAATCAAGAGTTTTTGCATCGTAGCAGCCTGATTTTGAAGCCATAAGAGTACTGTCTAAATCAAACAGCAATGCCGTAATTCCTTTGGTTTTTAACTCTTCCAGATTTATATCATAAATACTTTTTAGGTTGTAATCAGGTTTAAGAAACATGCGATTTTACTCCTATGGTTCTTGCTATTGCATATTTGTAATCTTTCGGTGATACGGATAAAGTTACCCAGACATCGTCATTTGTATTGCCGAGAGGCATTTCTTCCATATCAGAATTTTGAATTTTTAATATTTTTGTCTGGAACTGTTCTGATGGTGTAATTATTTCAATTTCATCATTCAGCAGAACCTTATTTTTAATTTTTACAAGGTATGCTCCGTCTTTTTCCTGCCCCTTAAATTCAAAAAGAAAATCAGCGCCGGCCAAGCCTTTTGAAATATCATAACTGTAGCTGTCAGGTTTGTTTTCTCCAAGTGCAAAACCTGTGGTATATCCGCGGTTTCCGACTTTTTGAAGTTCTATAAAATATTTATGCAAATCGGCAGATGGATTTTTTAAACATTCATCAATTGCCTGGCGGTATGTTTTTGCAACCGCAGAAACATAATATAAACTTTTGGTTCGGCCCTCGACCTTAAGCGAATCAACGCCGGCTTCAATAAGCTGCGGCAAATATTCTACAAGACACAAATCCTTAGGACTCAATATGTGCGAACCTCTTTCATCCTGATGAATTTCATAATATTCACCGGGTCTTGTTTCTTCAACGAGTTTGTAACTCCAGCGGCAGGATTGGGAACAGTTGCCGTGGTTTGCGTTCCTTTCTCCGTTTGTAAAATAGTCGCTCAAAAGGCATCTGCCGGAAAAAGAAACACATTGTGCTCCCTGAACGAAGCATTCAAGTTCTATATCCGGAACTTGTTTCCTGATTTCCGCTATATCTTTTATAGGGAGCTCTCTTGCCAGAATAACCCTGCTTGCGCCAAGATCTTTCCAAAATTTTACACTTTCATAATTTAGTGTATTTGTCTGGGTGCTTATATGAATATCCGTGTTCGGCATTCGTTTTTTTATTAAATTAAAAATTCCGAAGTCGCTTACAATAACGGCATCCGGTTTTGCATCAGCGAATTTATCAATACATTCTTCAAGAAGTTTTATATCTTTGTTGAATGCAAAAATATTTATTGTAACATACGCTTTAGCACCGAGTTGGTGTGCAAGCTCAACCGCATGGTTTAGATTTTCAAGTGTTATTATACTGCCCTTTCGCATTGCACGCAGGCTGAAATCTACAACCCCGAGGTAAACCGCATCTGCTCCGTAACGGATTGCGTATTCTAATTTTTCCAGATTGCCCGCAGGCATCAAAAGTTCAACATTTCTCATACAACTGTATATTACCCGAAAGGATATAAATAATCAACTAATCGGGTGATGTCTTTTTAACGATTTTGTCGAAAATAGATAATGTAAGAGATAGTTTTTGGAGAGTTATATGCAA
>CALUWA010000033.1 GCA_944324365.1 Candidatus Gastranaerophilales bacterium
CCTACAGATATTTACCCGATTGCAATGTATGACCAATCAATCGTTCCAAACACAGATGCAGCTAGAGCTGTATTGTTCGGCGGTAAGTAATCCTTATTAATAGAAAATAAATATAAATCCGAAGCGGAATTGAAAAATTCCGCTTTTTGTTATATTTATAGTATAGTTGAAACAGGGAGACATGTGTAATGTATAGAAGAGTATTGGCTATAATTTTATTAACCTTATTTACTGTAAATTTTTCAGGAATAAGCAGTTATGCTTACAGCACAACCGATTTAAAAAACAAATTAATTAAACAAAAAACGGACAATTTGAAACAGGTAAATGAAGCAGCCCCTGTAATCCCGGAAAAGCTTGAAAAAGAAATAAAATTGTCAATCAGCAAGATTTACGGTCCGGAAAGAGTTGATGAAATATATTCCAATATACTTAAAATAGCTCAAAAAGCCAAAGAACAACGCCCTGAAAGTTTGAAAAAAGATGATGAAAACCGAACTTCAGATTGGTATAAAGATGAAGTTATTTATATGTTTTATGCTGACCAATTCGGAATACAACAGCCGGGAAAACCTAACACATTTAAAGATACAATAAAAATGCTTGATTATCTTAAAGGGCTTGGGGTAACAACATTATACATTCTGCCGTTTGCTGATTCTCCGATGGGAGATGCGGGATTTGATGTGAGAAATCCGAGAAATGTACGCTACGATTTAGGCGGAATGTTTGAATTTCAGCAGTTTGCAGGCGCAGCCCGTGCAAAAGGGTTCAAATTAAAAGCCGATCTTGTACTTAACCATTTTTCAGATCAGCACCAGTGGTTTCAGGATATCCTGAAAGGCGACACTTCAAAGATAAACTATTTTGTTGTCAGAGAAGAAATGCCGGAATACACAAAATATCAGGATGAAAAACTTGGAACTGTAATTGAATACAAAGAACCTTCCGGGAAAATTTCCAAAAGACGTCTTATATTCCCTGAAATTACCGAAAACAACTACAGAAAGGTTACCGTAAAAGGAAAAGATTACTATTTTTACCATACATTCTATCCATTCCAGCTTGATATTAACTGGGAAAACCCTGAAGTTTTATATTATTGTTTAGAGAACATTGCCTTTTGGGCAAATCAGGGAATAGATATATTCAGAATGGATGCAATCCCGTATCTGATAAAAGAGGACGGTACTGATGCCGAAAATTTACCTAAGACACATAGAGTAATTAAGCTTTTGAGTGAATTTTTACAAGCAGTAGCCCCTCGTTCCGTAATCCAGGCAGAAGCATGCCAGCACCCGAACAAAATTCTGCCGTATTTTGGTACTGAACGAAAAGTAAAAACAACAATAGATGGTCATGAAAAAGAATTAACAAGAACGGATGAAGTTCAGGTTGCATACCATTTTCCATATATGCCTGCGATTTGGGCATCATTAATTACTGCTGATAACAGTTATTTTTGGAAAGCATATAAAGATACGCCGCAAATTCCGGAATCAGCAGCCTGGGGGATATTTTTAAGAGTTCACGATGAACTTACGCTGGAGATGGTAAATGCCAAAACAAGAGAACTCATTTATGACGGTTTAGCTTCAAAAGGAGCATCTTTTAGAAAGGGATACGGCGTAAGCGGAAGATTAGCAAGCTTTTTGGATAACGATCCTGACAGAATAGGCATGGCTTTTTCAATTCTAATGTCGCTCCCGGGTATTCCGATAATTTATTATGGTGATGAAATTGGCAGTGTGAACAATTTTGCCAATGCCAAAAAGAGTGCAAAATTACGAGAAACAAAACAGAAAAACGAAAAAAACCCTAATAAAAAAGTAGAAATGCTGTCCTACTTTGACAGCAGAGATATTAACCGCGGTCCTATTGCGCAACAAACCTTCCTTAATGCAACTACACAGAAAGGGACTTATAGTAATAAGGTTTATGAACGGGTGAAAAAACTTATTGCGGTAAGAAAACAAAACCCGGTAATGTCACGCGGAACATTTGTAGAAATAAAAACAGATTCTCCGGAAGTATTCGCATACGTTAGAGAAATTCCTGGCGACAGAATTGTTGTTATAAACAACCTTTCAGATTCCAAAATAAGAGCAACAGTTAACTTTATAAACGACGATTTCGGCAAAAAGAGTAAAGACATTTACTTAAAAGACCTGCTTACAGATAAAATGATTAGAGCAAGAGTTCAAAACAAAAAATTAACTGTAAGACTAAACAGATATGATGCAATGTGGCTGAAATTATAATTTGCATAAATCATTTGGGGTCATTGTCCAAACCGTTATGTTATAACGTTTGGCAACTTCTTTTACTCTTGCAAGATATTTTTCATCAGCCTGACCTTTTTCCATAATAAGGACAATACCTGCCTGTTTATTTAAAATGACAGCATAATAAAGTGCCTGCCCAATACTTTCACCCCATTTTTTTGCAAAATCAAATTCAATAGCATGGGTAGAAGTAACACAATCGACTCTGGCCTTATCGGGCAGCACAACTTCCAAGGAGCCGTTATGAGATTCACACCACGAACGCTGGTAGTCTTTTTCATAAAACAACGTCTTTGAAAAAACAGGCAGCTCAAGTATTAAAATAAACAATAGTACATAAATCTTTTTCATTCTTATAATTATATAAATTCTACAAAGAAATTGGAATTAGCCGGATGGCTATTTTTCACAGCGGCTGCATTTTGAAACCGGAGCACCCATAATAAGTCTTACTCCTCCAAACGGTTTTTGAAGGGTATTATTCACCCCGGAGGTAATTCCCTGAACATCTTTTGTAATATCATTTACCCTATCCATAGTTTCAGGCAAGTCCTTTGCCGCACAATTTAAACTTTTTACCAGACATTCAACATAATCAGAGGATTTTTCAAGATTTTCCATCGTTCTGTCCAAAGATGCCTGGTTAACCGAATTATTAATCTTTAAAGAGGTCCCCGAAAAATTAGTGCTTATTGATGCGATATTTTTTGAGGATTCAATAAGGCTGGGACTGGCTTTATCAAAAGTTTTGCGGATATCTGCGACCAGCTCATTTGTCTGTGCCACAGTTTTATTAACCCCGTCAAGCATTGTGATAACATTCTCTATAACAAGATCCAATGTACCGTTTTCGGCATGGCTGTTAAAAAATCTCTCTGCATTCAGTGACATCGCCCCTTTCACTTCGGAACCGTTTTTTAAGAACTCTGTACTTGCAAGCTCCGGTGAAACAATATCTACATAATCAAAATCATCTTTATACTCCCGGATTTTTACACTTATATTATCCGGAATCTTTACTTCCTCGGGGAAAAGTACAATATGCATATGGACAGCTGTATAATCTTCATTTGGGATAACTTTTGTAACTTTCCCTATTAAAAAGCCCTTATAAAAAACCTTCATTCCGGGCGGAATAGGTTCCGCTTCATCAAAAACAGCCGTAATATGCGTATAATGTGCCATCTTGTAAAGATATACACCGCCAAAAATTAGTCCGCACAATATTAGTAAAACAATTAATACATTTAATAAAATCAAAAAAATTTTCATATTATACTTATAAACAGATAAAAACTTTTAAACTATCCCCAAATCAGGCTATATTTGTAAACTTTTATGAATACTGGGCAAAAAATACACTTTTAGATACTTTATTTAAATGTAGGGAAATAATTAATGGGACAATTTTTCAATTCAATTAATGAAGTAAGAAAAAATTATAGCAAATATGATGCCTGGGAACAGACCCAAGCGGATGAACGCGCCCAAAAAGAAACCTTGTCAAAAACACTTGATATTCCGCAGGATAAAGTTGAGCTCACAAAAGAGAAAGCAAAAATTGTAATAAGAGCGACAGAAATAATGGACAAACGCTCTGAAGATAACTGTGAAAACATGGAGCAGCTAACAGGACTAATTGCAATGCCGCCGTTAATGATAGTAGCAGGCGGAACCCCGCTTGCTTTACAATCGCTACTTAACAAAACTATAAAAAATACGAACTTAAAAATTAATAAACTTAAAGAACAGCTAGCTCAGCCTGATATCAGTAAAGAAGCTCGAGATGCCGCATTAGAGCAGATAGGAAAACTTAATAAGAAAATCACAAAACTCACCCAGCGCGGAGGAATATACGGCCAGGTAGCGTCAATCCTATTAGTTCTTATGCTTGGCAGCGGATTTACGCTATGGGGTACCGCTAAGCAAAAAAACGCCTCAAGAATAGGACGTTTTCAGGCCAAACAGGATGAATTGAAGGACATTAACAATTTTGTTATATATACTCCGGAGCAAATAAAACAGGCTCAGGAAATTGCCGCAAAAATTCCTGATGAAAAAGAACGCAATGACATATTAAAACTGATATCCGAACTAAAAGATTTAAACAAAGACGGAAAAGCTTATAAAGAATGGCTAAAAACAAAAGATCCTAAAGAGATAGAAAAACTCAAAGCAAGAAACTTAACCCCTGAACAGTTAAAAATCGGAAACGAAGATAAAGAATTAATTGTCGATGCGGTCAAAGAAATAACAATAAAAGCAGAAGAGTATTCCGAAAACGTTGAAAATGCATACGACACACTGGGTACATTATCCTGGCTGTTCGCAATCCCGGCAGGATTTCTTATTAATTCCGTTCTGAAATTATTTAAAGTTCCTAAATTCGCAAACAGAATAACCTCAATTGCCGTACCAGCCCTTACAAGTATCGTATTAAGTACAATGGGAACATTTGAGCAGAAAAAAGCATCAAGAATAGGAAGATATAAAGCAAGACAGGATCTTATGCAAAATCCTGCCCGTTTAATGGCATATCAAGATGAAGATATGGCAAAAGTTAAAAATATAAAGGCAGAAAAACAACAGCAGGGACTATTTGAAAAAATTGGCAATAACTTCAAATTCCTAAAAACATACAGTCAGGATAAAAAAGAATATAATAATTACAGAAAAACCGAATATTCGCAAGTAGAGAAAATGCAAAAAACTCTAAATCAAATTGAAATAACAGATAATCAGAAAAAACAAGCAGAACAGCTGCAAGATAATGTATTTAGAGCATTCGACGAAATAGATGAAATGTCACAAAAATATTCAGAAGATGTTGAAGCAGGATGCGATATTGCGAAACAAACTTTAAGTCAATTATGGTCACTCGGATACCTCGGAGGACTTGGTGCACTAACCTACTTTGGAATAAAAGGCAAACTGCCGATATCAAAAATTGCAAACGACATAATCAATGCCGGATTTAAGAAAGATTCCGCAATACGAACTGGCGTAAATAATCTGTATAACGTCTTGAAAAAAGATAAAAAACTGATGCAAGAGTTTCAAAGAGCTTTAGCTAACGGACATATTAAATACTTTTTAAGCAAACCGAAAGCAAAAGAAATAAATCAGGCGGTACAAGAATTACTGGCAAGCGTCATTCCCGAGATTTCAAAAGCACAAATGACAGGCGATAAAAATGCAGTAAGAAAGGTACTTAATGCGCAGCTAAAAGACGGAAGTTTTGCAAAGTGGACGCGCAATATGATTGAACAAATATTCAAACTCGTTACCCGCAATAAAGTTGGAGAACAGCTGCCGAAAGAAATTGTTGAAGAAATGCAGCTTAATAACTGGAAATCATACAAAACACTTATCGGTACCGGAGTTGTGGCAGGAGCTCCAGTGCTTGGTTTATTATTTGCCGTACCATATGCGTTTAATGCATGGCTGACAAATATACAGAAAAAAGCAGGAAAAATCGGAATAATGAAAGCTATGGAAAGAATAGATGACCCGAGAGTTTTTGCTCCGGATGAAATTTTACGCACTGAATCCATAAAACAAAATACTCCAGCAGCAGTCAAAACAACAAATTTGCTTAACCAGCTTAAAACTGCTGAAACATAACCACAAATATTCCACGACATTTCCGACTTGCAACAGAGAAAGTCAACCGCTGCAATCCGCAATTGCTTCGCGATTAAATACCTGTATTCTCATCGAGTTTAAAATAATCTATAATTGCATAAATAGCCGATAACTCCTGAAAAAATTTC
>CALUWA010000034.1 GCA_944324365.1 Candidatus Gastranaerophilales bacterium
GCTGCGATTGGCGTCCAACATAATACAACTATAAAAAATAATTGAGGCAAAATGCCTCATTATTTTTTATGGTGTCGATGGGGGGACTTGAACCCCCACGGATTTCTCCACACGCCCCTCAAACGTGCACGTCTACCATTCCGCCACATCGACATAATACATATATTCAATTTTCAGTTTTTTTCTTACGTTGTCGATGTGCCGGATGTTGACTCAAGGTCAACCCTCTCGGAAAACGATACTTAATCGTTTTCCTGCGGCAGAGTGCCACATCGACATAATACATATATTCAATTTTCAGTTTTTTTCTTACGTTGTCGATGTGCCGGATGTTGACTCAAGGTCAACCCTCTCGGAAAACGATACTTAATCGTTTTCCTGCGGCAGAGTGCCACATCGACATAATACATATATTCAATTTTCAGTTTTTTTCTTACGTTGTCGATGTGCCGGATGTTGACTCAAGGTCAACCCTCTCGGAAAACGATACTTAATCGTTTTCCTATGGCAGAGTGCCACATCGACTTATTAACTTTGAACGCAACCGAAAATTTATTCAGCTGCGTTCAGCATAACATAAACATTTTTTTTAGTAAAGACTAAATCCAGTTACATACATCTTCCTGACATAAAACACTGTTCAAGTCAGACATAATGCCTTTTCTGGTCATCTCGTAAGTAACCGGTGTTATCGATATCTTATTATCTCTAACAGCCGCGATATCAGTATTTGCACCTTCCGGTTCCGATATAAGCTCGCCGGCCATCCAGTAATAAACTTTTCCTCTCGGATCAACACGCTTTTCGTAATTGTCAGTAAACATCTTACGTCCAAGCTCTGTTATTGCAATCCCCGCAATATCATCAGCCTCAAGTGCCGGAACATTCACATTCAAAATAGTTTTTGCCGGGAACTGAAAACCTTTTAGTTTATGAAGCAAAGCATTAATAAACTTTCCGGTATATATAAAATCATCATAATCGCAATGCATGCTTGCCAAAGAAACTGCGATACTCGGAATCCCCATCATTGCACCTTCCATCGCACAGCTTACCGTTCCTGAATACAAAATATCAGCGCCCAAATTTGGCCCGTGATTAATACCGGAAATTACCATATCAGGCATTTCATCTTCTGTCAAAATCGCACTTATTCCAATCTTTACGCAATCTCCCGGAGTACCTGTAGTAACCCAGGTTCTTTTTGCCCCGCTTATTGTTTCAAGCTCTTCCACCCGAAGCGGTGTATGAAGAGTCAATGAATGACCTGCCGCACTGCGCTCTCTGTCAGGCGCAATAACATACACATCATGGTCATTTGCCAATGCTTTTGTTAAAACCCTTATCCCGTTTGCAGCGATACCATCATCATTAGAAATTAATATCTTCATATGCCTCCTTAACAAACCAATCTAATAACTATACTACCATCTTAATACCTTTTTCGGATTTTTCCAATACTGCGGCAGGCGAAAGATTAAGATTTGTAACAAATATAAAATTCATAGATTAAATATAGCAATTTTATATACGAAAGATTTTTTATATACATGTAACACGAGGAAAGCTTAAATTTGAGGAATCAAAACAAGAATTTAAGCACACACACTACACTTCACACTATTTGAGGAATGAATCAAAAGTTTATTCCAAAGTCTCTTCCCAGGAAGGGGCTTTTTTTTGCCTGTACACACTTATCGACAATAAAAAAACTCCCGAATTTTCGGGAGCTTTTCTTTTATTCTATATAAAATCTAAGATGCAGGTTCTTCTGTTTTTTTATCTAAAAGCTTTTGAAGTTTTTCTCTGATTTCTTCACCTTTCTTCTGCATATCCGAAACCACATCATCAGCCTTTGACTGAATTTCTCTAACTGTTTCATCTGCGCGTCTTGCGGCATCTTTTGCAGAATCCGCAAGCATAGCGCGTGTTTCTTCACCTGATTTAGGTGCAAGCAAAATTCCTGCGATAGCACCGATTGCACCACCTACAATAAAACCTGCTAAAAATTTTGTTCCTGACATAATATTCACTCCTTTTCTTTTCAGTAATGATAACAATAATGATATCGGGGCTCAATCCCGAAAACGGCTACTACTTTCTGGCAAACATTTTCCAAGCAACTTGAAAACCTTTAACAAGTCCTGAAAATAAAGTTCCGGTGACGGCTTTTGTTTTCCCGAAAGTACGTTCTATAGCACCTTTAAAACTATCCATATTCTGATCGGTATTTTTTACTATAGAATTTATTGAATGCAATGTTTCATTCAGCTCGTTCAAAGTAGGTTTTAATTCCGTATTCAAAAGTATAGATGTCTGATTTATATTTTTAACCAGTGCGGACAAATCAATAAGCAGCTTTACAAGAAAACCTGCAACTACAAGTAATATAATTCCGGAAACCCACGCCAGAAATGTCAGCCCCTGATTCAATGCAACTTGAGAAAAATCCATAAAAAATCCTTTATAAATTAGTATTCAAAATCATCATCCGCTTCTTCCAGCTTTTTAGCTTTCTGAAGTCTATTTGATTTTATCATATTATTAAATTTTCTGAATTGCCTTTCTAACTTATATTTAGCCAGATCAACAGATTCCATAGCTTGCTTTTTAGCTTCCTTGATAGCAGGAGAATTTTTTTCATAAAATTCGCAAGCTGCATCTTTCAGCTGTTTTCTTGACTCTTCACCCGGTTTCGGGGCATAAAGCACACCGGCAATAATACCTCCGACAACACCGGCTATTAAGCCAAGCCCAAATGCCAATGTTTTATTTTTACTCATAATAACCTTGCCTTTCATTTATGTGTAATAATTATAACATATTTTTAAAATTTTACAAGCATTTTAGCCCGGAATGCTGTCCCAGCAATCTTTTAGGAATACTACATACTCACAAATAGTTGCAGCTTTTTTAAATTTAGTCTTGAGTATATTTAAAATCAGAAATATCACAATCAAATTAACTACACGGTTCCAAAACTCAATCTTCTTACGCTTTATAAATGCCAAAACATTATCAATTGCAGTTTGAACAGAACAAACCGCGGCTCTTGCGCCTTTAACAGCCGCTATAATTCCGGGAGAAGCTTCCGCGATTTTGATATCCAAAGCCCTTACATACCTGTCTGCTTTGATAATCCAATACAAAAGAAATCCGGTTATAATAAGTTCCGCTATAAAAATTATTGCAATAAATACATACATTTTATTTTCTCAAACTTTGTATTATAATTTGATTATAATTTAATTTGCATGAGAAAAAAATACGTCTAAAGGACTATTTATGTATAAGAATATAAAATTCTATCTGTCCTTAGTTATTGCAAGGACAGCATATCTTGGGATAAAACTATTTTCAAATTCATCAGGAACATCATTTGCGGGTAGAACCGTACTTCAATTTTACCCTGAATTTTTGAGCCATTGCGGGAAATATATTAAAGAAAAGAGTATAACCGTTACTGGGACCAACGGGAAAACAACCACTTCCGGACTAGTTTCGCATATATTGGAAACAAACAAAAAATCCGTAATCCACAATCTTAAGGGTGCAAATATGCTGACCGGAGTTGCAAACGTATTTGCCCTAAATATTACTCCGTTTAAAAAATTTGATTATGCGGTTATAGAATCAGATGAAGCATATTTAAATAAACTTTATGATTATATGAATTCTGATTACCTAATAGTAACAAATCTTTTCAGAGATCAACTTGACAGATACGGAGAATTAGCAACAACTGCTTCTTTTATACAAAAGGCAATAGATAAAAATCCAAATCTCACACTTATTTTGAATGCAGATGACCCGCTTGTTACAAACTTTGGAAATAACCGCCAAAATGTGATATATTACGGATTTGAAAACGTATCTTTTGAGCATGAAGCCGAAAAATCCAATGCGCCTACGGAAGTTTTCAACTGCATTTGCGGAAAACCTTTAAAATACACAAAACAATTTTTCGCGCAGCAAGGGCATTATGAATGCTCCTGCGGCTTTAAACGCCCTGAATGCGATTACAGCGCAAATGTTATGATTTACAGCGACCACTCGGTATTACAGGTTAAGCACAACGGAAAGATTTATAACTATAACACTACGCTTGTCGGGCTATATAATGCTTATAACGTACTTGCCGCAATTTCTTTCGGACTCGCCAGCGGAATTTCCCAAAGCGTTATCCAAAATGCACTTGATTCATACAAATCAATATTTGGCAGAACAGAAAAAAGAGTTATAAACGGACATCCGGCACTTATTCAACTTATTAAAAATCCGACAGGTGCAAGTGAAGTATTAAAAACAGTTGATTTAAACTCAAATATTGTTATTGCTATTAATGACAACTATGCAGACGGCAGAGATATATCTTGGTTATGGGACAGCAATTTTGAGCAGCTCAAAAATGCTCAAAAACTTGTTATAACTTCCGGAACAAGAGCTAACGATATGGCAACGCGATTAAAATATGCGGGACTGCCTCAGAGTAAGATTCTGGTTGAACCTTCCATCAAAAAAGCAATTGAACTTGCATGTACAAAAAAGAATGCAGATGAACATGTTACAATACTACCATCATATACAGCATTATTAAAGATAAATAAGGAGAAATTTTAATATGTTACTAGGCGTAAATATAGACCACGTTGCAACTCTCAGAAACGCACGCGGAGGCAAAGAACCTGATGTCATACAGGCTGCATATATCTGTGAACAAAACGGCGGAACCTCAATTACAACACATTTAAGAGAAGACCGCAGGCATATAAAGGATGAAGATGTCAGAACCTTAATAAAAACCATCTCCACAAAATTAAATCTGGAAATGGCAATGGCAGAGGATATACAAAAAATTGCGCTTGAAATAAAGCCGCATTCTATATGTCTTGTTCCCGAAAAAAGACAGGAAATTACAACAGAAGGCGGTTTGGATGTAGCCGGACAGCTCGATAAAGTAACAGA
Organism: Candidatus Gastranaerophilales bacterium; assembly: GCA_944324365.1. Lineage (GTDB taxonomy): Bacteria > Cyanobacteriota > Vampirovibrionia > Gastranaerophilales > Gastranaerophilaceae > UBA1221. Next base: position 4,966 of record CALUWA010000034.1, read on the forward strand.
ATTTATAGCACCTTTATTGAATGCAGGAATTATAGTAAGCTTATTCATAGATCCAGAGAAAAAACAAGTGGAAGCATCCGCCAAAACCGGAGCTCAGTTTATTGAAATGCACACCGGGGCTTATTCTGAAGCTTACGGAACAGATAAAGAAGAAGCCGAATTTCAAAAATTAAAAACTTCTGCTAAATTAGCTCAAGATATGGGTCTTAATGTTAACGCCGGTCACGGATTAAATTACGAAAATGTTCACAGAATGCACGAAATCCCGGGCTTGTATGAACTTAATATCGGGCACAGTATTATTTCAAGGGCCGTATTTACCGGATTACCGGAAGCTGTAAGAAAAATGGCGGACTTAATTAAATAAGGATATCAAAATGAAATCAAAAGAAGAAATTATTGAAGAAATGCAGCAGGTTGTCGCACAAATGAAGCTTGATGACATTGCCGATAATCCGGATTCCGAAATCGAAACATTCGGCTGTGACTGCTGCGGACAAGAAAAGATGCTTGCTGGCTCCATAGAATACAACGGATACAGATTATGCAATGATTGCGTACTTCTGGCTGAAACCGGATTTGCATTAAATAGAATAAATAATATAGAAGAACTTATAAATGCGATGGAAGATAAACGCCTGGAAGGACTTTGCAATATAATAAAAGAAGAAGAAAATCGAACAAATAACTAATTCTAAAGTATTAAATTTTCTTTACATATAGTTATAAAGAATTAGAAAGCGGGCATAATATATCTATAAGTTTCGTTAGCAAGACTATTAAGAAAGAAAGGTAAAGATTATGACAAGACGTTTCGATTTTACTTTGGCAGAAGGTGCTACACACGTAGCGAACTTTAGCAACCCCGGAAAAAATGCGTTTACTTTGGCAGAAGTATTGATTACACTTGGTATTATTGGTGTTGTAGCAGCAATGACTATGCCAACATTGTTAAA
>CALUWA010000035.1 GCA_944324365.1 Candidatus Gastranaerophilales bacterium
GCCCTTCGGCAACGCTCTTCACTCTACGCTCACAATCCGCTTTGCTTCGCAAATAAAGAGAAAGAAATGAACAATAAAAAGATTAATGGTGCGTTCTACGAAGCGCAGCGTCATGTTGATGTGCCTCTGGCACTCAGCCACACTGCCGCAATAATAAGCAAAGAAAACCACATCATTAAATTTCGGGCCTGAAAAAGTCTCAAATAGAAACTCTCTGTTCCCTCCTCAATAATTTTTGCCCAGTTATCAAGCGGGTAATACCACCAATAAATCTCCGGAACAAATGTTTTATCCTCATTATAAGTTTTCATTAAAACAAAGAGCATAATTGCAAAAGGAATTGTTAATAGCGGTAATAAATACCATAAACTATGCTCAAACCAAACAAGCAGCAGACACATCAAATATCCGGCAAAATAAAGCCATAATAACAAATTTAAAGCTTTGTTTTTATCACCTATGCGGCAGCAAAGCGTCATCTTATGCGCACAAACATCACCATCAAAATCCAACAGAGTATGAGTATATAAAAGCCCGATTGTAAAAATCACAACAGCAATCGACAAAATAAAAACATTAAACGAAAAAGTTCCGGTCATAACATAATAAACACCCTCAAAAAGCAAAGGGCCAAAAGCAGCACCAACAGCCAATTCGCTAAATCCTTTAGCCGAAAGCTTTGCGTAAGAAAGCGTAATAACACCGCCGATTAAGGCAAGAATAATTACCGGATACCCGCAGCGAAATGCGAGAATTACACCTGTTAAAAAAGCTATTGCACAATATATTCCGACAACTATTAACAGCTCAGGTAAAGTAGCAGAACCGTCTTTTATATAGCTGCATTTTGACTTTACTGCACTTTTCAAAAATTTTTCGTCTTTTGATAACACCTTGTAATCCACATAATCATCAAACAAGTTTGTTGCAAGGTGAGCAAAAGCAATTCCAATAAGCGCAAGCAAACCGTTTAAAATATTTCCGCCTTCTTTTAAGGAATATAGAAAAATTATAATCCATGACATAACCGTCATCGGTAAAGAAAACAAGCGGGAATTATTTAGCCAGAATAAAACTTTACTCATAATAACTAAATTATGGCACAAACAGCAAAAAATACCTACCAGGTCAAAAGTCTTATGGCAGTAGCAACATTAGCCGCGGCGTTTACAACATTTGCAGCGGTATTAATTCCTGCATAAGGAGAAGTTTCCTGTACTATAACACTGCCGGTACCGTCCCCGGTTATATAAGTTGTAGTTGTTGAAGGATAATAAGTATAAGAACTGTAATAACCTATCGGATAGTATAACGGAGAATATACTATCGGCCTTAACGGCCTGTGATAAAGAGGCCGCGGCGGCAGCGGATGCATAGGAGGCCTATGCGCAATCCCCGGCGGCGGGCCCATTGGCGGTCTGTGCCCGACATTCATAGGCGGCCTGCCGCCAGCACTAACAGGAGGTCTGTGAACATTTCCTACAGGAGGACGGTGCATTGGAGGTCTGCTATGCATACCTCCGCCCGGACGCATCATAGGAGGTCTGGCGCCATGCATTCCCATGCCGCCTGCCGGTCTTCCAAATCCGCCGGGGCCGCCCGGTCTGCCCGGCTGAGCGAATACCGGTGCCGATAACAACATGCCTGCCAATATTAATAATAAAATCTTTTTCACTAGCCTTCCACCCCGCAAATTAAATTATTCCATATCTGCATAACGATACTAACATCCGAAATGTTCATTTTTGAAGAATATATTAAGAAATATTAAGAGGTGTTTAAGTGTAAAAGGCACACTATAAGCTATTTTTCAGGATTTAGCCAAAAATTTAGCACATTTTTGCACACAAAAACTTGCCTTTTTAAAAAAAATATACTACTATTGTAGTATACATACGTTTGGTTTCAATGTTAATCATACTTTATTCTAAGACTTCTAAGAAGGAAAAACTCCTAAATTGTTTAGAATTAAACCATCCAAGGCTCTACCACACAGGAGCCTTTATTTTTTGCTTATTTTACATTCTCCTCAATCCATCTGAGATATTCAGGAAGCCCCTTATTTATATCAAAAGCGATTATCTCCGGCACCTCATAGGAATGAAGTTCTTTAATTTTAGCCTCAAGTTTATCATAAGCCTCTGACTTTGACTTGATAATCAGGAGAAACTCGTTATCCTCCACAATCTCGCCTTTCCAAGAATAGATTGAAGTTATCTGCGGAACAATGTTAACACAAGCTGCAAGCTTTGATTCAACAAGAGTTCGTGCAATAGATTTTGCCGCCTCATAAGTGTCAATCATACACAAAACAACTATATAATTCATAAAACCCTCCTAAAATCCATAATAAATATTTATGAAAATTTTGTAAAGTAATAGCAAAATTTTAAATTCAAGAACATTAAAAAATAAACAATGAACATAAATAAACTTTCTAAACCACTAATAACCCTGTACCAGCCGCAGGACACAAGAAAATTCTGCTCATTCAGTATCCTGAATAATAAAGCCGGCAGTTTAAATCTCGAAACGAAACCTGATACATACGGACAAGGATACAGATTTGTCACGGAATTAAGAAACCGTTTCGGCAAGCTACTGGGATTTGAACAATTTACACTATTTGATAAAGACAGAAAATCAACGGGCTTACTAATTTCCGTAGAAGAGGAATACAGGAACAAAAAATACTATTTTGGTGAAATTCTCAGGCTGGCAAGTGTTATAGATATAATAGAAAATAAATTAAAAAAATTTGAAATTTATTCAAAATCCACTGCAATATATTTTCACAGTAAATACAAATTTGAACCGGCAATAAAAAATTTTGACGAAAGAGATAACGCATTAAAAGCAATAATAAATAACCAAAACCCACAATACAGATACCTGGCCGAACATGCAAAAGAACTCTTATTTTTGTCGGAAACAAGTAATGACAGTGAATTTCAAAGAAAACTCTGCCTGCAAGCAAATAAAGTCATAAATGAATATACGGAAAAAGTAATACAAAACAAAGATTACAAAAAATATCCTTTTAATTGGGGCATGGCAATGCAGCTTACTTCCGAGAACATAAACAAAAATAAAGACTTTTTTAACAAATTATTCCGGAAACACAATATTGATTACAAAATTTAAACGCAAAAATATTGAAAACTGCTAAAAAATACGTTATAATGAGTAAGGAATACATAAAAAAAGGAGAGTTAAAATGCAAAAATTCAATTATAGCTTAATTTCCAGAGGGGGGGGGGGCTAGACTCTCCGCTTTTAGAGGCTATTTTAGCCTTTTAGACTGGTTAAAGTCCACACTATGCCGTCATTTTGAGGGCAAAGCCCGAAGAATCTCCTTGAATAATAGATCCTTCGCTCACGCTCAGGATGACAATGAGACATCACTTCGTTGCGGCAGTTCGCTTTGCAAGGATGATACCATGCGTCATTGCGAGCGTAGCGAAGCAATCCAGGAAATTTTCTATGGGTTTTATGGATTGCTTCGTCGCGTTGCTCCTCGCAATGACGGAATTAGATCGCGCAACAAAGTGCGCGATCACATGTCTTGGTGCATCCCAACAGCCACCTGTCATCGCGGAAAACCGAAGGTTTGTCCGCGATCTGAAAAAAAAGCGGCATTCACACTTGCCGAAGTACTTATCACACTGGGAGTAATAGGTATTGTTGCAGCAATGACGCTGCCAATGTTGATAGAGGATTACAGGAAAAAAGAAATTCCGATAAGGATGAAAAAATTCTATTCAACTATTGAAAGTGCAATTCAACTTGCAGTTCTTGACAATGGGGATATGCAGTATTGGACATACCCGGTTGAGCAAAATGACGCGGAATCAACCTCGGCTTTTGTCAAAACATATATATTCCCTTACCTGACCGGAATAAAAGAATGTGATGCGGGCGATAATAAATGTAAACAATTTTCAACCATACTATACGGAGGGAATCACGGTGATCGTATGCCAATATATGTTTTTCTTGACGGCAGTTGTTTCGGATTAGTTGCGGGGGATTCAGGAGCTGCCGGATCGCAGCTGCATATCACATATGACTACAATTGCATGGGCAAACCTAATGAATTTGATAAAGACATATTTGCATTCTATATAAAAGGAAAACCATATGGGGAGAAACAATATCAATTCATTGCCGGAAATTTTCCTGTACTGAATGCAAATACAAGAGAGGATTTGCTGGATTTATGCAAAAGACACACAGAAGACCATATGCATGGAATATGTTCTGCGCTAATACAATACGACGGCTGGGAAATAAGGGATGATTATCCGTGGTGGTAAATATTTTTAAACACTAAAAAATTCCCGAGATGGAGTCCAGCTCAGATGCCGACGAGCAGCACGAGTCGTGCAGATGAGCGTATCCGAAG
>CALUWA010000036.1 GCA_944324365.1 Candidatus Gastranaerophilales bacterium
GTTCGACTTGCATGTATGAAGCACGCCGCCAGCGTTCGTCCTGAGCCAGGATCAAACTCTCCATTGTCAGAAAGTTTTATACCATCTACCTCTCGGTAGTTCGTTTCTAGCTCTTTTTTTACTTACGCTCGACTCTTTCGCGTCTAGCTTTTCCGAATCATTTTTTCCAGAATTAACAAGTTGCTTTGTTTTCACTTCTAGTCTTCAGCTATTCTGTTTTCAATGTACTACGCTTTCCCATACTTCCTCTTAACCGACAAGCCTTCACTCGCCAACTGCATCCGCAGTTCTCCTGACTTTCTTCCGTCGCGGGGTTTAGAGGTTGAGTTCACTTTATAAAGCGAACTTTTTCATCTTATTACTTAAATTTCTTTTGTCAAGCAGAAACAAAATTTAAGTTTTACAATTCTTATAATTTTGCTATTTATATTTTCAAGATTGCTATGTGCATTTCGCACAAGACTCATTGTAGACAAAAAAAAATTTAAAATCAATACCATGATTAAAATTTGTTTTACAAAACTTAATAATCCCTAAAAGTTATATGAATAAAGCATTTTAGCCCCATATCTTATATGACGTTTAAAAATTATTTTTGTTCCGCGCTATTAAAAAATTTTTTCAGACAGCATGCTGCGCATAATAATTTTAATTTCATGTACGAATCATGCAATTCCGGCGCAAAATACCGATACCATTTGTTTGGATATTTGTCCTTTAAATACTTTAAAATATTAATATATTTTATATAATACGCATTTTTTAAATCTTCCCGCATTTTCGGAAGCCAAAAAGTTGCTTTCAAAAAGTACTTGTTTAAAACAGAGCGTTTATATTTATAACTACAGGTGTCCAAATATCGCTCAACTTCCCAAAACACATCAACCGGAGAAAAAGTTGTTTTCTTTTTTACTGATGTAACGGAGCCGGGGCGTTTTTTCCTGTAGCAATACAAATTTTCGTTTAAAACAGCAATTGCATTTGCTTGAAGCATGGATTTTACAAAAAATATTTGATCCTGTCCGACACGTATGTTTTGGAAATTAATATTATTATTAATAAGAAAATTCCTTTTGTATAACTTAGTCCATGCCGTAGACGGAAATTTAAAAATCTCATCTTTAAAATCGGACTTATTAAAAACTTTATGTAAGTATTTTTTTGGAATCTTTTTAACCCCGTAACTGCCGCTACGAAGCTTTCCATTTGAATATGTAAATGCCCCGAATATTAATATATCCGTATTAAAAGTCTCTACTGAACGGATAAGTTTTTCGAATGCACAATCAACAAGCCAGTCATCGCTGTCAACAAACAAAACATATTCACCTTTGGTGCATGCCAGAGCAATATTTCTTGCGGCACCGGAACCTTTATTCTGTTTTTTAATAATTCTGACTAACGGAAATTGCTTTAAAACTTCCAAAGAATTATCAGTAGAGCCGTCATCTACGCATATGACTTCAAAATCTTTAAACGTTTGTGAAAATATACTATCCAAACATTTTTTAAGATAAGAGGCAGTATTATAGACGGGTATTACTATTGAAAGTTTTGTCATTTATTTAAATCCAGCATATTTCCGAGAATTTTGTCATATTTAGGATCAGAAAATTTCATATAACCGCTTGCGGGTGTGAAGGTCATTTCTCCAAAATAAATCCTGCCATCAATGTTATGCAAATCTACCCTCACGAATTTAAAATCTTTTGATAATTTACGTGCAATCTCAAGCATTTTATCAAAATTTTTCGGACAGGGAATAATTTCGTCATGGAGCTTTCCGCCGTAATTGAAATGAAGATTATTCCAATCCGTATCAAACATTGTGCAGCGAATATCATTGTTGCGTTTTCCGGAAGCAAAAAGGATAAGTTTTGGCTCGCCGTTAAAACAAAAAATCAAATATTCAAAAAGCTCGTTTGTATTTTTAATATATTCTTCTACAAAGATTTTCGGTACAATTTTTTCATACTGCATTTCGTAGCCGCTTTTGTATGCGTAATTAATTTTCAGGTAATTATTAAAAACATCTTTGTAAGCCGGAAACGGGTAAGCACCTTCAATTACAAGTATCTGCATTTTGCAAGCATGGTTTGTTTTTATAACATATTCCCGCGGTAATTTTGAAAAATCTATATCTTCATATCTGTCATAAACCCCGTAAATATTTTTAAGATATTCTTCTCCAATCTGCTCTCTAACCCAGTCCCGCACAAGAATTTTATCGGCAAGCTTTGTTTTTATCGGAGTGCAGTCATAAACTTTTAACCATTGAATTTTTTCCGTAAAAAGTCTCGGATTTTTAAAATTCAGAAATCTGCCCTTGCGAAAGAAATACTTCCAAAAAATTTTTCTCTTAAGTTCTTTTCTATCCATAAAATTTAAAATACAAAAGGGCATTAAAAATTAATGCCCCTTTAAAAAGTAATCTATATAAAACTAGTTGCCTGATACATCAACCCAGATGCCCGGAGCACCTTCTACATAATCAGGAGCATAAACGGCCCCCGGAGTTCCTTCCGGAACAACCGGCAATATATCGGTAGTACCATCGTTCCAATTTGCAATTACAGATTGACCGTCTTCGCTAAGTGTATAAGAACCTTCAGAATTTGAAAATGTTCTGTTAGCGGTGTTGTCATTCATTGTTGACATAAATATCTCCTTTCTTTACCTACAAGTCGAGTATAGAAAACTACCGAAACAAAGTAAAGAACACCCACCCCATCCTATCCTATCCTATCCTATGAGGGATTATAAGCGGGTTTCAGCCCATTGTAAATTTATTTTTACATTCCGTTACAATTGATTGATATCTTCACATAAATTTATAATTTAAAAAACAAAACAGCAGCAAACAGCTTATGTAACAAAAGTTAACATAACTGTGGTAAATCAGGCAATTTTTCGGAAGAAAAATACTTTATATATATAGAGTATAAGAGAAAAAGGAATTGCTATGGCATCAGTAGAATTTGTAACACTATCGCAATTTGAAAAAAGCCCGGAATTGCAAAAGGAATACGGCGGGAATTATCAGAATTTCCTGACTGCATATGTAAAAGAAATGCAATCTACTTCTTTGCATGAATTGGCAAAGAATAAAGACTTTATGTCAATACCAAATTCTATTCGTGAAAGCATATGGACACGTTCAAAAGAAGCAGATAAGAAAAAAGAAGTAAGCGAAGCAACATATGAACTTGCACGCCAAGCTGAACAGCAGGCCGTTGCAGCGCAGGAGGCAGCAGAAGCCCAGCTTGAAAGACTGCAAAATGAATATGCTGCAGGAAATACAGGAACATTACTTGAAAGTAACATTGCAAATGCGCAGGTTAAGTTGAACAATTTGATGAAAAACACCTCAAATGCTACATTAGCCCGCGAGATTGCAGGCGAGCACATGGTTGCGGATTCAAAAGCTTCACTGCGGGCATTCCAGTCAGGAATGCTTGCTGATGCAAGTATCAATATGTTAGGTTAGTTTAAAACCGCTTATTTACAATTCATAACATGTATTGATTTTTTTAATTTACCATATTATGATTGGCTCGTAGAGTGCTTACGCCAAATTGGTACTCATACAAAATAAAGGAAAAATTATTATGTCAATCAATTTGAAAAACAAACAAGACATCATTAAAGAATTTGGTGCTAACGAAAAAGATACCGGTTCAGCTGAAGTACAAATTGCTATGTATACTAAAAAAATCAGCGAACTGACTGAACACTTAAAATCCAATCAAAAAGACTTCGCTACAAAAAGAGGTCTTTTAATGATGGTTGGTAAAAGAAAAAGATTACTTTCTTACCTCAAGAGCAGAAATCTTGAAGGATACAGAGAATTAATCAAGAAACTTGGCATCAGAGGATAGCGAATTTCCGGACGGACGGAGCAAAGCGAGTCCGGGGGGCGAGCGGATGGAGCCGGCTTGGCGAAAGCCAATAGGCGAAACTCCGGGAGCAAGAAGGAAATTCA